>JBFMFR010000006.1:0-210557 GCA_040752025.1 Chloroflexota bacterium | reverse complement strand
TTGTGATATAGTTGGTTAGGCCGTTCATAATGTGCTCCTTTGTGCTTTTGGATACACAAAGATTCGCAGTGAACGGCCATTTTGTCAAGGCCCTATCGGCTCATTTTCTAACCCATAGATAGAGTAATACAGTATCTCCCAAATAACGAGGTAGAAATGAATCCTACACTTGAACTGCTTCAAAACCGTCGTTCTATTCGGAAATATGCCCCCACGCCTTTGACGCAGGAAGAAAAAGATGCCATTTTGCAGGCGGCGATGCGCGCGCCGACTGCCGGGGCGATGATGTTATACACCATTATTGAAGTTGAAGAGCAGGCGCTAAAGAATCGCCTGGCGGTAACCTGCGACAACCAGCCTTTTATTGCAACCGCGCCTTATGTGTTGTTCTTTCTGGCTGATTACCAGCGCTGGGTGGATCTTTACGATGCGGCAGGCAGCCAGGCGCGCGCGAAGGAACTGGGCGTGACGCCGCGCCGCCCAGGCGAAGGCGACCTGATGTTAGCGATGATGGACGCTTTGATTGCAGCGCAAACGGCGGTGGTCGCAGCCGAGGCGTTAGGCATTGGCTCGTGCTATATCGGCGACATCCTGGAAAATTGGGAAGTTCACCGGGATCTGTTTGCCTTGCCGCGGTACACTTTTCCGGCGGCGCTGTTGTGCTTTGGCAAACCGGCAGAAAAGCCGCAGGGCAAGCAGGTGGCGCGCTTCGATAGGAAATTTATCGTGCAGCGCAACCAATACCGGCGCTTTTCTGCGGAGGAGTTGGGCGATCTGCACCGGCCTTTTGGTCCGGGCTCTTTCGAGCGGCGCGATTACCCGAATGGCGCTCAAAATGTGGTTCAGTTCAACTATTTGCGAAAGTTTACGTCGGACTTCTCGGTAGAGATGACGCGCTCGGTGCAGGAAATGCTCAAGAACTGGTACGGAGACTGAGACAGGGCAAGGTTGACCACCTGATCCATTCTGTTGGATATCATGCAGCAGAGTGTGGATATCGTACAACAGATCATCATTCGTATCCAAGATTGGATTCATTGACAACTTCAACGCATGGGGGTATCATAATTGGGAGCGCTCCCAATTATAGGCTTCCCAGTGGTTTTTATATGGTTTTTGTGCGTGTAAACGGCAGAGATTATCGTTATGCGTCCAGTGAATTGCGATAAGAAATCGGGAGCGCTTCCAGGATGGAAGCATGCCTACGCTCGAAGAGATTGCTAAACTGGCACACGTTTCTCGTTCGACGGTCTCGCGTGTAATCAATGATGATCCGGATGTGCGCGAAGCCACGCGCCGGCGCGTACAACGTGTGATCGATGAATTGGGTTTCCAGCCCAACCGGGCGGCGCGCAGCCTGGCGGGCGGGCGCATGCGCATATTGGGCCTGGTGATCCCGCGCGGCGTGGCGCGGTTGTTTGCCGATCCCTATTTTTCCGTATTGATCGAAGGAGTTACTGCGGCTTGCGATGTGCGCGATTACAGCCTGATGCTGTGGTTGATCGAAGCCAACGATGAGCAAAGGATGACCAACCAGATTTTGCATGGTGGTTTGGTAGATGGTCTGTTGATTACCTCGGCATTGCCTAGTGATTTCATGGTGCAGGCTCTGGAGGATGACCAGGTGCCTTATGTACTGGTGGGCCAACATCCGAAAAAAGAATGCGGCTATTGTGTAGACATAGACAATGCCAGCAGTGCCAGGGAGGCAGTGCTGCACTTGCTACGCCTGGGACATAAGCGCGTGGCGGCAATTCATGGATCCGATAGTACACGCGTGGGGCTCGAGCGCCGTTGGGGGTATCTTGAGGCATTGCAACTGCGCGGCCTGACGCCTTTACCAGTTTTCCAGGTCGAAGCCGATTTCACCGAAATTGGGGGCTACTATGCCGCCCGGCGGTTGTTACAAGTATCCCCGGACGCGATTTTCGCTGCCAGTGATGCAATGGCAATTGGGGCGCTGCGGGCGATCCGAGAGGCGGGTCTGAGAGTCCCAGAGGATGTAGCGGTGGTGGGGTTTGATGATATGCCTTTCGCAGCACATGCTGATCCGCCTTTGACCACCATTCGCCAGCCGATTCAACACCTGGGAAGCTTGGCGGCGGAGATGTTGATCGAGCGGATTGAAAATCCGCAAATGGCGCCGCGCAGGGTGATTTTACCGACTGAACTTGTCGTACGGGCTTCATGTGGAATGAATTTATCTTAATTTACCTTGGAGGGCAATGCTGATGCGTTTTGGAAATTTCGATGATGCGAATCGTGAATATGTGATCACTCAGCCAGATACGCCACTACCGTGGATCAATTACCTGGGATGCGAGGCGTACTTTGGATTAATCTCCAATACTGCGGGTGGGTACTCCTTTTACCGTGATGCCCGACTGCGGCGCATTACTCGCTATCGCTATAACAACGTCCCGTTCGATTCAGGAGGCAGGTATATTTATCTGCGCGACGAACAGAATGGGGCTTTTTGGTCGCCTACCTGGCAGCCTGTGCGTGAGCCGTTGGATCAATATGAGTGCCGGCATGGGATGGGATATACGAAAATCGAGTCTGTAAAGGCGGGCATCCGGGCGCAAATGCGTTATTTTGTGCCGCTGGGAGAGACTCTTGAGATTTGGGAACTGGCGCTTACCAACCAACGCCAGCAACCTGCTGATCTCTCGGTGTTTTCTTCGGTCGAGTTTTGCCTGTGGGATGGGCTGGATGACAGCAGCAATTTCCAGCGCAACTTCAATACAGGCGAGGTGGAAATTGAAGAGGGAGTAATCTATCATAAAACAGAGTACCGTGAGCGGAGAGATCACTTTGCCTTTTTCGCCTGTTCCATGCCCCTGGCTGGCTTTGAAACCCAAAGGGAGGCCTTTTTGGGACCTTATGGCAGTTTCGAGCGACCACTTGCCGTGAGGCAGGGGTGGTGCAGCAACTCGGTGGCGCATGGCTGGGCCCCAGTGGGTGTGCACCAAACGAAGATATCACTGCAGGCAGGCGAAACGCAACGGATCATCTTCGTTTTGGGCTACCACGAGAACCCGCGCGAGATGAAGTTCGACCCGCCTGGTTCGCAGTTTGTGAACAAGGCAACTGTCAAACCGGTGATCGAGCGTTGGTTAAACGCAGAAAACATCCAGGTGGCTTTCCAGGCCCTGGCGACTTATTGGGATTCTTTGGTTGGGATGATGCAGGTGGAAACCCCTGACGAGCATACCAACCGGATGGTGAATATCTGGAATGCATACCAGTGCATGGTAACGTTCAATATGTCGCGTTCGGCCTCCTACTTTGAGTCAGGTATTGGGCGCGGCATGGGCTTCCGCGATTCCAACCAGGACCTGTTGGGATTTGTGCACATGGTGCCAGAGCGCGCCCGCGAGCGCATCCTGGACCTGACGGCGACGCAACTGGAGACGGGTGGAGCCTATCACCAATACCAGCCCTTGACCAAGCGCGGCAATGATGCCGTAGGAGGCAATTTCAACGATGACCCGTTGTGGTTGGTGCTGGGCGTGGCAGCCTATTTGAAAGAGAGCGGTGATTATGGCATCCTGGATGAACTGGTGACGTATGATAACCGCCCGGGCAGCGAACAGCCGCTCTATGAACACTTGCAGCGCAGCCTTCGATATACCCTGGATCGCCTGGGGCCGCATGGGCTGCCTTTGATTGGCCGAGCCGATTGGAATGACTGCTTGAATTTGAACGCCTTTTCTACGGAACCGGGGGAATCTTTCCAGACAACAACGAATAAAGATGGCAAAATAGCGGAGTCGGTATTGATTGCCGGGTTATTTGTCCTGGCTGCTAACGAAATGGTGGAGATCGCCGAAAAACGCGGGCTGCGGGAGCAAGCGAGCGAGTATCGACAGGCAGCGGCGCAGATGCAAGCCACAGTGGAGCGGCATGGCTGGGATGGAAACTGGTTCCTGCGGGCTTACGATGATTTTGGGGCGAAATTGGGCTCTCAGGTGTGTGAAGAGGGGCAGATATTCATCGAGCCGCAGGGTGTGTGTGTAATGGCTGGGATTGGATTGGAGGATGAGCGCGCCGGGCTAGCGTTGGATGCAGTGCGAGAGCACCTGGCGACACCACATGGGATCGTGCTTCACCAGCCAGCTTTCACGCGCTATTATTTGCACCTGGGTGAGATTTCTACTTATCCGCCAGGATATAAAGAAAACGCTGGCATCTTTTGCCATACCAATCCCTGGATCATGATTGCGGAGGCGTGCCTGGGGCGGGGCGACCGGGCATTCGATTATTACCTGCGTATCAACCCTTCGGCGCGCGAATCGATCAGTGAAGTGCACCGCAGCGAGCCTTACGTGTACGCACAGATGATCGCTGGCAAAGACGCTACGACTCATGGAGAAGCCAAGAACTCGTGGTTGAGCGGAACAGCAGCATGGAATTACGTGGCGATCACGCAGTGGATCCTGGGTATCCGCCCGACACACGATGGCTTGCAGGTCGCTCCAGTTATCCCAGATGACTGGAAGGGTTTTACCGTTCACCGGGTCTATCGAGGCAGCACTTACCACATCCGGGTGCGCCGGATCGGTGCAGGCAACTATACCAGGTTGAAGGTCGATGGCCAGCTAATCCAGGGCACAGTGGTGCCTCTTGAACTGGCCCAGACGAAAGACATCCACGTGGAAGTGGAAATAGGTTGAAATTCATTGGCTAGAACACATTATGAGGCCCACGATGCAATACGGCTATTTCGATGACCAAAACCGCACTTATGTGATTACGAACCCGCGCACACCTGTCAAATGGATCAACTACATCGGTTCGTTGAGTTTCGGGGGGTTTGTGGACCACACTGGCGGGGCTTTGATTTGCAAGGGCGACCCGGCGCTCAATCGCATTACAAAATACCTGCCGCAACTGCCATCCAGTGATTTCAAGGGTGAGACATTGTATCTACGGATACGGAACAGCAAGGGACACCGGGTGTTCTCGCCGTTTTACGTGCCCACGCTGGATCACTACCAGCGCTACGAATGCCACGTGGGGTTGGGGTATACGCGCATCCTGTCCGAATTCTATGGAGTAGGCTGTGAAACCACCATCTTTGTGCCACCGGGAGCGGCATGTGAAGTGCGCCAGATTTTGATCACCAACCTGGGAGCTACATCGTTGGGTTTAGATGCCATTCCTGTGGTCGAATATACTCACCCGGATGCGCTGAAGCAGTTCACCAATGCAGATTGGGTGCCGCAAACGATGCAGAGCTGGGCAATCATGCAATCCGAGGGGCGCGTGGTGTTGGTGCAGTATCCGTTTATGTTCCGGGATCTACGCGTAAACTACTTTACCTCCAATCTGCCAGTTGCTTCTTACGATAGCGACCGGCGTGTTTTCCTGGGAGCGAATGAGTACAGTGGCTGGGCCAGCCCTCTGGGGTTGCAGGCTGCGGAACTGGGAAACTCGCAAGCTCAGCGCGGTGACAACATAGCGGCTTTAATGCATCACCTGGGCGACTTGCAGCCGGGCGAAACGCGAGTTTTGATCACGCAATTGGGCCAGGCAGCCAGCCTGGAGGCGGCGCAGGAATCGATTGATCGATATCGCCAACCAGAGCAGGTGGATGGAGCCCTGCGAGAATTGACGCGGTTCTGGGATGGTTACCTGGCGCATTTTCAGGTATCGACGCCAGATGAGGCGATGAACCGCATGCTCAATATCCACAACCCGCGGCAGTGTTACATCACCAAGAACTGGTCGCGCGATCTCTCGCTGTACCAGTTGGGGTTTGGCGGGCGCGGCATTGGGGTGCGTGACAGCTCGCAGGATGTAATGGGGGTGCTGGCGCATGTGCCTGACCAGGGCAAAGCTTTGCTGCGCCTGCTGATGCAGGTGCAGATGCGAGATGGTTACGCGATGCACCAATTCTATGCTTCAACGCTGGAGGCCAGCGCAGGCGACGCCAGGGAAATGGAGGATCATCCCAATTATTACAGCGATGATCATTTATGGATCATCCTGGCAGTTTGCGCTTATCTGAAGGAAACCGGTGACCTGGACTTTCTGGAAGAAGCTTTGCCTTTCTACAAAAAGGATCAAACTGGCCAACCAGTAGAATCGGCGGTGGTTTTGGAGCACCTGCGCAGGGCGTTGAGCTTTACGCATGCGGATACAGGCGCGCATGGCTTACCGTACCTGGGATTTGCGGATTGGAACGATACGGTTAATCTGCGTACTGGAGCCGAATCGGTCTTCACCGCCTGCCTGTATGGCAAGGCTTTGTTGGAGATGATCGAGCTGGCGCAGCAACTGGGCAACGCGGACGAAGCAGCGCTTTACCGTGGCTGGCATGAGGAGATGCGCCAGCGCGTCAACCAGCAGGCCTGGGATGGGGAGTGGTATGTGCGCTATTTCGATGTGGATGGCGCGCCGCTTGGCTCACATACCAACGTCCAGGGACAGATCTACGCCAACGCTCAATCCTGGGCGGTATTATCCGGATTCGCTCCCAGTGATCGGGCCAGGCTGTCGCTTGAGCGCGTGTATGAAAGGTTGAATACGCCCAATGGCGTCAAGTTGAGCACACCTGGCTTCAATGGGTTCGATGCGAACAAGGGGGGCATTACTACCTATCCGCCAGGGGCAAAGGAGAACTGCGGAATCTTCTTGCACGCTAATCCGTGGGTGATGATCGCTGAAACACTGCTGGGAAATGGCGAACGCGCCTATCAATATTACAGGCAGATCAACCCGGTTGGCAAGAACGAGCGCATCGATGAATTCGAGAGTGAGCCTTACGTGTACCCACAGAACATCCTGGGGGACGAGCATCCTCAGTTTGGCCTGGCGCGCAATTCCTGGCTCACAGGTACAGCTTCGTGGGCCTATCAGGCTGCCACGCAGTGGATCCTGGGCATTCGCCCGGCATATCGTGGTCTGGTGGTCGATCCATGCATCCCTGAGTCCTGGACCGGGTTTTGGGCCAGGCGCAGGTTCCGGGGAGCGGATTACGAGATCGAGGTGCAGAACCCTGAGGGCGTCAGCCGGGGAATCCGAGAGCTGTGGGTGGATGGTAAGCCAGCAGTAACCGGGCCGGTACCAATCTTTGCTGATGGGAAAACCCACGCGGTTCGGGTGGTCTTGGGGCATGTAGAGCAAACGCTGTGAGTGATTATTACGGCTTACCGGTTGGCCGCCTGGAAAATACCCATCTGCGCCTGGAGTACCTGGCGCAGGCTGGACCGCGCCTGGTGCGCCTGTGTTTGTCAGGTTCTGATCTAAACTTATTGGCAGAGTCGCCGGAATTATCCTGGGAAACGCCGGATGGTCTTTACTCACTGCATGGCGGTCATCGCTTGTGGCACGCGCCCGAGGCAGTGACACGCAGCAGTGTTCCAGACGATGATGGCTTGCACGTGGAGGCGCTGGATGATGGGGTGTTGCTCACCGGCGCCCTGGAAGCAAATACAGGGATCCGCAAAGCCATGCAGGTACACCTGCACCCTGAGAGAGCCGCGGTGACCATCGACCACCGCCTGACCAACCAGGGGTTGTGGGCGATCGAACTGGCTGCCTGGGCGATTACGCAGCTTCCGCTGTCAGGTAAGGCGGTTTTACCGCAGCCCAATGGAAAATTAGACGCGGACGGCGTACAGCCTAATCGCAAATTGGTATTGTGGCCATATACCAGCTGGCGTGACGAACGCCTGCGGTTAGATGATCACTATATCCTGCTGGATGCCCGGCCGAGCCAGGAGCCTGCCAAATGGGGCTATTTCAATCAGGAAGGCTGGGTTGGATATTTCTTCGAAGGAGTGTTCTTCCGCAAACGTTTCGCACCAAAGCCAGGGCAACCGCATGCTGATATGGGGTGTAATGTCGAGATCTTTATCAAAGATCGCTACATCGAGCTCGAAACGCTGGGACCGGTGGTGCGGCTGGAGCCCGGGCAGACGGTGGAGCACATCGAAACCTGGGAGATTTATCCGGTTGGAGCGGTGCAGAACCTGTGGGAAGCGGCCAATATGATTTTACTTGGCTAGCGAATCTTGCCGCGAATTTCCTCAGCCTCTTGCTGAAGCATCGCTTGACGATTCTGTACAGCGGATGCCATTTGTAAATACTCGCGCGCCAGGTATCCCATCTCGTCCTGGCGTTTGGTCAATTTATCTAAAGTCGAAGGGTTGAAGTTGTTTTCCTGGATGTGCTTCAACTCATCAGCCAACAGGATTAGAGGTTGGTTGATTTGATGGGAGATGGTAAGCGCGGCAAAGATGATCAGGCGTTTCATAATTTTGTTCTCTTTCGGGCGGGCTATTTGTCGGTCATCACGAGTACGCCATCCCAGCCGGGGGGTGTAATCTGTTCGGCCCATTCGAAGCAACGCTCCAGGTAATAGCGAGCGGTTTTATCCTGAGGATCGATATCCAGAACAGCGTCGAACGCTCTTTGCGCTCCGGAAAAATGCCCATGAGTGTACAGAGCAATACCTCGCTCGAAATCGGCCCGACTGGCATCTCTCAGAGCAACGATTCCTTCTGGCAATCCCTGATACACCTCATATAACACTAATGGCGATTGCCGGCCCTTTACCCTTGCCTGGCCCAAATAGCGCATCTTATAAGCGTCCGCTTGTGGAAGTCCTTGCAGTGTATCGGCACTGACAATCATCGAAGTGCCAAAGAATTTATTCAGGCCTTCAATACGCGAAGTCAGGTTGACGTTATCGGAGAAAGCATCCCCCTGCATACGCTGTTCTTCGCCGACCATTCCAACCATCATGTGGCCTGCGTGGACACCAATGCCGACTGCCACAGGAGGGTAACCGCGCTGTGCGAGCAGGTCGTTGAATTCTCCGATCTTTTTCTGTTTTTCAATGCCGGCCTGGATGGCAGTGTCAGCTCCATACGGGAAGATCGCCATCATGCCATCACCCAGGAATTTTACGATGAAACCTTCGTTGCGCTGGATGACTGGGCTGACTAGCTTGAGGTATTCGTTAATGAAGTCGAAGTTCTCCTTGGGGGACATTTTCTCGGATGCGGTGGTGAAGCCGCGGATATCTGAGAACATGACAGCCATTTCGGCGGCTACATGATCGCCCAGGTTGACCTCGGTGATTGCTGGTTTTTTCAGGAATTCCAGTCTAGATTTCCTGGAATAGCCCCAACGGGTTGGGAGTGAATTCGGGGAAAATCTGTGCCAGGGATGGGTTATGCAGACGTTTGAGGCAGATTTCGGCCAGCACGTGGCGATAATCAATGGTGACAGCCAGGTCGCCAGGCGGCAGCAGTTGGTTCGGTGTCAGACCGGGCCAATGGGTGTAAACCTTGCCTCCGAGGACATTGCCGCCCAGCACGAGCATCGCTGCGCCGTGACCGTGGTCGGTGCCCAGACTGCCATTTTCATAGGCTCGGCGGCCGAATTCAGTCATGACAACGACCGTCAGGCGCTGCAGGCGGCTGTCCAGGTCGGCGTGCAGGGCAGCCAGGCCCTGGCCCAATTCGGCTGCCAGGTTGGCCATCTGTCCATTGACGCCTCCCTGGGCGAAGTGCGTGTCCCAGCCGCCCAGGTCGATGGCGGCGACTTCCAGGCCGAGCCCGGCTTTGACCAGCATGGCGATTTGCTGTAAACCCAGGCCAAATTCTCCCTGAGGGTATGGCAGGTCAGAGATTGGCTGTTCGTCGGGAGAACCAAGCATACTCAAAGCATCTAAAAGGCCGAGGGTTTCCTGTCCGAGAGTTGCCAGGGGCTGTTCACCGGTGTATAGCGCTGCCAGAGCGGATTGCAGGATGTTGGCATGGTGCGCATCGCTGCCAAAGCGGAAGTCTTCGATTGAGCGGAAAGCGGTAACGGGTGCTGCTCCGCTCAAACTGCGCTGGGGCATTTCTCCCAGGCCGATAGCGCGCAGGGGAGACAGGTTGGTGGTGTGGAGGGTTGCCAGGTGGCGACCGATCCAGCCCGAGGCCGGACCGCGCTCATCGCTGACGCCGCGCTCCATCAACTCTTGAGATTTGAAGTGGCTGCGCGATTCATCTTGCGCTCCGCAGGCGTGAATGACCGCCAGGTGACGCGCTTGCCAGGCGGGCAGCAATGGGCGCAGGGCGGGGTGCAGCCCGAAATAGCCATCCAGGTCGATGGCGCGCTGATCTGGCCTGGCGCGGGAGTCGTCTGGTCGGGGGATGCCCAGGATGGGGCGCAGTTGGTAATAGGCATCTTCACTATGGGGCACGATCAGGTTCAGCATATCTGCAGCGCCGCGTAAGAAGATAACGATCAGCGTATCACCTGACGCAGCAAGCGTTGAAGGCGTGAAGGTCAGGAAAGGCAAGCTGGTGGAAAAGGCGGAGTGAGTGGGCATTGTAACTCCAGAAGGTCAGTGCCACTGGAATTCGGGCGAGGCTAACAGGCTGGCAAGCAGGGCGGGCGTCATCTCGGAAGTGCTTGTCCCGGCTTTGTACAGGGCATCCAGTAGAGCCTGGGCGCGAGTTTCAGGCAGGGGAGCGCCGAATAGTAGAATGGACAAGAAATCGAGCAGACCGGCGGGGGAGCGGGTTCCCGCGGCGGCGATTTGTTCCAGGTCAAGACGGGTGCCTTTGAGCTGGTTGGCTGCCAGATCGTAGGCAAACTGCCAGCGCGGCATCAGGTTCCCCAACCAGGCCTGGCTGGAGTCAGGATAGCCATCGGGGGTGGGCCAGCCGAAGTAGGGCTGCCCAAGGCGCGCCAGGTACTCCTGGATCGGCGCGCCGCCATCAGTCTGGGCGGCGAGCATGCGCAGGGCGGAAACGATGAAGCGCGCCGGGCGCTTGAATTTCGCCCGAAACGCCGGGGAGTCAGGCGAGGCATATTCTCCGAGCAGTAAAGCACGCAGCACGCTGGGGATGTCACCGTCGCTGTCCAGGAAAGCCTGTGAGGCACGAGAAACCGCCGCGGATGGTGGATCGTCAGCGATGAAACGGCGGGCCAACTTGGCGGCAATGAAGTGCGCCGTGCTGGGATGGCGAGCTAGCTTATCGAGGATTTGTTCGGCTTCGGCCTGACCGGCAGGGGCGATAACGATCCCAAGAACCATCTTTTGGCCAGGGTCGTGGCGAGCAGGATCGTAGAAAAACTCGCCGCGCCAGAAGTGTTCTTTGACCGACCAACCGGTGAAACAGCGCGCCAGCTCCATCACATCTTGCTGTGTATAACCGCTGCCGACTCCCAGAGTGTGCAGCTCCATCAGCTCGCGGGCGTAGTTTTCGTTGGGCATGCCTTTAGAGCTGGACTGGTTATCCAGGTAGACCAGCATTGCGGGCGAATGAGCGGAAGCCCACAGCAAATCGCGGAACTTCCCCAGGGCATGAGGGCGGATCACCTGGCGATCATCGATGGTCTTGAGGTACCAGCACTCACCTTTCTCAACGCTGACGTTGAAATGGTCGCTCCAGAAATCGACCATGACTTCGTAAAGCTGGCGGTGACTGTAAACCTGGCGGATCATGGCGGCCTGGCGCAATTCCGCGGGTACGCTGGTTTTATCCTGGGCATCGAAAAGTTTATCGCTCCAATCGTGCAGGTCGGCTGCAGACATGCGCAAGGTGTCGAAGCGGCGCAGGAGCAGTTCGCAGCGAGTGTCTTCAATAGAGTGCGGGGCGAGTTGTTCTTCGATCCAGGCCGGCAGGCCAATCTGGGCGGCATGCAGCCGCTCCTCGGGGCGTGGTCCAAAGGTCAGTCGGTTCAGGATGCCGAAATGGGCGTTGCCGGGTTCCAGCTTGGTTGGTTCCCAACCGGCGAATGGCTGCGTTTGGCGGCTCAGTTGGGCATAGATTGGCGAACAGGCAGAAAGGGCTGCGCCAGCGCCGAGCAATCCGGCCAGGCGCAGGAATTCTCGGCGGGTGAGGTTCATGCGGTTGGCCTGGCAATGGCGGCGGATTCACCGGCAGATGGTTCAGCAGGCGCAGTTTGGCGCTTCTCGGCTGGCATCCAGCGCAGCAGACTGAAGATGGCCGCGCCTAGAGCGGTGATAGTGCTGAGAGGAAAGACCAGGAACCAGCCGATCAATGGGAAGGCGGCTGCCAGTTCCAGGGCCAAAGTGCCGCGCAGGAAAACGCCTGCCTCGGAGAACGATGAACCACGCCGTCGGTCCAGGGCTGCGCCCATGTGCATTGCCAAACCGGCAGCGCCCAGGCTGGATAAGCTCAACACCAGTGCAACCAGGATGAAGCCGAGCAGCTTGGCCGGGCCAAAAGGCAGGGAGATCAAGATGGCGGCTGGTATCATGCTGACCAGCACTAAACCAAGGCCCAGCCAGAAACAGGCCCACGGAGTGCGCTCCAGGCGTAGGGAGGTGCGCTGGATGAAATTGGGGAAAAGCAGCCACCAGGCGGTAAGCAGGCCTGGATAGGCAACCCCAAGGAAGATGGTAATACCAAAGATAGCGGTTATATCGGCCATGAGGGAACTCCTTTGGAGATGAGGTGAACCATTGGAATAGATGCTATAAGGTTTACAGGGGTAGCAGGTGGAAAGTTGCGGCAGATTTTGCCCCTTGACGGATTGTCATCCTTCCGGTAGACTTGGCGCAATTGTTGAAGGAAAATACCTGATGAACATGAACTTCGTTCCCCGCTCTTTTTGGTTCGCCTATTTTTATTACGGCTACCGTACACGGTTGCCGTTGGCGGCGCTTAACGGGTAACGGAGGATTATCCACAAGCAACGACGCGAGGCCAACGGCCTCGCGTTTTTTCGTTTTTAGGCTTTGGATGTGACCTGGAGGTGAAGTATGCCTGTGCGCGGTGTGCGCGGCGCCAATTCGGTCGGTGAGGACAGCCCACAAGCAGTTCGGGTTGCAACGCAGGAATTGCTGAAAGCATTGCTGGCAGCGAACCCTTCGCTACAGACGGAAGACCTGGCCAGTGCATTTTTCACGGTTACCAGTGATTTGCGTTCTACATATCCTGCCCTGGCAGCCAGAGAGATTGGCTGGGAGCAGGTGCCTCTAATGTGCACACAGGAGATTCCAGTGCCAGGTGGGCTGCCGCGTTGCATCCGGGTGCTGCTGCACTGGAATACGGATCTGCCCCAGGGGGCAATCCAACACATTTACTTGGGTGCGGCTGCCAGCTTGCGCCCGGATTTATGCATCCCAGAGGAGGATGTCAGTTCAACGGTTTTAAAGAGGAGAAAACTGCCATGATGATCATAATGCGAGCCGATGCCACCCAGAAGGAAATCGCTGCGGTGGTCGAACGAGTGGAGTCTCACGGGCTGCGCGCCCATATTTCGGCAGGAGAAGAACGCACGGTGATCGGAGCGATCGGTGATGGAAGGCCAGTGCCTCGGGATCAATTCGTGTTCCTGGCGGGCGTGGATCGCATTCTGCCGATTTCTCGTCCTTACAAACTCGCTTCGCGCGAATTCCGCCTCGAGAATTCGTTGTTTCCGCTCGATGGTGTGCAGATTGGTGGAACAGGGATCGTGATCATTGCCGGGCCGTGCTCGGTGGAAAGCCGCAGCCAGTTTTTGGAGGCAGCCCATGCAGTGCGTGAGGCAGGCGCGCACGCATTGCGGGGCGGGGTGTTTAAGCCGCGAACTTCGCCGTACTCCTTTCAAGGCATGGGCGAAGAAGGTTTGGAATTGCTGGAAGAGGCGCGCCAGCAGACTGGACTGCCCATCGTCAGCGAGGTGATGCGTGAGGAGCAAATCCCAATCTTGACGAAATCTGTGGATGTGCTGCAGATTGGGGCGCGCAATATGCAGAATTTCGCATTGCTGCACGCCGTAGGCGAGAGCCAACATCCAGTGCTGCTCAAGCGAGGCTTGATGGCCACGGTAGAAGAATTGCTGATGGCTGCTGAATACGTGCTTTCTCATGGCAACCGGCGAGTAGTGCTGTGCGAGCGCGGCATTCGCACATTCGAGAATGCCACGCGCAATACGACCGATATCAATGCCATCCCGGTGCTCAAGGAACTGACGCATCTGCCGGTGATCCTCGATCCGAGTCATTCCACAGGCAATTGGAGCTATGTAACAGCTATCGCCCGAGCGGCGGTTGCGGCAGGTGCAGATGGTCTGATCGTGGAAGTTCATCCGCATCCGGAACAGGCGCTTTCGGATGGTGGGCAATCGCTCAAACCTGAGCGTTTCGTTGATATGGTGAACCAGATCAAGGCGGTAGCCGAGGCGGTCGGGCGGAACTTAGCCCCATCGAAGACGCTCCAGGCGATGGTTCCAGCCGAGATATTGCACTAATGGCGACAGAGACCTTATTGACATCTCTGCGGGTAGCGATCCTGGGCCTGGGCCTAATGGGCGGATCATTGGCGCTGGCGCTGCATGGCAAGTGCACCGCCTTATGGGGGATCGACCTCGATCCACAAATTGTTTCCCTGGCGCAGGCGCAAGGCGTGGTGGAACGGGCCAGCAGCCGCCCGGAAGACCTGCTGCCGCAGGCTGATCTGGTGATCCTGGCGGCCCCGGTGAGAGCGATTTTGGATTTGCTTCGGCAACTGCCCGAACTGCATCCTGGCCCGGCAATCGTGATGGACCTGGGTTCGACGAAGGCCCAAATCATGGCAGCGATGCAAGAACTGCCGGAGCGTTTCGATCCTGTCGGTGGGCATCCTATGTGCGGTAAAGAGCGCGGTTCACTGGCGCACGCTGAAGCAGGTTTGTATCGTGATGCACCGTTTGCTTTGGTGGCATTGGAGCGGACATCCAGGCGAGCAGAGGCGCTGGCTGAAACATTGGCTCTTGAGGTAGGTGCGCGGCCTTTGTGGTTGGATGCGCAGGTGCACGATCGCTGGGCAGGCGCTACGAGCCATCTACCTTACCTGACAGCCAATGCGCTGGCGGCGATAACCCCTTTCGATGCCGCACCTTTGGTGGGGCCTGGTTTGCAGAGCACCACGCGCCTGGCGGCTACGCCGCGGCGGATGATGTTGGAGATCCTGGCGACCAACCGGGAAAATGTGCTGGCCGGGTTGCAAAGGTTGCAAGTGCGCCTGGCAGGATTGGAAGCCAGGCTGCAAGCGGAAGACTGGCTTGGCCTGGAGGAAATGCTGGAGGACGGCGCTGTGCGGTATGAAATGTTGCGGGAGCACCTGACCCGCTAGCCTGGTATGTAGTATTGGGGCGCGATAGAGATGGCAAGAGAGTCGTGGCTGAGGAGCGTGGACTGACATGGGAACTGGCACTGTAAAACATCGACGAAGCGTTTTGGTGGTGAGGCCTGGGAATCCTCTGCGTGGGGAAGTTGGGGAAGGTGGGCAGGCCGGGCTTCCGGGGGATAAATCGCTTTCCCACCGGGCGGCTTTGCTGGCAGCGATGGCGGATGGCGAAAGTCAGGTAGAAAACTTGCTGGTGGCGGGTGTAACGTTGCCCTTGCTGGATGGTCTGGCAGCGCTGGGCGTGCCCTGGTCATTGGAGGGCAATTGCTTGCGCGTTCAGGGGCGCAGCCTGGAGTGGGAAGCGCCGATTACGGCAGAGGAGGCGGTGCACATCAATTGCGGTAATTCGGCGACCACCTTGCGCTTGCTGGCAGGCGCTTTGGCTGCCTGGAACAGGCATGTGGTTTTGGATGGCTCTGCCGGGTTGCGCCGCAGGCCGATGAAGCGCATCGTCGCTCCGCTGCAGCAGATGGGGGTGGATATCCAGGCAACGGACGGTTGTGCCCCGTTGCATATCCGGCCTTCGCTGCACCCGCTGCGCGCTTTGGATTACACGCTGCCAGTCGCCAGCGCTCAGGTGAAGAGCTGTCTGCTGTTGGCGGCCCTGGCTGCCGATGGCCCGACCACATTGCATGAGCCGGGGCCTTCGCGCGATCATACCGAACGTATGTTGCGCAGCATGGGGGCGAGCGTAGAGAGTTTTGGGGGCAGCGGAGCGAGCAGCGCCTCGCTGGCAGGGGTGCGCCAGTGGTCTGTGCGGATCGAACCTGTACATGCGCTGACGCCGCTGCGCCTGGTTTTGCCGGGTGATATTTCGGCGGCGACTTTTTTGATCGTGGCGGCACTGATCACTCCTGGCTCCGAAGTGCTCTTGCGTGGGGTAGGACTGAATCAGACGCGTACGGGTGTGCTGGACGCCCTGGCGCAAATGGGCGCCGACCTGGAAATCACGCCGCAAGGCGATCGGCATGGCGAACCGGTGGGCGACATCAGGGCTCGCCACAGCGCGCTTGGCGGCGCTCAGGTGGGCGGCGATTTGGTTGTGCGCATGATCGATGAATTCCCGGCTTTTGCGGTAGCGGCAGCCTATTCCAGGGAGCGAACCGTGGTGCTGGGCGCAGAAGAACTGCGCCACAAGGAGTCGGACCGGATTTCGGATCTGTGCCAGGAATTACGCAAACTGGGTGTGCGAATTACCGAGACAGCGGACGGTTTTGTGGTGGACGGCAGCGGTGACTTAGAGGGTGGCGTGGTGCAGTCACATGGCGACCATCGCCTGGCAATGGCCCTAGGAGTTGCCGGGTTGGCAGCTCGGAGCGAGGTGCGAGTCGAAGGGGCAGAAATGGTGACCGAATCATTCCCGGCTTTCGAGAGTGTTTTGCAGGGCCTGGGTGGCGAGGTGCAAGCTGAAGCTTTGTAATAGGCAATCAGAAGTAGGGAACTGAGATGTTTTTTGCACTGGGATTGATCGGTTGTCCGTTAGAGCACAGCCTGTCGCCGCGCTTGCACCGGGCAGCATTACAGGCGTCCGGACTGGAGGGGGAATACGAGTTGTACGTGGTGCCGAGATTGCCGGCAGGTGAACAAGAAATGGTGCGCATGCTGGAGCGGTTACGCCGGGGCGAAATGCAAGGGATCAACGTAACCATCCCGCACAAGCAAGCTGTGATGCGCTGGTTGGATGACTTGACCCCAACGGCGCAGGCGATTGGTGCGGTGAACACGATCTATCGTCGCGACGGGCAGTTGCTTGGCGATAACACGGACGCGGCAGGTTTTTTGGCGGATTTAGAGGCTGGATTGGGCTTGACGGCGGTGGATCAAGATAAGGACAGGCATGCGTTGGTACTGGGCGCTGGCGGAGCGGCGCGATCGGTGGCGTTTGCGCTGCTGCAAACGGGCTGGCGGGTGACAATAGCCAGGCGCAGTGTGGCGAATAGCCAGTGGGTCGGCTTCGGTGGCCCGAACGCCAGGCTGAGGTTTGTCTCGATGCATGACCTGGCTGTCGAGAGCTATGATCCGCTGGTTCGATTGATTGTCAACGCTACACCGGTAGGGATGTGGCCTGAAGTGCAGGGCAATCCCTGGCCCGTTGGGGAACCTTTTCCGGCGATGGCGCAGGTATACGATCTGGTGTATAACCCGGCGGAGACTGCATTGGTACGCGCTGCTCGCTCAGTGGGTTTGCAGGCGATGAATGGTTTGGGCATGCTGGTCGAGCAAGCGGCATTGGCTTTCGAGCGGTGGACGGGCCTGGCCGCGCCACGCACGGCGATGGCTGCGGCTGTCGAGGAGGTAGGGAGATGACGAAAACGGCTGGGCGCATGGAGCCGCTGGCATTGCATTTCTTTGCGGGCTTGAGTGCTCGTATCACCGCGATGAAGGCAGCCGGAAGGGATATTATCCGGTTAGATGAGGGTTCGCCGGATTTACCTCCAGCCCCACACATTATCGAGGCGTTGAGCCGCTCAGCGGCTCTGCCTGATCGCCACGCTTACCAGACTCACCGCGGCCCGGCGGCGCTGCGCGAAGCCTGGGCAGCTTATTATCAGGATACTTATGGAGTCAGTCTTGATCCAGAGCGTGAGATTTTACCTTTATTAGGATCCAAAGAGGGTATTTTTCATCTGGCTTTGGCTTATATCGAGCCAGGGGAATTGGCATTGGCGCCTGATCCCGGATACATCACCTATACGCGCGGCGCGATTGCAGCCGGAGGTGGAGGATACGTCACCCCGCTATTGGCCGAACGGGATTACCTGCCCGATTTACAGGCGATTCCTAATTCCGTACTATCTCGGGCAAAACTGCTGTGGTTGAACTATCCAAATAATCCGACGGCCGCGACGGCTACGCTCGATTTCCTGGCCAAGGCGGTGGCGTTTGCCAGAGAGCACGATTTATTGTTGTGCCACGATGCGGCTTACAGCCGGGTAACGTTTGATGGGCGCCCATCTCCCAGTGTGCTGCAGGTGGCAGGAGCCAGGGAAGTTGCCGTGGAATTCAACACACTGTCGAAATCGCACAATATGGCAGGCTGGCGCGTAGCAACGATGGTAGGTAATCCAGAAGCGGTGCGGGCATTGTATACGTTGAAGACCAATGCAGATAGCAGCCACTTCTTGCCGATCATGGAGGCTACCATCGAAGCGATAACCGGTGATCAAAGTTGGCTGGAAGAGCGCAACCGGGTTTATCGCCAACGGCGAGACGCGATGATCCAGGCTTTACATGAGGCGGGATTGAAAGCGCGCATTCCGCAAGCATCCCTTTATATCTGGTGCCCAGTACCTGCTGGGTGGGACAGCCAGGGGTTTGCTCTGGCCGCGTTGGAAGCGACAGGTGTCAGCCTGACGCCGGGTACGGTATTTGGGCGCGCCGGCGAGGGATATGTACGTATTGCGTTGACTGCACCTCTGGAGCGCATTCAGGAAGCTGGGCAACGGGTAAAGGAGTGGATGAACACATGAAATTGCGTTTCTTGACTGCTGGAGAGAGCCACGGGCCAGCGCTTACCGCTATCCTGGATGGTATGCCTGCCAGGCTTGAGTTAGATGGAGCGGTGATCGACCGGGAACTGGCGCGCCGCCAGCAAGGTGTGGGCGCCGGCCGGCGCATGAAGCTCGAGCAGGATCGAGTGGTCATTCTGGGGGGGGTTCTGGCTGGCATGACGACGGGCGCCCCGTTGGCGATGTTAATCCGGAACAACGATCACGAAAAGTGGCGCGGCAAGGCGATCCCTGCTTTCACGGCACCGCGCCCAGGGCATGCCGATCTTACGGGAGCCGTGAAATATGGCTACAACGATCTGCGCCCAGCGTTGGAACGCGCCTCGGCGCGCGAGACGGCCGCGCGAGTTGCGGTTGGGGCGGTGTGTAAACACATGCTAGCGCAATTCGGGATTCGGGTGGGCGGTTACATCAGCGAGATTGGTGAAGTGGCTGTGGATCTCGAGCAAATGCCCCTGGAGGAACGGATCGAACTGGCGCGGCAAAGCCCGGTTGGCTGTCCGGATTCCGAGAGGGGACAGGCAATGCAAGAACACATCCAACAGGCAATGCAGGCGCGTGATACGTTGGGAGGAGTGATCGAAGTGGTGGCACTGGGCTTGCCACCAGGCCTGGGTTCCTATGTACAATGGGATCAGCGGCTGGAAGCACGGCTGGGAGCGGCGCTGCTCAGTGTGCAGGCCATCAAAGGCGTGGAGATCGGCCGGGCTTTCGAAAACGCTCGCCGTCTGGGGACTCAGGCTCACGATGCAATACGGATACAGGGCGATGCGCTGGTGCGATCCAGTAATCGCGCCGGTGGGGTGGAAGGCGGCATCACCAATGGCGAACCCATATTGGTGCGGGCGGCGATGAAGCCAATTGCGACCACACTTTCGCCTCAACTTACAGTGGACTTGGCAAGTGGGGAGGAAGCGCCGACGCGCTATGAGCGCTCGGATTTTTGCCCGGTACCGCGCGCTGTGCCAATCCTGGAGGCGATGGTGAGCTTTGTGCTGGCGGATGCACTGCTGGAGAAATTGGGAGGAGATTCGATGGATGAGCTACAAGAGCGTTTCAAGCAGTTGCGCAAGCTGCAATTGAGTCAATTGCTAATGGAAGGTGGCGAGCACGTGTTCTGGCCTGGGGATGTGGAACTCCCGTGATTTGGGGAACCCGAGGAGTTAATCGTGCGTCTATTTTTCTGAGGTGTGCTTTGGAATCGGGTAGAACAAGATCCGACCTTGCACGATTAGAAGAGAGTCCGGATTGATCAGGAGGGCACGATGAATACAGGCGAATTTCGAAAAGCTATGAGAAAATGGTTTTCTCTGATTCAAGTGATATTGTTAGCAGGCTGTTCGGTGTTGAGCCCGAGTACACCTGCAGGGAATGTAGGTGAAAAAGTAATGGAGTCCAATCTGCCCCGGAATATATCTCCCCAGGTAACTCAAGATCAGGTGAATACTCTGGCAGAGGGGAACAGCGCCTTTGCTTTGGATTTCTACCAGGCAGTACGCGGCCAGCAAGGTAATCTGTTCTTTTCGCCTTACAGCCTGTCTGCAGCCCTGGCGATGACCTATGCAGGGGCGCGAGGAAATACAGAAAAGCAGATGGCACAGGTGCTGCATTTTACACTTCCCCAAGAGCAGTTGCACACGGCCTTCAACGCATTGGATTTGCGATTCACCCAGGCCGGGCAAGGCACGGCTGGAGCGGAAGATCAGCAGCCTTTCCAGTTGAGTATTGCGAACGCACTTTGGGGGCAAAGAGATTATCATTTTCTGGACGAGTTCCTGGATATCCTGGCCGAGAATTACGGGGCGGGCATGCGCCTGGTGGATTTTGCTGCCAACCCAGATTCAGAACGACAGGTGATCAATGAGTGGGTCAGCCAGCAAACACAGGAGCGCATTCAAGACTTGATCCCCCCGGAGGGGGTGACGACGGCTACCCGATTGGTGTTGACCAACGCGATTTATTTCAAAGCCGATTGGTTATCCCCGTTTGCTTCGGATCTCACGCGGGAAATGCCCTTTTATTTGCTGGATGGCAGTCAGACTGAGGTTGCGATGATGGCTTACCAGCAGCCGGCCAATTTGTCTTACCTGGAAGGCGTTGGGTTCCAGGCGGTAGAACTTCCTTATGCAGGCGAGCGCACGGCGATGCTGATCCTTGTCCCTGATGCAGGTACGTTTGCTGAATTCGAGGAACACTTGACTGCAGATCAGCTGAACTCAATAAGACTCGAGATGCAACCGCAAGCAGTAAGCCTGCGTTTACCGAAATTTCGTTATGAAAACGAGTACGATCTGGCCGATACACTTGCAGGGATGGGTATGGTGGACGCTTTCGGTGAAGAAGCGGATTTCTCCGGGATGGATGGCTTGCAGCACAGCTTATTCATCAGTGATGTTTTCCATAAGGCCTTTGTAGCCGTGGATGAGAAGGGGACCGAAGCGGCGGCAGCGACGGCAGTGGTGATGAGCAAGATGGCGATGGTACAGTCCATCGAGATGACCGTCGACCGACCCTTTGTTTTTCTAATCCTGGATAAGCCAGGCGGTACGATATTGTTCCTGGGAAGGGTGGTCGAACCAAGAGGTAACTCATGACGAATATTTTTCTATATGGCCCTCCGGGATCTGGAAAAAGTGCATTGGGACAGGAGCTAGCCAGGCGGCTGAATCTGGCCTGGGTTGAGTTGGATGCTGAGATCGAAAAACAGGCTGGAGTTCCGATTCCACAAATTTTTACGGAGGAGGGAGAAGGGGGGTTCAGGAGGCGTGAAAGGGAAACTTTATTAAGTATTTTGACGGTGGATCGGCCTTTGGTGGTCTCTCTAGGCGGTGGAGCGTTATTGGATACACAGAACCGGTTGTGTACGGAGGCTGCTGGTGAAATTGTGTGTCTATCAGCGCCCTTTGAGGTTTTGCACCAGCGCATTCAGGTTCAGGATGGATTGAGGCCATTGCTGTTGGGGAACGCGGCAATGAACCTGGAGAGACTTCTGGCGCAGAGGGCGGAACATTATCGCTCATTTGAAATCCAACTGAATACGGAAGGACAGGCTGTGGAAACTTTGGCCTGGCAAACTCAGATTCGCTTGGGGATGTTCCATGTAACGGGAATGGGAAGTGGGTACGATGTTCGTGTAGCCAATAAAGTTGTGCTAAAAACCGGCCTGGCTCTACAGGAGCGCGAACTGCGCGGGCCGATTGCACTGGTGAGCGACTCAAATGTGGCCCCATTGCATGGCGAGCGAATCCTTGAGAACTTGAGTGCGCACGGTTATGAAGCCCGGCTTGTGGTTATTCCGGCTGGGGAAGCATATAAAACACTCGACAGCGTGCAGCGCTTATGGCAAATGTTTCTGGACCAGGGCATTGAAAGGAGCAGCACGATTGTAGCCCTGGGCGGCGGCGTGCTGGGCGATTTGTCTGGTTTTGCTGCAGCTACTTACCTGCGAGGTGTGCGGTGGGTTGCAATTCCCACATCTTTGCTGGCTATGGTGGATGCCAGCCTGGGTGGTAAGACCGCCGCAGACCTGCCACAAGGCAAGAATTTGGTGGGCGCTTTCCACTCGCCCAGCCTGGTGTTAACCGATCCCGGGTTACTGGCCACGCTTCCTGAAGAAGAACAACGCAATGGTATGGCTGAGGTAGTGAAACATGGAGTGATTGGCGATAAAAGTTTATTTGAACTATGCAAGCGTGGTTGGGCGGCTGTCCAGAAGGATTGGGAACATGTGGTCCGGCGGGCGTGCGCGGTGAAAATAAAAGTCATCGAGGCGGATCCGTTCGAGCGTGGGGAGCGTGCTACCTTGAACTTAGGTCACACGCTGGGGCACGCTTTGGAAAAGGTGAGCCAGTATGAGCTGCGACATGGCGAAGCGGTGGCGATTGGCATGATAGCGGCTGCCCGGATGGCCGAGAAGATGCGTATAGCCAGCAAAGGTCTGGCAGATGAAATTGCTGCAACGCTTTCTGGCCTGGGATTGCCGACCGAGATCCCCAAGAGCTTGAAACAGGAAGACCTAACGCGGGCGATGTTGTTCGATAAGAAAAAAAAAGGCGGTCAGGTGCGGTTTGTTCTACCCGAGAGTGTTGGAAAGGCGCGTTGGGGAGTGGTCGCAGAAAGCCTGGACGCATTATTCGATTAGCTGCCGGATATTTTTCTCATTGAGGATGCAATGAATGCAATTTTAGTTTTGCATGGCCCCAATCTAAATTTGTTAGGCGAAAGAGAACCAGGTATTTATGGCAATTTGAACCTATCTGAGATTGACATGCGGCTGGTGGAACTGGGCAAAGAACTGGATTTGGAAGTGAAAAGCTACCAATCCAACAGTGAGGGAGCTTTAATCGATGCATTGCACGCGGCGCGGCGCTGGGCAAAAGGGGTAGTTTTCAACCCGGGTGGATATACACACACTTCAGTGGCGCTGCGAGACGCTGTGGTGGGGATTGGTCTTCCAGTGATTGAAGTCCACCTGTCGAATGTGCAGGCGCGCGAAGCATTTCGCCAGCATTCAATGATCGCACCTGTTTGCGTTGGAAGTATTGCAGGCTTTGGCTGGCGGTCATACGTGTTAGGTTTGCGTGCTTTATCCGACTTACTGGCTGAGTCAGGGAAGATAAACACTTGAACCGTGCATAGTTTCGATACAAGCCGGCTTGAGAGACTGCCGAGGGGCTTCGAGAAAATCGACGATAACCGAGCGTGGGCAGGGATTGTCAAATATCACGGAATGACCCATGCCAGGAAAGAGAAAATACTGGCTGCGCGGCAGATATTGGGAAACCATCTGCCCCCAGATAGGCGGGGAGACAGGATCATACTGCCCAGATAAAATTAGGGTGTTTAGATCGCTTTGAACGGGCAGTTTTTCTGATTCACTTGTCTCGCCTGTGCCCCAGAAGCTGCATATCGCAAACATCGTGCGGATATCGCCAATCAAGTACCTGGCAATCGCAGGACCATCCTGGGCGGCCTGGACGGCGGCATCGAGATCGTTGAATGGAATTTCCTCGCGACACTCAATCGAATAGAAGAATCCTTCGCTCTTACTGAGATCTTCGCTAGTCTGCAGGGCATGGTTGTGAAGGTTAGTCAGGTTGCCGAGCAATTCCAGCGCGTGGTAATTCCCCTGGTCTAATTGATAGATTACGTAGGGGATTAGTTCCAGGGTGTTGACGGAGTAAAGAGCATCGTAGATTTGATCGGCTAACTCGCTGCCATCCAGCAAGAGATTGATTTCGCTCTTGCTGGTTACATCGAACAGGGTGACTTCTACAGGGGTCTGCTCGAACCGGGAAAGTAATGCTTCGAAGACTTGCTGCAGATTGGGAAAAGCTTTATTACACAGAGGATCGTCGACGCAACCCTGGAAAAAAGCCTGGATGGCAAGCGCACCGTTCACGGCTCTTTCCTCGTAAGCCTTGATCTGGGGCGGGTAGGCCGAATCCAGGATAATGCTGCGGATGGTATCGGGGTAATTCTGTACCATGGTCAATGCCAGGCGACTGCCATAAGAAACTCCCAAAAGGTTCCATTTCTTATACCCTAGCACCTGCCGTAAGGCATCCAGGTCGGCAGCGCTCTGAGTGGTAGTAAATAAATTTAGATCGATACCCTCACCAAGCAGGCGATCATGACAGGCGCGAGCGGCTTCAACTTCAGTGCGTTCATCGCTAATTTCCAGCTCAGGACAGTTTAGAACCGGCTTAGAAGCACCAGTGCCTCGTTGGTCTATGAGTATCAGGTCCCGACGTCTGAGGAAATCCTGCTCGAGCCAGGTTTCGATGTCCAGGGTGGCGCTACCACCAGGTCCGCCTGCCAGGTAGACGACTGGATCGGGGGCAGGGTTGCGATTACGGGCCTTGAGGATAGTAACAGCTAAGAGCAGGCGCGGCCCAGAGGGGCGATCATGATCCTGAGGCACTGCCAGATATCCGCATCTGGTCTCAATTGAGAGCTTGCCGTAATCGCAGCGAACCTGTTTGAAAGTATATAATCGGTTGATGGAGCCCGCGCCTGTGGTTGGCTGCTGGGATGAGCGGGTTTGAGAGCATGCTGTCTGGGACAGCAGCAAGATTAGAGCAACAAACACCTGTTTCCAGGGAGTTTTCATAGTCACCCGTCTAATTCGATATAAATGCGCTTGTTGATCTTGCCTTTGCTCTTATAGTCTACAACGCGGATATGGCCCACTTCGGCTGTATTATGCACATGGGTGCCGCCGTCGGCTTGCAGATCCAGCCCGACGATTTCGACAACGCGCACCTGTGCAATGCCCTCGGGCAGTAGGTTGATCTTGGTGCGGATCAGATCGGGAATCTGAAAAGCTTGCTGACGAGGCAAGATCTCGACGCGCAGCGGACGAGCATTAGCAACTTCCTGGTTAACAGCGGCCTGTATTTCCTCGACCAGGTCTTTGTGCATGGTTTCAAATTCAAAGTCCATGCGACCTTTCAGGGGATCCATATCTCCACCAGTGACGGAGGCGCCATAGTCGCGAAAGATCACGCCGCACAGGATATGCATGGCGGTATGGGTGCGCATCAGTTGATAGCGGCGATCCCAATCGATTTGAGCATGTATTGGAGTACCAGGAACGGGCAAAGGATCTTGGCCGGAAATGTAGTGATAAACCGAATCGCCGATCTTCTTGGCACGCTGGACGGGGAGAATTGTCGTGCCTGAGGAGATAAAACCGGTATCGTATGGTTGACCTCCTCCGCCGGGGTAGAAGGCAGTCTGGTCCAGAACGATGCCACGATTCTCCTCATCAATGTCTGTTACGGTAGCGTCGAAGGATTTTAGAAAACTATCGGTTTGGTATAGAAGTATTGTCATTTGGTTGCCTCTTTCCGTACTTTATGGTGATATTATAAATACAAATCGTTGGTATTTACGCTAGAGTTTGATGATAAATCCGTAACGAGTCATTTCTCAATTCACACTTGTGAATTTGGGCCAGGGTATGCAGCGTGTTTTTAGGTGGAAGTAGGATAAAATAAGACCTGTAGAAGAAATCTAAAAATTCTTGCAAGAACACCGCTACTAAAAACAATAAATAAAGGATCGATATGCAACCCATTCAAGAATTTGCCTTAAAAATCGTAGACAATGTGGAACAGGTCATCGTTGGCAAACGCGATGTGATTGAATTGTTGGTGGTGGCGCTGCTGTGCGAAGGGCATGTGTTGCTGGAAGATGTCCCAGGCACAGGCAAAACGATGCTGGCGCGCTCGATGGCTATCAGCCTGGGGGGAACGTTCAAACGGTTGCAGTGCACGCCGGACCTGTTACCCAATGATGTCACCGGGGTCTCGGTTTACAACCAGCAGAACGGACAATTCGAGTTTCGCCCTGGGCCGATTTTCGTCAATATTTTATTGGCGGATGAGATCAACCGGGCTACGCCTCGCACACAGTCGGCCTTATTGGAGGCGATGCAAGAGCAGCAAGTGACTGTAGATGGCGTGACACGTTCTCTGCCACGCCCATTCCTGGTAATGGCGACCCAAAATCCGATCGAGTACGAGGGCACTTTTCCGCTGCCCGAGGCTCAATTGGACCGTTTCCTGATGCGACTGCCAGTTGGGTACCCGGGGCCGGGCGATGAGCGCAGGATATTGATTAACCTGCAGCGCGAGCATCCAATCAACAGCTTGAAGCAAGTGGATTTCGGTTCAATTTCGGAGGATGGGGCTACAAGCCTGGAACGCCTGCAGGAACTGCAGCGGATGGTATGGGAAGTGCATATTGATGCATCTTTGCAGGATTACATTGTCAAGTTGATCGGAGCTACGCGCGAGCATCCTGATCTGGCCTTGGGGGGCAGCCCGCGGGCCAGCCTGGCACTTTTCAAGGCAGGCCAGGCGCTGGCGGTTCTACGCGGCCGCGATCACGTGATCCCGGATGACATAAAATACCTGGTTCCTTATATCCTTACACATCGTTTGATTGTACGACCCGAGTCGGAGTTGCGCGGTAGATCCGCACCAGTGGTGCTTGAAGAGATCTTATCCAACACATCGCTGGATATCGGCTTGCATGGGTAAGTATTTTTTTCTGTTCCTGGTAGTGCTGGTGGTGGTGGCCATCGCAACAAAGGAGAGCTTTGTGCTCACCCTGTTGTATTTATTGGTGGGCACATTTCTGTTGGGCCGGTGGTGGGGGAGGCAGGCACTCAAAGGGGTTGTTGTCAGGCGCGCTTACACGGGGCACGCATTCCTGGGTGAGAAGGTGCGCGTCCGTTTGCACGTTCAAAACACCGGCTGGCTACCGTTGGCCTGGATGCGTGTGCGTGAAAGTCTGCCAGTTGAATTGTTTTCCTCAGGCCCTTACCAGAGAGTGGTAACTGTAAGCCCGAAGAGCGAAATGAGTCTGGAATACTGGCTGGATTGTCGAAAGCGCGGTTATTATCCGCTTGGACCGTTAGATTTGTCTTCGGGGGATGTATTGGGTGCGGGGGGTACGCACTGGCGCAGCGAACCAGTAGAGTTTCTAACAGTTTACCCTAAGATCATTCCGTTGCGCCAGGTAAAGTTGCCATCACAGGCTCCGCTTGGCACGCTGCGTCACAATCAGCCGATTTTCGAAGACCCCAGCCGGATTTGGGGCAAGCGTGATTACGTTGCAGGGGATTCGCTGCGGCGGGTGGACTGGAAGTCATCCGCAAACATTGGTCGTTTACAGGTAAAGCTATTCGAGCCTTCCATTGCCCTGGAAACAACCATTTTTCTGAACTTGAATGCCGGGGACTATGAGATGCGCACGCGCTACGATGTGCCTGAACTGGCTATCGTGGTGGCGGCATCGCTGGCAAGCTGGGTGATCAATGTGCGCCAGGCAGTAGGCCTGGCTACGAATGGCATTGATCCGCTGTTGGGCGAAGCGCCGCCGCCTCCCTTGCCCCCGCGCCGAGGAAGAAGCCATTTGCTGCGGTTATTGGAAACACTGGCTCGCATCCAGGTAGAGGAGACTTATTCGCTGGCAGATTTGCTGCAGCAGGAAAGCCATAGCCTGGCCTGGGGTACCACTCTGGTTGTGGTCACCAATCGCATCGATGATGCATTATTTGACAGCCTGTTTGCTACCCGCCGGGCAGGTTTAAATGCTTTTTTGATTCAATGCGGTCCAACATTGAATTTCGACCAGGTACGGCGCAGAGCGAATTACTTTGGATTCCCGATCCACCAGGTACTGGACGAGCGCGATTTGGATATCTGGCGTAAGTAGGTTTGCTGAATTGGGCGACAAGGTATGTAGAATAAATCGAGAAGATGCAGTGATCAACAGAAGCGAACAGGTATCCATAGCAGTGCATGTTCTGGTAGTCAGCGCGATGATGGGCTGCATGGTTACCACTTTGGTGCAAATAGGAGAAGCGGTGATCCCTGGATGGGATGGCACTTATCTGGTGGTTTACAGTTTCCTGGTGGCTATGGAGGCCATGTACAGCCAGCGTGCCGCGCAAAAGCTGATCTTCCCTAATAGCGACTGGTTTTTATACCGAGGCACAGAGTGGGTAGTGCTTACAGCGATGCTGAAACTGGCTTTTTATTTCGAATATGGCTTCAATCGCTTTTTGACCGACCTGAGCCTGTGGCAGCAAGATTTTTGGGCTTTCTTCGATAGCGAGTATCTATTTGCGATTATGGTTGTGGCGTTGGTATGGGTGCTCAGCTCACGGTTTTCTGGCGAACTGAGGGCATTGGAAGCTGACGAGCAGGCTCTACGCATCGAGCAAGAGACTGGGGTTTATGAGCAGCGCGAGATGGTGCGCAGCGGCCTGGTGGATATGGTGCTTTCTATCGGGATTGTCATGATTGTACTCACCTCAATGCTGCGCGTGGAAGCGCTTATGGAGTGGATCCGTCTGGCTCCGCTGCGAGCAGGAGTATATAATGTATTGTTGTATTTTTTGTTGGGTCTGGTGTTGCTGAGCATGACCCAGTTTAACATGATGCGTTCCCGGTGGATTTTAGAGCATATCTCAGTAGAGAAAGAGATTGCTGTACGTTGGTTCTTTTATGGACTCATATTCATTGCGGCAGTTGCAATAGTTGCCAGTCTGCTGCCAACTCAATATTCAGTTGGGTTGTTAGGGGCGTTGAATTTTTTGGTGACGGTATTAGTTGGCGCATTGAACTTCTTGATATGGTTGCTGCTGCTGCCTGTGTTGTTATTATTCAACCTGTTGATGCACTTGCTGGGGCAATCCGAAGCCAGTGTGCCGATTGAAGGTGTAAGACCTTTGCAGCAAATGGCCGCACCGCAGGAAACAACCAGTATCCCTTGGTTGGATATGTTACGATCGTTATTATTCTGGACTATCTTCTTGGGAGCCATTGGTTTTTCCCTTTACTATTACCTGCGTGAGCGAGACGATGTTCTGAGGGTGTTGAAGCGATTGCGGATTTCAGAAGGGTTGGCAAGGTTTTGGACCTGGCTGAGCAGGTTGTGGAAGGGTGTAAATCGGCAAATTGGAGTAGCGGTAGATAGTGGATGGCAGCGACTGCGGGCGCGGTTGGGGCGTAAGCGGATGGAGCAGGCCTGGCAGTTTATCAATTTACGCCGACTTTCACCGCGCCAACGTGTATTGTTCTATTACCTCGCAATGGTGAGGCGAGGCGAAGAGATGGGCTTGTCGCGCAAACCGGGCCAAACGCCTTATGAATATTCTCAGAAACTTGTGGAAAACCTCGGCGCTCCTCAAGAGCAGCAGTCTCTGAGTGATGTGGTGGCTGCGCCAGGCGAAGAGGCTGTGCAAGCGGTTTCGGGTATAACAGAGCGATTCGTGGAAGCGCGCTACAGCTTGCACGAAGTGGATGAACAGCAAGCAAGCCTGGTGAAGCGTTATTGGGAGCGAATCCGACGCGCCTTGCGAAGCGTATTTCGATCTGGCGATCAAGGGTAAGGTAGTGAGACATGGAGGAACTGGTTTATTTCTATCCAGTAGGACACGAGGCGCATTTTGAGCGTGGCCACCCTGAAAGACCCGAGCGTATCGAAGCGGTAAGACAGGGTCTGGAGCAGATCGGTTTGTGGGAGCCGTATACGAAACTGGATCCCATCCTCCCGGAGTCGGATTTTCTAGAGACAGTGCATTCACCTGCTTATCTGCGAGCACTTCGAAGCGCCAGCCAAAGTGGAGCGCGCCTGGATATGGATACTTATACGACCCGGGCCTCCTGGCAACTGGCTTTGAACGCGGCAGGAGGCGCGATGGCAGTGGCGCGGGCTGTCTGGCTGGGTGATAGCCAATGCGGTTTTGCTTTGACGAGACCTCCAGGGCATCATGCGACAAAAACCCGGGGGATGGGTTTTTGCCTGTTGAACAACATTGCCCTGGCGGCTGAATTCTTGCGTACTCAGCCACTTGCAGGTGCAGAGAACCCTCAGCGATTGGCGATCGTCGATTTAGATTTGCATCATGGCAATGGAACGCAGGATGTTTTCTGGCGAAGAGGAGATATCCTCTATATTTCCACGCACCAATCGCCTTTTTATCCTGGCACTGGTAGCTTGCAAGAAACAGGAGCAGGGGCAGGCGAGGGCGCTACTGTAAACCTGCCTCTCCCGCCGGGCAGTGGGGATGAGTGTTTCCGAACAGCGATGGGGAAGATTATTTTGCCGTTGTTGGATCGCTTCGCGCCGCAGATGCTGCTGGTTAGCGTTGGCTTCGACCCGCACTGGCGCGATCCCCTGGGATACCTGTCACTTTCCGCCGGGTGTTACGGCGAATTGATCGCACAACTGGTAGAATCGAGTAAACTGCACTGTGCCGGAAAGGTTGCCTTATTTTTAGAAGGCGGTTATGATTTGCAAGCTGGGCAGGCATGCGCTCAGGCCTGGGTTTCTGCGCTTTTAGGGAAACCCTGGCATGATTTCATCGGAACGACACCAAGACAGGAAACGAGCGCATGGCAGACGACACTGGATGCGGCGCAGCGAATATGGGAATTGCCAACCGGTGCGTAATCTTGCCGGGAAAAACTGATCCGGCAAAGGCGCCGGATGAAAAACAAAAAAATAAAAAACCTGGGAGACGTAATGAGTAATCAACTGGCAGTTTTTATTGACTTCGAAAATGTAGCGTTGTGGGCGGAGCGTGAATTTTTCGATTTTGAAATCACCGCGTTAATGGAGCATTTGCAATCACGTGGTCCGGTAGTGGTCAAGCGCGCTTATGCGGATTGGTCGCGATTTACGCGGTATCGAGAAGCGATGATGAGTAATTCAGTTGACCTGATCCAGATCTATAGCGTGCGAGCGGGCAAGAACCGGGCGGATATTCGCATGGCGATTGATGCTTTTGAGATTGCGATGACGCGGCCACAAATTCAAACGTATGTGATTGTCTCTGGTGACAGTGATTTCAGCCCGCTGGCGGCAAAGCTGCGCGAATACGGGCATTACACGATTGGGATTGGCCCACGCAGTATTACGCACAACCTGTTAGTGAAATCCTGCGATGAGTTCCTTTATCTGGAAACAGCATTGGGTGAGCCAGCCGATGTAGATGAGCAGTCGTGTATCGAGATCGAACAGGCGCGTAATCTCTTGGTGAAGGCACTGCAGGCCCATGGGCAGCGCGGCGAGATGCCAGTGCTGGCAACACGGCTGAAGCAAACGATGTTGTTGATGGACCCAGCTTTCAATGAAGCTAATTTTGGTTACGCACAATTCAAGGTCTGGCTGGAGGATAACACCGACCTGATAAACCTGTTCTTGCGTGATTTACAGTTATTTGTGGCGCCGATCGATTATATCGCTACGGCTGATTTAGAGGCGCTTCCGGTGGCGCGGGAGCAGTCTGCTGATTCGACCGCTGCACTGGTGGATAAACCGGTGATCAGCAGCGCTTTAGATTCACAATACCGGCAGTTGTTCAATCGTTTAAAGCTGGCCTCGGTGGACATGGCTACAAGGAGGGATGTGTTGCGCGATCTGTATCGCGAACTACAGGAGCATCCTGACCGGTATTCCAGCGAGGATTTGATTGATATCCTGCAGGAGCGCTACGATGCCCAGGGTTTGATGCGTAGTAAGGCTGTACTACGTGAGATCATGCAACTGGCACTGCGCCAGGAGGCGGTGACAACTGATGAACAAGTGGTTTCTCCGCATACGCCATTGTTATTGGCCGATGGGATTGATAGCGAGGCTGACTTTGTGCGACGCGCCGAGGCGGATTTTGTGCATGCAGTTGTTCGCTCAGGTTTCGATGTGGATTGTAGCGAATTGGCTTACATGTTGGTAAGTGATCGAAACCAGGGTGATTACATCCAGCGCCTGCTGGATGATCTTCACGAGCGCGGCCAGATCATTCAAAGAGGAGCTCGCTATGCCTTGCCTGGGTGCGGGGCGGTTTACTTTGGCAATGAACCGGTTCTGCAGATATTGTGTATGGATATCGAACAGGTGCGCGTGCCGGATAACCTGCCGCGTGGCGTGGATTCAGCGCGTACGTTGGCAAAGAAGGCGATGCTGCAACGCTCGCAGGATTTTGCGGCTTCCAGTGAGACCTATCTAATGGCCTGCCGGCTGCAATGGGATGCGGTGGAGAAGGGCGAGCCTGGGGCTAACCTAGAGGACTTGCGTTGGTATATGGCTTCGTACGCTTCTGCAATCGCCGGCAAACTCTCTCAGGTCAACCGGGATTATGCCTCTGCCCGGCCATATTACCTGGCTTTCTTCGCTCTGGTGCAAGAAGACGACGCGCTATGGGGACGGATGCGCGGCCTGATCAACCCGATGCTGGCATACTTCTGGTCTAATGCCGGGCGCGAGTTAGATGTGAACGTGAGCACCTGGAATCTAAACATGTCTTCGCCAGCTCAGATCGCAGTTTATGCTGCGACACACAGTAACCCTGAATTGCGTAAACTGTGGTTGCGGATTACGAGTGAGCTGGCGCGCATCAATCCAGGTGTGTTGCACCGTATAGCTAACCAGCTTAACCTTGGGAGGAGCGATTATCCTGATTATGGCCGCGTGGCCGACCAGTTAGATGAAATTCTGGAGCAAGTAGTTCCGGTTTAGATTGAGAAATTTATTGGGATCGAGAAAGGAGCATTTTATGGGAACAGTTATTTTGCGCTGGGTTGAAGAGCATATGATGGTGGTGAGTGATTCGCATGGGCATTCTATCGTAGTGGGACGTTCACCAGACCCAGAGTTTGAGTGGGCTGGGATCAAACCTTCTGATCTACTGCTCATGGCAGTGGCTTCCTGTTCGGCTTATGATGTTGTGGAAATTCTGACTAAGCAGCGCGAGCCTTTGTTGGATTTGAAGGTGATTTGCTCGGGCGAACAGGACTCTGAGCCCCCATACACTTTTAAAGACATCGGTTTGCGATATATTGTGCAGGGTAAGGTAAAGCCGGAGAAATTAGAGCGAGCGATTCGACTTTCCGAGGAGAAATACTGTTCGGTAATCAGCACGCTTCGGCCTGGGGTGCCTATCCACAGCGAGTATGAAATTCTCCCTCAGGAGAACGAGTGACCGGTTGATATGGTAGCAGTTAATCTGACAGATCGATTTGGGCAGGCGCTGCAATATGCTTTCGAGCTGCATCGTGAGCAGAGACGGAAGGGTTCGGATACGCCTTATATGGCACATTTGCTTGGGGTGGCCTCGCTGGTGCTGGAAGATGGCGGAGATGAAGATAGTGCGATTGCGGCGCTGTTCCACGACGCGGTTGAAGATCAGGGCGGTCTGGAAACACTGGAAAAGATCCGGAAGCGTTTTGGCGAACGCGTGGCGGAGATTGTGGATAGCTGCACCGATTCATATGAAATACCCAAGCCGCCCTGGCGCGGGCGAAAGGAACGTTACCTGGCGCATTTACGCCAGGCCAGTGCGGATGCGCGCCGGGTGGCATTGGCAGATAAGCTGTACAATGCGCGCTCAATCCTGTATGATCTAGAGCGAATAGGAGATGATGTATGGGGGCGTTTCCGGGGGGGCAAAGAAGGCACATTGTGGTATTACCAATCTCTGGTGGAAAGTTTTCGGGATGATGCATCTGTGTTGGCGGGTGAACTGACGGATGTGGTGGAGCGCATCATGCTCCTTGCCGAAGATGCCCAAAGTGGAGTATGATTGTTCAGGAGGCTGCTGTGGCTTACCGGGTGATAACCCAAACCCCTCCATTAGTAAAACGTGCGCTCAATCTTGCAGAGCAGATGCATTCCAGCTGCTATTGCAGCAGGGAGACTGGCCGGTTGTTGCAACTGCTCACCAGCCAATTACAAAGCGGCGTAATTGGGGAGGTGGGTACTGGATGCGGCGTTGCTTCGGCATGGATTGTCAGTGCGCTTTTACCGGGCACTTCTTTCTTTACAGTAGAAGGCGATCCAGTGGGAGCGGCTGCAGCCAGGGCTTTGTTCGAACATATGCTCAATGTGCGCGTGGTCCAGGGGAACTGGCGTGATTTCTTGACTCATTGGCGTTTTGGTCTGCTGTATGCTGGCCCGGGCAGCGCACGTGCTGAGGAGCCGGAATTATTTATCGACTCACTGCGCATAGGGGGGCTGATCGTATTGGATGGCCTGACGCCATTGAACCAGGTGCCGCTGGAATTGCGATCTGGCGCCGATCCGCTGCGTGACTTCTGGTTGAATGACCCGCGTTTGCTTTCTATCGAAGTGTTGGTTTCGGAAAGCGAGTCGGTCATCCTGGCGACTCTGGTTGCGTGATTCGAGGCATCGAGCGAAGAAACGCTGAGGATCAGCAGCACACCAGTGGTTTCAGTAAGGGACGTGTTATAATAAACTATTCAAGCTGGATTGGATAATGGGCTTATGGAAACTGAAAGTGATACCAAAATAACTGCAGAATCTGGCGAACTTCCTGAACCGAAGAGCGAGTTGACTTCTGAGCAAAAGAAGACAATCGCGGCGGTGATTGCAGGTGTAGTTGTAATTCTGGTATTTTTGATCGGCGGATTGATCTGGTTAGTGACAACCAACGTAGATAATGTTGCCCGCACCAGGGATATTTTCATTATCGTCATGGCCTTCGAGTCTTTGTTGATCGGCCTGGTTATGGTTGTTTTGATTGTGCAAATTGCACGACTGACTAACTTGCTTCAGAACGAGATCAAACCGATTTTGGATTCTACGAACGAAACGGTTAGCAATCTGCGTGGTACGGCAGCCTTTTTGAGCGACAATATGGTTGAACCAGTGATCAAACTAAACGAATACCTGGCTGGTTTCACACAACTTCTTCAGGTGATCGGCCTGGTGCGGAAATCGAAACAGAAAACTACCAAAGGAGAGTGAACTATGGCTAATAATGATGATTTCGGAACGTTCTTTGCAGGATTTGTTATCGGCGGGTTGGTGGGCGCAGCCGTGGCAATGCTAATGGCGCCTCAATCCGGAGAAGAAACGCGTACCTTGATCAAGGAGCGCAGCATTGAACTACGCGATCGGGCAGTGGAGACCGGACAGGAAGCGCGCGTGAAAGCCGAGAAAGCGCTGGAAGACGCCCGCGTCCGGGCGAACCAGGCTTTGGAAGAGGTGCAGGCGCGGGCCGAAGAACTGGCGCAGGTGACACGCGACCGGGCGGCTGAACTGCAGCAGCGTGGACAGGAGATGCTGAGCACAATCAAGAAGCAGGCTGAGGCGCTCCCCGCTGACGAGCAAGCGGACGAAGCCGCGGAAGCCTAACTTAGCACCTTCGTCTTTGAAATTTCGTTTATCTACTTACCGGCAGGCGCAGGGATCGTGACTTGCCGGAAGTTAGATTTTGTTTTGTGTTGAAGCACGAGGTATTTGCGACCTCGTGCTTTTGTTTATTGTGCGGTCATTGCAATAGGAATCAAGGCCTATTGCATATTCGATAGGGGAATATCTATAATCAAGCTGACCAGACAAACAGCCGTACGCTCAGAAGCGGATCGGAGATTGCGCTGGCCAAAAAATTTAAAAAATCGTTGAGGCTTGCTATGAATAAAATAAAATTATCTTTGATCTGTTTTGCCTGCTTGTTGACCATGCTTGGCTTGTTGGTATGCCAGGCCAGAACGGCGAATGCCGGGGAATTGTCGAAAGCTCTGGACATTGTCTACTACATGCCCTTGATCTATCTAGATTACAGCACCGCTCAACCCATCGTGGTTGGCCATTTGAATACAGATGCCAGATTGATTCCAGATTACTGGATTGGGGAGGCGCGCAAGTTCGTTGTGCATTATGCCCACACCTCGCATGGCAGCCAGATATTGGACGGGATGCGCTGGCTGGAAAGTCGCGACTCGCGTTTCAATGTGGATATTGCTGAAAATGGCGTGGTATTGCTGCCGGGCGATACAACGGCGCTGCGGGTTTACGATGGCAATAATTATCCAGGGAATACCTACATTACGCCGGATATGTATTGGGAGGGCACCAGTGGGATGAATCATACACGCAGCGTGGCTGATACAGGTTGGTTCGATTTTTCATTGTGGACCTGGTGTGGACAGATGACATATTACAGTGACGCGCAGATCCAGCAATACATTGATGCGATGGCGCAGCTCGAGAGCGAATATTCCGATATGCGTTTTATCTTTTATACCGGTCATACCGATGGAACTGCACCCGGAGGGGATCTATGGCGGCATAACAATATGGTGCGCCAGTATGTCCAGGATAACGCCGGGGTTTTGTTCGACTTTGCCGATGTCGAGAGCTACGATCCAGCAGGGAATTTTTACCCTAATGGTTCCGATGCTTGCGAGTGGTGCGCGGGATGGTGTTCCGCACACCCTTCTAACTTCGAATGCCAGAGCGTACCCGGTTGTGCGCACACGCATGGTCTGCAATGTACGTTGAAGGGCCAGGCGTTTTGGTGGTTGATGGCGCGCCTGGCAGGCTGGGATGGCGTGACGCCCTAGAAGTAAATCAGGCTAAATCAGCCAGAATATCGATGCAAGCGCGCAATACATCGCTTGCCAGTACAGAGGTGGTGCTGCCCAGTTGATGGGCGGCCAGCAGCCCGGCCTGTGCATGGATCCAGGCAGCGGCGACAGCGGCCGGGAAGGCCTCGAGGCCTTGAGCGCGCAAACCAGCGACCAGCCCGGCGAGCACATCGCCGGTGCCGGCGCGCGCCAGGGCCGGGGTTGCCACCGGGATGATGGCAGCTTCCCCGTCTGGGGATGCGATGACGGTAAACGCGCCTTTGAGGATAATGACGTGTTTCCATTTGTGGCTGTAGCGCAGGGCGAGCGCAAGGCGGTCCGCCTGAATTTGGGATGTGGGCAGGCCAGTGAGCACTGACATTTCGCCCGGATGCGGCGTCAGCACCGCCGGAGATGGCAGGCGCGCAGGCCAGTCGGGCAAGCCAGCGAGCAGTTTCAACCCATCTGCGTCGACGACTAGCGCGGGCAGCGCGGCATAGTGGCCGGCTGAGAATAGTTCGGCCAGGAACGCAGCAGTATCTTCACTCAGACCAAAGCCGGGGCCGAGCAGCAACGCGGTGGCGCGCCCCAAATTTCGTCTCACACTTTCGGCTGCCGGAACGGCGATTGCGCCATGGGCGCTGGGCAAAGGCAACCAGGTGGCCTCAGGAAATTGCCCGGCCAGGATAGGGTGCAGGGGATCGGGAACTCCCAGCGTTACCAGTCCTGCTCCGATGCGATAGGCAGCCTGGCCAGCCAACCAGGCCGCGCCGGTGTAGTTGGTGCAGCCCGCAACCACTAAGGCGGTGCCAAAAGTGCCTTTATGGGCGTGATTGGGGCGTTCTGGCAGCTTGCTGCTCACCCAATCACTATTGGGGACGAAGGTGCGTATATTGCGCCAGGCTTGTAGGGCCTCACCATTTTCGGGCAAGCCGATATCGACCAGGCGTAATTCACCTAACAGGTCGCAGGCTGGAAATTTATACAGGCCATGCTTGATAGCGGCCATCGTGACCGTCATTTCGGCAGGTATGCACTCAGGGGCGGCTTCACCGCTATCGCAATCGATACCCGAAGGGCAATCAATGGCGATTACGGCGGGCGGGTCTGGTAGGCGTCCCAGATTCTGGTGCACGAAATCCAATACCTGGGCGAGTTCGGGTTTCAGCGGCAGGCGGGTGCCGGTTCCCAGAACGCCATCTAGCAGGAGAGCACATTCTTTCAGCCAGGCACCGAGTAGTTCCATATCCGGGTCACCTTGGATGGTGTGAATCTGCCCACTATTGGCTTCCAGGCGCGCTACCAGCGGGTCATCCTGTGGACGGGACCGAACGATATATGCGCGCACGGGCCAACCCTGTTCTGCCAGATAGCTAAGCGCCACCAGCGCATCTCCTCCGTTATTGCCGGAGCCCACCAACCCGAGGATGCCTTCCTCCTCCAGGAAACCATATTCATCCAGAATGACTTCAGCCAGGCCGCGCCCGGCATTTTCCATCATTTGATCATAGGTCAAACCGGTGGCATGGGCTTCGCGTTCGATGGCGACCATTTGTGCAACGCTGACGTATTTCATAAAATCTCCTGTTCCTGTTTCTGCTTACCATTTCGGTAGAAAGGCCTTGACATCTTGATAGTAAGCTTTGGATCAATTCTTTCCCGGAATACAACCGGAGCGAGATAATTACTTATGGATATGCGATGAACCCCAATAGGGTTCCAGGATACTTGTCAGTGACCAGCAGGAAGCCATAGCCTTCCAGGCGCACCAGTCCTTCCCAGTTGCGGGGCTCATCGATTAGTTGCATCTGAACCGGAGGGGTATCAGTCAACGCGATTCCGTCTGGCTTGTATTGGAATTCTACCAGGCGTTCAACGTAGAGCCCGGCGGCATGGGTGGCGCCCTGGCCGTACTTATCAGCAAGTGGATCCTGGGATGGCTTGAGTTCGGGTTCGCCGGGGAAGAAGTAGTTGATCATCCAGAACTTCGCCTGGTCATCCAGTGCAGTGGCGTCTGTAACCCGGTATTCGATCGTGGGAAATGGCACTGTACCAGATAGCTGCAAAGATGTATCGAAGATTGTGCCGTGTGGGTTAGGGTTGAGCCCGGCTCCATTCGACTCAAAGAAGGTGATGATGCCATCTGAAGTGACCAATAAGGCTTCATCAGTATGGTTCGATTGGTTGGCCTGGGGAGGGTTTTCAGCCAAAGAAGCAGGTTCCAGGCGTAGTTCTTTCAATTCCGGATCGATCTCGCCAGCAACCAAGTAGCCCATCATTTTTGTAAAACTATGCCTGGCCTCGATCGTGAAGTAGGCCCGGTTTCCGCTGAAACCGATTGCCTCGAAACCTTCAAACCCCTTGACTTTGCGCTCCAGGTCGTGGCTGATTAGTGGGACTTCGATTGGCTGAAGCGGTTCCGTCGACCGGCCCTCAAGATAGTCCAGGATGGCATGGCGCGGTAGAGCCAGTAGAGCGCCACCCTCGTCTTTGTTGCCGAAGCGTTGGGGATATTGGGGCAGCATGATCAGATAGTCGCCGTACCACGCCAGGCCGGATAATTCGGCTGCCGCGCGGGTCACCGGGCCAGCTAATGGGATGATTTGAACCGGCTTTTCGGATGAAGGCCTGGAAGTCGCCAGAGTCGGTAAAACTTCGCCCGGGACAGGGGTGGCGACCACTGTTTTCGATGCGCTGAAAGGCAGTGGCAGGTTACAGGTGAGCGTGAGTAAGGCTAATGCGATCAGTATCAGGGGTAAGCGTCGTGATTTTCGCATCTAGAATCACTCCTGTGGGTACAAATCAGGTATGACCCAATCGAGATCTAAATCCAACAATTTCTGGCGCGTAGGGAAACCGGTAGCGGGATCCCAGTCGCGGGCTAAGTAGTAAGAAGCGAGCATTTCCTGAAATGGGGGGACGTAATCTGTGGGGATTCCATCGGCATAGGGCCGCAACAGCGCCTCGGGGAGGCGGTCGTCGGCGCTCGTTAATCCGAGGCGGTTATTGATGGCTCGTTTAAGATTCCAGCCGCGCTCACCGCAGCGGATCAGATCTTCGAGCTCCCATTGTAAATCACAGGCGGCGTTGACTAACGCCAATACGTTTTCAGGGGCTACGTTGGCGAACATGCACAGAACCAGAGCATTAGAAACGGTGCGCCAATTTTGATGGATGGCAACATTAGCGGCTTTTTCTGCGCCAGCATGGCGGTCATAGAAGGCCAGCCCCAGGCTGCTTTCAACCTGTCCGATGTCGGCCAGGAAATAGTCAGACTGGTTGTGACAGGCGCCGCGAGGCGAAGTGGCGTAAACCAACGCCATACCTGAAGCGCCACGTGGATCGTGATAGGCTACTTCCAGTCCATTGACCTGCACGGCTTGCTCGGCTGCACCGAAACGTAGGGCGAGGGCGCGTGCCCCTTCGGCCAGGAAAGCACCAAAACCCTGACGGCGAACCGTTTGGTGGATGAGTGGTTCGACTGCCTCCGGGTCGCCCCAGCGCAATTCCAGACCACCTGTGTGCTGTCGATCGATTATGCCGCGCTCGTACAATTGAAAAGCAAGGCCAAGCGTATTGCTCATACTGATGGTATCCATGCCATAACGATCGCACAGTTCCCCGAAGCGCGTTGCCAGCACGGGGTCATTCAAACCGAGATTGGGGCCAAAGCCAACCAGGGTTTCGTATTCGGGGCCTTTGCGCTTGGCGCCATCTTCCAGTTGCACAACGCGCCCGCAGGCGATCACGCAAGCGTGGCAGGCGCTGACCCCGGTGAGCAGCGTATCCTTGACTGCGGCTCCTGAAATTCGAATTTCACCCGGGAAAGCGCCATCATGGAAGTAGCGTTTGGGCATCTCGCCCAGGTAATCGAAGTACTCGGCGGTGCCGGCAGTGCCCAGTTCGCGCAGCATTTGGGTTTGCCCATCGGTGCGTAACTGGTGGTTGACAGCAGATCGCAAAGGCATGAAAACATCCGGATGAGCTACGGGCACCCCAGCATGCCCCTGGACGGCAATGGCCTTGAGATTTTTGGAACCCATGACTGCTCCCATGCCAGTGCGCCCAGCCACGCGCCCATGATCGCATAAGATTAGTGCAAATGGTATTTGCGCCTCACCGGCTGGGCCGATGGTTGCGACGCGTACCTTGCCAGCAGCTAGCTCTTGTTCGATGGCCGCCTGGGTTTGGTAGGCGTCCAGGCCCCAGAGATGCCCGGCTGGGCGGATTTCGACACGATCATCTTGAATCCACAGGTAAACAGGTTGATCGGCGCGGCCATGCAGCCATAGACCATCGAAGCCGGCCATGCGCAGCTCTGGACCCCAAAAACCGCCGCAGTTCGATTCCCCCCAAAGAGCGGTGGCTGGCGACCGGGCGCAAACTACGAAACGCCCTACCGCCGGGCCGGAGGTGCCTGTGAGCGGGCCGTTCATGAATAGCAGGGGTGCCTGAGCCGATAGCGGCTGCAGGCCAGGCTGGAGATATTCGTAGAGCAGGCGCGCTGCCAGCGAGGCTCCACCTAAGAAGCCCTGCGCCCAGGAGATGGGCGTTTCGAAGCGGCTGATGGCTCGAGTTGTAAGGTCGATCTTCAAGATGGGCTGCATGTAAGGATTTCCGTGCGGTGCGTCTTTACCGGATGTGGGTTATTATAAGGCAGTTTTTAAGCGAGAGGCGAATTAGCTTTCGTGTGATGCGATTTGAAGCCAGGCGGGCAGGTGGTTGGTCAGGTTTTGCATGATCTTGAGCGTGGCTTGTTCGAAAAACTGCAGATTGCCGTAGGCTTCGCCACCCTGGGCACCGACCAGATCCGTGACGCCGCGCAAGATGATCAACCTGACCTGATTGCGAGAAGCTACGAAGGCAATTGCGCCTGATTCCCAGTCGCCGGCAACTGCGCCAAATTTGCTGGCCAGGTGGTGAATATCCTCGGGCAGCAGATCGCGGTCTCCTGAAACCAGCAAGGTGCGGCGTACTGACTGGGGAACATCGGCTGGCAACCAGCTCAAATCCAATACCGTGGTGTAATGGGCGATATGCTCATCGTAGTCGCCCATTTGTTCAATGATGTCGTAGACGATGGTCTTGTCAACCAGGATCACCTCGTTGCGTTGAATGTGCCCTTCAAAGCCACCGCAGGTGCCGAGGTTGATTAATAACTCCGGCTGCCAACGATCGATCACATATTGTGTAGAACCCGCAGCGGCGATCTTGCCCCAGCCCCCATGAAAGAAGTACACAGAGAGATTATTCTTTGATGTAGGGAGAGCCAGGTCGGTGGTGAACCACTCGCCATAAGGTGAGTGTTGAATAGTAACGTTGGGGAAAAGCTTTCGGATTGCGCGCCATTCGATGTTGGCGGAGATCAGAACGATGATTGGGGGTTGTGAGGAATTTGAAGTGTTCATGGGCTTTCCAGTGCTGAATAAATTGAGTTAGTTGGATGAGGATACCACGGAAAAGGTTTTTGAGGGATGACGAGGTTGGCAGGATGTGCTAAAATTAGAGGGTAATTTTTTCACACTCTTGAATAAATACCCAATGGAGTAAGCGATGAAAGTTTGGCGAATTAATGTGCGAGAACAGTCTCTTCGTGTAGAAGAGGTTCCAGAAAGTTGGGAGAAATTGGGTGGGCGAGGACTATCTGTGCGTATCCTGCTCGATGAGATCGATGCGACTTGTGAGCCAATTGGGCCGGGTAACAAACTGGTTTTTGCGCCGGGATTGCTGGTTGGGCATATGCTCTCGAGTTGTGACCGGATTTCAGTAGGTGGGAAGAGTCCGTTAACAGGGGGAATCAAAGAGGCAAATGCTGGCGGCACAACAGGCCTCCACATGACTAACCTGGGGATGAAAGCCCTGATTATTGAAGACAAACCTGCCAAAAAGGGTCTATGGGTGCTGCATCTAAGCAAAAAGGGAGCGCGTTTTGAGCCTGCGGATGACCTGGCAGGGTTGGGTGTTTTCGAAGCAGCCAGACGCTTGCTGGAACGGTATGGCGAGAAGGTGGCGATTGCCCTGATTGGACCCGGTGGAGAAAGCGGTATGTTGTCGGCAGGCATCCAAAACCTGGATAAAGATAAGGTGCCGGCGCGGATCGCGGCCAGGGGCGGCCTGGGGGCAGTGATGGGTACCAAGGGGCTGAAGGCGATCGTATTCGATGATGCAGGCGGAGAAAGGCCGCCGATCGCACACCCTGAGGCTTTCAAGGCTGCCAGAAAAGCTTACACTCAGGCGCTACTGGCGCACCCGCAAACCAAGGTTTATCATGATTATGGTACCTCCGCCGTGCTTATGATGGCTTATGGTTTTGGCGCGCTGCCGACGCGCAACTTTTCAGAAGGGAAGTTCGAGCATGCTGAGCGGATCAGCGGCGAAGCGATGCGCGAGCAAATGTTGCAGCGGGATGGTGAATGCCAGATTGCGCATGCTTGCATGCCAGGTTGTTCGATCCAATCCTCAAATGTGTATGCGGGTCCAGACGGCAAGGCGATCGTTTCTCCAATGGAGTATGAAACGATTGGCCTGATGGGGTCTAACCTGGGAATTGGCGATCTGGATACGATTGCGCATCTGAATTATGAAGTGAATGATATGGGTCTGGATACGATAGAGATCGGCGTGGCTTTGGGCGTGGCAGCCGAGGCGGGATTGATGGAATTTGGCGATGGGGATGGCGCTATGCGCCTGCTGCAAGAAATCCGGCAGAATACAGCGTTGGGGCGGGTTATCGGTGGTGGGCCGGCGCTGGTGGGACGGGTATTTGGCGTCGAGAGAGTGCCGGTTGCTAAGGGGCAGGCGCTCTCGGCCTACGAACCGCGGGCGATCAAGGGAACCGGGGTAACTTATGCAACTTCACCGCAGGGCGGTGACCATACCTGCGGGTTAACCATTCGCGCAAAGGTCGATCATCTGGATCCGAAAGCCCAGGTGGCAGTCTCGCGAACAGCGCAGATCAATATGGCCGGGTATGACACGCTGGGAGCGTGTGTTTTTGCCGGCTTTGGTTTTGGGGCTGCGCCGGAAGTGATTCGTGATCTGATCAATGCCCGTTACGACTGGAATGTGGGCGAGGATTATTTGCAGGTGTTGGGCCGAGAAACGCTAATCCTCGAACGAGAATTCAACAGGCGGGCCGGCTTCACGGCCGCCGATGATCGTTTGCCAGAATGGATGCGGCGAGAGGCTTTACCGCCGCACAACTCGGTGTTTGATGTTGCGGATGGAGATCTGGACGAGGTTTTCAATTGGTAGTCGTGGTGCATTTGCATACCATCTTGCAACAGCAAACACCGCAAGGCATGGTGCGAAAGTTATCAGTAAAACTGCCAGAGCAAAGCACTCTGGCAGTTTTACTGGATACTCTAAAGATTGAATTGCCCGTGGATGCGTTATTGCTGGTGGTTAATGGGCGTGTCGCGGACTTGGAGCAGGCGCTCTGCGACGGCGATGAAATCAACCTGATGCCGGCATTATCTGGGGGCAGTGAGGCTTTCTAAATCCACTCATCTTACGAATTGTGAGAACCAGGCAGTTAAAAGCTGGCTGGTTGGTTTGCCGTGGATCGAAGGGTCGTGATTCTGGATGGCCAGCGGGGGATAGAAACCGCGCGTCACAAAGCCACTGAGCCAACTGCGGGAATTGACAGCATTCAATACAAGGTTGTAGGAGTTATACTGGCTTTGCAAATCAGGATCGGAGGGAGCCGAAAGCGCCAAAATCACGGGCTTACCCAGGGCTGAGTGCAAGGGCTGCAGGCTGGTATCGAGCCAACTCGTGATCTCGGTGGTAAGATCGGCGCCCTGGATAGCGGCAATCAGTTGTTCTGAGGAGATAGTGAGCAATACGTAAATCTGATCCACCTTGCCAAGGAAGCCAGGGGGCGTCATGGTAGTGTTCTCGCCAGGGAGAGCCCAAAGCAAAGTTCCGGAATAAGTCTGGCGAATTTCATCGATCAACGCGCTCCAGCGTTCTTCGGCGTTGGCGGGGACGCCTGATGGCGAGCCATCCGCCAGCCTGCCTCCCGGAAGGGCTGGCGCCAGCCAGTCTCCACCCAGGATCAAGGCGTTGGCTGAGGTGCGGTTCGCCAGGTCGGCGTGGTGTAAAGCAAATGTGCGGTACTGTTCGAACCAGACAGTCCACCAACTCTTATCGCGCGGAGCGGTCTGCCACCATTCGTCAACCTCCAACTGGAACTGTGGGACCGGGAAAATGGCTGTATTCAAATGTGCAGATTGGGCTTGCTGGATGGTGCTTTCCAGATCGTACCAGAGCATATCGCGACCGGGAATGGCAGCCAGCAGGGGAGGTGCGTTACCAGGCAAACTTTTTCCATAAGACCAGGTAGGGGTGAGCACCAACCAATTCGAACCCATAGAGGCGACTTGTTCAATTGCCTGGGGGAAATAGGATCGCCAGGATGGGTGGAAGGAGGCTTGGAATTCAACGCCGGCCCAAAAGGATTCACCACGAGGAGAAACGGCATCGGGGGTTGATTGGACAAAGCTGGGGGAGGCAGAGAAATTCATCCAGGCCTCCACCTGGTCGGTTTGTGTTTGCGGCTGCCCGGCGATCTTGAGCGGTCGACCCTGTCCATATCGTTCAGGTGTGAGCACATCATCGCCGATGCCACATTGTTCGTTGCGACAGTAGCGATAGTTGAAGTTACCAGGGAGGTTGAGTGGACTGTAGAGCACATAGGCCCAACGCTGTCCACCGATATGCCACATGGGGATGGGTTCGGTCCAACCGAAAAGCGGATCGAACTGGATAGAAATCGAATCGCCTGGAGGAGTATCTGCGGTCACAGTCAGATCAAAGGAGAGGGAGTTCGGCGGACCGGAGTACCACGTATCCACATTCTCTTCCACTAAGAAATTTCGCGGCGGGACAATGATCTGGCGTAAGCGGAATTCTCCAGTGCGCAGGTGTTCGGCATTCCAAAACCCGTCCCCCAGGGTGTACTTGTAGCGTACATCGGCTCCAACCGGTAAATCAACTGTCAGACTGTAGCGCCCATCGGGTAAGGGTTCAAGCACAGGCATGCTGGTGGCCAGGGCGCTGATTCCACCGGTCAGGGTAGCGAAGGTATTCCCCAGTGAATACAGGCTGCCTGCCAGACGAACCGGGATGATTGGCGGGGTTCCGCTGGGAACACTGACTATGAAGAAGCCCTTGACGAAGGGAACTGCATCCAGGCTTAGGGGGGCAAGCGTGGCTGATTCGGAAGCAACCCGGGCGCCTTGCTGGAAAGTTTTGTAGGAACCATCCAGGGCATATGCTACCAGGTTGTGTACTCCAGGCGGTAACCCTTCCAGCAAAAAGGCGCCGTTCGAAGTTGTCAGAGTCTGAGAACCGCCGGCGGTGATGAGCAAGTTTGGTATCGGCGCGCCAGTACCGGCATCAATTGCTTGCCCGGTGATACGCCCCGTGGTTTGCGTGAATTTTGTATCGGTCCAGCGGCTCACGATATCCCCTTCCACTGAGCCTGGCCCCTGGACGTAATACAAGCGATACCGTACAGGAGAACCATCTCCGGTATGTTCGGAGACGCGCGCTTCGCTGGATTGGCGTTCGTAGCGATATTTGACGACCGAACCAATGGCGAAGGGCAGGCTGGTGAGGTAAAGCCGGTATCCCCTGGCAGCGATGTCTGCGGGCGTGGGTTCGACAAGCTGCATGACAAACGATTGAACGTTTAGTGCCAGGCCAGTGACATCGTCCAGAACTGCCAGGTAAATGGTCTCGGTAGCGGGAGTGTCGTTGGGCACTTCGACGCGGAAATTGATAATGGTCTCGGGTGGTATGGGCAGTGGTTCGGCAATTGGGAGACTTGAAAGCGACCCGCTAACCGGGGTTGCCAAGGATGGACCCGGTGATGTTGGCGAGATTAGCTGTGGGTAGTTGCAGGCTGCTAACCAGGAAAGTAACGCGGTGATCCAGATTGTGCGAGTGAGGGCTATGCGTAGTTTCATAGGTGTACTCTTTAGCAATCATCCCCTGGGTTCGTGTAAGGGTTTCAAAGAATTCTACCGGCGGCCTTTGCCCGGTCGAGTACGCGCTGAGCGGCTTTCAAGATGGGCGCATCAACCATTTTGCCATCCAGGGCAAAAGCGCCTACCCCAGCTTCCTGGTGTGCTTCGAAGGCTTGCATGATCTGTAATGCTTTTTGGATAGCGGCTTCATCTGGGGTAAAGGCTTCATGGGTTGGGGCAACCTGGTTGGGGTGGATGATTTGTTTACCCGTAAAACCCAGCCGGGCGCCTTCCAGGGCTTCCTGGCGCAGGCCCTGGGTGTCATTGAAATCCACATAAACCATGTCAATGGCTTGCAGGTCAAATGCGGCGGCGTGTGTGACGATGGCACTGCGGGCATAGAATACTTCCCAGGCCGCCAGGGTGCGCGTGGCGCCAATGTCGCCGGCGAGATCCTCGGCGCCGAAGATGAGGGCTTGTAAACGATCGCTGGCACTGGCGATCTGCGGCAAATTAACGATGCCGCGCGCCGTTTCGACCATAGCGATGATGGCAATCGAGCCGGTGGGAAAGTCGTTAGCGCGCTCGGCCTGGGCAATTTGCAGGCTGACCCACTGGACTTGCTCGGCAAATTCGACTTTGGGGATAACGATGCCATCGGGGCGAGCGGGTAATACGGCTTGAAGATCGGCATCTTCCAGGCCTGAACCGACGCGGTTGATGCGAGCCAGGCGTTCGGTGGAGCCAAAATCCAGTGTTTGCAGCGCCTCGGCGATCGTGGCGCGTGCCTCATCTTTGCGGTTGATGGCTACGCCATCTTCCATATCCAGGCAGGCGCAGTCTACATGGATTGTGGTAGCCTTGCGGATTTTATGTAGATCATCTCCGGGCATGTAGAGCAAGGCTCTTCTGGAATGCATAGCCCCCTCCGTTTTATTTCCTGGCGCTGGCGCGCTCGCGGGAGCGCTGAGCTATGCTGGCCAGAAAAACACTCAGGAAATATAACAGGATCATGGGCCCCATCACCAGGCCCATATTGATGGGATCAATCGTAGGCGTGATCATGGCGGCAGCGATGGCGATGATCACGATGGCTACTCGCCACTGCTCTCTCAGCAGATTTGCTTTAACAAGGCCTACCCTGGCTAATACATAGATGACCAGGGGAAATTCAAAGGCGATTCCGATCCAGAATAGCAGGCCGGTAACGAAAGTGATGTAGGAGGAGGGGCGAGGGATAGTGGTAATCCCGGCAAAGTTCAGCAAGAAAGGCAGAGCAGCAGGCATCATGATGTAAAAAGCAAAGGCCATACCGCCGAGGAAGAACAACGTGGCGATGGGGATCGCCATGAATCCGTACAGGCGGTTACGGCGATCGATGATAGCAGGGGCGATGAACAACCAGACCTGGTAGAAAAGGTAAGGAAATGATACAACAAAGCCAGTAAGCAAAGCGACGCGCATCACCGTGCCGATGGGTTCGGTGGGGTCGATTGCTACCAGCGATTTCATACCGCCCTCCAGAGGCATCGCCAAGATTTCCAATATCTGATGGTTGAAAGTCAGTGATAACAGCGCGGCAAGCCCCAGGAATACAACCATGCGAACCAGATGTTTGCGCAACTCGTTGAGTTGTTCTAAGACGCCGATGGGGTTTTCGATCACTTTGGAAACCACATCTGGCAGCGGAGTATCTTCTTCTGCATCCGCTACAAAGGCTGCCTTGAGTTCTTTCGTGCTGAGCAGCCAGAGTATGAATCGAAAGGGGAATGTAACGAGAAATAACAAGGCGCTCAGGATCTTGCGCATAGCTATTCGGCTCCAGGAGGCGGTGTCAGGTTTTCTTTTTCCTGAGCAATGGAATTATCGGGCGTGTCAGGTTGTGGGTTTTCGTCTGGAACAGGGCTGATAGTGACTGAAGGCGGAGGCGGTGAAGGCAAGACGGGAGGCGTAGTGGTCCAATCGGATAGATCGACGCTGGCGTGTTTTTTCAGATCTTCGCTCAGGTTCTCCATTTTTAGACTGGATAAATCAGCCTGCGCCTCGGCAAGTTCTTGCTTGAGCTTCTCGTTGGCTTCTTCCAGGCCGGCTTCGCGCATCAACAAGTTAGGTAAGTATCGGATACGGGTGATGGCTTGCCAGGTATCGGATGTGGTTACACGACGAAGGGTGCGCCCAAATGCGCGCATGGCTTTTGAGAGATCGCGCGGGCCGAGTACGATCAGGGCGATGATGATGATGAATACCAGTTCAAGTGGACCAACGCCTAGAAAATCCATATGGGCATCTAACCGAGGTGGTCTCCTGTATCGGGTTTGGATTCTTCCCCAGACCTGGCCAATTTATTGCGCAGAGCCTGTTGGATTTCGTTTTGATGGGTTGCCAGGCTGCCTAGGACACCGTTTACGAAACGAGGGGTGCTATCGGAGCCAAACTCTTTGGCCAGTTCGATGGCCTCGTTAATCGCGACTTTGATAGGGGTTTTTCCGTACAAGGCGAGTTCCCACAAGGCCATACGTAAGATGTTGCGGTCAATGGTCGCAACCTGATCCAACGGCCATTCGGGGGCGTGCTCGGAGATGAATTCGTCCAAAGTTTGGAAGAGCGGAATTACCTCGAGCACGATCTGGCGGGCAAAATCACCCAGGGAGGGATCAAGCTCGGCTTCACGCAAGCGTTCTTCCAACACCTTACCAGGGGGATGACCGACAATATCTACTTCGTAAAGTGCCTGCAGGGCAACACTGCGAGCCCTGGTGCGGGGTTTCATAGGGTATCAGGCCTCTGGTGTTTTGTCGGGCAATTGCTCCGAAGGGTAATCGATATCTTCGATATGGACATTTACGCGTCCGACGCGCATTCCAACCATTTCTGCGATGGCCCGGGTAACGTTGCGTTGAACCTGGCGGCTAACATCACGGATGTTCACATCGTTCTTGAGAACGAGGTATAAATCGGCAGAGACCAGGTCGTCTTTGATATCGATCCGGATGCCTTCACCCACGCTGCGAGCGAACAGCCGGTTGACGTTGCTGGGGATGTTGCTGGACATGCGGCTGACACCAGGGACTTCTAAAGAAGTCAGGCGGGCGATAGTAACCAGCACTTCGGGCGCAATCGTCGTTCTGCCCTGGCCCGGATCCTGGTCTTGATCAGATTCGATTGGGAGGTTCTTGTCCACAGGCGCCTCTCCTAGCTACTCATATTTTACATCATCACCATGCCGCCGTCGACACTGAGCACCTGTCCAGTGATGTAGGCGGCTTCGTCGGAAGCAAGGAAGGCGACTGCGTAAGCAATCTCTTCCGGGCGTCCCCAACGTCCAAGCGGGATGATTTTCATCATACTTTCTTTCAAATCTTCCGGTAGATCAACTGTCAGAGCTGTGGGTACGAAGCCAGGCGCTACAGCGTTTACGGTGATGCCACGCGATGCGACTTCGCGCGCCAGGGCTTTGGTTAATCCCACCATCCCAGCCTTGGAAGCTGAGTAGTTGGTTTGTCCTGCCTGTCCCGCCAGCCCAGAGACGGAAGCGATGTTGATAATCCGCCCATATTTCTGTTTCATCATCGGGCGCACAATGGCTTTGCAGCAGTTCCAGGCGCCCTTTAGATTGGTGTCGATCACATCGTCCCAATCACTAACATTCATGCGCATGATGAGGTTGTCGCGGGTAATGCCGGCATTGTTGACCAGGATATCGATATGCCCAAAATCAGAAAGGCCACATTCGACCATGGAGCGAACGCTTTCGAAGTCGGAGACATCCAGAGCGCAGTGTTGGACGCGCCGCCCGGAGGCTGCAGCGATCTGTTCAGCAGTCTCTTGAGCTTCATCTGCTTGCCGGTCGCCGAGGACGATATCCGCGCCGCGTTGGGCCAGCAGCTCGGCAATGGCGCGCCCGATGCCGCGCCGTCCACCGGTGACGATAGCAACTTTTCCTTGCAGGTTGATCATAATAGGGACTCCTCTGGCTGGTTTATGCTCCCAAAGCGTTGCTCATTATACCGCGAATAGGACCTCCAAGGATTGCTGGAGAGAAGACGATCTTTCCGGCAGGCGGTTGGATCAAGCCAGAGCATCAAAATCGGCGGGACTGCCCAGGGAGAAGGTTTGTGACTCGGGTTCGATGCGTTTCACCAAACCAGTTAAGACATTGCCGCTGCCAATTTCAACAAAGGTGGTTACTCCACGTGCGACCATCTCTTGGATGGATTCGGTCCAGCGGACGCGCAAGGTAAGCTGCGCCTGCAAATCAGAGCGTAGTTCAGCGGCTGTGCTGAGCGGCAGGGCTGAAACGTTTCCGACAAGCGGGATGGATGGGTCCTGGATGGGTGCAGCGTCAACGGCCTGGGAAAAGCTGGACTGGGCGCTGATCATCAGAGGTGAATGCGAAGCAATGCTGACTGCCAGGGGGCGCACACGCCGCGCTCCGGCCTGTTGAGCAAGGTGGATGGCACGCTGGAGGGCGGCGGATTCTCCAGAGATGACCACCTGCCCCGGGCAGTTATCGTTGGCTACCTGCACCACCTCGGTGGGCGTGCTGGCTTCGGCGCATACGCGTTCCAGAGTGGGGATATCTATGCCTAATACAGCCGCCATTCCCCCTGGGGTGGCCTGGCCGGCGGCTTTCATCAATTCACCGCGACGGCGAGCCAGGTGAAGGGCATCCTGATAAGGCAGCGCTCCAGCGGCTACCAGGGCGCTGAGCTGACCCATGGAATGACCGGCGACAAAGGCCGGGCGGAATTCGGGCAGGCGCTCTTTCAGAACCAGCAAAGCGGCCACGGAGTGAACCAGGAGAACTGGTTGGGTGTTCAGAGTGTCGTTGAGATCCTCTTGCGGGCCTTCCCAGGCCAGGCGAGAGAGCGGAAAACCGAGCCATGTATCAGCCTGTTCAAACGTATGACGGGCAACGGGAGAAGCATCAGCCAGTTCGCGACCCATGCCAATGAATTGGGAACCCTGGCCAGGAAACAGAAAAGCAGTTTGAGCAGGCAACATAAGCACCTCGACTTTCAAAACGCAATCGGGCCGTGGTATTCACGGCCCGTTGGCTTATTTCTTCTCTTCTTTGATCTCGACCACTTCGCGGCCTTTGTAGTGGCCGCAGTTCGGGCACACTGCATGTGGCAGGCGCATTTCGCCGCAGTTGCTGCACTGCACAAGGTTGCGCTCCTGCAAAGCGTCGTGGGCGCGACGGCGATCACGGCGACCCTGAGAATGTTTTCTCTTTGGATGAGGTGGCATGGTCTTACTCCTATTTTATACGGCCTGGTTCTTGCTGGCCAGGATAACTTCATAATAATACCTGCCCTTCGGGCAGGTAGGGCGATTATACGTTCTAATATGTGGTCTGTCAAGATATCTGACGAATTTTTGTCCGGATCGGCGCCATTATCGTACCTGGAAGAGCCATACACCATCCTGATTGTAAAGAATCTGGAAAAATGGGCTGGCTCGTAAGGCGGAAGGCGATAGCGGGCCGCCGCGTACGCCGCTGAAAACGTAATGGACCCCCTGGGATTTCAGGAAGGCCAGCAGTGCCTCCGGATCGGAACTGGCATCGAAAGCCTGCCGGGATTGGGCGCGCAGGCGGGCGGCTTCTTCGGGTGTGTTGCTCAGACTGAAAAGCACTGCGGGCGGTATGGTTGGATGCCCAGCCAACGGACCGATCCAGTATCCGCCATCGTTGCCTGCGTAGGTGCCATATCCCCAGGAGAAAGCGTTGATCAGCACCGGCTCGCCTGGGGGGAGGTGCTGATCCAGCCATTGGATAGCGGTGAGATCGGCCTGCCTGCTCAGCAAGGTGACCGGGTTGAGGACCGGCAGCATCACGCTCCCCGCATGCCAGGAAGCGGCGATTGCCAGAGCGGCCAGGGCGGCATAGGCGAGTTTATGCCAGCCGGGTGGGGTGATCAGATCGGCGGTGTTGATAATTCCTGCCAGTAAGTAGCCCCCAAGAATCGAAATGGGCAGAAAAAGGGCGATCTCGACCGATGCATTGGTGATGAGCCCCTGGCCTGGTAACCTCAGAAAGCCCAAGTTGGCGCTCGAAAAGAGCAGCACGATCCACAGGAAGATGGTCAGGAAAAAACGACGCCCCTGATTTTGCGCCAGGCGCAAGCCGAAAGCAGCCAGGATCAAAGTGATTTTTCCTAGACCGGCAGTCAGGTAGCTCCAGGTGAAATCACTGAACAGGGGAAGATGATTGGGAGTGGTTGGGTTCCAGTTGGCGAAGACCGGCGTGAACAGTTGCCCAAGTGCAGCAGGCCACCAGGGTAGGGTGAGCAAAAGGGCCAAGCCTCCCAATCCAGACCAGAGCACCAGGTGAGAGATGGCTGTTTTCCAGTAGCTGCCTCGCCACCAGTCGCGGACAAAGCGCGTAACTCGATCAGCAAGCACCAGGCAAGCCAGGAAGGCCGCCACGCGGTAGTGAGTGAGCCATAAGCCGCCTAAAGCCAGGCCGGCCAGCGCCAGGGCGGGCGGGCGCGGTAAAAGGGCTGGCTCACTGGTTTTGGAATCACTCAGCAGATAATCGATCAGGAGGACACCTGCAGGCAGGATGAGCAGGCCGGCAAGCTGGGTATAGCGGCCCCAGGAGGTGTAATATGCTGGCATGGGGGTGAACAGGCCAGCTAACCAGGCCGCCAGAAGGGCGGCTTTGCGATCCCGGGTGAGATGGGCGGCCAGCAAATAAACAGCAAATACAGATAGCGCGTTGAGCACCTGTCCGAAGATGAGCAGGCTGCGCTGTAGCGGCAAAGAAGTGAGGGCGGTGAAAGCAGCCAGGCTGGCGTGCAGCCCGGCGTGGTAGCTGGCCGAAGTCGAAGGCAGGTAGGGCTGGTAGGTTTCGGGGAAGGCGCCAGCTTCCATGATCGTGCGAGTGATCAGGGCATGGTGAACGGGGTCAACCCAGGCTGGCGTGGCCAGATCGCGCACCATGATCAGGCGCACACCCAGCGAAAGAATGAACACGAGCGCGAGCCCCAGGTTGACTAAGTCGGGATGTAGGGTGAGACGCCGTCGCGGCCAACCAGAAAGATGTGAGCGATTTTGCCATAAATATAAAGCTACCAGGAGCAGTGCTGCAATCACCAGACCGGTCAGGTTCCAATGCAAGCCCAGCCGTGTGGTCCAGAGCAAGATCAGAGGGATCACTGCCAGGCTAAGGCCAATGGATAGGGCCAGGCGTTGGCCCCAGTCGAACGGCAGGCTGCTTTTGTCCGGGAGCCTGGCCCACCAGATGCCCAATAGAAGACGACCTGGCAACCACAAAATGAGCAGAAACGGCAGAATCAGCCAGGAGCCAGCCAGAAATCGAGCCAGATCGTTCAGGAACGCCAGCAGGCCGTAATCGTAGCTGAGGCGGAAGCTGAGGTCGGCATTTTGGGGAGTCTGGTCGACCCAGAGCTGTCCTTTTGGATAGCTGTCCTGGTTGCGCCCGTAAATTCGCAGGAGGGCGCCATCCGCCTGCAAGCGCAAGAAATAGGGTCGGTTATCTCGACTGTCCTGAACTGGGAAGTGCACCGAGATCGGGAAATTCTCGTCGATCTCAGCGTAAGTGAATTGCTGGCTGGCAAGTGGGCTGGATGCGCCGGGCGCTGGATAGAGTTCAACGGTCAGGGTGGCAGTGGGATCGAAAGTTGAGCTGGCAGGGCGCAGCCAGAGCTGTACACCGTTCAGGCGCGGGCGTTGTGATACGAATACCTGCCCGACAGTTTGGCCTGGTTGGGCGTCGCTGCCAACGCGATCACTGGCGTTGCCAAGCGTGGCGACAACGTCGGCGCGGTATTCTTGCGAGGCCTCCGGATCTTGCATCGTGACACAACCTGCCAGGCCGAAGGCCAGGCCTAGGATCAATGCGATCCGGAGGAACAATTTTGAGATTGGCTGCCTGGTTGAGCTTAGCATGACCGGTGCAGCGCGCTTGCAGATCAGGGTTTGCTGGCCTGGCGCCCGTTGCCGTTTCTCTGGCTTTCAGGCATGCCCTGGCGTAGATAGGCTTCGATCAGGCTGTCCAGGTCGCCGTTTAGCACAGCCTGGGCGTTGCCGACTTCGTGGTTTGTGCGGTGATCCTTGACCATCTGGTAAGGATGGAGTACGTAGGAGCGAATCTGGCTGCCCCATTCGGCTTTGGTGTATTCGCCGCGCAGTTCGGCAATCTGCTCTTCTTGCTGTTCGCGCTTGATCTCCAACAGACGAGCGCGCAGGACGCGCATGGCATTCTCCCGGTTCTGTGTTTGCGAGCGTTCGTTCTGGCAGGTGACAACGATACCGGTGGGGATATGCGTGATACGCACGGCGGTGTCGTTTTTCTGTACATTTTGTCCACCGGCGCCTGCTGAGCGGTAAGTATCGATGCGCAGCTCGCTAGAGTTGATCTCGATTTCGTCGTCTTCCTCCACCTGGGGTAGGATCTCTACCAGGGCGAAGGAGGTATGGCGGCGATGGGCTGCATCGAAAGGCGACAATCGAACCAGGCGGTGTACACCTTTCTCCGAACGCAGGTATCCATACGCGTAAGGGCCATCCACAGCTATGGTGGTGCTCTTGATTCCGGCCTCTTCGCCTTCAGTAAGGTCGAGAATCTCGGTCTGATAGTTATGGAATTCACACCAGCGCAAGTACATGCGCTGCAGCATCTCTGCCCAATCCTGTGAGTCGGTGCCGCCTGCACCAGCATGGATCGCCAGCAGGGCATTGCCTTTATCATATTTGCCGGAGAGGATCACACCCAATTCGCGGCGGTCGACTTCGATCTGGATTGCATTGACTTCGTTTTCCAGATCGGTGCGCATGCTCTCGTCGGTTTCGCTGACGAGCTGGCAGAGCTCCAGGGTATCAGCTATTCTGGATTGCAAGGTTTTCCAACTGGCAACCTCATCTTGCAGAGATGCCATCGTTTTCATCACGCGTTTCGCTTGGTTGGGGTCGTTCCAGAGTTGCGGGTCTTCCGATTGGGTTTGCAGCTTGTGCAGTTGGGTTTCCTTTTCGCCCAAGTCAAAGACGCACCAGTAAGTTACGGGTTCGCTTGTCGCATTCGTTCAAGCGATCGATCAGGTCTTGCATGTTAACTACTCCTACAGGTTTTCACCCAAAATACCGGCGACGAAGGCCTGCGGGTCGAATGGCTGCAGATCGTCGGGTTTTTCGCCCAGTCCGGCGAACAGGATGGGCAAGCCCAACTCGCGCTGGATGGCGAAGGCCATACCGCCGCGGGCTGAGGAATCGAGCTTGGCTAGGATGACGCCGGTGACTTTTACGGCATCTTTGAAGGCGCGCGCTTGCTGTAGAGCATTCTGCCCAGTTGTAGCATCCATGACCAACCATACGGCATGTGGAGCGCCTGGCATGGCTTTTCCAACTACGCGGTGAACCTTCTTCAGTTCTTCCATCAAATTGAAGCGGGTGTGCAGGCGGCCGGCTGTGTCGATAAGCACCACGTCTGTATTACGAGCAATTCCAGCGCGAACGGTATCATAAGCGACCGCGCCAGCGTCGCCGCCGGTCTGCCCGGAGATGACTTCTAAACCCAGGCGCTCTGCCCAGACTTCGATTTGGTCCACGGCAGCCGCGCGGAAGGTATCTGCAGCGCCAAGCAGCACAGTTTTGCCCTGGTGGGTGAAACGCTGCCCCAGCTTGGCGATGCTGGTGGTTTTACCCGAACCGTTTACGCCGACTACAAGGATTACTGTGGGTTGGGCCGGGAATTCCACGGGAGGAGGCGCCGGCAAGAGAGCCAGCAATTCTTCGCGCATGGCGTTGCGAAGTTGGCTGGCCCGAATGAGGCCTTGCTCATCGACGCGCTTTTCGAGCGCGTCGAGCACCAGATCCGTGGTGTCCATGCCCAGGTCTGCCTGCACCAGCAGCGCCTCCAGGTCATCCCAGATTTCGGGGGAGATTTCGCTGGTGCCCAGCAGGTTGGCAATCTGACCAAAGGCTGCCTTGCTGGTTTTTGATAAGCCGTCTTTCCACTTGGCGAAAATACTCATTGTCTCTCCGTTCAAACCGCCCTATGATACCACATTTGAATCAAAGCTGATAAGTTATTCGATTTGAGGGTATACTCACAAATGTATGGAAAGCTCTTCGAAACGATTTCTGGCAAGTATTGCCTTTTTGCTGATGGCGCTATTGGCCTGTGTGCAGACTCAACGCCTGGGTCGTGAAACCAGCACGCCAGTTGTAGATTTGACAAAACCTTCAGCTGCTCCTCAGCGGACTGCTCAAACGGAAATCGCCCCAGTGGCGCCAACTACGCCGATCCCACCGTTGGCCACAGTCGCAGAGGTGCCGACGAGGACGGCTACCAAAGTCGCCACATTTACATCTACGCCTACACCAACCCCCAGTGCTACACCAGATTTGGATCCTTTGATGTGCTTGCCGATGACAGAACAGGTTGATTACGGCATTGTGTTGTGGGTCAAGGATGGCAACATCCTGGTTGTGAATATCCGCGGCTGGTTCTATAGTGTGCGCTACCTGGGCGTGGATGCTTCAGTGCAAGCCACAAAGGTGAGCAAAAGCATGCTGCTCGGGCAGGTGGTCAAACTGGTGCGTGACGAGCAGGATACCGACCAGTTCGGGCAGTTACTGCGCTACGTACTGCTGGGGGAGGATCGTTTTATCAACTTTGAACTGGTACGGCATGGGCTGGCGCGCTATGATGACAGCCTGGATGCAGCGTGTGGGGCGACTCTCCGGCAGGCACAGCAATTCGCACAGGGACAGGAAATTGGGTTGTGGGCTCCAGTGACTGAGACTACTGTGCCACTGACGATAGTTTTTACTCAACCAACACCAGCCACCAGTACAATTACATCGACAAACGCGACAGGCGTAACGGGGAGTGCTACTCACACCTTGTCAGTAACTTTAACACCGACGTTGACGGTTACCCAAACTGTTGAAGCGTCTTCAACGGTTACAATCTCATCTACAATTTCAACAGCTACAACCCTGACACCTACATCTTCTCCTACGCTGACGCAGACGGCAACTCCTTGACTTTCAATGTTTGCTAAATTGCATCAGGTAGTTCATCCTCAACCAGACGGATGCGGGGATTCAAGTAGGCCAGCAAGCTGGCGAAGATGCCAAGCAGACCGCATAAAATGAAAAGCAGGCCGATGCCGCGCCCGGAGCCAACGCCTAGCAGCGAGCCGATGAAGCTCTCTGCCAGCAAACCGCCCTGGCGCATGAGGGGTTCAAAGACATGGTCTGCAAGCGGACCGGCGCTGAGGAAGGCGATGGGCATGATCGAACGAGAGATCATGGAGCGCACCGCGAAGACGCGTCCCTGCGCCTCGGGGGCGATCTTGGATTGGAAAATGGCCTGGCTGGTACCAGAGGCCAGGGGGACAAAGAACAGCAGTAGAAAATAGCCTACGGTGATGAAGGCGGGGTGGGCGCCTGAACCGGTGACGATCGGACCAAGCATGGCAAGGGCGATAAAGCCGATGACGACAGGGATACGACGCCCTTTAGGCCCGCCCCAGGCCGATAGAAGGATGCTGCCGCCCAGCATGCCGATGCCTGCGGCAGTCTGCACGATGCCCAACACACTGGCGGGGTGATTGGAGAGCACCAGTGGGCCAGAGAGAACACTGGACAGGTTCAGGAAAAAGTTGACCATGGCATAATACCATAAGAGGCCGAACAATCCTGGACGGTTGTAAAGATAGTTCCAGCCAAACGTAAAATCACTGAGGAGTGTATTTTTGGATTCTTTGGCAGCGGCTTCAACCTTGGGTTGTGGGATGCGCACAATGAGCAGAGTAAATAGGGCGGCGAAGTAGGTGACGAAATCAATCAGGATGATGCCGCGCAGGCCGATGATAACGAAGAGCGCACCTGCCAGCAGGGGAGTGATGATCGATTCGAGGGCCTGACCCATCTGTAACAACCCATTGGCCCTTCCCAGATCTTTCTTGGACACCAGCATGACCACCGAAGCCGAGTATGCTGGTTCCTGGAAAGCAGAAAAGATGGAGCCAAATATCGCCAGCAAGTAGATATGCCAGACTTGCAAGTCGCCTACATTAAGCACCAGCAGGACAACCAGGGTCACCAGGGCATTACCGCTGTCGGAGAGCAGCATGATCCAACGCCGGTTGCAGCGATCGGCCAGGGAGCCGGCCAGGGGCAGAAGGAGCAGGCGCGGCAGACTCCCGAAGAGCACGGTTAAAGCAAAGGGAGTGGCCTGGCCGGTCTGGTCGAAGATCCATACCCCCAGGGCGAAGCCAGTGAGCCCGGAGCCGAGCATCGAGATAAGCTGCCCGATCCAGATTGTGAGAAAGACGCGCATACTGCCTGGCGCGACCGTGGCTTCTGCGGAGGCAGCAGGCGTGGCGGATGGCTCGGCTGTGGTCATGGTTTACTCCTGCTGATTTTCTTTATCCTGGACGAGGGCATCCTGGCTTTGATCATCGAAATAGAAACCTGGATAGAAGATGATGGTCATCGCGTATGGCATGGCGGTGGAGTCGGCGGGGTCGGCCTCGCAAGCTTCAAAGTCCATAACCAGGTTATCGATGCGCTCGTAGAATTCCTCCAGGCGTGACGCGGGGATGTTGCATGTCGAGCGAGTGAGCAGAACGCGGCGTTGGTGGCGCGGCGCGCCCTGATCGATCTGGTAGAAACGAGCATGCAGGCTGCGCAGCAGGTCTTCCCGGGTGGCGTCGATAGTGCTGGCGATCATTGTGCGGATCGAGTCTTTGCCCTCATCTGTGGTCGTTGAAAGCAGGTCTGGAGCGATACAGATTTCTTCGGCGACGGATTGGTAGACGCGTTCGGTCAGGTTGGCAATCATGCGTGTTTCTACGACGCGGATCAGTTGGTGTTTCTCGAGCAGGTTGAAGTGATAGTATAGATTGCTAGAGGTGAGGCCGAGCTTGCCGGCTACCTGCTTGATCGTTTGAGGTTGATCCTTGAGAACTTCGATGATCTGGCTGCGCAATGGGTCGGCAGCAACTTTTAGCGTTTCGATATCCCTGATCTGGAATAAGGCCTTTGGTTTAATTTTCACCGTAAAACTCCATATCATCGTTGAAATTAATTTAAACGATTAAAATCATTTTATCATTGGGAATTTCGTTTGTCAAGAGGAGTGGATTTTGAGATATTGGCTTCAAATCCAGTATAATGGGCCGGTATGATGGCAAAGTTGACTCACCTGGACGAAGCTGGCCGGGCCCACATGGTAGATGTGGGCCAGAAGCCCGACACCGAACGTGTGGCGGTGGCGAAAGGCGAAGTGCTGATGCGCATGGAGACATTAGAGCTGGTCCGAGCCGGAGCGATCCAGAAAGGCGATGTGCTGACTGTGGCGCAGCTGGCGGGCGTGATGGGAGCCAAGCGCACATCGGAATTGATCCCATTGTGCCATCCGCTGCCCCTGACGCAGGTGGAGGTCGATCTCAGCCTGGATAACGATCTGCCGGGCGTGCGCATCACAGCAACAGCGCGCACTGTCGGTAAAACGGGTGTTGAAATGGAGGCGTTGACTGCGGTATCGGTGGCGGCGCTGACGATCTACGATATGGCCAAAGCGGCCGAAAAAACGATGCGCATTCAGAATATCCACCTGGTGGAGAAACACGGAGGCCGCAGCGGAGATGTGGTTTTGGAAGAATTGGATGGGAAGAGCTAAATGAAGGCCAGGGTGCTGTTTTTTGCGACTTTTAGAGATCGGGTGGGGGCGCGTGCGATTGAGATGGAACTGCCAGATGGTTCGCGCGTTGCGGAGCTGAAAACACGTTTGCAAGTGCAATACCCGGTCCTGGCTGAGTTGATGTCGTCTGCACTGGTTTCTGTCAACCGTGAGTTCGCCTTCAACGAAGATGTTCTGGCGGAAGGAGCGGAAGTAGCAATCTTCCCGCCAGTAAGCGGAGGAGTGCACTCTGATTACCCTACGTTTGTGGCGATTACCGAGCAGGAACTCGATATCAACGCGCTATTGAGTCAGATCAGTTTGCCAACCAGCGGAGCGGCGTGCTTCTTTACCGGGATGGTTCGAGGCGTGACGCAGCGTGGTGATGCGCACGCGACAGCTTACCTGGAGTACGAGGCTTACCAACCGATGGCGGAAGAGAAATTACGCCAGGTGGCAGACGAGATGCGCCAGCGCTGGCCCAGCTTGCAGGGGGTTGTGGTGATCCAGCGTATTGGGCGGCTGGATCCAGGCACGCCAACGGTGTTGGTGGCGTGCAGCGCGGCCCACCGAGATACTGGTGTATTCGAGGCGGCGCGCTATGGCATCGATCGCCTGAAAGAGATCGTTCCAGTGTGGAAGAAGGAAGTGGGACCGCAGGGGGAAGCGTGGGTCGAAGGGAAGTATATCCCAGAGCGTACGGATACGGTGGATCATGGTTGAAATTGCCTGCACAAACTGCCGCCAGGCGTATCCTGAGCAAGGGGTACCTTATCGCTGTCCGCGTTGCGGGGGGATATTTGATTATGCGGTTCCGTTGGCTTTCGATGCGCAGCGGGTGGAACCCGGTTTGCCGGGCATCTGGCGCTACCGGCATGCCTTTGGGTTCCCGGAGTCTGCGCCGGTGGTCAGCCTGGGGGAGGGTCATACGTCCCTGGAATGGCGCGAGATTCAAGGCCGGCAGGTGGGCTTCAAGTTGGAGTATGAGAATCCGAGTGGTTCTTTCAAGGACCGGGGTTCGGCGGTATTGGTGAGCTGGCTGAAGCGCCTGGGCGTACAGGAAGCAGTGGAGGATTCTTCGGGTAACGCCGGGGCCTCTTTCGCGGCTTATGCGGCTGAGGCGGGCATTCGGGCGAGGGTTTTCATACCGGATGCGGCTTCTGGTCCTAAGCGACAACAGATCGAGGATTACGGTGCCCAACTGGTGCGAGTTATGGGACCGCGTTCGAACGCGGCACAGGCAGTGCTGCAAGAAGCGGAGAATGGTGCAGTGTATGCCAGCCATGCTTACCTGCCTTTCGTTTTGGCGGGGTATGCCAGCCTGGCCTATGAATTGTATGAGCAGATGGCAACCACTGCGCATGGCAGCGCGCCAGGCAGCATCATCGTGCCAGCCGGGCAGGGAAATTTGATGCTGGCGCTCGGGAGAGGCTTCCAGGCTCTGCAGAAAGCCGGCCTGGTGGCGCAGGTGCCTCGCTTGATCGGTGTACAGGCCCTGGCCTGCGCGCCGCTGTGGGCGATATACCGGTATGGAGCGGAAGGGTTGGGCTGGGTGACGGAAGGCGAAACCCTGGCGGAAGGTGTGCGAGCGCGGTACCCCATGCGCGGCGATGTTCTGTTACAATGGGTGCACGAATTTCACGGAAGATTTGTGGCTGTGGAAGAAGAGAAAATACTCCCTGGGCGAGAACACTTGAAGAGCCTGGGTTTTTGGGTCGAGCCGACTTCTGCAATTACATGGGATGCATTCGAGCAGCTTGTGAAAGATGGCGGTTTGGAAGATCCGACTGTATTGATTTTGACTGGAGCTGGTTTTAAGAGCCAAATATAAAAATCTGTGGAACTTGTGGATCGCCAGGCGCTCGATCGAGATCGAGAATCTGGCGCCCCCTGGGTTCCGGGAGGTGAAATGTGGATGACATGAACCTGGGCGGCCTGGTGCCTGAGTCTCCCCTGGGCTTTGCCCGGCGGTTAGGATTGCCTTTCGAGCGCCCTTTGCTGATCGACCGGGCGATGACGCACCGTTCGTACTTGAACGAGCACCCGGAAGCGTTGGAAGATAACGAGCGCCTGGAATTCCTGGGAGATGCGGTACTGGATTTCCTGGTAGGAGCCTGGCTATACCGGCATTTTCCGGAAAAGCGCGAAGGTGAGCTAACGCGCTTGCGTTCGGCGCTGGTGCGTACGGAACAGTTGGCAGAGTTCGCTTGCCAGATCGACCTGGGAGCGATTATGCGCCTGGGACGCGGCGAATGGTTGGGTGGCGGGCGAGAGAACCTGGTGCTGTTGTGTGCGGCTTTCGAGTCATTGATCGGGGCGTTGTACCTGGAGGCGGGACTGGAAGCAGTGGAGAGATTTCTGGAGCCGCGCCTGAAAACGGCTGTTGTGCAGATTTTGGAAACGCACCGAGACCAAGATGCAAAGAGCCACCTGCAGGAGTATGCGCAATCACAGGGCATGGGCACGCCTGCCTATCGCACAATAGCTGCCAGTGGGCCGGAGCATGAGAAAACTTTCGAAGTTGAAGTGCTGCTCAATGGGCAAGTTTACGGTCGCGGCAGCGGTACGAGCAAACGGGCAGCTACCAAGGCAGCAGCACGGGCCACCCTGGAACTGTTAGGAATCGATTGAGGTGATATGGCTTTACGTTTGAAATCGCTCGAATTGCAAGGTTATAAAACGTTTGCCAACCGCACACTGTTCGAGTTTTCTGGAGCAGTGACGGCGATTGTAGGGCCGAATGGGAGTGGCAAATCTAACATCGCTGACAGCTTGCGTTGGGTCCTAGGCGAGCAAACCTACAGTTTGTTGCGAGCCAAGAAGACCGAGGATATGATTTTCTCCGGCTCTGAGAGCCGCCCACGAGCGGGTATGGCTGTGGCGTCGATCACGTTCGATAACCAGGATGGTTGGCTGCCGATCGATTTCAGCGAGGTCGCAGTCGCGCGTAAAGCTTATCGCGATGGCGAGAATGAATATCAGATCAATGGACAGCGGGTGCGCTTGCGAGATGTTGGTGAGTTGTTAGCGCAATCTGGGTTGTCTGAGCGCACTTACACCGTAATTGGGCAAGGACTGGTGGACGCGGCGCTCTCTTTGAAGGCTGAAGAGCGGCGGCGGTTATTTGAGGAAGCGGCAGGGATCGGCTTGCACCGTTCGCGGCGTGAAGAGGCATTACGAAGGTTAGATACGACTCGCCGCAACCTGGAGCGCGTACAGGATATTTTGGCGGAATTGCGACCGCGCCTACAGAGCCTGGAACGCCAGGCACGGCGGGCGCGCGAATACGATCAGGTGAAGGCTGACTTGCGGGTGCTGTTACGTGAGTGGTACGGCTTTCACTGGAACCGTGCGCAGCAGGAACTTTCAGAAGCGCGTCAGGCAGCCCGCAGCCAGGAAATCCGCTTGGAAAAGGCGCGGCAGGAGCAGACTGCCCTGGAAGAAAGCCTGGGAGGTTTGCGTGGGCAAGTGCAAGAGCTGCGTACAAGTTTAAATAACTGGCACCGCCAGTTGGCACAGTTACACGCTCAAAGGGAGTCCACCAGCCGGGACTTGGGTGTAGCCGAGGAGCGGGAACGCGCCCTGGTCGAGCGCTTGCGGGGTACACAAAGTGAGCTGATCGCGCTGGAGCAGGAAATAAGCCTGTCTGAGACGCAGTTGGCAGAGGTCGAGGAGGATATCCGGCGCCTGAAGGCTGAGCTTGTGGAGTCGCGAAACCAGGCTGACATCACCAGGAAAGCCCTGGAAGAGCGCCAAGCAGCGCGTGCCCAAGCAGAAGATTCGCTAAGGCGCACAAGAGGTGAAATCGCTTCGTTGAGCGCGCGGCAGGGGCAATTGCAAGCATTGTCCACTGAGCGGCAGGCGCAGGTCGAGCGCGCCCGGCGTACTTTGGAAAATACCCGACAGGCAGTGGAGAGCGCTGAGACAGCACAACGGCTCGCAGAAGCCAAACTGGTGGATGCACAGAGGGTTGAAAACGAGGCCTTACAGGCGCGCCAGTTGGCTGATGGAACTGCACTCGAGCACGTGCAACAGCAGGAGAAAGCCGACCAGACCCGCCGCCAGACTCTGGATGAACGGGCCGCAGCACAGGCTGAACTGGCGCGCCTGCGCGCACGGTTGGAAGTATTGGAGCAGGCTGAGGCGGCCTTGAGCGGGTATGCCAGTGGGACAAAGCTGTTGCTGCAAGCAGCCCAGGAACAGCGCCTGCCGGGTGTGCGTGGAGCGTTCAGCAAGCACCTGGAAGTGCCAGCCGAGCTGGAGGTGGCGATAACAGCAGCGCTGGGTGAGTATTTGGATGCGGTACTATTGCAAGATGAAACGGAATCTGCGCTTGACTTGCTCGAGCGCCAGAACAGCAAGGGGGTCTTGCTGCCGTTGGAAGAGGTGCGCTCGGGAGCGCCGTTTGATAGCAAGTTGGTTGGCGAAGGGGTGCTAGGTGTAGCAGCCGCGTTGGTGGGCGCACCGGAAGAACTGCGCCCGACATTGGATTTGTTGTTAGGGCATACGCTTGTGGTGAGAGACCGCGAGGCGGCACGATGGGCTTTGCGAGAGACTGGATGCAGGCGAGCTGTAACACTGCGTGGCGAAGTGTTCTACGCGGATGGACCGATCCAAACTTCTGGCCTGAGTGGAAAGGCCAGCGAACAAACACTTCTAGGAAGATCGCGCCAGCAGCGCACTTTGGAAATTGAAGTGAAAAAGGCAGAAACGCAGGTTAGGGAATTTGAACAGCGTGTGGGGCTATTAGAGATCGAGCGCAAAGCCTTGAAAGAGGATGGGGAACGATTGGCGCGGGCACAGCAAAAGGCGCGCCAGACCTGGGAACAGCGCAGCGCTGCCACAGGCCAGGTGCGCCTGGCAGTGGAACAAGCAAAACGGCAAACAGTCTGGCAGACCGAACAGTGCCAGCGCATGCAAGACGAGATTTCTCGTAGCCAGAAGGATTTGGAAACGCTGGCTGCAGAGATGAAACAGGTAGATGAGCAACTATCTGCTGCACACCAACGGCAGCGGCAGCAGCGCGCCGAACTGGAGAAGTTGAACCTGGATGAATTCCAGGCGCAAGCTGCACATTGGAACACGTTGGCCGCAGTAGCCGAGCAGGCTTTGGGAGATGCCCAAGAGCGACAGAAGGAGCGTGACCAGGCCTTGAAGCGTGTGCGGCAGAGACAGACGAGTTCGCAGAGCCGGTTGATTGAGTTCGAAGAAGCACAGAAAAATCTTGAAGTCGAGCGAATGGCACTGCGAAAAACCGAAAGTGATGTCGGCGCGCAAATCCAATCTACCCAGGACCGCATTGGACCCGCCGAAACGAGTCTGGCGCACCAGGAAAGAGATCTGACTGAGCGGGAAAAGGAAGAGGCCAACGCCCGTCAGGCGTTGAGTATGGCTGAGCATTTCTATGCTCAGACGCGCATCACCCTGGATCGTCGCCAGGAGTCTTTGGATTCGCTGCGCAGGCGCATCGAAGAGGATTTCGGCCTGGTAGCGTTCGAGTACACCGAACAGGTTTCAGGGCCAACGCCTCTGCCCTTAGATGGGATGGTGGAGCAGTTGCCCACGGTGCGTAAACTTTCACCTGAACTGGAAGAAGCCATCAAGCGCCAGCGGGCGCAACTGCGGCGTATGGGGGCGATCAATCCGGAGGCACAGGCGGAGTATGAAGAGGTGCAGCAGCGCTATGATTTTATGATCGAGCAAGTGCGAGATCTACAGCAGGCCGAGGAGGATGTGCGCCAGGTGATCAGCGAACTGGATGTACTGATGCAGCGCGAGTTTCGCAAAACTTTCCAGGCGGTTGCTGCTGAGTTCCGAGAGATCTTTACGCGCTTGTTTGATGGAGGCGCGGCGCGACTGGTGCTAACAGATCCAGAAGATTTAACTACCACGGGCATTGATATTGAAGCGCGCCTGCCTGGCCGCCGCACCCAGGGACTTTCATTGTTATCAGGTGGAGAACGCAGTCTCACCGCGACAGCATTGGTCTTCGCTCTGTTGAAGGTTTCGCCTACTCCTTTCTGTGTTTTGGACGAAGTAGATGCGATGCTGGATGAAGTCAACGTGGGGCGTTTCCGTGATCTGCTGCGTGAACTGAGCCAGAACACGCAATTTGTGATCATCACTCACAACCGCAATACGGTTCAAGTAGCAGATGTTATCTATGGTGTAACGATGGGGCGCGACTCGGTCAGCCAGGTTTTAAGCCTGAAGCTGGATGATGTGGCTGCATTGGTGAACGGCGGAACGCCTTAGGCATGCAGCACAGTACCGAGAATAACAAGGGCCTGCCAGTTGAAAACTGACAGGCCCTCGAACGTGTCCTTTTACCAACAAGCCAGCTAGGGTTGGAGTGGAAGGGTCCCATCAGATTGCTGGCTATTGAGTTGATCCAGGAATTGCAGGATCTCGCTGGGTAATCCCGGTTGGTCAGGCGTTACAGTTGGCCAGATGTCATCTTTGACCTCGACTTTATTGTTGGAGCGCTGCTCATCGAGCCAAGTCTGAAAATCGCGAGCTTGGATTTGTTGATATTGAGAGGCGCTCAATGGTCGGTTTTCATGACCCAAAACGCGGATGATATGCCAGCCGAACTGAGTCTCTACAGGCTGGCTGGTTTCCCCAACGCCCAGGGCGAAGGCTGCCTGTTCGAACTCGGCCACCATCTGGCCTTTTGAGAACCATCCCAGATCGCCGCCTTTGTCCTTGTTGCTGGTATCCGAAGAATACTGGGCGGCCAACTGACTCCAATCCTCGCCATCCTGCAAGCGCTGTAAAACTTCCTTGGCGGTAGCTTCGTCGGCTACCAGGATGTGGAGTGCCCAAACCTGTTCATCAGTGTGAGGTAAATCGCCCGTAATTTCATCGAGCAATTTCTGGCGCAGAAGCTGGGCCTCGAAAGCCGTGCGGACATCTTCTTCTGAGATGCCGTACTGCGTCTGCAGGTCCACCATCACTTTTTCATAGTCGCTCTGGTAAGCATCGAAGGTGTAAGTTGTCGGCGTAGGAGAAGGTGTGCGGGTAGGAGCTTCCGTGGGTGTTTCTGCAGGTGTGGCAGTGGGCGCCTCGGTAGGCACCTCAGTAGGGGTCGCTTCAACCGTTACCGTCAGTACAGGCGTGGCGGTGAGGGTTGGGGTTAGGGTGGCGGTTGCCGTAGGTGGAATGAGGGTCAACTGCAGCGGTGAAAGCGTTGAAGTCGGAATGGGCTCAAAAGTAGGAGATGGGGTTGGGGTGCCAGAAGCATAATAACCAAAGGCTTCCTGCAAAGATTTATCCAGTTCTTCTTTGGTTACAGAAATGCCTCGGTTTTTTGCCTCTTGCTTGATCAGCTCATCTTCAACCAACTGGTCGATGGTTTGCTGGCCAACCGTCATGGTATCCAATTGTTGTTGGATTTGTTGCAGCTGCCCAGCGAAGCTGGGGCCAAAGGCCTGAGCCAGTTGGTAGGCATTCATGGCGTTGCGAACCAACAGATAGCGATTGTAACGGACGCGGCCCTGGAATTCGTTGACCGTGACCCGATCGCCATTCACCACGGCAACGGAGCGCAGACCCTTGAGGTATTTCTGGTCCAGGATACCGTAGATAATCAGCAATACAACCAGAATCAAAACAGTCAGCGCGCTGATGGTGATCAGGCGAGTTTGCTGGCGTTCGCGCTCGACGCGAGCCAGATGCTTTTTCGTAACAACGGATTGCTTGCGGGGGTTTTTTGCCATAGAGGAAACCTCGATTCGAGAAATGATTGGTGGGTTTGCAGGCAGCGATGTCTTGCAGAGAAACTACCTCACCGCGCAAACCGCGGGGCATGCAACGAGTGTTCCATGCCCCGCAGACCAATCATCGCTCGTTTAGCGCAGAACTTCGCCGGAGAAGGGCAGCAGGGCGATGTGGCGAGCGCGTTTGACGGCGCGCGCCAGGGCGCGCTGGTGACGGGCGCACATGCCGGTTTGGCGGCGCGGGCGAATTTTGCCATCGTCGGTGATGAAGCGACGCAGGATTTCTACCTGTTTGTAGTCCATGACCAGGCTCTTGTCGGTGCAGAAAGGGCACTCGCGCGGGCGCGAGAAAAAGCGCCGCTGGCCGGTCTGGCCATCACTGGAATTGGGTTGATTACTCACGATCGTACTCCTTATGAGTGAAAATCTTCAAAATCTTCGTCTGATTGGGTGTCGCGGCGATCATCCAAAACGATCATTTCGTTGGCAACGATTTCGGTAGCGCTGTGCTTGTTCCCCTCTGGATCTTCCCAGTGGCGAGTCTGCAAACGACCTTCAACGTAAACCAGGCGATCTTTTGCCAGGCGCTGTTTGCATATTTCTGCCAGGTTGCTCCAGGCGACAACGTTGAACCATTCTGTCTCGGTGCGCCGATCGCCATCGGCAGTGCTCCAGGTACGGCTGGTGCCTACGGTGAAGGTAGTCACCGGCCGGCCAGAAGGTGTGTAGCGCATTTCTGGATCTCGGCCAAGACGCCCAATAATCAGTACTTTGTTTAAGCCACGACTCATATGCTTTTCCTTATGGAAAAACTGTAAGCTTCAAATTTACTTGGCGATCAGCAGGAAGCGCAAAACGGGCTCTAAGAAGCGCAGATTGCGTTCCAGTTCAGCGCCGAACTTAGCATCAATGTTGATGAGCATCAGAACGTAATAACCCTCGCTCTGTTTGCGGATCGGGTAGGCAAGCTGACGCTTCCCCCAGAGATCGGTCTTGGTGACCTGGCCGCCAGAATCGGTGATCCAGCCAGCGACACGGTTGATGACCTCGGTGAAAGCGTTTTCATCCAGATCGGCCTGGACGATAATGGTCAGTTCGTACTCGCGCATTTGGGAAAGCCTCCTTTCCTCGGGATAGCCTCCAGTCAACACCGTGGGTGTGCCAGAAGCGGAAAGCAAGCCCAACAGGGCCTAGCAGGGGCTAAGTTTAGCACAAAGGTTGTAATTTGCAAAGGGCAAGATGCAATTTGAGCGATCACAGTTATAATTAGGATATATGGACGGTGAAAATACAACTGGCGGAAACCAGGTGGATGCGATGGTGATGCGCGATTTGATGCGCTATTGGGCAACTGGAGTAACTGTGGTAGCGGCTCAACACAAGGGTGTGAGTCACGGTATGACGGTCAGTTCGTTCACATCAGTGTCAGTGGACCCACCGTTGGTGTTGGTGTCATTACAGCGCCAGGCGCGCACGCATAGCCTGGTGCAGGCCTCGGCTGCATTCGGAGTGACGATATTGCAGATTTCTCAACAGGAAGTGGCCGAGCGCTTTGCTGGGAGAATGGAAAATGAACTGGAGCGATTTGATGGCCTGAAGATATTCACAATGACAACCGGTGCTCCATTGCTGCTGGATGGCTTGGCGGCTTTTGATTGTCAGGTGGTAGAGGCATATCCAGTGGGAGACCATACGCTGTTTATCGGCGAGGTAGTGGCGCTGAACCTGCTGAAAGAGGGCGAGCCACTGGTGTATTGTAATCGCAGCTATTGGAGTCTCAAGAAAGATTCTGAGTAGAGAGGTGTTGAGATGGAAGATCGTCTGACGGATGAGGAGCGCAGTATTCTATTGAAACTGGCGCGCCAGGCGATTGATACTGCCGCGCAGGGCCGCCAGCGACCGGCCTTGGATCTGCAAGCCCTGCCAGAGCGTTTGCGAAAGCCAGGAGCAACTTTTGTTACACTGACCAGGCATGGCGCGTTGCGGGGCTGTATTGGGGCGCTGGAGCCTTACCAGGCACTGGCCGAAGATGTGTGCGAGCACGCTGTGGCGGCGGCGATGAACGATTTTCGCTTCCCGCCGGTGAACGGCTCGGAGGTGCCAGAACTAAGCATCGAGATTTCGCGCCTGACGCTCCCTCAAACACTTGCTTATGAGCAGCCAGGGGATCTGCTGGAAAAGTTACGGCCTAATGTGGATGGGGTGATCCTGAGAGATGGCGTACGGCGGGCTACATTTTTGCCCCAAGTGTGGGAAAAGCTGCCGGATCCGGCAGAATTCCTGAGCCACTTGTGCCAGAAAATGGGCGCGGCCCACGATCTCTGGCGCAGGAAGATGTTGCAGGTGGAGATTTACCAGGTCGAAGAATTTCACGAATGAAAATCACACTTGAGTGAAATTCTCGACGGGGAGCACGAACAGTGTAGCGCGCTTGATGTTGGGGTCAGTGACGGGGGAAAGGTTGTCGCGGATAACCTGGATGGCAGCGTCAACGTTTTGGTCTTCTACGCCAATCATCAGTGTAGATGAACCACGGCGGAGGAAGCCACCAGTGGAGGCGATACGGGTTACGCGGAAACCTGATTGAATCAAAGCCTGCGATACGGGTTCGTTGTCGATGTCGTTTATGACGGTGATGATTAATTTCATGCTAGATTTCCTCGTAATGTTCTACTTTGAATGTAAAAATGGTCGCTCCGCCGACGGTGACGGGCGTGGTGAGTGGCAAATGGAAGGGAGAGCCCTCCAAAGGGGTGGCGATGTATTCGATTCTGCGACGACAGTTGCGCCGCAGGGTGTCATGAACGAGCTCTTCCTGGCCTTCCGCCAGACCGATCAACAGGGTTACGTTGCGACGGCCTAGAAACCCGCCCGTGCTGGGCAAACGGGTGACCGGAAGGCTGGCTTCATTCAGGCCATTGATGGCGTTTTCGACATCTTGAACCTGAACGACGGCAGTCATCAAGCGGTTTATATGCGGGGCCAAAAGTTTCTCCTTTATCATGTGAATCCAGTGGCTTTGGCTTTTGGATAATTGGATGTCGATGCTGCGTGAAAGTTGCGAGTAAACGTCCTCAGAAATGACGCCGTCCTGCAGCAAGCCGATCAGGGCACTGCGCTGGGCGCGCAGGGCTTCGCGGCGGGCGGTATCCAGTTCCTCGGCTTCAACGCTTGGGTCGATTTCGATGACTTCTTTCACGGCTTCAGCCAGGCTTTCGGCGTGCTCTTTGAGTATCGGAGCCAGGAGCTGCCAGGTGTGCTGGGAGAACAAACCTCCCCGGTACATCTGCTTCAGGTGATCATAGGCTGCGCTGGCTGCAACGGCGCGGGCGTGACGGCGCTCGTACTCTTCTTGCATCTCGTTGCGTTCCACCAAGTGAAGGTGCTTGACGAGCGGCTGGGTGCTGAAACCCTGTACCAAAATGGTGAACAATACGACTCCGAAAGTCATGTTGCGTAAATCGGTCGACCATTCCAAACTGGCTGGGAGGTTCAACGCCAGAGCCAGCGAAACAGCGCCGCGCAGCCCACCCCAGAAGATGATATGTCGCCAGCGCCAGGGAACTTCGCGGTTGAACCAGGAGAAGCTGTAGATGACGATCGCGCGCACGAGAAGCACAACCAGGATGGCCAGCAGAGTGGGGCGGAAGCGAGCCAATAGGCTGGGCAAATCGATCTCCAGCCCGATCAACAGAAAGATAACCGAGTTGGATAGAAAAGACGCATATTCCCAGAAGTTCGTAACCTGGATATGAGTGGTAGGCGACATGCCTTTGGGACCGATGTTGCCGTTGACCAGTCCTGCAGCCACGACAGCCAAGACACCGGAGACTTCTAGCTGTTCGGCAACCAAATAAGTGCCGAAGGCGAGCACGGTGGTCAGGGTGGTTTCGAGCAGGTAATCGTCAATGCGGCTGATCAGTAAGGACACAATCCACCCGGTGAATAAACCGGTGATCAGTCCGCCGCCAGCGACGCGGATGAAATCGGCCAGAAATTGTAGTACCAGCTTTGTATCCAATGCTGGCGTGATGACGTTGGCGGCTTTCACCATATTGAATACCAGGGCGAAGATAACGATGGCTGTCCCATCGTTGAACAAGCTTTCACCTTCTACCAATACTTGCAGTCGCGTGGGAACACCCAGGTAGCGAAATAGGGCGATAACGGACACAGGGTCGGTGGCAGCCATCATCGCGCCAAAGAGCAGCGCAACTGAGAATTGAAAGTCAGTTCCCAAGTAAATCAGGGAACCAATCAGGATGGTGGTTGCCAGCACCCCGGGCACTGCCAGGGCCAGAATAAGGACGATATCCCGGCGCAGATCATCCCAATTCAGGTGAAAAGCTGCCTCGAAGATCAGAGGGGTAACCAATAACCCGAGGATAAAATCGGGTGTGATGCTCTGGCGAGTGAACTCAACCAGCTCCAATAGCGGTTCTGGTAATAGATCAATACTCAGGCTGTTGAGCAAGCCCAGACCCAGACCGAGCAAAACCAGCCCAACGGTATATGGCAGGCGCAGCTTGCGCGTTATCCAGCCGACAATGGTCGCCAGGCTGAGCAGGATTACGGCAATAGCAAGAAGTTGATTGCTGATATGCATAATACTCTTGTGACCGCGTACGCTATCGGGCGGGTTGAGACTCCAGGGAAACGATTCGTGGTGCAGGGTCACTGATGGTTACGGTTTGACCATCAGGGAAAATTACGATGGTTTTGTCTTTTTGGCGCAGCACAGTCAATCCACGATATTTTACCGTAACCGGCCAGGGAAATGGATTGAATCCAGCAAGAGCGACGCGATGAGGGGAAATCGGGCGGACCCCTAAAACTTCCAAGAAAAGACCCAGGGGGGCTAAACCGCTGAGGGCGTTCCGTTCGCCTTGTCCATGGCCACTGTCGGCGTGATAAGTGCGACGGAAGGCGCGATCCTGCTTCAGGGATTGAATCACGGCGGACATCAGGCGAATCAGCAGCTCGGCGGCTACCTGGCGATAGCCGTATTGAACCAGACCTTCACCGATCAACGTGTTCCAGGGTAATTGAATAGTGCTACAAGCTTGAATAGCTTCGGCGTGCTCGCCTGGTTTTGGGCAGGTTGGAATGCCAAAGCGCCTCCAAAAGAGCTGTTGGTTGGTGATGGTATTCTCCACCAGGAGACTGGCATGTTCCGGAGACGGGATTCCTGCCCAAAGTGGCAGCAGGTTGGTGTGATAGAAGTGGGTGGCGCCAACGGTAAAAATGCTAAGACGTTCATCGGGGTTTAGCTTCTGCACTTCGATCTTTTCGATTGCTGTGTAGATGTAATCACCCGTCAACCGCCCACGTCCTGGGTGCCAATGGAAATCATCGTCACCCAAGCGCTCGATGCGGTTGTTGCCAGTGGAACTGGTGCCGTGAATGAAAATGAGCGGATGTGGGCGAGCATCTTCGGGCGCGTGTATCTGAAGTTGGAGACGCACTGGTTGAGAGAACTGGCGCTGTGTAACCAGAGTGCCCGACCCAACCTGCTCACCCAGCCATTCGCTGGGCATGCTTAGATGTGTGTCCCGATCCCAATCGAAGTAGAAGCTGTCGGTCTCGTTCCAGGCCGTTTCAACGGCCGTTTTCAGGTTGTCAGCAAGCGCTTCGATGGCTGGCAGGGTCTCCTTGCGCTCTAAAAGGGTGGCAATCTTTATCAACGATTGGCATTCGCGATAGAGCAAGGCGCACAGAGTGGGGTTTTCGACGGTAGAAATATCTACGCCTAATGCCCATTCGTGCCAGTGGGCATAGATGGGATGATCTTCCATGTTGGCTTGCATGGGATGATCCCACTCAGGTAATCCATCTCCATCCCGGTCGTGTTCGGGAGTAAACCAGGCCTGAACGAAATGTAAAAGGCCGGCGAAAGTGTTTTCCAGGAATTGTTGATCCTCAGTGGCCTGGTAGATGCGCCAGGCCAGGTTAGCGAGGAGCGGAGTGGCGATCAGGCGGCTGCGCTGGCCAGCCAGGCCGGGCTTCCAATCAGCAAATCCTGTATCATCCTGGGTTGCCAGAAAGTTATTTAGCAATCCTTTGGCCAGGTGAGGCGCGGCAGGCAACGTCAGGTCGGCCAGGTAACAGGCCTCCAAGGGTGTTTGCCCATTCCAAAGAGGGCTGTAGTCGCTACCGTCGCCGCGCAACGAAAATCCCTGGTCGGGGAGACGGGTTTGCACAAACGAGGGATGAGGCAAATTCGGCGTTGGCCCAACATACAGCCCCAGGGCCAATTTTTGGGCAAGCATAAAAGCCGCATCCCAATCGGGCTCGCCCGTGTGAATCTCGAGGCTGCCAGCGTTGAGCATCTCCAAATAGGTCAGCCCGGCTTCCCAGTTCTGTGCGGCGAGTTTACGAGCCGATTCGATGGACTTATCTAATTCAGAACTGGCGGCATGACCCCAGGTGAGTTGTTTTTCGCTGCCGGGGGGGATATCTAGCGAAAGCGTCAGGGCTGGATAGGGGCCTGTGCTGGAGTTGAAGCCTCCAGTGAAAAAAACTACCGGAAAGATGCCATCGGTTTGCCCTGCTAAAAGGGTTGTAGCCTGGTGAACCAGCGGGGCCATGCGCTGGCCTTCTGTAGGCGAAAGTTGCGCTACCCAGGAGAATTGAATGTGTCGAGTAGATTTGCTGCTGTTCTGCAAGCGAAATCGCCCGGCTAACCCTTGCGCCTGGGGAACCCAATATTCGGCGATAACGTCTATATCCCCAAAAGGAGTGAAAGCAACCTGAATGAAGTTCGTGAAGATACGATGGAATACTGGCCCCTTGATGAAAGTGGCCGGGTCGATGCGGGTTTCTTCACCTTCGGTGAAAGATGGGAACAAGCGCAAAGCACGGGCGCGTAAGCCATAAGTAGTTTGCAAAGCCAGGGCCGGAGGTGTGCTATCGGATAAAGCGAGTTCCCAGATTTGATCGTTGGTGAAATCAGTGGAACCCAAACGGATATCGCTGGTAAGTGTAAGCGAGAGGGGTTCTCCGGGTTTCAGGTTCCAATCACGCATAGGTACTTTTGTGGTAAGTCAGCAAAGTGGTCATAGGTATTTTGTGCTAGAATGGGGCAGCCATACCCAGGTCCCAAGCAGCAACATTTAGAGGCAAGTGACACGCTTGGAGCTCTGGGATTCGACATATTCTAGCACATTATGGAGGTAGCGTAATGAGTCCATTTCCGAGTCGGCCGCGTGGGATGTATTTTGACGAGTTCAAGGTGGGACAGCGGATTGAAACTGCCGGACGTACGATCACCGAAACCGATGTTGTGAACTTCGCGGGATTGTCCGGGGATTTTAACCAGATTCACACGGATGCTGTTTATAGTCAAAATGGACCGTTCGGCCAACGAATTGCACATGGTTTATTGGTGTTAGCGGTAGCAAATGGCCTGGCAGTTCAGACAGGGGTAATGGAAGGTACGGTGGTTGCTTTCCGCGAGATCACGGAATGGAAATTTGTTAAACCGGTTTTTCTCGGGGACACTGTACATGCAGAGTTGGCAATTGTCGAGACCAAGGAAATGCGCCGAATTGGCGCAGGGTCAGTGATTTTGGATGTAAATGTAAAAAACCAGAAGGGTGAAGTTGTGATGAAAGGGCAATGGACAGCTTTAATTGCCCTGCGCCCCGGATAGTCCGGTGATGCCGAACGTTGGATACGAGCAAAGCAGCGTATGTCCGAGATTCCCACCAATTCGCCTGAAGAATCAATTCCACCTGAAACGCCTCATTTAGCAGATGAGCAGCGCGAGCCAGCCAAAGAAGGGCAGCAAATTGTGGAGGATGACCCGGCGCGCACGCGGCCTTTGCCAGTTGATGATGTGCCTCCTGACCTTGAGGGAGCCACGATCCCAATGGAGATTGGTGATAAGCCGGTGAAACCACCGCCCCCTTTCGGGGGCCGGCCGGCCTCACAAGAACATATCTCGACGCGCCCTTTGCCGGTCGACACTCCTGGAAGCAGGCAACGCAGACCCAATTTACCTCCAGCGCAGCCGCTGCCACGTCGGGTAAGCGAGCAGGATACTGGAGCCACGCAGGTCTCGCCATCTGCTTACGCGCCGATCCGAAGACCGGCAAGCCAGGTGACTGCTACCCCGGGTGCGCCGGGGAAACAAAAGCCGGCCTATCCGAGCAGGCGGCCGCCAATTTCAGGAGCCCCGCAGCGACGCCAGCCAATGGGAACATCCAGAAGCCCGCTCCCGGTAATGCGCAAAGCGAGCCGCTCCGCGTCGAGCAGTCGGGATATGTTCGGCTGTATGGTCCGGATCGTTTTTGTGGCGCTGTTTGGTTTGGTTTTAGTAGCTTTGTGCGGTGTTTCGATCATTTTTGTGCAATATTATCGGATTGCAGCGACACTTCCGAGCATCCAGGATTTACGCCAGCGCGCATCTCAATTTGAGACGACGCGCATCCTGGATCGGGATGGCAATGTATTGTACGAGATTCTCGATCCAAATGCCGGAAGGCGCACTTACGTGCCCTTATCGAAAATCTCGCCGTACCTGGTGGCAGCAACGATTGCCACAGAGGATAAGGGCTTCTACAGCCACCCAGGTTTCGACCCCATGGCGATTGTGCGCGCTTTCTGGCAGAACTACCAGAGCGGCGAGACGGTCTCAGGGGCTTCGACAATCACGCAGCAACTGGCGCGGGCGCTACTTTTCAGCCCGGAGGAGCGTTTCGAGCAGAGCTACCAGCGTAAAATCCGCGAGGCAATCCTGGCGGCAGAAATTACCCGGCGGTATTCCAAAGACCAAATCCTGGAATTGTATCTAAACGAAATTTATTTTGGGAACCTGGCTTATGGTGTGGAGGCCGCAGCCGAAACTTATTTCGGCACAACTGCAGGTCAGCTTACGCTTGGCCAGGCTGCTTTTCTGGCAGGCCTGCCGCAGGCGCCGGCTGTCTATGATGTCTACACTAACCCCGAGGCAACTTTCAAGCGCCTGGAAGATGTGCTTGTGCTGATGTACCAGATGGGGCAAGAGCAGGGCTGTATCTATGTCAGCAATTCACCTAGCAAGATTTGCCTGGATCCGGTAACCGTTACCAAGGCGCTGGATGAGATGAAGGGCTACTCTTTCGAGTCCCCGGATGTACAGATCCGTTATCCACATTGGGTAACCTATGTGCGCTCGCTGCTTGAAGCTCAATACGATCCGCAGAGGATATATCGCTCAGGATTCACTGTGTACACAACTCTGGAACCTGGCCTGCAAGACGTGGCGCAAAAAGCGGTGTATGACCAGGTTGCAGCGATGAGCGCGCAAAGGGCTACAGATGGGGCGGTGGTGGTGCTGAGACCATCCACTGGCGAAATCCTGGCGATGATCGGTTCGGCAGATTTTTATAACGAAGCGATCTCAGGACAAGTCAATATGGCGATCAGCCCACGCCAGCCTGGTTCGGCGATCAAGCCGTTAACCTACCTGGCGGCTTTCGAGAAAGGCTGGACACCGGCTACCTTGTTGTGGGATGTGCCCTCAGAGTTTCCACCCTCTGGCAGGGCGGATGACCTGAGGCCACCTTATGTGCCAGTGAACTACGATGGTCGCTTTCATGGACCGGTGACGGTGCGCTATGCACTGGCAAATTCCTACAATATCCCCGCGGTAAAAACGCTGGCCTTTGTGGGGCTGGAAGATGATCCGAGCACGCCGACTGAAGATGGATTTTTAGCCTTCGCTCGCCGGATGGGAATTACTACGCTGACGCGCTCAGATTATGGCCTATCTTTGACCTTAGGTGGGGGTGAAGTGACGCTGTTGGAATTGACCGGCGCTTATGCAGTGATGGCCAATGGTGGGCGGCAGATACCGCCTGTGGCGATTACGCGCATCCTGGATCACGAGGGAAATGAAGTGTACGCAGCCCAGCAGCCAGTAGGTCCGCAGACGATTCGTTCTGAGCATGCATTTTTGATTTCTTCTATTCTTTCCGATAACAAGGCGCGCACGCCGGCGTTTGGAGCAAACTCTGTGCTCAATCTTTCCTTCCCGGCAGCAGTCAAAACGGGTACAACGAATGATTTCCGGGATAACTGGACTGTGGGTTACACTCCGGATGTGGCAGTGGGAGTGTGGATTGGAAACGCCGATTATTCTCCGATGCAGAACACAAGTGGGTTGAGCGGGGCTGCGCCCGTATGGGCGCAAGTGATGCAGGCGGCAGTGCAGCAGATGGCGGGGGGAAGTCCAACCCCCTTCGCCCGTCCGGCGACCGTGATTGAGCAGGTGATTTGCGCGATATCGGGAACGATGCCTTCGCCCTGGTGTCCGGAGCAGCGCAGGGAGCTTTTTGCGTTGGGCCAACTGCCGCTGCCAGAAGGCCAGGATTTATGGCAGAAGACCCTGATCGATACATGGACTGGCCTGCGGGCTTCGCCAGTCTGTTCGGATTTTACCGAAGAGAAGTTTGTGTTGAATGTAACTGACGAATGGGCGCGGAAGTGGATTCGGAAAGATGCCCAGGGACGGGCATGGGCGAAGAATATGGGCTTTGAGGAGCCAATTTTGTTCTCGCCCAGTCGAGAATGCCGGGCTGACGATCCGCGCCCGCGCCTGGAACTTCTAGGTATGCAAGATGGCGAGACAATCACCCGCAGCCCTTTGGATATTTATGCTGTGGTGGATGCCACGCAGGGCTTTGATGCGATGCGTCTGGACTTTGGCATGGGTACGAAGCCTTCGGAGTGGGAAACGCTGCTCGAAGGCCGCCAGCGCCTGAGCCAGCCAGATCTGCTCTACACCTGGGATTTGAATGAGGTGCCTCCTGGGCAGGTAACCCTGCGCTTGCGCATACAGAGCAGTGCAGGCGCGTACGCAGAACGATTGCTGCACCTGAACTTGCAGGTAGCTACGCCTACGCCGAGTGCTACGCTGGTGCCGACCGATACGCCAACGGCAACTGCAACTCTGGTGCCTCCGCCATCCTCAACGCCGAACCCAACCGCGACGCCTACTTCAACGCCGACGCCGACTTTCAGTCCAACAGCTCAACCCAGTGAAACGCTGACTCCGCTGCCCAGCAGCACGCCAACGCCAACGGCTACGCAAAATCCCTATCCGGATTGAGCAATCTCCTCGCTGGCATCGAGCTTTTATCAGAGCAGTTGGATTTGTGGATCGGTGTTGGCTAATGGGTCCAGATCAAGTTGCGCATCAAAATCCTGGACGGTCAGGTTCGTGTTTTCCGCCAGGCGGCGCACATGCCGGAATTTGAGGATGCGCCAGCCGGCATGGACGGCGCTTTCTAACCTGGGATTGCGGCGCAATTTGAAATCTACCAGGCTGGCGCGCCCGCCAGGAATGACCAGGATGTGGTGTGGCGGGCTGTCTTTCGAACGTGTTTGTGGCTGGCTGGCATCCGGAAAGATGATCTTGTTGAACACGGCAGAAGCCAGCACGTAGAAAACATATCTGGCCTGGCCGTCGCTCCCTTGCCAAGTTACGGGGTGTTGGATGGGAGATATCGGAGCCTCATAAGCAGGCGGGATGTGATAACTCAACCGCTGGCCAATTTGAGCTAGCATCTGGCGCTGCTGGGCGAGATCCTCGCGGCGCTGGGCAGGCGCGTCCTGCGGGCGCAGAGTCCACTCTCCACTCTCGGGCGAAGCTTGTACGCCATAAGACGCCAGGCAGGCCCTAACTAATTCTAGTTCAGGAGTAAGCAGGCCAGTTAATTCAGCGCATGCAGAGCGATCTATCTGTGCCAGCGTACAACCGGGGTGATTCTGCAGATAGCGGACAACTTGCATTTCTACCTGGTCGGCGAGCGAATGAGAACTTTCTACTTTCGCGGCGGCGTTCAGCCACCACAGACTGTTTTCCGGAGAGCGGTCGCTGCCGAAACGAGTAAAATGGGATGGGTCGAGCAGGATTTGTTGGAGGATATCCTGAACCTGGCTGTATAGTTCGGCGGGTTGGGCAGGGGGGCTCCCTCCTGCCTGTACTAATCCGGCCAACGCGGCAGTATGCAGGTGCAAGTAGCTGGCAGGTTCACCGCGCTGGGCGAGATATTCCTGAGCTGCGCTTATTGCAGGGCCGACGAGGGATGAGAGCGCCAGGCTGTTTGCGGCTGTAGTTGCAGAATCACTGGTACGGCGCCACTCCAGATGGGCCTGCCCAGTTTCTGTGCGGAAGGCCACGCCTTGCAGGCTGAAGCCAGCCAATCCGGCAGCTAGAAGCGCGGCTGTCAGATAGCCGGATTCTGCTTCGCCTATCAACCCCAGGAAAGGTGCTCCGGGTTGAAGCAACTGAACCAGATGGTGGCCGGCGGCATGCAGTGCGCTGGTGTGCCAGGCCCAATCGTAGCGCCGGCGGCGCAACACGCTCTTAAAAGGGGCAGTGGCGGCTGGGCCCCACAACCAACCAGACCAAAGGGCGGAAAGCGTCCAGTAAGCCTGGTTGGGACGCGGTAATGTGCCCAGGGCGGCGCGGATCTGAAACCCTGGCGAGGGATTTGCATGAATGTGGTCGACCAGGTCGCGCAAGGGACCTTCGTACAAGCAAATGCCGCCGGATTCTGGGGGCATTTCGGGCCAGTGCGTGATGGGTAGCTCAGTATCAGGCGAGGGCGCGCTGGCCGGCCATTGAATGACAGCATCTTCGAGAGATAACCAGACGTTGTTCTCTCGAAAGCGAGGTGGGGTGGTAAGCTGGCGAGGGCGGGCGCGCGTGGTGGGATAGTGCCACAGAGTGTTCACCTGATCCAGGGCCGCCAGGAGCAAAGCAGTCAGGGCGCGGCGGCGTTGGCCTGGTAAGCTATCCAATTTGTTGATCAGTGTGAATAATGCATACACGCTGCGCGGCAGGTAGGTGGCCAGGGCCTCTTGGGCGTGATCGCGATCGGGATCCCCCATTGGAGCGACGCGCTCCAGGGCGCGCGCATGGTGCATTCCGCCAGCGGCGAATTGTGCTGCCCGGGTTGCGTCGGCCTGGCTGGCAGGGTGTTCTCCTCTATCTCCGCAGTGCGGGCAGGTATACAGGCGTGCGGTGGGAGCGGTAGCGTCGCGTTCCCAAATAAAGGCTTCGGCCATAATCTCGCGCCCACATTGAGCGCATTCTGTCTGATATAGAGAGCGGATGTGCATCTCCAGGCGCTCATTCCCGCGCGGCGCAACTGCCAGGTCGGCCAGAGCCGCGCGCAATTCGCTCTCGGCCAGTGGTTGGGCGCGCCATTCGATCAGGAAGCGCTCAATTGGATTATGGGCAGCTACCAGGAGCCGGTAACCTGCCCGCGCGACTGTCACAGCCAGGCGTGGGGAAGCCCCAAAGGGGTCCAATACCCAATCGCCCGGCGAGAGTTCCCGGGCCAGCCAGTCGAGAGCAACATCATCCGGTAAGGGCGGCAAAAAGCGGCCCAAAGGGCCTGGGTGGTGTGGCAGTCCGCCTGGCGAAAGTTGTACAGCAGCCAACTTTGCGTTCATTCTTCTGTTAGTATAACGAATAATGGGGAAGATGTATAGCGGGTGAGCGTGTTTTTAAAATGGCGATCTCCGAAAATCGGCGTTCCGGGGATCGATCCTGGCTGGCAGTGTTTGTTCTTAGCGATAGTGGCGGGCCAGTTCGGAAGCATAGTGCTTCCCTATTTGCCCGACATTCGTTGACAACCAGTCTTCCAAACGGGTCTTGCCGGTTGCAGGGTTTGCTGAGACCAGCAAATCAGCAGATAGACCACGGATTTCATCTTCGGTGAGTACTACATCGCTAACGAACATGCCGATCAGGCGGGAGAGGTAGAGCGGCAGGGTTGCGGGCATGTGGATCACCCTGGCCCGGCTGCCGACTTGCCTGGCGATCACCTGAACCAGATCGTTGAACGTGAAAACCTGGGGCCCAACGGCATCCAGCAGCAGGTTTTCGGGAGCCGCGCCGGCTTGAATGCACAATTCGGCCATATCTTCAACATAGATGGGCTGCAAACGGTACTTGCCTGTACCTGGAATAGCGAAAATTGGGAAGTGGCGTAACATGAAGGCGATATTGTTGATTAGAATATCCTCCAATCCAAAGATCACGGTAGGGCGCACAATTGCATAGGATGGGGCGGTGGCGCGGAGAATTTCTTCTAACTCGGCTTTGCCACGGAAGTAAGGCAAAGGCGAATCTAAAGATGGATTGGTGATACTGACGTGTACGATGCGCTCCACTCCGGCGGCGCGCGCCGATTCGAACAGGATGCGGGTATTTTCGATGGCACGGGCGAAAGTATTTTGCCCGTGGTCAAAACGAACCCAGTAGGTGTTATATAAAACTGAAACACCGCGCAAGCTTTCGACCAGGCGATCCGGATGATCAAAATTGAATGGAAAGGCCTTAAGTTGTTGGCCAAATTCGTTCGGGCGTTCAGGATGCCCGGTGAGGGTGATGACTTGCTGACCGCGGGCGAGCAAGCGGCGGGTGATGTACTTTCCGGTATAGCTGTATGCACCAGTAATTGCTACCAATCGATTGTCAGACATGGGATACCTCAACAATTATTTTGTTTCTCCGTTATGGTGAACGCCCAACAGGCGTTCTAATGCGCCAGAGCGCAGATCATCCAGCGCCAAAAATGTGGCGACGAGATTGTCCAGTGTATGGAAGAAAGCCTGCATGGCGCTCAAGCGGGTTTGATAGAAATGGGCTAACTCAGCCTGATCTGGATCAGACTCTACCTGGGAAAGCATCTCCAGGCTCTCATCTACAGAGCGCAGGGCGTGATCAAATTCGCTCTTTTGGCGTTCTCTCAAAACGGTTTTCACGATTTTCCAGAAATCGGTCTCTGCTAAATAGTAATCGCGACGATCGCCAACCTGGATCTGGCGATGTACCATGCCCAGCCGTTCGAGAGTGCGTACATTCGTGCTGATCGCGCCTTTCGTGACGCCGACTTGTTCTACCAAATCATCCAGGCAAAGTGCCTGGGGGGAGAGGTATAGGATGGCGTAGATAGCCCCCATGGCTTTTGGGAATCCCCAAAAGTGGCTGATACGGCTGAGACCTTGGGTGAAGTGTTGTCGGACAAGTGAAGTGGAAGTATTCATGCGCTACTCGAATATAGAATGTTTAGAAGAAACTAAACGTATTATACACAAAAAACTTATACTGTCAAGGAGACAGCATAAGTCATTCCGTTGGCCTGTATTCAGACTCCGACAGTGTGCAGTAGAGCCAGGTTTGTGGGTCGGGCTTCGGCAATGGGATAGCCACAGATCAGGACAACTTGTTGTCCGGGTTGAACGTGATGAGCAGCCAGCATGGCACTTTCAACGGCCTGGATCATTGCCTCAATGGTGTTTACCTGGGGTACCAAATGCGGATGAACACCCCAATACAAGTTGAGGCGCGCAAAGGTGTATGGGCTGGGGGTAAAGGCCAGGATGTCGACTTCGGGGCGGGTTTTAGAAAGCAGGCGGGCGGTGCGGCCGCTTTGGGTGAAGATAGCGATGGCAGCAACATTGCGGTCGTGAGCCAACTCGCAGGCGGCCTGGGTCATGAAATAGGTATCGTCGTGAGCATCGATAGGTTTTATCATGCCTTGCCAGTGTCCCCATTCACTCATATTTTGCTCCGCCTGAGCAATGATGGATGCCATCATCTGGACAGCCTGTACGGGATATTTCCCGCTGGCAGTTTCACCAGATAACATCACTGCATCCGTGCCATCGAAGATCGCATTGGCTACATCTGAAGCTTCAGCGCGTGTAGGGCGCGGGTTGTGGATCATCGAGTCGAGCATTTGCGTGGCCGTGATGACCACACGAGAATGGGAATTGGCGGCTTCGATAATGCGTTTTTGAGCAATGGGCACGGTTTCGGGCGGCATTTCCACGCCCAGGTCGCCGCGCGCGACCATAACGCCATCTGCAGTGAGCAGGATGTCTTCTAAATTGTCCAGGGCTTCGGGACGTTCTAGCTTGGCGATGACTGGTGGCGGAGGCGCGTTGGGGGCCAGATCCTGGATGGCTTCACAGACACGCCCAACATCAGCGGCGTTACGCACGAAGGATACGGCGATGGCGTCAACACCGATTTGTAGGCCAAAGGTGAGATCCTCTTGATCCTTGGGTGTAAAGCCATCGATGCACAGGGAGGCGCCGGGTAGGTTGACACCTTTATGTGGCAGGAGAACACCACCCAGGATAACCTGGGTTTCAACGTGATCGGCTTTGACGGCAGTCACTTGCAGCTCGAGATTGCCATCATCCAGCAGAATGCGTTGGCCTGGCTGGCAGGCATCAACCAACCCAGGAATATCTACCGAAATAACCCGCTCATTGCCCAGAACGGGATGGGTTGTGAGGGTAAGTTTCTGATCCGCCTGAAGGGTTACCTGTCCATCTTGAAGCTGGCCAGTGCGCATCTTCGGACCTTGCAGGTCTTGCATGATCGCAATGGGATGGCCTGTTTGCTGAGAGGCACGTCGCAAACGCTGCACTGTTTCAGCATGTTCTTCGTGTGTGCCATGAGAAAAATTCAAGCGGGCGATATCGACGCCGGCAAGCAAAAGCTGGCGGATAGTCTCTTCGTCCTGGCTGGCAGGGCCGAGCGTGGCAACGATCTTGGCGCGACTGGACATGCAGCCTCCATATTCGAACACAATGTTTGTTGGAGGCGTGAAGGTGCAGTAGTTATTATCGAGCTGCGCCTTCACGCTCCAAAGGGTTTATATGTAACTTAATTCTTTCGCTTTGCGCGTCAACTCCTCGCGGAATTGAGGATGTGCAATCGCAATCAATGCCTTGGCCCGTTGGCGAATGGTTTTCCCATACAGGTCAGCCACGCCGTATTCGGTGACGATGTAGCGCACGTGATTGCGTGTAGTGACCACGCCGGCGCCCGGTTTGAGCATGTGGACGATGCGACTGATGGTTTCGCCATTGCGCAAAGTGGTCGTCGATGGTAGGGCGATTATTGGCACACCATCTTTCGAGCGTGAAGCGCCGTAGACGAAATCCAACTGCCCACCCACACCACTGTAGATCTTGGGGCCGATGCTATCGGCGCAAACCTGGCCGGTCAGGTCCACTTCGATAGCAGAATTGATGGCCACCTGGCGGTCGTTCTGGGCAATGACGAAGGGGTCATTTACGTATTCGGTAGGATGCAGTTCAATCAGAGGGTTATCGTCCACCCATTGGTATAACCTTTTGCTGCCAAGGATAAAGCCAGCGATCATTTTGCCAGGGTGAATGCTTTTGCGTGCTCCAGTGAGCACGCCGGCTTCGAAGAGATCGATCACGCCGTCCGAGAAAAGTTCTGTGTGCACGCCGAGATCTTTTTTGTCATATAAATAGTTCAACACAGCATCGGGAATGGCACCGATGCCCATTTGCATGGTGGCGCCATCGGGTATCAGATCGATGATGTGGCGAGCGATGCGATCGATGATCTCATTGGGCCCCTCTTCACTCATTATCAAGGTGGGTAGTTCATAATCAACGGGTACAATGTAATTTAGCCGGCTGACGTGGATGAATGAATCTCCCAGGCAGCGAGGCATTTGTTGATTCACTTCAGCGATGATGATACGAGCTGACTCTGCAGGAGATTTGGTGAGGCCGACCTCAATGCCATAGCTGCAAAAGCCGTGCTCATCAGGGGGCGAAACATGAATTAAGGCAACATCGATGGGCAGGATGCGATTCTTGAAGAGCAAAGTGAACTCAGAAAGCAGCACGGGAGTGAAATCGGCGCGCCCATCGTTGACAGCCTTGCGTACATTGGCGCTGACGAACATGGTGTTGACGTGTAAATGCCCCTGCATTTCCGGTGCCACGTAGTCAGCCGGGCCGATGGTCAGGGCCTGACAGATTTCTACATCCTGTAGTTGTGGAGCGTAATCGACCAGGGCATTAAGCGTAGTTTGAGGTACAGAGCAGTTTCCGGTAAGGAATATGCGCTGGCCTGATTTAATGTTGCGTACCGCTTCTTCGGCAGTTATGACGCGAGATTTATAACGTTCGCTGATATCCATTTCTCACTCCGGTTGCGCCAGGGGGGAGAGGCTGGAAATGTGGCGTACCTCGCCCTTGTAGGTGCTGATGGCGTGTTCAATGGCAGGATTATCTGTAATGGCCTTGTCTACGCCTTTGTTAGCGATTTCCATGATGTAAGGGAAGGCGGCGTTCAGGTAAGCATACGTTGCTGTGCGCGCTACAGCACTTGGCATGTTCGGGACACAGTAGTGGATAACGCCCTCATCGATGAAGGTGGGCTTTTCGTGTGTAGTGGGGCGGGAGGTTTCCATGCAGCCGCCTTCATCGATGCTAAGATCCATGAGAATGGAGCGCGGCTTCATATTCTGAACCATCTCGCGGGTGACGACGATAGGCGGATGTTCACCAGGGAGCAGTACCGCACCTACCACCACATCGGCAAAGGCGCAGGCGCGGGCGATGTTGACTGGGTTCGAGATCATGGTGACAATACCAGGGAAGCGGCTATGGATGGTCTGTAGGGCATCCAAATTGACATCGATCACGGTAACGTGTGCATCCATGCCCAAGAAAGCACGAGTAGCGTATGCTCCACATACCCCGGCACCGATAATCACAACTTCGGCGGGCGGAACACCCGGAACGCCTCCGAGAAGAATGCCTTTCCCGCCAGTGTTATTTTCCAACAGGCGAGCAGCGATCTGGGCAGCCAGGGCGCCGCCAATTTCACTCAGAGGGCGGCGTACAGGCACCTGACCATTGGGCAATGTAATCTGTTCGTAAGCAATCGCGGTAACCTGATTCTTTAGCAGCGCTTCGATTTTGTCGTGGCGGGCTGAACCCAGGTGCAGCAAGCCGGCTAATGTCGTTTCTGGGCGCAGCCACTCGATTTCCTCCAGTATAGGACGGGCGACCTTCAGCAGCAGGTCGGCGCGACCGAAAACTTCGTGGGGGGAGTACGCAATCCGTGCACCGGCTTGTTCATATTCTAAATCGCTGAAACCCGCTCCCAGCCCGGCATCATGTTCAACGTAACAGGTATGACCATTCTGGGTGAGCATTTTCACCCCTGTAGGGGTCATACCGACGCGATACTCGAATAACCGCCGCTCTTTTGGAACCCCAATATACATAATTTTCTCCTTAGCTCATTCGTTTCCAAATATTTCGTTTTGTGGTCAGGGCCTGGTCAGAACTTGACGGATATGGGGCAAGGCCCAATCGATGGATTGGCGATCAATAACCAGTGGCGGTGCAAAACGGATCACATTTTGATGGGTTTCTTTAGCCAGGATGCCGCGCTTTTGCAACGCCTCGCAGAAGCGGCGCGCCCCTCCGGCCTGGTCCTTGAGCTCCACGCCAATCAGCAGACCCTTGCCGCGCACTTCTTGAACATGCGGGCTGGGCACCTCGGCAAGTTGCTCCATCAAGTATTCGCCTATTTCAGCCGCATTCTCAGCCAGGTGTTCATCGCGGATTACGCTCAATGCAGCTCGGGCAACTGCTGCTCCCAACGGATTGCCTCCGAAAGTTGAACCATGATCGCCAGGCTGGAACAGGCCCATGATCGGCTGGTCAGCCAGGGTGGCCGAAACCGGATAAAAGCCGCCGGAGAGCGCTTTTCCAATTACCATTATATCGGCGCGAACATCCTCGTGGTCGCATGCGAAGAGCTTGCCCGTGCGTCCTAACCCGGTCTGGATTTCATCTGCGATCATCAGCAAATTGTGCTGATCACATATGCGTCGTACATGCTTCAGGAAACCCTTTGGAGGGATGATCACTCCGGCTTCACCCTGGATAGGCTCAAGCATGATAGCCGCGGTATTCGGAGTGATGGCTGCTTCAAGCGCGTTGAAATCGCCGTAAGGAACGACGGTGAAACCAGGCGTAAAGGGCCCAAAATCGTTGCGATAGGCAGGTTCCGATGAGAAGGAAATAATCGTAATTGTGCGTCCGTGGAAATTGTTTTGGAAAACGATGATCTCAGCCTGGTGGCGCGGAATGCCTTTGACCTGGTATGCCCACTTGCGGGCTAATTTGATAGCAGTGCTGACCGCTTCAGCGCCGCTGTTCATCGGTAGCGCCATTTCGTAACCGGTCATCTCGCTCAATTCTTTATAGAACAGGGGAAGTTGATCGTTACGGAAGGCGCGTGAGGTTAAGGTAACCTGCTTGGCCTGGGAAACCAGGGCATCCAGGATGCGAGGGTGTACGTGACCTTGATTGAGGGCTGAATAGGCGCTCAGGCAATCCAGGTAGCGCTTGCCATCCACATCGTAGACCCAAACGCCTTCGCCGCGGGTGATAACCACATCGAGAGGATGGTAGTTGTGGGCCCCGTATTGTTCTTCCAGTTCGACGTATGCTTTGGTATCCATATTTTCCTTTTGAGAATGGTTTATGCGACACCAAACAAACGGGCCAGGATGGCTTTTTGGGCATGCAGGCGGTTATGTGCCTGGGGAAAGAGGCGAGAGTGCGGTCCGTCAGCCACTTCATCGGTGATTTCGTGATTGCGATGGGCTGGCAGGCAGTGCATCACAATGACCCTGGGATCAGCCTCGGCAACCAGGGAAGTGTTCACCTGGTAGGGCGGGAAAACCTGCTCGCGGATGCGGGCTTCTTCTTCCTGGCCCATGCTTGTCCAGGTATCGGTGTAAATCACCTGCGCGCCTTTGACCGCTTCATGAGGGTCGCGCAGCAAGCGGATTTTACTGCCACTGCCGGCGGCAAACTGGCGAGCCAGTTCGACTGCCTGAGGATTTAGATCATAGCCCTCGGGACTGGCCAGGGTAAAGTGGGCACCGAGCTTGGTGCAGGCATGCATAAGAGATAAAGCCACATTGTTGCCATCGCCAATAAAAGTGACGTTTAGATCTTTCAGGCTGCCGAATTCTTCATAGATCGTCAGCGCATCGGCCATACCCTGGCATGGATGGTTATAGTCGCTCAATCCATTGATAATCGGAACGCTGCTCCAACGAGCAAGTTCCAGAACATGCTCATGCTCAAATACACGCGCCATGATAGCGTCCACATATCCTGCCATAACCCGGGCAACATCGGCGATAGATTCGCGCTTGCCCAGGCCAATTTCAGCGGGTGAAAGATAAAGTGCATCGCCGCCCATGTGGCGCATGGCCATGTCAAAAGAGACGCGCGTGCGCAAGCTGGGTTTTTGAAAGATCATTGCCAGAACCTTGCCTTTGAACAGGGGAGGGTTGCCGCCTGACTGAAACTGGCTCTTCAGGCGAACGGCTACATCGAGCAGGTCCTGGATTTGATCAGGTGTGTAATCGGCGATTGCGAGAAAGTCTTTCATATTTCGAAGCTCCTGTATAGATTTGAAAATTTAGACGGGCTATTTAGCTCGTTTTACTGCATCTAAGAACACGGTGAAGGTAGCACCTTTTCCGAACTGGCTTTCAACGGAGATGCGCCCCTGGTGCTGTTCGATTACCTGACGGGCAATGGAGAGACCCAGGCCAATGCCACGGAAAACACGACCGTTGATTTCATCCACATGGAAGAAACGATTAAAGATGCGTGGCATAATATGGTCGGGAATGCCGATACCATGGTCGCGGATGAGGATGATTACCTGGCTATCAGACTGGCTGGCAATAATTTCAACATCGCCCCCATCCGGGCTGAATTTTATGGCATTATCAACCAGGGCTGCGAAAGCGCGCTCCAGGCTTTTCGCATCGCCAGAAACTGGCGGCAGATCAGAAGGGATTGTCAACCAAAGGCGCACCTGGCTTTCCTGGGCAGAGTTGCGATAGCGCAAGATGACTGATTCCAGCACTGCGCGCAGATCGACTTCAGAAAAACCAGGCAGGATCAGATCCATTTCCTGGAGGAAAAGGATGTCGTTGACCAGGGTGACGATGTGCTGAACATTGCGCGAGACGTTTTCCAGAGCTGCGCGCTGTTCAGCATTGTCCAGGCCGCGCCCCTGGAGAAGTCCCATCTGAAGCATATGCAAAAAGCCATTGGCCGCGGTGAGGGGTGTGCGTAGTTCATGAGCGATGGTGGTGAGGAATTCGCGGCGAGCATAATCTTGCTCGGCGAGTTGTTGGTAAGCGGCAGCCAGCTCGCCTGCCTTGAGGCGTAAATCTTCGATGGCCATGGCGTCGTTGGTGCGCAGACGCCTGCTGACCTCCTTGACCATAGCCAGCGAAATACTGGCGCTGCGGCGCAGCAAGTTGTTAAAGGCATCCTTGCGAATTTCAAGGACAGTCGTGGGTTCAGCCGTGGTGACTGTAGCAGCGCGCGGTGCTTCCTGGATGATAGCCATTTCACCAAAGAAATCACCGGCTTCAAGCGTTTTTAGCAGGCGCGTTTCATCGTGAGAGACGACTTTGGTGACCCTAACCTGACCCTCGAGGATAATATAGAAAGTTGATTCAAAAGCGTCCTCATGGGTAAGGATTGTGTCAGGTGGATAGGTGTAAACCTGTCCACTGTTGACTAATTCCTCGGCCTCGACGCGAGGAATGCCTGGAAAGGCATTCAAGAGGATTTTTAGAGGTGTAATTTGTGTACTCATCGCCGCGCTCCTCTCGGAAACTGTCAGAAATGTCTAATCATAACAAGGGTCACGCCAAGGCGTCAATGCGTAGCGCCTAGCTGATAGAAGATGAAGAGGGTGCTGCCGTAACGACGCTGGTCGAACTCGACCAGCACGGATAGCTCGATGTTTTCATATTCTACCGGATGGATCTGTACAATAACCCAGCCCGTGGGAGTTAGCCATTGTGGATTTGCATCGATATCTAGCAGTGCGCGCTTCCACAAGCCTTTGTATTGGGGTGGAGCGATAAAAATGTAATCGAAATTTCGATCCGGCGAACGAGACAGCAAGGTAAAGGCATCCATACGGATTACTTCGGCGCCTGCTTTGAGATCGGTGCTGGTGAGGTTGGCGCGTACAGTTTCGATAGCTTGACGGTTTACATCCACGAAACGTACGAACTCGGCCTCACGGCTGAGGGCTTCGATGCCTACCGCTCCAGTGCCAGCGAACAGGTCCAGCCAGGTAGATCCAGGTACATCCATTTGTAAAATATTAAAGAGCGATTCCTTGGCCCGATCAGTAATCGGACGGGTGATATCACCTGGGACCGGGCGAATTTTGCGCCCGCGGGCCTTGCCACTTATGATACGTAAGCCGCTCATCAGGAATCAACAGGCTGAAATCATTATTCTACGCTTTGGCGGGCTGCCAGCAGGTTGCCATATGGAGTATGGATTGGGATGACACAGCCGGTACCCAAGATAAACCGTTGCCCAGAGGTAGCCTGTATGGCTTCCATAGCTTCCTGGCGCACCATTTGTGGTGTACCCAAAACCATCGTGCGCTCGCGCTGCAAACCACCGCAGACTACGCCGGGAAAGCGCATCTGACCTTGAGCCAGGGAAGGGGCAGTATCGCGGTCGTGCCAGTTGAGGATATTGACTGGATAATCCGCTACCAGATCGAACATGACTTCTTCGCCGTGCAAATGGAGCATATTCAGCCACAACTGGCGGACCGGCTCAAGAATCTGTAAATCATAGGGCTTGCCAAAGCGAAGGTATTCCTCGGGTGATAACAGGCCGAATTTTGCATGCTGGATGGCATAGAAGATGCCGGCTACACCTGTATCTAATAAGGCCTCAACAAAGCGACGCGTGCTTTCGGATATGGTAGCGAGTCCGGCCTGTAGGGCATCTGGAAAGCGCCGCATGTGAACGAGTAAGGCATCTCCACCAACCAGGTTCTTTGCCTGTGAGAGGGGATTGAAGATGGTTTGAATAACCGGGGTTTCTGAGCCAAGTTCATCGAGCAACAGGCGCAGGCAGCGCAGTTGGGCTGCCAGATACCCTTGATGAGGATCGAGTGCGGGTAAGCGTTTCCAATCTTCAGGGTTTTGGATGACGCGCTGCGTGTATTGGCGCGTGCCTTCGGTTGCGCCATGCCATTCATCCCGCACGCCCCAATCTTTCAAGCAGTAGGATGAGGCTGGTGTTACTTTTACCAGATCGAACTCGAAGGTGCGTTGAAATACCAGGGCAGCGTGAGCCAGGCTTTCGGGGGTCTGATCGTCGACGGGAAAATGACGCCATAAGGCGACGGGAACACGATCAGGCGATGCACCCGAAAGGCAGGTTTCTAGACGTTGGCGGTGAGTAACCATGATATTATCACTCAATTGGCTGCAACAGCGAGCTGGCTTGCATGAGCCTGGGCGAGACGGCGCAACATAGCGGCGCGGGCGGGATTATCGTTCAAGCTCCCCTGATCTAGTAGCTGGATGGTTTTCTGGTAGGCAGCCAGGGCGTCATTGGGCTTGCCCATCATTTTCAGGGAGAGTCCCAGGCCAAAGCAGGCTTCGGCCGATTGAGGTTCTATGCTCATTGCTTTGCGAAAATCTCCCACGGCGCGGATGTAATTCTTGTGTACGTGAGCTTTCCAGGCGCGCTGTAAGAAGTCTTGGGCAGTTTTGGGTTGTTGATCTGCAGTTGAAAGTACTGGGGTCTGAGCTGTCATTCAGTTCTCCTTGGAATGATTCAACACACGGTCAATAATCGAACGGATTTCGGCTTCTTCGGTTTGCTGGTTGGCGAAGAATTCGACCATGAAAGATGAACGCCGGGCGCGCAAGGCCAGAGGAGCTACGGTATGTAGATCTTCAGGTGTTACTTCCTGGCGAGAATCCGCGGCGGCGTGAGCGCGAGCAGATTCAAAGAGCGTTATCTCTGCGCGCAAAGAATCGATTTGTAATTCGCGGATGATGTCCAGTCCCAGATGGGCAACCGAGTCCGGCAGGGTGACTTTTGTTACCAGATCACGAGCGGCTTTGATTTCCTGGCGCAGTAGATCAGTTTCACTGGCAAACGAGGCGACAGTAGCCCGGGGGTTGGTCAGGTATGCCTGGACAAGGTGGTAGGCTTCCAGGCGCTGGTCGATATCTTCCAGGCCGCGCACCAGGACGCGCAAACCAAAGCGGTCCAAGATTTGCGGGCGCAAGCGACCTTCCTCTGGATTCATTGATCCGATCAAAGTGAAGCGAGCGCGGTAAACGGCCGAGACCGGTCCTCGCCTGACAGTGTAGCGGCCTTGGGCGGCAGCATCCAGGATTGCATCGACGATTTCATCGTTGAGCAGGTTGACTTCGTCCACATACAGGATGTTGCGATCTGATTGAGCCAACAAACCGCGGCGGATACGCAATCGCTCGTGTAAGGCCGCGCGTTCATCGAGCCCGCCAACCACATCCTCCATTTCGGCGTTGAGGGGTAGTTCAACCAGGCGCACACGGTCCATGCGGGTCAGTGCCTGGCCTTCGGCGAACTTTTGGGCGCAATCTGGGCAAACAGAGTCGATCCCGCCAGTTTCGATGTCCTCGGGCAGACAGCCGTAAAAGCACAGACTGCGAGGCACATCGGGGAGTATATCGATGAGGCTGCGCACGGCGGTGGTTTTCCCAGTGCCGCGCGGCCCAATCAACAACACTCCGCCCACGTTAGGATTTATCAACGATAAGAGCAGGGCCAGTTTCATCTCCTGCTGGCCAACCAGGGCCAGGAAAGGAAACGGCAGCACCTCTACCAACCCGCTGTCTTCCTTGGCAAGATGGGTTTTGATGCCTCGGCCGGAGACACGATCGATCAATTCGCGCAGTGAACGTGGCGGCGGAGCAGATGAGTCGCCGTTGCGTTCCAAACCGCCCTGGATTTCGAATTGGGTTGGGGCTGGAGAATGAGATTCTGGAGAGGTGGGTTGCTCCGTCATAGGTCAATCCATATCGGCGTTCAATTCACCGCCACCGGGAGGGGGCAGCAGGTGTGGGGCATCTGCCAGTACATCGATCAGGTTTTGAGCGATCTCCGACATGAGTGGAGGAAGCGGGACATGTGAGGGTAGACGAATAGGCGCTGGCGCGGGAGGTGAGGGGCGGCGCTCGCTGGCAAAGCTCCATTCGCGGGGGCGCAAGATGCGTGGTTCTTTGCTGAGCGTGCCAACATGGTGGCCGTACACCGAGTAGACATTGCGATCGGAGGCCACCCACCCGATCCACTCACCACGAGGGTTGAAGATGTACGGGTATGCCAGATACGCACCTACATCACCACGCGAGGTGTAAATAGGGATAATTTTGGAACTGGTGGGCATGCGGATATTATACCCGAGAGAGCAGTTATTCTACGTCGTTATACGTCCAGTAGCGGTTAGCGAAGAAATTCCAGAACATGACGACAATCACTGCAATGGCCAATGTGGTGTTATCTGCCAGGAAATTGATGGAGAAAAAGGGGATGGCAAAAGGTACCATCTCGTACAAAGCATGAAAAACGGGTTCTAGAAGAGCCAGGAGTGGAATGCGGATTACCAGGCCTGTCACACTGACCAATGCGAACATAGCCAGCTGGCGGGCCAAAGGACGGGAGCGAGAGTCGGGGTAAGTCCAGTAACGATTCCACAGGAAGTTGCTGATAATTGCCGCGATGAACGAAATGGTGCCGGCTATAACCAATCTAGCATAGAACTGGTTGACCAGCAAGTTCATAATGCCAAAATCAACCACCGCGCCGATAATGCCAACCACAGCGAAGCGAAGGAAGCGGGTGCGCTCGCGGGCGTTGGTGAGAATCGCCATCAATCGAGTTCCATCTTGTTGCGGAAGTAATCGATCGTGCGGCTCAGGCCATCTTCTAAATCGATCTGGGGCCCCCAACCAAGGATTTGATTGGCGCGGCTGATATCGGGTCTGCGGCGCTGTGGGTCACTTTCACCGCGTAGCGATGGTTTGAAGATGATTCCGGCCGGGTTGTTGGTCAGCCGATTGATGGTCTCGGCTAATTCGAGAACTGTGATTTCATTCGGATTGCCGATGTTGACTGGATCGTGTTCATCAGATAGCAAGAGATGGGTAATGCCTTCGATCAAATCATCGACATAGCAGAAGCTACGGGTCTGCGAACCATCGCCGTAAACGGTGAGCGGCTGATTGTTGAGAGCTTGCTTGAGGAAGTTGGGCACAGCACGCCCATCGTCTAAGCGCATACGCGGGCCATACGTGTTGAAGATGCGGACAATGCGCGTGTCGATGCCGTGGAAGCGGTGGTAAGCCATGGTAAGCGCTTCCGCAAAGCGTTTGGCTTCATCGTATACCGAGCGGATGCCGATCGGATCAACGTGGCCCCAATAGGTTTCTGTTTGTGGATGTTCGAGGGGGTCGCCGTAGATCTCGCTGGTTGAGGCAAGCAGGAAACGCGCCTGGTTGGCACGCGCCACACCCAGTGTGTTGTGTGTACCCAGCGCCCCTGCTTTCATGGTCTGAATGGGTAAATTGACATATCCAAAAGGCGAACCAGGGTTCGGGCTGGCGGGAGATGCGAAGTGCAGAATCGCATCGAGCTTGCCAGGGACGAAAATGAAGTTCGAAACATCATGACGTATGAATGCAAAATCAGGGTGCCCGGCCAGGTGGGCCAGGTTTTCAGGGCTGCCAGTAATGAAATTGTCCATGCCGACTACTTGATGGCCACGTTTTAGCAAGAATTCGGATAAATGCGAGCCGAGAAACCCGGCTGCGCCGGTAATTAATATGCGCATAGATATCCCTTTCAATTCTCAGTAGTGATTTCAGGAAGTGATGTCCAAATCACGCGCGTGGTCAGTCCATCGCCGGTGACTTGTACGGCATCGCCGTTGGTTGAGTCAATGACCCACAGATTGCCCTGGTAAAGTACAGCCAATGCATAGCCGCCGCTTCCGGGTAGTGCAGCAGGGGACCAGGCTCCCCAATCTCTTTGTGGTTCAAGCCCAGCAGCTTCTGATGCAGGGAAAAGCAAGCGTTGATTAGAACCATCGCGATCCATTACAGCCAGGCGGTAGCGGCTGGTTTCGCTCTGGCTGGGGAAAATGGCCTGAAGGAATGCCACCTGGTAGTTGGCATCGCCTTGGAAGGGCGATGCCAGTGGATAAGCAAACATGCCGGTCTGTGAAACCAGGTGCAATAGCGGGCCACCGGCCAGCGGTATGGCTGCCAGGTCGAACTGCTGTGATTCTTCTGGAGCGCTGGAGGATGGTGGGGCAACATGATCGACGGTGTAAAGGATTTGACCATCCGGTCCCCAGGAAAGGCCCGGCACCCAGGCCCAATCGCGACGGGTGAGCAAGGGAATGATTTCGAGAGTGGGGGTCATCACGCCAGTTTGCAGGTCGACCAGCCCGATGCCATCAGGGCGGGCATAAGCCAGCCGGGCACCATCTGGTTCCCAGGTAAAGCTGGTGCCCCACCAGCCGTAGACGCCGCCGGCGTTAGCCTCCAGGAGCGTGATCCACTTGGTTGTCCAGCCTGTGAGACTAAAATTGATCGAGGTCAGATCATTGTTGGCCTGCCATCCGGGTGCAGCAGCGCGTGGTTCGACTGTAGAAAAGATCACGCGCACGTTTGAGTCGTACATCCAATCGGCGAAGTGGATCACGTTGGGCACTTGTAGATCGAGCAGGTCGGCTTCGCCCAAGGTTGTGCCTGGACTGGTGGGAACCGCGTTCAGGTTGGCGACCCAGAGCGAATTGATTCGGCCTTCCTGGGCAGAGCGGCGGCTGAACAGCAGCCAGGCGCCATCATTTGACAATGAAAAAATCCGCCCATCCAGATCACCGGTGGTGAGCAGGGCGCGACGGTCGCCTGTGCTGCTTTCAATCGCCCATACGTTGCCATCTCGCAGGTAGAGCAGCCGGCCCGGAATGGCGATGGGAGCCAAGGGGGCCTGGATACCGATCATGCGAATTTCGGGTACAGGCGCTTCAACGATGACTGACTGTACTGGGATGGGCTCGCTGGAAACCTCAACGCTATCCTCGTAAACGCGCCGATAGGTGATCTCTTTCAGGCCATTTTGACCTTTCTGGATGAGGATCTCCTGATCTTGAGGAAGTGACTCGTTGCGCAAAGTCTGGCGTTCGAAAGGGATAACTTCTTGCTCCACCTCAAAGGATTCGCGCACTCGCACCAGGCGAACTTCTGCGCCGTTACCTAATACGGTATAAATGGGCGGCTCGGTTCGATCAAGAGCATCCAAACTAAGTCCAGAGGCATCCAAAACTTGCTGCACAGTGCTGCCTGCAGGAAGCTGCAAGGTGTTCGTCTGTCCATCGGCTAACAGGCTAACTGTGATTAGCGCTTGGGTGGCCTGAGGCGATGCGCAGCCCGAAACCATAAGCAGAAGTGAGAGGAGCAGAGCCAGGCGGGTGCGTGATTGGGGAGAGTGGTATAATCGCATTTTGGATAATCCGACAGCCAGTTCTAATTTGTGGCTTGGTGGACAACGACAAAGGCGTTGTCCTTGATTTCAACGCAGAGAACCGATGATTGTGAGGTAGCCCTCGTTGATGGTGATTTGTTTAAGGTTGAGGTCTCCAGCAGTAGTGGAAAGCTGCGAGGTGAGTACGCTGTCTATCTGACTGGTAATCTCATCAATAACGAACTGTGGCAGGCTGATGCTGCCCAGCTTGGCAGATATGATCTCGTATTGAAGCTTTCCAGTAGGATCGACTGAGAGTTTTAGTGCTACTTTGAAGGATAAGGAGGTTCCCTGGTTGACAACGCGCCCGCTGATTTGCATTTGCTCGCTGCGCAGGTGAACCTGAAAGTCTTCGATTGGCGCGTCGGGTTGTTGTTGTAATGCGAAAACGGCGGCCGAGGTGAGTTGTTGCTCAGTAATGGTTAAGTTTACTTCTCCCCCGCTGGCGGCTGTGGCAGCCGCCGATTCGATTTCTTTTTCCAGAGCGTCAACGGCTTCCGTGGAAACGGGAACGGGAGCCGGAGTAGGTGTCCGGGTTCTGGCCAGGCTGCACGCCAGGCTGGCAAGTAGAAGGACAGTAATAACCAATAAAAAACGCATTGATCTTTGAGATTGGGTGTACATCATCTTACTCCATTTAATCTTGCGAAACCGGGTTTTCTGACATTCGATGGTATGATGTGCTTAGGATACCCGGCTTCAGTGTGGTTTAGCACAGAAACGAATTTTATCATAGCATGGATGACCAATCTTTACCAGAGAGTGAATTACGTCTGAGCGCCTTGTTAGAGGCGCTGTTGTTCGTTGCACCTGGCTCGGCGACTGCGTCTCAACTGGCTGCGGCCCTGGATCTCCCGATAACAGAGGTGGAGCAGGGCTTGGATGAATTGGAAGCATACTATACTTCCCAGGCCGGAAGGCGCGGTGTGTGCCTGCAACGTTATCGTGGGCGGGTACAGTTGACCTCTGTTCCTCAAGCCGCAGCAGCAATCGAGCGCTTTTTGGGCTTGGACATCAGTGGAAGGTTGAGCCGGGCGGCGTTGGAAGCGTTGGCGATTATTATGTACCGACAGCCGATCACGCGCCCGCAGATTGATGCCATCCGGGGCGTGAATAGTGATGGGGTCTTGAAGAGTTTGCTAACTAAGGGCTTGATTCAGGAAGTTGGACGTGCTGAAGCGCCAGGAAGGCCAATCCTGTACAGCGTTACATCCGAGTTTCTGCAATATTTTGGGTTGAATTCGTTGTCAGAATTGCCTCCATTGGAACTGGGGGATTTGCTCCCGGAGAATGGTGAAAGTCCGGATATTTTGAAAGGGTAAAAATGGCTGAAGAACGATTGCAAAAGATTCTATCCCGGGCAGGGCTGGGCTCTAGGCGAGCATGTGAAGAGCTAATTCAGGCAGGCAGGGTGACTCTGGATGGCCAGGTGGCTGTATTGGGCACAAAAGCGGAAGCTGGCCGGGCGCGCATCCTGGTGGATGGCCGGCCGATCAAGCTGCCGGAAGCATACGTTTACATCGCGGTTTACAAGCCGCGTGGTGTGCTTTCAACGGTTAGCGCGCCGGATCCACGCCCGACTGTGCGCGATTTAGTGGATGTCCCAGAGCAGATCTATCCGGTAGGAAGGTTGGATGTGGATAGTGAAGGGCTGATGCTGTTGACTAATGATGGTGAACTGGCGAACCGACTGACGCACCCGCGCTATGGACACGAGAAGGAATACCGGGTGTTAGTGGCGCGACGCCCGGATGAAGAGCAACTGGCTAACTGGCGGCGAGGGGTGGTTCTAAGCGATGGTTATCGCACGGCACCAGCCCAGGTTTTCATGGAATCGACATCTGGTAAAGGAGCCTGGCTGAAAGTTGTTTTGAGCGAAGGGCGCAAACGGCAGATCCGGGAAACGGGTATGCTCATTGGGCTGCCGGTGGTGAAGATTATCCGGGTGCGTATCGGAACGCTACTATTGGGGAGTTTGCGCCCGCGCCAATGGCGGGTGTTGACGCCCCAGGAAGTGGCGATGCTGAAGGGTGAAAAAACAGGGAATTCCACCTCGCGTGAAACACCTGGAAAGGCGACCAAAACTCGCGTACAAGCACGCTCCCGTACAGGCAAGGAAGATTTCAGGAAATCGCCGGGGAATTTGGATTCAAAAAAAGGATCCGACGCTAACAAGAGTCGATCCAATCGACAATCTCGCAAGCGATAAGCTTTTGCCAGGATATGATTTCTCTTTGGTGAGCGAGATGGTGGATACTCGTAACCGGGTGTTGGCAGAGATTACCCGCACAGACGATTTTATCGTGAGTGATGAATTAGTCAGCTTGATGTTGGCACAGATTTCTGAGAATAAATACTTGAGCGCTGTATTTGCAGATTTGTTCGATCCGGAGGGTTCTGAGATTTATCTGAAGTCGATCATGGATTACATTACTTTGGATGCTCCGGTGAACTTTTTTACTCTGGTTCAGGCTGCCCGGGAGCGTGATGAAGTGGCGGTTGGTTTCCGGCGCTCATCTGCTGCTGAAGTTGCCAGCCAGCACTATGGCATTGTGATCAACCCGCGCAAGAAGGATCTGATTACTTTCGAATTGGGTGATTCGTTGGTCGTACTTGCTGAAGAATGAAGTTTGTAATACTTCTGCTCGAAGTGTGTATTAACCTATGGCAGGTTATGATCATGAATGCAAAGCTCCTGAGGATTCCAGCCAAGCTGTCCGGCGAAACCGTTGCTCGAAGCGACGGTAAACTGGATGCGCAGCAATTTATGGCTTGGTATGATGAATATTTTGGGCGCGTGTATAACTATGCCTGCTATCGCTGCGGCGATTCGGTTACCGCGGATGATCTCGTTGCTCTTACTTTCGAGCGAGTGCTGCTGCATCTGGAGGATTACGATGCCCGACGCGGCTCATTCGGAGCCTGGCTGTTCAAGATAGCCCGGAACGTGATCAACAATCACTTGCGAGGTGAAGCGCGACGTGCACACTTACCTCTGGAATATGCAGGAGATCAGGCTGACCAGACGGTTTCGCCGGAAGATCGTTTGATACAGGGTGAAACTCAGACGGAAATGCTGTTAGCATTAGCTCAGTTGAGCGAGCGAGAGCGAGATCTTTTGAGTTTGAAATTCGCCGGGCGATTGACCAACCGCCGCATCGCTGAGGTTACAGGTATATCAGAAACGAATGTGGGCGTGATCCTGTACCGGGCTGTTCGCAGGTTGAGAGCTGTCTTAGCAGTGGAGGAAGTTCGAAATGGATGAGCGAGATCGGATGGAACGTTTCAACCATGAACTGGATACGATTTTATGTGAGCGTTCATCGGCGATGGTGGGGCTCTCGGAAGAAGAGAAACGCTCATTGGATGTGGCCCGCCGGTTAGCGCACGTGGATTTGAGCTCTCAAAGCAGGGTGCGTCAAAGTTTACGGCGGCGACTGGCTTTGCAGGTGCGCTGCCATGCACCTGCAAAGATTGTACCGACGATGGGAAAAGCCACACCTGTTGCGTTGCTTTTAGTGATCTTGATCATCTTGTTTGGCTGGATGTCAACCGGAATGACCCTTCCGTCCAGTGGAAATGGAGATGCCAACATCACATCCTACCGTATTTCTGATAATTCTATAGTTCCAACTGCAAGTGCACAAGCTTTGGCTCCCACACCGGTTTCTGTCCCACTGGCACCCAGTATCTCGTCGGCCAGTGCGCCGGTTAGAACTCAGCAGCAGAGCACCCCCTCGAATTTGAATACGAACTATACCCCGAACTCATCTGCGGTGGTAACACCTTGAACTCTACGAAATAAAAGGAACTTACATGCAAGCCACAACAGAGTCACAACCTAACTGGTTAGAGCGATCATCCGTTTTGAATATCCGGTTGAAATGGGAAGTGGTGATCTTTGCGGTGATCATCATACTGGCTGTGTTCAGCCGTTTTTACGATCTGGGGGCGCGGGTGATGAGTCATGATGAAAACACGCATGTATATTATTCATGGCGCTTCGAGCGCGGCCAGGGATTGCAACATGATCCCCTTATGCACGGACCGTTTCAGTTCCATCTGATCGCCTTATCTTATTTTATGTTTGGGGATAATGATTTCACGGCGCGTATCCCGGCCGCGTTGTTCAGTATCGCCAGTGTAGCCTTCCTGTGGTATTTCCGCCGTTATCTGGGCCGTACCGGGGTGTTAGTAGGGGCTGTGTTGATGTTGATCTCTCCCTACATCCTGTACTATGGACGCTATGTGCGCAACGAAGTGTTTTCGGTATTTTTTGGCATTGTGATGTTGTGGGGAATCCTACGTTACTTGGAGCTGGGGACTCCACGCTACCTTTATATTATTTCGGTGGTGACCGCGTTGCATTTCACCGCTAAAGAGACATCATTTATTTACCAGGCACAGGCGATGGTTTTCCTGGCTTTCTACCTGATCTATCAGTTGTCTCATTTGAAATGGCGTGACGAGTCGCTGCGCAACCTTTTCCTACTGTCATTGATCTTTGCTTTTTTGATGATTATTGCCTTTGGCGGGATCAGTTTATGGTTACGAGAAAGCCAACCACCTTTACCGGTTGAAACGGGTGCACCAGCCACACCCGGCACGGAGTTGGGCATGCTGCAAAACAGCGGCCCCCCTTGGCTCCAGTCATTGGTATTGGCCCTGGCGGTAGTGGGGTTAGTTGCGGCTCTGTATTTCTTGATCGTAGGATATGGGTGGCGGAATTTATGTAATGAGCGCTCTTTCGGATTGCTCATTCTGTTAGGCACGATGGTACTTCCGCAATTAGCGCCTTTCCCGGTGCGCCTGGTGGGTAAGCTACTCAAAGATCCTGTGGGTTGGAGTATTCCAACCAATGCCAGCCAGGTAGCCAGCCTGAATTGGACGCAGATTGGGCATATTGCGCTTTTCCTCGTCCCGCTTACATTACTGGCAGTGGCTATTGGCCTGCTGTGGAATCCACGTGAGTGGTTGATCAATGCTGGGGTTTTCTATGGGATATTCACGGTAATCTACACATCAGTTTTCACGAATGAGGCGGGATTCTTCACGGGCCTGGTGGGCTCTTTGGGCTATTGGTTGGAGCAGCAGGGTGTACAGCGTGGCAGCCAGCCGTGGTATTACTATGGATTGGTCCAGATTCCAGTCTACGAATACTTGTCCGCATTAGGCTGTCTCCTGGCGCTGGGGATGGTGTTGGCAAGAGGTGTGAGGGAGTGGTTCGGGCCACTAAAGCCGCATAAGCAGTTTGCGGACTGGGATGATACAGTACAGCCTGAACCAGTTGAGGAGGCGCAGGATGTCCAGCCAGTGGAATGGGAGCGTACGGCCGAGGATGAGGCGCTGAGCCAGGCTCTAGATGAACTGGAAGCCAGATTGGTTGAGGAGGAAGATGCAGTTGAATCAGAGGCGGATATGTCTGTACCGGCGGAGAATCGGGTTCGCGATGAACCGTCTGGAGAGGCTTCTGTTCACAACGCGGGTTGGCTACCGCAAACATGGTCGCCGGTAGAAGTGAAACAAGAACCAGTGCCGATGTTTGCTCTGCTTTTTTTCTGGGTGATCACGAGCTTGGTGGCTTACAGTCTTGCGGGGGAGAAGATGCCCTGGTTGACAGCGCACATTGCATTCCCGATGATTTTATGCACGGCCTGGGGCCTGGGACAGCAGATCGATGCAATCGATTGGGCTGCATTCCGAGAACGCAAGGGCTGGTTGTTGGTGGTGGTTACAATGCTGCTGATGATCAGTTTGGTAAGCATGTTTGGCGCGATCTTGGGGTTGTTTCCGCCATTTGAAGGCCAACTGTTAGAGCAGTTGCAAACCACCAGTGAATTTGTCGTCAGCGCTTTGGTGGCCGTGGCCAGTGCTGTGGCGCTGGCATTCTTACTGCGTTCCTGGGAATTTGGGCAACTGGCTCGTCTATCGGTGGTGATGGTTTTCGCGTTATTCGGCATCCTGACGGCCCGCACTGCAATCCAGTCCAGCTATATCAACTATGACAACGCCAATGAATTACTAGTTTACGCGCATTCAGCCGGCGGCGTAAAAGTTGCTCTATCGCAGATCGAAGAGATTTCGATGCGTACTACGAACGGATTGAATTTGCCAATTGCCTACGATGACCAGACTTCGTATCCTTATTGGTGGTATCTGAGAAATTACACCGATGTACGATATTTTGGATCAAAACCAACGCGTAGCTTGCGAGAGGTATCGGCTATTCTGGTTGGCGATTCGAATTTCAGCAAGATTGAGCCTGTCGTTGGCAATGCGTTTTATCAATTTGATTACATCCGTCTTTGGTGGCCAAATCAAGATTATTTCGGGCTAACTCCTGAGCGAGTGCTGAATGCGCTGCGCGACCGGCAAATGCGCGCGGCAATTTTCCAGATCTGGCTCAACCGCGATTACACGAAGTACGGCGAGGCTGTGGGTCGAGAAATAAGCCTGGCGAACTGGTCTCCTGCAGCGCGTATGCGCCTGTATATTCGCAAGGATGTCGCGGCGCAGATCTGGAATTACGGAATTGCGGCTTCTCCGGAAGTTATGGGGCCTGAAGATCCGTTCGAAGAAAAACGCCTCGATCTCGTGGCAGATCAGGCATTCGGCTTGCCCGGTAACCTGCCTGGACAGTTCCAACGGCCGCGCGACCTGGCCCTGGCGGCAGACGGCAGTCTGTACATTGCGGATACAGACAACCATCGTATCCAGCACGTTCGCCCGGATGGGACTGTTCTGCAGGTGTGGGGCAGCTATGGGGATGTAGCTTCTGATACCGCCGCGGAGGGGACATTCAACCAGCCCTGGGGTATTGCAGTAGGTCCAGATGGCTCAGTGTACGTAGCTGACACCTGGAATCACCGGGTACAGAGGTTCACTGCTGAGGGAGCCTTTGTGTACTCCTGGGGGTATTTTGGTCAGGCTGAGGAGCCGGATGCGTTTTGGGGACCACGAGATGTGGCGGTCGATCGAGATGGCCGGGTGTTCGTATCTGACACAGGTAACAAGCGCGTAGTAGTCTTCGACGCAGACGGAAATTACCTGACGCAGTTCGGCACAGTTGGGGTTGGCCCTGGTGAATTCGATGAGCCAGTAGGCCTGGCGCTGGATGATGAGGGTCGCGTATTCGTTGCAGATACCTGGAATCAACGTATCCAGGTGTTTGTGGAAGGCGAGGATGGGCGCTTCCGCTTCCAGAATTCCTGGGATGTGGTGGCCTGGTTTGGGCAGTCGCTGGACAATAAACCGTATATGGCAGTGGACAGCAGGAACAACCTGTTGGTGGTCGACCCAGAAGGCTATCGTGTCTTGTGGTTCTCTGCCAATGGCGATCCACTGAATTATTGGGGGGATTACGGAGTTGGGCTAAACCAGTTTGGCATGCCGGCTTCGGTTGTGGCTGACCCAACTGGCGGCGTATGGGTGAGTGATGCGGGTAACGGGCGTATAATGCACTTCGTGCTACCAGCTCAAATCTCGCCGTAGCGCCGGAAGACAGCCGATATTTTTTGAAGCAAACAGGAGGCGAAATTGTGCGCCTCCTGTTTGCTTTTGTGCAGTTCTAGAACAAACCGCGGAAAACCAGCAGCAGGCCGATGATGAAAAGGGGGATGCCCACGATCAGACCGACAATCGTCAGGCTGACAATAACGCCCACCACCATCAGTACCAGTCCTAGAATCACCGCGATCAGGCGGCCTGTCAGGCCGACGATCAACGCTACAAGGCGCCAGATAGCCCAAAAGGGCCAGAGAAACCAGGGTACATGTTTACTTTCACTTTCAGCAGACATCTTGCGCTCTCCTTGAACAATCGTATCGAATCAATCTCGCTACTATATACGCACGAAAATTTGATAAGTTGCACAGGAGATGATGCGTGCCAGTTTCTTAGTGAAAGTGATCAGTATCTTTCTTTCTTGATCCACTGGTCGATGTCGACTGGCAAACCTTTGGCGCCATCGATGTTGGCAAAGAGTAAGGTGGCATCGGTCAGGTCGGCTTTCCACAGGTTGGCTCGAGATAGATTTACGCCTCGCAGATTGGCGCTGCGCAGATCTGCATAGGAAAGATCTGCATCGCTCAGATCCGCGGAGCGCAAGTCGGCGCCGACCATGACGGCATCTCGCAGGTTGGCGTGGCGCAAAATGGCCTCACTTAAGTCGGCGTATTCGAGTTTGGCTTTGCGCAGCATGGCCTTTTCGAGGTTGGCCTGACTTAGACTGGAGGAAGTCAGGTCGGCGAGTTCTAACAGGGCCCCAGCGAGCTCAAGCTTCCTGAGATCCATTGAACTTAGATCTACTCCACGCAAAGTGATGCCTTTGCCTGGATTGGATGCGATCAGGTAAACAACCTGGCTGCGAGTGAGTTCTCCCATAATCCACCTGCCTGTCGAGAGTAAAACTAGAGCCTGACCGACGGCTGTACGCCAGCCTGCGAATCAGGATGGGCCAAAGGTGATCTTGATTTCCCCGGGCTCGGTGTAGTGATAATGCGCAGCAAAAGGCGGGTCGCCGGGCTGCATGGATAAAATCCGCGGTAACAGAATGTGCAAATCTTCAACCAGGGGTAAACTCATTACCTGGTTTTTTAGAATCCATTCCAGTGATCCGTCTGCAGAGGTGAGAGGGTTCGCTTCAATGCTCTCGCCGCGCAGTACATATAACCCGATACCTGTTTGTTGATTCGTATCGATGGTAACAACTCCGCAAAGCCACAGATCGATATGATTGAGACCAGTTTCCTCGTGCAACTCGCGCACGGCGCTGGAGAGCACATCTTCACCGCGTTCGACGTGACCGCCGATGCCGTTGTAGCGGTTGGCCCAAAGCCGTTTGTGAGCTGCACCTTTGAGCAACAACACCTGGTCGCGACAGGTGATGAAGATCAGTGTGCGGGGGATGAGCGTGTAACGCCCGGTGAGAGTACCTTGGTCGGAAACGGGCATAAGCCTGTTTGCCAAGGGATCGATCGGTATGCCAGATCGATCCCTTGGATGTAAATTATACTAGTCTGCCAGGTCGGAGACATCTTCCTCTGAGGCGGATGCTCCCAGGTAGAAGCGCTTGTCTGGAACGACAGTTACGGTGCGGATGAATCGGTCAACGTATTGGCGGGTATCGGCAATTGCCAGAGATGTGAAGAGCTTCTTGAACTGCGCTTCCCAGGCCTGCCCGATCTCGGCTTTCTTCTCAGCGGGCATACGCCATGTAGCTGCTTTAAAGGGGCCAATGACGTTCTTGCGCGTCTTGTAATAAAACTGTTCATCGGTCATGCCGGGTTTGCGATCCGCTGCGTTTTTCTCATCCAGATATGCGTACATCTCTTTGCGTAGATCATCAGGCAGGCGGTCGAAGAGCATATTTTGGAAATTGGTTGCCAGGTGAACCTCCACAGCTTCAGCGTCCACAAATTTACTGAAGGCATCTTCGGGCAGGGTGGACGCCCCGTGCTGTACTGCACCACCAATGCCATAAGCCTGGCGAGAGACGCGGCTGAGGCGTAGCATGGTGTCGAAATCTACGCTAACCTGTGCGATCGAGCCGTCGGGCAGAACGACACCGCCGTGGGAAGTACCGGTCTGGATGCTGATTTTGCTGATGCCCGCCAGTCCCGCGCCGTGCTTTTCCAGTTCTTGTCCATACCCATCCATGTAAGCGCGCAACTCCTCTTCGGTGGAATTGTGACCGCCAACTTCGCCAATTTCGCCGCCAACCGAGATGGTGACGCCTTGCGGCTCCAGGGAACGGATGTAAGCGGTGAACATGGCAGACAGGCTGGTGTTGAGGTACTGCTGTTCAGGGATCGAGGTTTTGGACAGATCAACCAAAGTGGATGTATCGATGTCAATGTTATAGAAGCCGGCCTGGATAGCTTCCTGAATCAGATCGCGCAGGGCCTGTAGTTCGGTTTCGGGATCGTTGGCGAAACGCTTGGCCGAAACCTGGAAGTGGTCGCCCTGGATGAAAACCGGACCGGTGTAGCCTTCTGCGATGGCGGCGGCGAGCATGTTAGTGACATACTCGGCAGGGCGCTGGTCAGTATAGCCCACCTCTGAACGGGCAATCTCAAATATGAAGGCCGAGGTATTCATCGGGATGGCGACGCGGAAGACCGCGCGGGCGGCATCAAATGAAAGGGTGCGCAGGTTGATGGCAGGCACGGTGAAGGTGTTAGGCACTTCGCCGCGCCCGCGGGCCATATACAGATCGTTGATCGAGGCCGGGAAGATCCCTAAAGCCTGAGCTGCCAGGCGAACTATATAGCGCGCCAACCCCTGGCGGGCGCCGCTTTCCAAAGCCGATACTTCCGCCAGTCGGTATATGGTCGCGCGCAGGCGGGGGGCGTCGGTCACAGCGGCCTGACCATCGGTGATGGTGATACTGTTGTCGATCAGAGCCAGCAGGTCTTGAATCTCGTTCTTGCTCATATGTAAACTCCTGAAATGAATTTTGAAAGCAGTTCTCCGGAATGTGGAGAGCATGCAGACTGTTAGAGACCAAGGAATGATTATATCATCCCTGGGAAATTATACATCAGAAGGCATGTATACGAAACTTTTCGGGGCGAGTAGCGTATTATAAGATGATGAAAATAGCGAATCGGCTTACAAGTCAGTTGCATTTGGGGCAAACTGAGGCTATAATCAGGTTTGGAAATTGTTCAAAACGTTCATCAACCTTACTAAGGAGTATAAGATGAGTGATCAGATCTTTGGAAAAGTCAGCTCGGACCTGGATCCATTCAAGAAGATCCTGAGTTACATCCCTGGCTTCAGCGGCTATATGGAGCGGCAAAAGCGACGGGATGCGGACAAGCTGCTGCGAGAAACCGTGGCAAGCCGATTCGAGCAGCAATGGCAGCGTATTTCGGATTTGCAACGCCAATTCATCAGTCAGGGCGAGATCGCCTATGTAGATGACCTGGAATCTGCCGCTATCAAGCTGCGCACATTTGCCGACCGCGTGCGGCGAGCGGCGCGTGGCTATTCGGGTCTGTTCGATGCAGTAAAGATCAACGAGGATGAACTGGCCCAGCTTTACCAATATGATGCTGCCATGTTGGATCTGGCTGAAGAAGTCGGCCGGGCAATCGATAATGTCGAGGCCTCGATTGGCAGCGATGGATTACCGGCAGCATTCCGTCACCTGACCAGCGTGGCGCAGCAGTGCATCGATGTGTTCAACCGGCGCGAAGATGCCTTCATGGGAAGCGCCCAGGGTTGAGTTATCGAGCCACAGTGTAATTCTATCCACTCAAACGCTATTCGTATTTAGTTCAAGCAGGAGTACAGGCAATGGCAAGGGTATTTGACGTAATAGAGTATCCGAATGAGATGCGGGATGAGATTGTGCATCGTTTTCCCGAGGAAGGGCCAGGGAATTTCCGCATTGGCTCTCAGGTGATCGTGCGCGAGTCTCAAACAGCCGTGTTTTTCCGAGACGGCAACGCCCTGGATGTGTTTGGCCCCGGGCGGCACACGATTGTCACCTATAACGTTCCGTTACTGATCGATGCGATCGGCAAGTCTTTGTTCAACGAGCGCACGCCCTTCCCGGCGGAAGTGTATTTCGTTTCGATGCGCGAGTTCCCGGATCGCAAGTGGGGTACCCCGCAGCCGATCATTGTGCGCAATCCGAACATGGGCCTGGGCGTGGCATTGTTGCAAGGTTTTGGTACGTATAGCTTCCAGGTCAGTGATCCCCAGCAGTTCGTAACTCAAATCGTTGGCACACAGGGCGCATACCGCACAGGCGATATCGAGACCCGTTTACGCTCGATGCTGCTCTCCAAGTTGCAGGACCTGTTGGGAGAGACAGCCGCGAAGCATAGCGTTCCCGAGTTGATTGGCTTGACTGAGGAAATGGGTGCAGGTGTGCGCGCCAAGGCGCAGGATGATTTCCTGGCGCTGGGCCTGACACTGAAGAGTTACTACATCGAGAACCTGAAGCCCTCTTCGAAGTCAGCGGAGGAACTGCGGGCGATGGGTATGCTGGATATGCAGACCTATACGCAACTTCAGGCTGCCGATGCCATGCGCGACGCAGCTCAGAATCCGAGTGGCGGCGCTGGCCTGACGGCAGGCATTGGCGCTGGCCTGGGTGTGGGGAACGTGCTCAGCCAATCGCTGCAGGGTATGACGGGGGCCGGAGCGGCCGCAGGCGGGCAGACTGCACCCTCTGGCGGCGCTCCAGCGGGTGGACTGCCTAGCGTGATGACGCCGGCAGAGGCCGCCGCAGCGCTGCGCGTCTCGGAGGAAGATGTGATCGCGGCAATTGCCGCGGGCGAGCTGAAGGCGCGCAAGATCGGTAATGCATACCGGATCAGCAAAGAGGCTCTAGAAGCCTACCTCAGCGGGTCGTAAAAACCTGCTTCTTTGGAAACAAAACAGGGCGGTTGTTCAGCGCTTACGCTACACAGCCGCCCCGTTTTTATTGGGGGTTCGAATTATTATTCAGGAGGAAGGATAGCGTCCTGCACCAGTTTTACTTTTTCCAGCGAAAGAGCCTTGGTCTTGGCGGATTTGCGTACCAGGTCTTTGAGCTTTCCCAGAGCGATGGCTTCAGCAGGTGGCTGCGTTTCGGGATCGATATCAATTTCGGCTTTGGGATGGGTAAAGACCAGAGCAGCGCGTATTTCGGGAACGATGCCATCGGGCAAGCGCTTGCCGAGGTAGTTTTGTAGATTCTCGGTTTCGCCAAGGATTTCCAGATCGGGGCGGCCCAAACTTTCCTGGGCGAAGATCTTCAGGTACAGGTTGCCGCCTCTTTGCTTCCAGCGTCCATTTTCATAAGTGAAACGCCCGCGTTGGTAATAGGGTATGAGAATCCACAGTCCCGAGGGGCCAACCAGCAGGTGGGAATTGGGGGCGGTATAGTGGTACAGGGTATATTTGCTATCCAGGCCTTTCAAAGCCTGATCGAGCAATTCGTCGGGGCGCGGGCGGCGTCCCCAACGGTTACTGAAGTAGATGCCGATCTGGGACAGGATGAAACCGGTCATCAATGCACCCAGGGAGAGGGCGTATTGATCCTGGTAGCGGAAAGAGATCACCATGCCAGCTCCTAAAACAACCAGTCCACCCAACATGGTGAATTGGGCAATGCGCGAATTGCGACGGATCAGCTTTTCATTGCGAACGATATTCATGCGAGAGATTCTCCGGAGTTGTATTTTTTGATGATAATGCAGGCGTTTTGGCCGCCTAAGCCAAAGGAATTGGACAAGGCGATATTGATATTTTGCTGGCGTGCCTGGTTCGGCACGTAGTCCAGATCGCATTCTGGGTCGGGAGTTTCGTAGTTGATGGTGGGAGGTAGCCAGCCCTTGGCGATTGCCAGGGTGCACGCGATCGCTTCCAGAGTGCCCGAGGCGCCCATAGCATGACCGATCATCGACTTGGTGGAACTGATCGCCAGGTTGTAGGCGTGTTCCCCAAAGATCATCTTGACGGCCTTGGTTTCAGTAGGGTCATTCAGGGGTGTAGAGGTGCCGTGGGCATTGATGTAATCTATGGCGGATGGCTCCAATCCGGCATCTTGCAGCGCCCAACGCATGGCGCGGGCCGGGCCGAGGGCGTCAGGGGATGGAGCAGCAACGTGATATGCGTCGGACGAGGAGGCGTGTCCGACGAATTCGGCATAAATATGCGCGCCGCGAGCCAGCGCGTGCTCCAGACTCTCCATTACAAGGGCAGCTGCTCCTTCAGAGAAGATAAAACCTTCGCGGCTGGCATCAAAGGGGCGCGAGGCAGCTTCTGGTCGATCGTTGTAGTTGACTGGCAAAGCGCGCATCGAGCAGAAACCGCCGATGGCGAAGTCGGTGATCAGCGCTTCTGTGCCTCCGGCGATGACCAGGTCGGCGCTACCGCGACGAATGAATTCTGCGCCTTCACCGACGGCCTGTGTACCTGTGGCACAGGCTGTTGTAACGGTGCTGTTTACGCCCAGGCATTGAAACTGGCGAGCAACCAGGAAAGATGAGAGATTTGGGATGCCGCCGGGCAAGACGAAAGGGTTCACCCGACCGAGGCCCTGGGTTCGTAGAGTTTGTATGCCTTCATCGATGCGATCAGCTCCGCCGATGGCTGTACCGAACATAACACCACAGCGCTCTCCATCTGGCATGGTTTCTGGCAGACCGGCATCCTTTACGGCTTGAATGGCAGCGGACAGGCCGATTTGAGCCGAGCGTGGGATGCGACGGGCTTCTTTGCGTTCAATATAATCTTCCGCGTTGAAATCCGGGATTTCTCCAGCGATCTGGCAGGGCAAATCGCTGGGGTCAAATTGGGTGATGCGACGGATCCCTGAGTGTCCCTCCATCCATCCTTGCCAGAGTTGGGCGACGGAGGAACCCAGGGGGGAGATAGCGCCCAGACCAGTGATCACTACACGGGGGCGGTTGGCGTGATCTCTCATTCTTTCTCCTTTGGGGTTTGGGGTAATTCGGCCAGGCGTTCCTGGATGGCGGTCTTCAGTGCGCCGAGCAGATCGGCCTGGACTGCCAGGCGGGCGGTGCGGATGGCGCCGAGCATGGCGCGGGCGTCGGAACGCCCGTGGCCCACAAGGACCAGACCGTCAATGCCCAGCAGGGGAGCCGCACCGACTTCAGCAGGATCCAGCATGGCTTTTAGCTTGCCAAAGGCTGGTTTGGCAAGCAAAGCGCCTATCTTGGTGCGCAGGCTGCTGGTCATTTCTTGACGGAGCACATCGACCAAAAGTTTGGCGACTGCCTCGCTGCCTTTGAGCAGAACGTTGCCGGTGAATCCATCGGTGACAACCACATCAGCCTCACCACCGAAGAGTTCTTTGCCTTCTACGTTGCCGATGAAATTCAGCCCGCTGGTTTCTAATAAAGTATAGGCTTCTTTGACTAAATCATTGCCTTTCCCGGGCTCTTCGCCGTTGGAAAGCAACCCTACGCGCGGCGTGGATATATGGCGAACCTTATCAGCGTAAATCGAGCCCATGACAGCGAACTGGAGCAAGTGCTCGGCTTTACACTCTGGGTTAGCGCCGATATCGAGCACGGCACAAAAGCCGTCTTTGACCGGGAAAAGCCCGGTCAGGGCTGGCCGTTCTACACCAGGGATAGTTCCCAGGCGATAGAAAGCGGTCGCCATTGCGCCGCCAGTATTGCCAGCCGTGACAAAGGCATCTGCTTGGCCTTCTTTGACCAAATCCATGCCAACAGCCATAGAGGTTTTGGACCCCTTGCGCTTGGCTTTTAGTGCCAGACCGAGGCCTTTGTCTTTCATGGTGATGATATCAGGAGCGTGAACCAAGCGCACAGCGACTCCTTGGGGAGCCAGAGCCTGCAAACGTGAGGCAAGTTGATCCTCTGGACCAACCAGGATGATTTCTTCGCCGTATTGTTGAGCGGCTTCTACTGCCGCCTGGACTTCTGGGCCGGGGCAGTCGTCGCTGCCCATTGCATCGAGGACAATCCGCATAGGAGTCTCCTTGGGGTGAAGGTTTGCCTGTTCGCCAGCCATTCTATATTCTCGGGTCGCCTAACTGACGATGCGTTTCGGCTTGACAATGAGACAGAGCCGATTATAATACCTTTGCTTTCGCGCTGGTGCTGGAACTGGCAGACAGGCATGGTTGAGGGCCATGTGCCGCAAGGCGTGGGGGTTCAAGTCCCCCCCAGCGCATATCTGAATGCCCTGGGTTATTTACCTGGGGCATTTGCTATGCACCTTGAGGTGGGTTGGTTGAATACCCAACGTTATGCTATAGGATAGACGAACTTGGGGATTTTTGCAAGGGGTAAGGGTATAATGATTGGGAATTGGTCTGAAAATTCAAAAAAAATGCAACGTTTTAATTGAGAAAGAATGACGGAGGAGAAAAATGGCGAAATTTCCGAGCGAAGCCTGGCTGCAAGCATTGATGGAAAAGCTCAACAGTGATGCACAATATGCGCAGGCGGCGAAGAATTGGGAAGGGGACATGGCTTTTGTGATCGAACCCGGCAGCGCTCTTAGCGAGCCGGTGCGATTCTACCTGGATTTGTGGCATGGGAAATGCCGGGATGCCTTTGTTTTCGATGATTCTCGCCCGGTGAAGCCAGTATTTACTTTGAAGGCTCCTTATGAGAATTATGTGCGCTTGCTGAAGGGAGAGTTGGACCCTATGCAGGCTTTGCTGACGCGCAAGTTGGGCGTGCAAGGCAATATGGCCGTGCTAATGCGCAGTGTGCCGACAGTCTTGGATTTTGTGCGCTGCTGTCGAGAAATAACAGACAGTTACGTGTAGCAGCAGTACGATGAACCCGAAATTCTTCGAGGATTTGATTGCAGGGCTTCCCGATGGAGAAGTCCGAGATGTGCGCATTGGCTTGCACTGGACAGCAGTCGTTGCGTGGGTAGAGGGCGAGCTTCGATGTGGGCTGGCTTCTACTCAAAAACCTGGTGGACATTCACATGATGAGCCGAATGTGCCCCAGGCTGGTGATCTGCAGGGCTGTTCGGGGCGCGAGCTGGTAGATTTATTTTATTCTGATCAGCCCGTGTTGACGAGCGTGGGCATGGCGGCATTGAATGCGCTATTGCCTCGAACACCTGAAAAATGGATCGACGCAAATGCAGAGGAAACGCTGGCACAACGTGGGCGTGGGCGACAGGTGGCCCTGATCGGGCATTTCCCTTTTGTGCCGCGGTTACGTGAAAAAGTGGGCGAACTGACCGTTCTTGAACTGGATCCTCGCGAGGGCGACATGCCAGCAGAAGCTGCGGCGCAGGTTTTGCCAAAAGTGGACATCGTTGCGATTACCAGTATGACCCTGGTTAATCGCACCCTGCCGGATCTGTTGAAATTTTGTTCTGCCCAGGCTTTCGTGATGCTGCTAGGCCCGACCACCCCGCTCAGCCCCAGGCTCTTTGAGCACGGTATCGATTGGCTGTCCGGTTCAGTGGTAACCGAGATCGAACCTGTATTGAGGGTCGTTTCGCAAGGAGGAAATTTTCGCCAGGTGCATCGAGCTGGCGTACGCCTGGTGAACTTGAAGAGAGAGGATTTTGAATGAGGCGAGAAAACAAAATCCGGATAGCGCCAGGTCCAGTCATAGTGAGCCTGGCTATGATGATCCTACTCCTGGCAGCCTGTGCGACTAAGCCGGAGCCAGGTGAGGTGGCAACTGTCTCTCCCACCGAAAGGCCCGCGCGAACTGAGCCGGCAACAATAGAGCCGACCTCTCTCCAGCCTGTAGTGACAGAAACAGGCACTGAGCTGGCTCCAACGATTACCCAACAGCCCGCGATGCCTCAATATCCAGGTCAGTCGTTGCCTCTGGCGCGCAATGACTGGTTTTCGGGTTCGGGAAATTGCACGAGTTGCCACACACAAATGTTAGATAATTCTGGTGCAGACGTTTCGATTGATCGCATGTGGCGTTCATCGATGATGGCTAACGCCGCTCGTGATCCTTACTGGCAGGCGACAGTGCGAAGTGAGGGATTGGAGCACCCGGAGCTGCGCTCGGTGATCGAACAGAAATGCGCTACCTGTCATATGCCGATGGCTGAGTTTTCGGCTCAAGCTACTGGGCAGGAAGCGTTGATACTGGATGATGGTTTTTTGAAGCCCGATCACGCGCTCAATCCTTTGGCGCTAGATGGGGTGTCTTGTAATCTGTGCCACCAGGTGCGACCAGATGGTTTTGGCAATGCGCAAAGCTTCAGCGGTGGATACGTGATTGACACGCAACTGCCTTTTGGGGAGCGCGAGGCCTTTGGCCCGTTTGAGCCTCAGCCCGGCCTGGCGCAACTCATGGGCAGTGTCTCGGGTTTTATACCTGTGCAGGGGGTGCATGTTGAGAAGTCGGAGATGTGTGCTACCTGCCACGTATTGTATACGCCTTACCTGGATGAGACCGGACAGATTGCGGGTGAATTCCCGGAACAAGCAGTGTATCTGGAGTGGCAGAACAGCGCCTATGTGGCGAGCAGTGCATGCCAAACCTGTCATATGCCACAAGCCCAGGGCGGCGTGCAGCTTTCGATCACTGGCGGACCGAAACGGGCGCCTTTCTACCAGCATGATTTCTCGGGTGGAAATGCCTATATGGCTAACCTGCTCCTCCAGAATGGGGAGGAGTTAGGAGTGACAGCGGCTTCTGAGCAGTTCCAAACAACTGTTAACCTGGCAAAGGACCTCATCGAAGAGCGTACAGCGATTCTAAAAGTGGGTGATTTACACGTAGATGATAGTACGCTGCTTGGGACGGTGCAAATTCAGAGCCAGGCCGGCCATAAATTCCCCACATCGTTCCCGTCTCGACGCGCCTGGCTGCATATTGTTGTGCGCGAGGCCAATGGACAGGTGGTTTTCGAGAGCGGGGCATATAGCCCAGATGGTTCAATCCAGGGCAATGACAACGACGCCGACCCGGCGAAATTTGAAGCGCATTACACTCAACTGACAGATGAAGAGCAGGTGCAAATTTATGAAGCGATCCTGGGGGATACATTGGGAAAGGTGACAACCAAGCTGTTGTATGCATCCAGTTATCTCAAAGACAATCGCCTGCTGCCGGCAGGATTCGATCTTGCGAATGCACCGGCTGATATCGCTGTGCATGGTGAAGCCGCCCAGGATGCAGATTTCATTGCTGGCGGGGACAATTTACGACTGGCGATTAACCTGGGAGCAGCCCAAGGGCCATTCACGTTGCAAGTTGAGTTGCTTTACCAATCGATTGGGTTCCGTTGGGCGGATAATTTCCGCGAGTATGATGCGATGGAAACCCAGCGCTTCTTGAACTATTACCAGTCAGTTCCTAATATCCCGTTAGTGGTGGATGTCACTGATGCTCAGGTCGGCCCCTAATTATTTTGAAGGTAACAGATAACCTATGAATGATCAACAGGTGATATTTTCGATGTCGCGAGTTGGCCGCGTGTTCCCGCCCAACCGGCAGGTGTTACGCGATATCTCACTGGGCTTTTTCTATGGCGCTAAGATCGGCGTGCTCGGATTGAACGGCGCGGGTAAGAGCACACTGCTGCGGATTATGGCCGGAAAAGATGATGGCTACCAGGGTGAGATCAGCTTCTCCAAAGGTTACTCAGTGGGTATGCTGGATCAGGAGCCCGAATTGGACCCTGCGAAAACTGTCCGGCAGGCGGTAGAAGAGGCTGTACAACCTATCGTTGATTTGCTGGCGCGTTTTGATGAGGTTAATAACCAATTCGCAGAACCGGATGCCGATTTTGATGCCTTGATCACCGAGCAAGCGCGCTTACAGGATGAACTGGATCGGGTAGACGCATGGACGCTTGATAATCGCCTGGAGGTCGCTATGGATGCTCTGCGCTGCCCCCCAGGCGATACTTACATCTCGGTGCTCTCAGGAGGTGAGCGACGGCGAGCGGCCTTATGCCGCCTGCTGCTGACTGAGCCGGATATCCTGCTCCTGGATGAGCCGACTAATCATCTGGATGCCGAGTCGGTCGCCTGGCTGGAGCGTCACTTGCAGCAATATAAGGGTACCGTGATAGCGGTGACCCATGACCGTTATTTCCTGGATAATGTGGCCGGCTGGATTCTGGAGCTAGACCGGGGTTATGGCATCCCCTGGCGGGGCAACTACTCATCGTGGTTGGAGCAGAAGCAGGAGCGCCTGCGACGCGAAGAGAGTTCAGAGAGCAAACGCCAGAAAACCCTGGAGAGGGAATTGGAGTGGATTCACATGTCACCCAAGGCGCGCCAATCCAAGGGCAAGGCACGCGTCACCGCTTATGAAAAATTGCTCGGCCAGGAATACGAACAGCGACGTGAAAATCTCGAGATTTATATTCCTCCTGGGCCACGACTGGGAGATGTGGTGATCGAAATGCAGGGTGTTTCCAAGGGATACGGCGAACACTTGTTGATCGAGAACCTGGAGCTAAGTGTCCCGCCTGGCAGCATCGTGGGTATCATTGGCCCGAACGGAGCGGGCAAAACTACGCTCTTGCGCATGGTAACCCAGGATGAGAAGCCCGATTCGGGGGTAATCCGCATCGGGCAGACAGTCAAGCTGGCATATGTGGACCAATCGAGACAAACGCTGAATGCCGAGAATACAGTTTGGCAAGAGATCTCTGGCGGTGAGGATATGCTCACGTTGGGAGATCGCAAGGTGAACTCGCGGGCTTACGTAGCGAGTTTTAATTTTATGGGAGCTGACCAGCAGAAAAAAGTAGGCGCTCTCTCTGGCGGTGAACGTAACCGGGTGCATCTGGCGAAAACGCTTACGCAAGGTGCCAACGTGATCCTGCTGGACGAGCCTACCAATGATCTGGATGTCAATACACTGCGCTCTTTGGAGGAGGCGGTTGAGAATTTCGCTGGCTGCGCACTGGTTGTGAGCCACGACCGGTGGTTCCTGGACCGGGTGTGCACGCATATCCTGGCTTTTGAAGGCGAAAGCCAGGTACGATGGTTTGAAGGCAACTGGTCGGATTACGAAGCCGACCGGCGTAAACGACTGGGCACTGAAGCGGAAATACCACATCGCATCAGGTATCGGAAGCTAACACGTTGAAAACAAGAAGTTTCTTTTATTTTGGATTCACATTACTCGGTTTGATTGTATTGGCAGGCAGCGCCTATATATGGGCGAATGCTATCATGAACGCGATCTTCGCTTACCGTTCGCCGTTGCAGCATACACCTCCGGCCGCAGGAGATACAACGGGAGAAGCTATCACACGCAGGCTGGTCTTTGTTTTAGTGGACGCGCTGCGCGAGGATACGTCTTTGAAAGGCGAAGTGATGCCGAATCTGAACGCATTGCGCCAGCAAGGCGCCTGGGCGACGATGCACAGCCGTCCGCCTTCGTTTTCTGAACCCGGCTATACCACGTTGCTGGTGGGCGCCTGGCCAGACATTCACGATGGGCCAAGCCTGAATCTGGAGTACGAGGAGATTTATCCCTGGACTCAAGATAACCTGTTTTCTGCCGTACACCGCGCCGGGATGAGAACTGCGGTGTCGGGTTACTACTGGTTCGAAAAATTGATTCCTCAGGAGGCAGTTGATATCGCTTTCTACACCCCTGGCGAGGATCGAGAAGCAGACCGGAAGGTAGTGGATGCAGCGATCCCCTGGCTGCGGGATGGCGATTTCCAGTTGATCTTGATCCATCTCGATCAGGTGGATTGGGCCGGGCATCACGAGGGCGGTCCGCGTGATCCACGCTGGGATGCGGCTGCCAGCAGAGCGGATGCGTTGATTGGCGAGATTTTGGCAGAGCTGGATCTGGAGCGAGATACGTTGTTTGTGTGCAGCGATCACGGACAGATCGATCGTGGCGGGCATGGCGGGCAAGATGCAATCACTTTGATCGAGCCGTTTATCATCGCGGGAGCGGGTATCCGTCCGGGTGCGTATGCGGACGTGAAGATGGTTGATGCTGCCCCAACGCTGGCAGCAATACTGGGCGCCAACATCCCAGCTTCCAGTCAGGGACAGGTGTTGACAGAAATGTTGGATTTGTCCCCTGAGAAAATTGCTGAAATCGAGCAAGCCACCGCAAATCAACAGGAACAACTGTTGAGCGCTTACCAGGAAGCGATTGGCCAACCAGCGATCTCAGTCAGCAGCGCCGGGTCTGTATCAACTTTGGCTGCAAATTACCAGGCTACTCTGGAGGCTGCCTGGACGGCCCGCATGCGGGGTGAGCGGGTTGTACGCGCTGCAGTTGCGTTGGTTGTGCTGGTTCTGCTGGCTGTGCTCATCTATCGAACATGGAATAGAGACAGCGGTTGGCTGGTGGGCGGTGCGTTAATCTATCTGATCCTTTTCAACCTGCGTTACGCGGTAATCGATGGGAGAACGTATTCGCTGAGCTCGGTTTATAGCACGACTGAAATCGTTTCATACTGTGCGATAACGGCTCTGGGAGCGATGTTAGCGAGTTGGTCGGCCATTGTCTGGCGCTTGAAGGCGCTCCGGCGTGGATCTATGCAGGTCAGTGAATTAACCCTGGCTTTGGTTGGTTATGTAGCGTTGGCGCTATCTCTCCCAGTTTTGTGGAGTTATGTGTTGAACGGTGCGGTAGCGGTCTGGACGCTGCCCGATTTTGGGACCGTTTTCCAGGCGTTTATGGCTCTGCTCCAAATTTTGCTGATTGTGCCCATAGGGTTTGTATTGGCTGGGCTGGGAGCATTGGCTGCCAGGCTGGTGAAATAAGGTCAGATTGAATCAGACTGCGTGACAGGCAACCCAATGCCCAGGGGCAAGCTGGCGCCATTCGGGCTGCGCTTCCGAACAACGCGGCATGGCGACTGGGCAGCGAGGGTGAAAGCGGCAGCCAGCAGGTGGATTGAGCGGGCTGGGAACATCGCCGGTCAGGATGATGCGTTGACGGGCGCGATCCTTTTTGGGATCGGGAATCGGTACAGCGGAGAGTAGAGCCTGGCTGTAAGGGTGCAAGGGATTCTCGTACAATTCATTGCGTTCAGCCAATTCGACGATGACGCCCAGGTACATCACTGCCACACGATCACAGATGTGACGGACCATGCTGAGATCGTGGGCAATGAAGAGGTATGTCAGGCCGAACCTATCCTGGAGATCTTCCAATAGATTGACAACCTGGGCCTGGATAGAGACGTCCAGGGCAGAGATCGGTTCGTCGCATACGATGAAGAGCGGATTGGAAGCCAGGGCGCGCGCTACACCGATGCGCTGGCGCTGACCTCCTGAAAATTCGTGGGGGAAGCGGTTGAGCAATCGACCGCTCAAGCCTACCAGACCGAGCAGTTCGGTGATACGTTCGGTACGCTCTTTTTCGGTTTTCACCAGGCGGTGAACGTGTAATGGCTCGCCGACGATGGCGCTCACCGTCCAGCGTGGGTTGAGCGAGGCGTATGGGTCTTGAAAGATCATTTGCGCTTTGCGGCGGACGGCCAGGAGTTGTCTCTCTTTGGCGTTCGCCACCTCATGCCCATCGATCTGGATCGATCCGGCAGTAGGGTGATAAAGGCCTAAGATGGTGCGGCCGGCAGTGGTTTTGCCACAACCGCTTTCGCCGACCAGGCCCAGGGTTTCGCCACGGGCGATATCGAAGGAAATGCCATCCACGGCGCGCACAGAGCCGACCTGGCGTTCGAAGACAATGCCGCGCGTGACGGGAAAATGTTTTATAAGATTGTTGACGGTGACGAGAGGGGGAGATGCATTCATCGAGGTCTTCCAGTCTGCATGTCGATCCAACAAGCGGCCTTATGGTTGATAGCCACTGCCTGGAGAGGGGGCATTTCATCACGACAACGCTGTATGGCGAATTCGCAGCGCGGCACAAAGGGACAACCGCGCGGCTCTACCAACAAATTGGGAGGCGCGCCGGGGATCGATTTCAGGCGATGGTCGCGACGCCGGTCGACGCGCGGCAGCGCTGCCAGCAGCGCCAGTGTATAAGGATGGTATGGGCGTTCGTAGATATCATCTACCAGGGCTTCCTCCACGATATAACCGGCGTACATTACCAGAACCCGTTCAGCCAGACCAGCAACAACGCCCAAATCGTGTGTGATCCAAATGATTGCCATGCCCAGTTGCTGACGCAGACGCACGACCAGTTCCATAATCTGGGCCTGGATGGTTACATCCAGGGCAGTCGTGGGTTCGTCGGCGATCAGCAAACTGGGAGCACAGGCCAGCGCCATCGCAATCATCACCCGTTGGCGCATACCGCCGGAAAACTGGTGCGGGTAATCTCCCAGGCGGGGGCCAGGATCTGGAATGCCCACCTGTTCGAGCAATTCGATGGTGCGCGCCCGGGCATCATCCTGGTTCATGTTCAAGTGCACGCGCAGCGATTCGCTGATTTGCCGCCCAACGGTAAGCACAGGGTTGAGCGATGTCATGGGATCCTGGAAGATCATGGCGATCTCTTTGCCGCGGATATTATCCATCTCTTTTTCGGTGTACTGGAGCAAATCGCGCTCGCGATAAAGGGCGGAGCCGCTAACGATCTGGCCTGGCGGGATCGGAATCAATCCCATAATAGAAAGCATGGTGACGGATTTGCCACAACCACTTTCTCCTACGACTGCCAGAGTTTCACCTTCACCCAGATGCAGGGAGATGCCGTTTACAGCGTAGACGGTGCCCTCGGCGGTGTGGAAGCGAGTACAAAGATCGGAAACTTGGAGTAACGGAGGTTTCATGTTCTCCTCGCTCAAACGGCCCGGCTGTGGGGATCCAGGGCGTCACGTAGCCCATCGCCAACGAAGTTGATGCTGAGAACGATCAGGGCGATGAGCACGCCTGGGAACAACCATAACCAATAGGCGCTTTCGATGTAATTATAGGCGCCCTCCAACATATTGCCCCAGGTGGCAGTAGGGGGGCGTACACCCAGGCCCAGGAAGCTGATATAGGCTTCAGTGGTTATAGCGCTGGCAACGCCTAGAGTGGCCGAAACGACGATGGGGGCAAAACTGTTGGGCATGATGTGGCGTAAAATAATCTCGTAGGTAGGGGTGCCGATCGCCCGCGCCGCCAGGATGTATTCGTTCTCTTTGATCGAAAGAAACTCGGCGCGAACGATGCGAGCCAGATAGGGCCAGCTCGTGGCGCCGATGATCAGCACAATGACGATCACGCTGCCGCTGAAAGTGCGGCCCATCAAGGTTACATCGGCCACATCCCCACCGAAGAACTTGGCCATTACTAGCAGCAAGAAAATCTGCGGGATAACGATGATGGCTTCTGTGATGCGCATCAAGATGCTATCTAGAACGCCTCCATAATAGCCGGCCAACGAGCCAACCAGCACTCCCAACAGTGTTTCCACCAGCATGGCAGTAATGCCGATAATGATGGAAATTTGCCCACCGTATATGGTGCGGGCTAGGATATCGCGCCCAACAGTATCTGTGCCGAAGGGATGTTCCAGGGATGGCGGCTGTAGACGCGAGCCAGTATCAGTGAAGTTGGCATATTTTTCGCTGAGCAGCAGTGAACCAGTGAAAGCATAAAGCAGCAAGAAGATCAACATGAGCGAACCGAAGATGGCCATCTTGTGGCGGCGGAAGCGGCGCCAGGTGAGCTGCCCCAGGGACAGCGGAGGCGCTTCCAGTTCATCAGGGGTGAGGTCGGCAATTGTGTTTGAGGCAGGGTTTTCCATTGCTTTTCCAAACTATTTATAGCGGATGCGTGGGTCGAGCCAGGCATAGGTGATATCTGTGATCAACTGGAAGACGATCACAGCTACAGCAATCATCATGAGAATGCCCATCACTACGGGTGTATCACCGCGCGAGACATGGTCGAGAAAGAGCCGACCCATGCCGGGCCAGGCGAAAATACGTTCAGTCACCACTGCACCGCCTAGTAAGAAGGGCAGGTCCAGGCCAATGACGGTGACAACGGGCAGGGCAGCGTTTTTCAAGGCGTGGATGTAGATGATTTCGTAGCGCGGCAAGCCCTTCGATTTGGCTGTGCGAATGTAGTCTTGTCCCATAACCTCCAGCATGGTGCTGCGAATATAGCGGCTATACGCGGCGAAGTAACCGAAGGTGAGCGTGATCACGGGTAACACCATGTGCCAGGCGATCTGTAAGGGCGTTTTGCCTGCACTGGGGTCGAACATCCCCACCGTAGGCAGGTACGGCAACCCCCAACGTTTGAAATTAACGGAGAAAATATACATCAAGACCAGAGCGAAGAAGAAGACTGGCATGGAGTAAAGAAAGAATGTAATGGCAGTAATGGTGTTATCCAAAGCTGAGTATTGTCGCAAGGCAGAAAAAATGCCGATCGCCAGCGCTCCAATGATAATCAGACCTTCTGATACGAGCATCAATAAGAGTGTGTTGGGCAGGCGCTCACCGATCACTTCGACGGCTGGGCGGCCGCGGTTAACCAGCGACATCCCGAAATCGCCACGCAGCACGCCCTTGCGGGTTCCGGGCGTTTCGAGGACGCCATCACCATCCAGGTCGAGCTCGGTCCAGTCGTTGCCGATCAACCAGTACAGGTATTGAACCGTGGCCGGTTTATCCAAACCGAGCTGGCGGCGCAGGCGCTCACGGTCGGATGAACGCACGGCGCTGCGCCCACCCATAGTGGCGATAGGATCGCCCATATTCATCATCAATACAAACAAGATGACGCTGATGATAAACAGCAAGGGAATGCCCTGGAGCAAACGCTTGATGATGTATTGGAACATAGGCGTTTTCCTTATTCGGATTGGGCTATCCTGTGAAGAGGGGCGCAGCCTGCCGGGAACACTACAGGTGGTGTTTCAGATAGGGCTGCGCCCCTGCTTTTGGACGCACTTCTAGCTCAGGATTGGCTCCCTGGGGAGCCCTTTTCTGCCGGCCTCGGGATCATCAGGGTTTCGGCTTCAGGTCCCAGGATGCGATGCTGAAGAATGGGGTCACGCCTGACAGGCTGACGTTTTCCAGGCGGTTGCCAATGGCCCACAGATCAGGATCTTGCCACAAGCCGAGCCAGTAGACCTGGTCGTGGAAGATCTGGTTGATCTGCGAAATGGTCTTCTGGCGCTCTTCGGCGTTGACCTGTGTGGATTGGAGCTGGATCAAGCTGTCCAATTCTTCGTCGCACAGGAAGAACCAGTTGCTGCCGGAAGGATAGTCATCGGTGGGGATTTCACTGCACAGCCAGTAGTAGATATCTGCGTCGGGGAAGATGGGGGCATCTGACCATTCCATGATATCCAATTCACCGGTGGCGGCAGGACCATTTTCGCCGTAGCTGGCGAAGAAGATGTCATCTTCGTAGCTGAAAAGTTCCAGCTTGATGCCTACCTCGGCCAGTTGCTGCTGGGCGACGGCCTGAGCGTCCTGGCGGATTTCACGGATATTGGTGCCATGACTCAACACCAGTTCGACGCCATCTTTATCGCGCACGCCGTCGTTATTGGAGTCCACCCAGCCGGCCTCGTCGAGCAGGGCCTTGGCTGCCTCGGGGTCATAGGGATAGTTCTCCACAGGTGGGTCGTTGTAAAAAGGCAGCGCATCCCAAAAGCTGGCCGGTACTTGTGTAAGGCCGAGCAGTAAATCCTTGTTGAGAGACTCGCGATCGAAAGCCATGGCGATGGCTTTGCGCACCCTGGCATCCAACAGGGCAGGGTGTCCGCGCTCCTCGTTGACCAGGAAGAACCAGCCTTCGTTGTAGCCTGATTTGATGGTGGGGATTTCGATGCCAGAATCTTTCAGGGAAGGCACATCACTGTAGGCGATAAAGGTTCCAAGATCGCCGTCGCCAGCTTTGAGCGCTGCAACCTGGGAGGCATCGTCTGGCACGAAGCGCATGAAGATTTCATCGATTTTCGGTTTTTCGTCCCAATAGTTCTCATTGATCACGAAACGGGCGAAGCTGCCAGATTCCCATTCGGAGAATACGTAGGGCCCACAACCAACTGTGGGGGCCAGGTTCCAGGGTGCGTTGTCGATGGTCCCCTCGGCTTCGTAGATAGGTTTGAGAACATGGGCCGGAAGGATGCCGTGCCAGAAGGTCGCCAACCAGGGAGCGAATGGATCGGTGAAATTGATCACTACCGTATGCTCGTCCGGGGCTTCCATGCTCTCGACTTTGTCATAGGGATAGCTGGATGCAACGGTGTTCTTGGGGCTGACATACATCTCATAAGTGAAGACGAAATCTTCGGCGGTGATGGGAGTGTCATCTGACCACTTGATATCATCGCGCAATTTCATGGTGATCGTCTTGCCATCTTCCGAGATGCCGCCGTTCTCCTGGCTGGGGATCTCTGTAACCAGTTTGGGAAAAGCTTCGTTGTTTTGATCGAATTCCCAAGCCCAGGCCAACCAGAGTTGTTGAGTGACGATCGAGAACCACATGTTGGAATAGAGTGGATTCAGTGAGTCGAACTCTTGAGTCCAGATGAACGTGGCGACTTTGCGTTCAGCTGGTTTTTCGGTGGGTTCTACTGGCGCGGCAGTGGGTTCGGCCGGCGCAGCGGTAGGCTGATCTGCAGGGGCGGCGGGTGTATCGGGGACAGTCGTTGCCGCCGGGCCGCAGGCAGCCAGAACCAGGCTGGCGATAACCAGCAGGAACAATAGGGTGCGAAGGCTTCGCAGGGAAAACATTGGCTCCTCCTTACTTGCCGTTGGTTAGACCGTATGTGCGGGTATGCACCTACGGTTGGACTAATGCGTGACGTCCCATTCGTTGATGTTGTAGAAGGGAGTCACGCCTGACAACTGAACGTTCAGCAGGCGTGGGCTGACCGCCCATAAGTCCGAGTCTTGCCATAGGCCTAGGAAATAAACTCTTTCGAAAATGAGTTTGCTGATCTGGTGAAAGGTTTGCTGTCGCTGCGCCGGGTCGAATTGGGTGGCCTGAAGCTGGAAAAGGCGATCCAGTTCTTCGTTGCAGAAGGCCATCCAGTTTACACCCGAGGGATTTTCCTCGTAAGGAATTTGACTGCACAGGAAATCGGAGGTATTGGGATCGGGGAATTCGGAGCGCATGGAATACTGGATGATATCCATCTGCCCGGTGGCTGCCGGACCGCCAGCATCGAAGCTCTTGAAGAAAGTTTGTTCATCGAAGTTGACCAGTTCGAGTTTGATCCCCACGGCTTCCAATTGCTGGCGGGCGAACTCCTGGGAACTCTGCCGGATAGCTTTAGTGATCGTGCCAAGTGTGAATAACATGTCAACGCCATCTTGATCGCGCACGCCATCACCATTACTATCGACCCAACCGGCTTCATCTAACAGTTGCTTGGCTCTTTCGGGATCGTAGGGCCAGGCACTGATCGAAGGGTCGATATATGGGGTATTATCCCAGTATGAAACCGCCGGTTGGGTAAGACCGTGCAGGAGATCGCGATTGAGTGTAAAGCGATCCAGGGCTATGGCAATGGCCTGTCGCACGCGGATATCCAGCAAGGCCGGGTGACCGTAATAGGGGTTGAGGTAGAAGATCCAGCCTTCGTTGTAACCCGAGAAAGCGCTGACGATTTTCAACCCGGCAGATTCAAGGGAGGGGGCATCCGAGAAAGCGATGAAAGTGCCGAGATCGCCTTGCCCATTGAGCAGGTCTTCTGTTTGGGCGGCATCATCGGTAGCAAAGCGTATGTAGATTTCATCAATATTCGGTTTCCCGAGCCAATAATTTTCATTGCGCACGAAGCGAACATGATCGTTTTCGACCCATTCGGTAAAAACAAAGGGGCCGCATCCCACGGTGGGCGCCAGGTTCCATGCTGCGGCATCCAACGTCTGCTCTTGTTCGTAAACTGTTTTCAGGATGTGAGCGGGTAGCAGGCCATGCCACAGGGTAGCTTCCCAGGCGATGAAAGGCTCGCTGAATGTCATCACGACAGTGTGATCATCGGGTGTGTCCAACTGGCTGATCTTATTGTAAGGATAGGGCAGGATGCTCAGGTTTTGGATATCATTCGCCATTTGATAGGTGAATGCAAAATCTTGAGCAGTGATAGGCGTGCCATCTGACCAGGTGATGTCCTCGTGGAGTTTCAATGTGATCACTTTGTTATCTGCAGAGATGCCACCGTTTTGTGTGGAAGGAATTTCTTTCACCAAAACCGGGCGAGGCTTGTTTTGACTGTCGTAATCCCAGGCCCAACAGTTCCAGATCTGATGCGTGATGGATGAGAACCACCGCTTGGAGTAGAGTGGATTGAGCGTATCAATCGTTCCATTGAAAACGAAGGTGACGATTTTGGGTCCAGTTGGTTTGGCGGTTTCTGTGGGAGCCTGGGGCGAGCCGTTGGGGTTGGTCCCACTGGCAGTGGGCTGTGGAGTAGTTGAGGGTATACTAAGCGAGCAAGAGATAATGGTCAGGGTGAGGGTGACGAGGGCAACGATGAATTGACGTCGAGTTCTCTGGTAAAACAAGGGTTACCTCACTTCGTTTAGGATTTATTATATTATATCTGTAGATTTGCAATTTTCGTTGTTCAACTTTGGAGGATTAATTTTTAGTAACAGGCGATCAGAATGTTGCTGAAATATGCAATCTGGTCAAAAATTGGGAACGATTTTGCCGGGATAGGAAGTAAAATACTGCTATGCTATCACGTCGAGCTGAGTTTGTATCTGGGATGCAGGCTGAACTCCCAATCCTTGTAGGGGTAGCTCCATTTGGGATGATCTATGGAGCATTGGCAATGCAGGCCGGCATCCCGAAAGTTGCGGCTCAAGCTATGTCTGCCGTAGTGTTCGCGGGCTCATCACAATTTGTGGCAACACAACTGGTTGGCGTGGGTGCACCGGGCCTGGTGTTGGTGCTGACGATCGCTGTGATCAACTTGCGCCACGCATTGTACAGCGCCTCCCTGGCGCCGTTCCTCAAGCGGCTGCGCCCGGCATGGAAGTGGTTGTTGGCTTACCTGTTGACGGATGAGGCCTATGCGGTGACGATTGCAAGCTTTTCTCGGCGGAGCATAGAAGTGGCAGATCATGACCTACGGCACTGGTATTTCTTAGGCGCGGGCCTGGCTTTATGGAGCACCTGGCAGATCAGCACGGCTGTTGGAATTATGCTGGGCGCGGTGGTTCCAGCCAGTTGGTCGTTGGATTTTACTCTGGCATTGACTTTCATCGCACTGGTTGCTCCGTTGCTGCAAGATCGGGCCAGTTGGGCGGCAGCGTTGGCGGCGGGGATCACCGCAGTACTGGCATATGGCTTGCCTTATAAGCTAGGTTTGATGGCAGCCGCTCTGGTGGGTATCCTGGCGGGCATGTTGGTGGAGGGGCGAAAATGACAGGCCTGTGGCTTGCAATGATCGTTGCCGGTCTGGCAACTTATTTGATCCGTCTGTCCTTCATCTGGTTGTTCGGCAGGCAGGCAGTGCCCGAATGGCTGCGGCGCGTTTTGCGCTTCGTGCCGCCAGCGGTTCTAACCGCAATCGTTTTCCCAGAAGTATTGATGCCAACAGGGCAGCTCGATTTGACGTTGAGCAACGCCCGGCTGGCAGCAGGCTTGCTGGCAGCCTTGGTGGCCTGGCGTACGCGGAATGCCATGCTGACCATTGTGGTGGGGATGCTCGTGTTGTGGATTTTACAATGGTGAAGCTATTGCCCGATTTGGTTTTGTCAGTTATGATTCGCCTGCGCGAAGATTGTGGTGACCCATGATCCAATTCTTCAATCAGGTTGTTGATAATCGCATCAAGGGTTCATCTGCCTACTTGGAAAGTATGCAGCGCGTCTTCGCCCAGGATGGGGGCAGCGGACTAATTGAAGTGCAATACTCATCCACAGATCAATTGGTTTTCGTTTACCTGGATGGACAGGCGATAAGCGTCTATCACCTGGGAACTTCGCAGTGCCGGCTAATTCCGGAAGATGAAGTGAGGTTGGTATGGCCAGATGGGGAGGCTGATTTGCGAGCCGTTCCGGTGCCCAGCCAGGGTTTGCGATTGGCGGTGCAGGCGCTGGAATGGTGCCCGCCGCAGCAGGAGCGTGCACTGGAGGGCGATGGCGCCGGGCGTTACCTGGAAGATTTGAAGATGCAAAAACAGGATGGCTTGCTGCGCGTGAAACTGCCTGATCTGGATGGCTTCGCAGTGCTGCTTGACGGTGATACGCCTGTGAGCGATGCGGTTTTCTCAACGCCACGTGGCATCGAGAGTATGGCGCTGAACTTACCCCAGTGGACTGGTAAGCTTCGAGGGCAATGCCAGTTGGTGTGGTACGCAGCCCGGCCTGAGTCGGCCAGCTACCAGAGACTGCTGCTGCGAAATGCAGTCACTCAATGGGTGGAGAAGGTGATCCTTGGTTATCAGCACCTGGTTGGTAGAAACCTGGTGAATTCCCTGGATTACGAAGTGAACACAGCATTGCGTTTGCGTCGTTGGAACCTGCGCCTGGTTGGCGGCGGGTTGGTAGACCACCATTTCTTCCTGGATGCAACCATGGCTGTGCAGGTTTACCAAACTGTGCTGGGAATTTTAAACGAACAAATGGTGCGGGTGGTCGGAAAGAGCCTGACTCAACGCGCGGTCAGCCAGGCCTTCGCGAAATTGAAAGATCGCCAGCGTCAAACGTTGATCGAGCATTCTCTGATTTCGTTTGCAACGGAAAAACCGGCTTTCGAGTGAGAGCGCAGCGATGGTGAATAAGAAATCTTTTCCCTTACCTATTACCCTCGGCATCCTGGTGATCATCCTGGCTACGCTGGCCTATATTTATGTGTACCAGGCCGCGCCTTTTCCAGAGCCCTGGACGGATGTCTATCTCAACCTGGGTTTGATTCTCCCGGCTGTCCTGGCGGCTACGCTGTCTTTGCTGGTCTGGCGATCCTTTGACCCGCAGGATACCCCGCGGGGAGTATGGTTGAATTTCTCCCTGGGTTGGTGGTGTTGGGCATTGGCCGACCTGATCTGGTTTATCTTGTTTATGAAAGATGGCGAGGTCGCTTCGACTTCTTTGGCGGATGTTTTTTGGCTGTTAGCGTATGTGCCTTTCGCCGCGGCTTTCACTTTGCAGTACCGCCTGATCTTCCAGACTGATGCTCAGAAAGAACGGCGACGTCTGATATTGGCGGTTCTGGCAGTATTGGCAGGAATGTTGGTGAGCACATTGGTTTTCTTCCAGCTAAACCCACAGACGGAAGAGACTTTTGCAGAAACTTTGCTCGAGCTTTTCTATGTTTTTGGCGATCTGGCTCTGATGATCGCGGCGCTGCGCCTGTCGCAGTTGTTCGGCCGTGGTTTGTGGGGGCGTGCCTGGTTGGGCATGCTGGCGTTTGTGATTTCAGATGGCCTATACGCCTGGCTAGAGTTCAGCGGGATGTATGCGGCTTCGATTGAAAGCGGCAACTTGCTTACTTTGTTGGTAGACTCTCTGTACGGGTTGGCGTATTGGATCGTTGCTCTGGCTTGCCTGGTGCAACTGTTGTTGATGCGTTATGGACCGGCGCTGGCGCCGTCCAAAGAACTGCAAGACTCCGCTTGAGCGAATGCAGCATGTTTAATTTTCTGCTGACTCCCTCTCAGAACGCTCTGGTTGGGCATTTACCAGATGCATCGATCTTTCTGGAGGGGCCTGCTGGGACTGGTAAAACAACGGCGGGCGTGGCGCGCCTGCTGCACCAACTGGAAGCCTGGGCGCCGGGCGAGCAAACCTTGCTGCTGCTTCCGCAGCGCACGCTGGCGGAACCTTACCTGAGAGCCTTGCGCCAACCGGAGGCGCCAGACGGCGGGACAGTATCGGTGCTGACGGTGGGAGGACTGGCGCAGCGCATGATCGACCTGTTCTGGCCGGTTGTGGGTGAAGCGCCCGGTTTTGCCCGTCCGGATGAGCCGCCTGTTTTCTTGACCCTGGAGACAGCTCAATATTATATGGCGCATCTGGCGCGTCCGCTCTTGGATGAGGAAGGGTTGTTTGATTCGGTGACCATCGACCGCAACCGCCTGTACAGCCAGATCCTGGATAATCTCAACAAGGCGGCTGGGGTAGGGTTCCCGGTCAGTGAAATCGGCGAGCGTCTGAAGTCTGCCTGGGTGGGCGAGCCAGGGCAGCTCAGGGTGTATGATGATGTGCAAACCTGCGCCGATCGCTTCCGCCGGTTCTGCCTGGAACATAATCTGCTGGATTTCTCGCTGCAACTGGAAATCTTCCGCCTGCATTTATGGCCTCAGCCAACCTGTCGCGAGTATTTGACCGGCACTTACCAGCACCTGGTCTACGATAATGTGGAGGAAGATACACCCGTCGCACACGATTTGATAGCGGAGTGGCTCCCGTATTTCAACTCGGCGCTGTTGATCTACGATTGGGATGGGGGCTACCGGCGATTTTTGGGGGCTGATCCGCAGTCTGCTTATGCTTTGAAACGCCTGTGCACTCACCCGGTGGATTTTCAGGAATCGCTGGTGACATCACCAGGCGTGGCGCTGCTGGAAGCGGGTATGTTACAAGTGTTGGGCGGCTCCGATCAGGGCGGCGGGCGCGGCTTCGAGCGCCGGGTAGTTACCGGCGATGAGGAAGATGAGTCATTGGCCGACTTGAGAGGAACGGCCAATCTGGCGCTGGATTTTGAAATACAGCGCTATTACCCACAGATGTTGGATTGGGTTGCCGAACAGATTGCTTGGCTGGTGCATAACGAGGGACTGCCCCCGGACGAAATCGTGATACTGGCGCCATACCTTTCGGATGCGCTGCGCTTTGCTTTGAGCCAACGCCTGGAAACGCTGGATATCCCGGCGCGCTCACACCGCCCGTCGCGCTCGCTGCGTGAGGAACCCACTACGGAATGCTTGCTAACTCTGGCGACCCTGGCACACCCACAGTGGGGGCTGCTGCCATCTAAATTCGATGTGGCCTATGCGTTGATGCAGGCGTTGGCCGAGATGGACCTGGTGCGAGCTCAATTGCTGACCGAGATCGTCTTTCGCACCCGTGAGGGGATCCCCAGGCTGACTTCGTTTGACCTGATTCAACCGGAGGTGCAGGAACGTATCACTTACCGGTTGGGCGAGCGCTACGAACATCTACGCCTGTGGCTGGAGGCGGCCGCAGCGCAGCCGGCCGAGTTCGATCATTTCCTCAGCCGTTTATTTGGCGAAGTGCTTTCTCAGCCGGGCTTTGGCTTACACGCTGATTTCGGCGCAGGGGAGGTTGCTGCCAACCTGATCGAGTCGGTGCAGAAGTTCCGCTGGGCAGCCGGGGATGCGTTGGCGGAATTGGGCGAACCGCTGGGGCGGGAATACCTGCTGATGGTGCAGGAGGGCGTGATTGCAGCCCAATATATGCGCAGCTGGCAAACACAGGGGCAGGAGGCTGTTTTGCTGGCCCCGGCCTACACTTTCCTGATGAGCAACCGCCCGGTGGCGGTGCAGTTCTGGCTTGATGTTGGTAGCCGGGGCTGGTCGGAGCGCCTGTACCAGCCGCTGACGCATCCTTACGTGCTCAGCCGCGAATGGGAATTGGGGCGCTTGTGGACGGATGCAGACGAGGTGGAAACCTCCCAGGATGCACTTTACCGCCTGGTGACCGGTTTGCTGCGGCGCTGCCGGCGCGGCGTCTACCTGGGATTGAGTGAGTTGGGCGAACAGGGTTACGAGCAGCGCGGGCCGCTCTTGCAGGCCTTCCAGCGTGTGCTGCGCTGGGCGCAAGCGCCTGACCAGCAGAGGGGAGGCTGAGGATGGCAACACTCCGGCCAAACCAGGAACGCATCCTGGAATATTGCCGCGGCAAGATGGGCATTTCAGCAGTGCCGGGCAGCGGCAAAACCTGGACGCTTTCGCGGCTGGCGGCGCAGATTATCGCCGATGGTTTGTTGGATGATGATCAAGAAGTGCTGATTGTCACCCTGGTCAATTCTGCAGTGGATAATTTCTACCAGCGGGTGAGCGGTTTCGTGCGCACCACGGGGTTGCTCACGAATATCGGCTATCGCGTGCGCACGCTGCATGGCCTGGCGCACGACATCGTGCGCGAGCGGCCGGATTTGGCGCTGCTAGATGCCAATTTCCAGATCATCGATGAACGCGAGGCGAATGCCATCCGCGACGAGGCCGCCCAGGCCTGGGTGCACAGCCATGCTTACAGCCTGGATGATTACCTGGAGCCTGGGCTGGATGAAAATCGCTCCGAGTGGGTGCGCCGGGAACAACTGCCGGACCTGGCGCGGGATGTGGCCTTGAGCTTTATCCGCTACGCCAAGGACCTGCGCCTGACGCCGGAGCGCCTGCAGCAGCGCCTGGGCCAGGTGCCCTTTCCCCTGCCACTGGCCCAGATGGGCCTGGAGATTTACAGCGATTACCAGCGAGCGCTGGCTTACCGTGGCGCGGTGGATTTCGATGACTTAATCCGATTGGCGCTGCAAGTGATGGAAAGCGACCCGGGTTATCTGGCGCGCCTGCGTCAGCGCTGGCCGTACATCCTGGAGGATGAAGCGCAGGACTCGAGCCGCCTGCAAGAGCATATCCTGGGCTTACTGGCGGGAGAAAGCGGCAATTGGGTAAGAGTGGGCGATCCCAACCAGGCAATTTACGAAACTTTCACTACAGCCAGCCCGCGCTTCTTGCGCCAGTTCATCCAGCGGCCGGATGTAGTTGCTCAAGAGCTGCCCGCCTCCGGGCGCTCGACTTTCAGTGTCATCAACCTGGCCAATTACCTGGTGGAATGGACGCAGGCGGAGCACCCGGTGGATGCGGTGCGGGATGCTTTGCAAGGTCCGCCTTTCATCCAGCCGACCGAGGAGGATGATCCCCAGCCTAACCCGGCCGATGAACCGGATCAGGTGCACCTGGTGCTGCAAGCTTTCACGCCGTTGGAGGAGATCCAGGCTGTGGCCGATTCGCTGGGGCGCTGGCTGCCCGAGCATCCCGATGACACTGTGGCCGTGCTGGCGCCGCGCAACACGCGCGGCTTCGAGTTAGCCGATGAGTTGCGGCGGCGCGGCATTCCTTACGAGGATGGCATGCTGCGCAGTTCGAGCACCACGCGCTTCTCGGCGGGCGCATTGGGTAATCTGCTGCGCTGCCTGGGCGACCCGCAGTCAGCCCGCAAGTTGTCGACCGCCTACCGCGTATGGCAGCGCGGCGGGCGGGATGACCCACAGGTGGGGCCGCAGGTGGAGCGGGTGGCGGAACTGCTGCGGCGCATCGAGCGGGTAGAGGATTATTTGTGGCCCGACCTGGGCCAGGATTGGCTGGAAGGGCTGCAAGCTGACGAGGAGACGACCTCCGAATTAGAGCGCTTCCGCCAGTATATGCGCCGCTGGCAGGCGGCTATCCTGCTGCCGGTGGATCAGATCGTCCTGACTCTGGCGCAGGATTTGCTCAATGAACCGACCGAATTGGCCATCGCCCACAAGCTGGCGGTGCTGCTGCGCCAGGCAGGCCAGATGCACCCCACCTGGAGGCTGCCTGAGCTGACTGAGGAGTTGGCCGTTATTGCCCGCAACGAGCGGCGTTTCCTGGGCTTCAGCGGCGAAGACTCGGGCTTCGATCCCGACCAGCATCGCGGCAAGGTGGTGGTGGCGACGATGCACAAGGCTAAGGGGCTGGAGTGGGACCGGGTCTACTTGATGTCGGTCAACAACTACGATTTCCCTTCTGCCCAGGAATACGACCGGTACATCTCCGAGAAATGGTTCCTGCGCGAGCATTTGAACCTGGAGGCCGAGGCGCTGGCGCAGTTGCAGGCGGCTTTGTCGGTGGATGAGTATGAATGGTACGAAGCGGGGGCGGCCACGCAGGCGGCGCGCCTGGATTACGTGCGCGAGCGCTTGCGCCTGCTGTACGTGGGTGTGACGCGCGCCCGCCGCGAACTGGTGGTGACCTGGAACACGGGGCGCAGGGGTGAGCTGCGCCCGACGCTGCCGCTGGTGGCGATGCAGGCCTTTTACGAAAGCTATTTACAGGGGAGGCTGTCATGAATCTGCCAGAGGGATTCCAGTTCAGCCAGGGCAGTTTGCAGGATTACGTTGACTGCCGCCGGCGTTTTTACCTGCGTTACCTGCTCGGCCTGGCCTGGCCGGCGCTGGAGTCGGAGCCTGCCATCGAAAACGAGCGTTTCGTGCGCCAGGGGGCGCGCTTCCATCGCATGGCGCAGCAATACCTGACTGGCGTGCCGCCTGAGCGGCTGCGCGCTCTGGCCGGCGAAGAACAATTGCTGGGCTGGCTGGATAATTTTCTCCAATTGGGGCCGTTGCATTGGCCGTCAGTGCCGGAGGCGCGCATATACCCGGAATTCAGCCTGTCGGCTGCCCTGGGTGGATATCGCCTGGTGGCCAAGCTGGATGCGCTGCACGTTACGCCGGTTGCCATGACGATTTATGATTGGAAGACCTCTCGCAAGCTGCCGCGCCGGGCCTGGCTGGCAGAGCGTTTGCAGACGCGTGTGTATCCTTATCTGCTGGTGCGGGCAGGCGTGCAGTTCAACGGTTGGGTTTCACTCCAGCCGGAAATCGTGACGATGGTGTACTGGTTCGCTGAGGCTCCGGATCAGCCGCAGCGTTTCGCTTACAGCCGGGCGCAGTTCGAGCAAGATGAAACCATGATGCTGGGGTTATTGGAGGAGATCCAGCGCCTGGCGCAAGCTGCACCGGGCAGCGCCTTGCGCAGCACTGGAAGCGTGAAGAGCGATGTGGATCTGGAACGCGCTGCGGCCGGGTTCGATCTGACTGCCCGCAGCGAGCGTTGTGCCTTCTGCGTCTATCGCTCGCTGTGCGGGCGCGGTGTGCAGGCCGGGGCAGAAGATGAAGGCAATACGGAACAAGAAGGCGAAGCGGGGGAGGTTTTCCTGGACTTCGAGCAAGTGGCTGAGATCGAATTCTGATGCGCGCCTGGATCGAACCCCCGGAGTTAAATGTGCCTGCCGGGCTGCAGGCGCTGGTGGGGGGGCACCCGCTGGTGGCGCAGACCCTGGTAAGGCGCGGTTATGGGGAGATTGCCGCAGCGCAGGCTTTCCTCGACCCGGAGCAGTATTCGCCCGCCCTACCGGTGGAACTGCCGGGCATGGCCCAAGCGGTCGGGCGCTTGGAGCAGGCCATTTATCAGGGCGAGGGCATTCTGGTGTGGGGCGACTTCGATGTGGATGGGCAGACGGCGACCACGCTGTTGGTGGCTACCCTGAATGCTTTGGGAGCGCGTTGGCGCTACCACATCCCGGTACGGGCGCAGGAGTCGCACGGGGTGGGATTGGCGGTTTTGCAGCGACTGCTGGAGGCGGGTGGCGATCCGCCGGTAGGCGTGGTGCTGACTTGTGATACCGGCATTGCTGCCCACGATGCGATCCTGTACGCTCAGGGGCGCGGCGTGGAGGTGGTGGTGACCGACCATCACGAGCTGCCAGACAGCCTGCCGCCAGCCTATGCTGTGGTCAATCCACGCATGCTGCCGGATGGTCACCCGCTGGGCGCGCTGCCCGGGGTAGGGGTGGCTTACAAGCTGGCTGAGGCGCTCTATGCCCGGGCGGGCCGTTCTGGGGAGGTGGAGCAGCACCTGGACCTGGTAGCTTTGGGAATCGTGGCAGATGTGGCCCAACAGACCGGCGAGACGCGCTACTTGTTGCAGCGCGGCCTGGCGCAATTGCGCCGGGCGGAGAGGTTGGGTCTGCAAGAGATAATGCGCCTGGCGGAATTGAACCCGGCCTGGTTGACGGAGGAGCACATTGGATTCGTACTGGGGCCGCGTTTGAACGCCCTGGGCCGCCTGGGTGATGCCAATCCGGTGGTCGAACTGCTGACTACGCAGGATCTGGGCCGGGCGCGCCTGCTGGCCGAGCAGTTGGAAGGCCTGAACGCCCGGCGGCAACTGCTCACCAGCCAGGTTTACCAGGGGGCGCTGGCGCAGATCGCCCAGGAACCGGCGTTGCTGGAGCATGCCGCCCTGGTGCTGGCCCACCCGGCCTGGCCAGCGGGGGTGATCGGCATCGTGGCCAGCCGCCTGGTGGAGCGCTTCGGCAGGCCGGTGGTACTGATCGCCGCGCCGCAGGGCGAGTTGGGCCGGGCTTCGGCTCGATCTGTAGAGGGGGTGGATATCACGGCTGCCATTGCCAGCCAGGCGCACCTGTTGGAAGGCTATGGCGGGCATCGCATGGCGGCCGGTTTTGCCATCCAGCCTGAGCACATCGATGAGTTCCGCCGCGGCCTGGGCCGGGCAGTCGAACGGGCCAGCCGTCCATCCGAGGCTGGGTTGGTGATCGATGGTTATCTGCCGTTAAGCGCGTTATCCCTGGAGTTGGTGTCCGACCTGGAGCGCCTGGCGCCTTTCGGAGCGGGTAACCCGGCCCTGGTGTTGGCCAGCCGGGAGGTACACCTGGTGAGCCAGGCCAGGGTGGGGCGCGGCGAGGAGCATGCTTTGCTGACGGTAGAAGATGAAATTGGGAACAGCCAGCGCGTGGTTTGGTGGCAGGCGGGTGATTTATTGCAAGCCGGAGGGCTGCCGGAGGGGCCTTTCGACCTGGCTTACCACGCTCGCGCCAGCACCTACCGCGGCCAGAGAGATGTGCAGGTGGAATGGGTGGATTTCCGCCAGGAGCGCCAGGTGGTGGTTGTGCAGGCTGCCCCCAGCCTGGAAGTGATCGATTACCGCCAGGATGCGCAGCCCGTGGCGGTGCTGGCGTGGCTGCTGGCCCAGGAGCCCATGCAGGTGTGGGCGGAGGCCGAAGCGCCGGGCAGGCTGGCTGAACGCCTGCCTGAGGCGGGACGCGCCTGGCTGCGCCCGCGTCACGAATTGGAAGCTGGTCCGGCGCTATGCATTTGGACTACGCCGCCTGACCGGTCCACGCTGCGCTCCGTCCTGGAGCGGGTGCGCCCGCAGCGTGTGTATTTATTTGCGATTGATCCTGCTGCCAGTACTCCAGAGGCATTCTTGCAGCGCCTGGCGGGGCTGGTGAAATATGCTTTGCAATCCGGCGAGCAGGATGTGTTGTTGGTTCGCCTGGCGGCGGCCACTGCTCAGCGCGAGGCTGCCGTGCGCCTGGGACTGGCATGGCTGGCCGGGCGCGGGCATGTGGTGTACGAAGAACTGGCTAGTGGGCGGGTGGCGCTGCGGCGCAGCCAAGGGATGCTGAGGTCAGAGGATGATGCCCAGATGAACCAATTGCGCAAGCTTTTGGAGGAATCTAACGCCTACCGGGCATATTTCAGGCGAGCAGAGAGGATGGCGGTGATAGAATCCTAAAGGAATATGCGAAGCGGGGTATAATTCAGGCAAGTTCATTCGTGGATAATATCTGGGAGGGCAGTATGCCGGACGAAAAATTCGATGAAAAGGAAATGGAAAAGCGGGAGGAGAAGTCGCCCGAGGAGAAATCCTGGGACGAGAAGTATCGCCGCGACCCGTTGAGCGCCATCGTGTGGGCGCTGATCTTGATTTGGGCCGGTTTGGTGTTTATGGCCGAGAACATGGGTTGGCTGCGTTTCGCCTCGGATATGCCGGGCTGGGGATACCTGGGCGAGTTGCTGGGGGCCTGGCCAGTTGTATTGATCGGGGCAGGGGTGATCGTGCTGGGCGAGGTGGTGGTGCGCTTGCTGGTGCCGGCTTACCGCCGCCCGGTGATGGGCAGCGTGATCTTCGCGGTGGTGCTGATCGCCATTGGCCTGGGCGACCTGGTGAATTGGGGCCTGGTGTGGCCGCTGATCCTGATTGCCCTGGGCGCGTCATTTTTGCTGCGCGGGGTGTTCCGCAGCCGCCAGTAGACCGGGGTTTGACCGCCAGCGATTATAACTGGTCGAGGTTGAAGGTCAGGAATTCATCCCAGGCGTAGCGCAGGGGGGTGTGCCACTGCTCGCGCCCGATGCAGCGGAAATAGGGCGACTGGAAGGCGCGGATCAGGTCGCCGATGCGATAGCGCGGCAGGGTGGGCGTGGAGACAACCAGACCACCCATCTCGCCGGGGCGCATTTCGTGCAGCATTTTGATTCCCGAGGGGGTGAGCACTTCGAAGAAGAACAGGTCGTAGTTGGGAACCCAGGCGCGCTTTTCGTCGCGCTGCTGGCCGAACATTCCCTCGGTCGCGCCGTAGATCTCGCGGATGGCGGCCGGGCCGTATTGGGCTTGCAGGGCTGGTTGGTGGCGGGTATTGATGCCTGGCACGCTGCCCAGAGTCATCACCTGGGTTTTCCACAGATCCTTCGGGTAGACTTTGTGTTCCCGGCGCAGGTATTGGGCGAAGCGTAGGGCAGTGGGGCATACGCCGCCCACCAGAGTGACGTTCTGATCCTTGCACTGCTGGTAAGCCAGCTCAAAGCGCCGGTCCCAGTCTTTGATCGATTTGCCGCCGCCCAGGGCATCGATATCATCCTGGGTGGGCAAGGAGCGGATGGGGGTGAAGGTGGAGACGTGCTTGGTGTAGATGCCTGAGGAGTAACCATAGCTCACCTGGCGCTCGCCGGCGGTAACGGTGCCTACCACGGAGGGAAAGTTAAGGTTCAGATTGACTCCGGTGAAGAGGTCGAAGCGTTGACTTTGGGCGACGAAGTTCATCATGGCGCGACCGGCGCTGATGCGCATGCTCAGATCGGTGGGGGTCATGGGGATGAACTTGGATTCGCCCTGGGTGGTGCCGCGAGTAATCGCCCAGCCGACTGGTTCTTCCCATAGAAGTAATTCGATTTCGCCGCTCATTACCCGTTCGATGGTTGGTTTGAGGATATCGTAGGTGGTGATCGGGAAGGCCCGACGGTAGTCCGCGAGAGAGTCGATCTGTCCGGCACCGTACTGCTGCCCATAGCGGGTCTTGGCATAATCTTGCAGCAGGCGATGCAGAATTTCATCCTGTGCTTTGGCTGGATCGGCGATAGCTTGCTGCCAGGGTTTTAGTTGAGACTGTAATATCAGGGAGGCGGCCTGGGGGTCGATGTTCATGCTGGAGGATTATATCAGACTTCTCTTCCAAGAAAAGGTTGGAGAGTGGTAAACTATGCGTGTAACGATCTTTTACCGACCGTGTTGATCGCAGCTTCGGGAATTGATGAGGAAAGGAGTTGCTTATGCTTAAACTGGCGATTGTTACCGATAGCACCACCAGTATTCCGGAGCGCTTGCTGCAAGAACTCAAGGTAAGCGTGGTCCCCTACTACATTCACAGGGGGAGTGAGGTGCTGCGTGACCTGGTCAATATCAATCGCGAGACATTCTACAACTGGTTGCTGACTGCCAGCCAGTTGCCAACAACCGCCAGCCCGGGACCAGGGGATTACATCGAGATCTACCAGAAGTTAGCAGAGGAACAAGGTGTGGAGGAGATTGTCAGCATCCACATGACTTCGAAGGGCAGCGGCGCTTACCAGGCGGCGATGGCGGCTAAAGAGATGCTAAAAGAAATGATGCCGCGCTTGCGCATCGAAGTGGTGGACACATTGAATGTGTCGATGTGTCATGGTTGGATGGTGATCGAAGCAGCCCGGTCGGTGTTGAACAACCTGACGCTGGCGGAAGTGTTGGAGCAGGTGCGCAGGATGATCCCGGTGACGCACATGATCCAAACAGCAGATACGTTGAAGTATCTGTACATGGGCGGGCGAATCGGGCGGGCCAAGCACCTGTTGGGTTCGCTGTTGAACATCAAACCCTTGATTGGAATGGAGGATGGCGTGATCGTGCCGTTGGGAACGGCGCGCAGTCGTAAACAGGCATATCGCATGATGGTCGATTCAATCGAAAAGGCGGTAGGCCTGGGCGGCAAGATCAAGGTGGCTTATGTGCACGCCGCGGCTTTAGAAGAAGCGCAGAAGATCAAGGAAATGGTTGAAGAGCGCTTGAGCGTAGTGGAGGGTTTGTTTGCCGAACTTTCTCCCGCGCTGGGTGTGCATACCGGCCCGGGAACGGCTGGGGTGTGTTATTTCCCGGTTATGGATGCCGATCGAGTTTAGCCTTCATCATCCGGGGCGATCATGCCGGGTTGATCAACATCCAGCACCTCTCCGTGAACGTCAATGCGGATGCGAAAGCCCATCATACCCAGGTAGGCGCGCACTTCCTCGGGCAGCCCAATGGCGAGCAAGTTTTCGAACTGCTCGCCGAGGTTTTTTAATTGCGCGGTAATCATAGCACGTGAAAAAATATCATCCTGGCCGAGCATCTTAGCTGTTTGTTCGCTGAGCAGGTCTTCGTGGCCTTCGACCATTTCGTTCATAAATTGAAACACTTGCCGGTCCACTTGCTCGGAGGGGATATGGCGGCGAAAACCGGCGTCGTTGACCACATAGCAAGGCTCATTGCCCACGTAAGCTACTTCTACAGGTTGATCCATCTCATCGATGATCAGCCCGGCGAAAACGGCTTGATTTGGCATGCTAATTTCCTCGGTTGTGTCTAACTATCTTGCTTGCCTTCAATAATGGCGAGCAGGATACCAGCGGCGATGCCCAGGCGGCGATCCAGGCGGTTAGCGCCATCCATGCTGAAATCCAGATCCAGTTCATAACGGAATAAATTGAAGCGCTGGCGCAGATCGGCGACGCGCTGCTCTCCGATCAACAGATCGTAATCCTGGGGCAGGAAATTGCCCAGCAAGAAGCGACGCAGCATGGCGCGGGTGATGTTATCCTCTTGCAGGATGCCAAGCTGGCTCCCGCTGGCATCTAAAGCCTCCCATTCATCTCGCATCAGAGAGCGCAGGCCTTTGCGGCGCAGTACGCCTACATGCAGCCCGGTCTGGCTATCGATCACATCGTAAGCGGCGGAAAAGTCGATGATCTGGCGCGCCTGGATGTATAGCAGCTCTTGCGATTGGCTTTCATCGCTGTAGGCGCGGATATCCTCGCGCAGTCGGAACATTTTTTGCTGGCAGTAGAGCACCAACTCGCCGCTGGGGTTGTACAGGCGCAGCTTACCGGTCAGAGCCAGCACCTGGCGTTTGAGCAGATATTGGTTGTACATGAAGGCGTTGTGCATAGATTTTCACCTGAGTAGAATCCGCGCGGATCAGAAATGTCCTTGTAGTTTCATTATACCCGCGAATGGCCAATAGAGTCCGGCTTAGGCTTATTTTTGCCAGTGTGTACCAGACGCGCTTAGCGGTGTACGTTAACGAGCGTGCCTACCCGGGCGCGCTTGAAGAGCCAGGCGGCCTCGTCTGTTTTCAGGTTTACACAGCCGTGGCTCATGGGATGGCCAAAGTTGGAGTGCCAGTAGGTCCCGTGCAGCCCGTAGCCTTTATAGAAATACATGACGTAAGGCACGTTGGGCAAGTAGTAGCCCGGGCCGAACATATCGGCGCTGCGGTATTTGACGTACACGCGAAATTGACCGGTCACAGTGGGCGTGGCCCTCGTGCCGGTTGATACGATGAAGCCGCGCAAATTCTCCTGACCCTGGTAGGCGTACAGGCGCTGCGCGGAAAGATCGACCTCAATCCAGAATTCGCCAGATTCTACACCTGGGGGAAGCGCAACCAGGTTGGATGCAGTCGGGGAGGGGGATATTCCAGTAGGAGAGGGAGGAGCAGCTAGTGTGGCCGAGGGCAGAGGTGTGTCGCTGGGTAGGATGGTTGGCGTCTCGCTCGGGGCAGGCGTGAACGTGGCGGTTGGCTGGGCAGGTGGAAATGGCGAGGCGGTTTCGGTGAAATGTAAGCCTTGCGCTGTGGGAGCGCGAGTGGCAGGGCCTGCGGTAGGTGTAGTTAAGAAACCAGCCAGCAGGGCAAGCTGGGGCGAGCGCAGCGCGAGCATTAGCGCAACACCTGCCGCTAGCGCGGCAAACGCCAAGGCGCTCAACCATAGGAGCATGGGCGATCGGGTAATTCTTGTTGGAGGAGGTACCGGGGCAGGTGGCGAGACCGGGCGGCGGGGGACGACCGTTCCAGTGGCGCGGGCGCGCTGGATAGCCCAATGCATGCCGGCGCGGGCGCGCTCGCTGGCTGGGTTGATCTGCAAAGCATGGCGTAAATAGGCCAGGCTGGCACGTGGGCTGGCTAGAGCAGCCAACAATAGCCAGGGCTCTTCGCTCTCAGGAGCCAGGGTGGCTGCTTTTTCGGCCCAGCGACGCGCTTCCAGGCGATTCCCGCGTTGCAAGGCGTGGCGGCTATTCGCCAGGGCCTGCACGAAGGGATTGCCTGTAGAGCTCATGGAGTCGGTGGTGCGCTTGGTGTGATTGGGTTGATACTTTCGTTGCGAATGTAGCACAGGATGCCGCTGACGATGCCTTTTGCAGCCAGGTCGGAATTGTGGGTGAGGAACTGCCGGTCGAGATTCAAGAAACCGGTTTCGATGATGGCAGCCGGGGTAGCCTCGTTTATCTCTTCAAAGGCATGGTAGCTGGTCATATCAATGGTAACGCTGGAGCTGTGTTGGGGCAAGCCAGTAATGGCAGCATAGCGACTGCTGATGCATGCGGTCAGGCGTGCGGCGCGTTCGGGCCGCGGGCTGGCCAGGGCGGCGGCGACTTTGAAGCCTGTGGCCTGGTTGTTGATGAAATCGCAGGAGTCTGCGTGAATCGAGACTAGCGCGGCGGCCTGGTAGCCTGTCAGGCGGCTGTCGAATTCGCTGAGCAAATCAACATCGTACCCCAACGCCACCAGTTGTTGCTGAACAGATGTGGCGATTGCCTGATTGACTTCGACTTCTTTCAATCCGTCGCTGCAAACTGCGCCCGAATCGTTCATCCAGTGACCGGCGACGATGCCAATCAGCAGACGCGCCCGGGGGGTACCTCCTGGAGAGCCAGGGGGCGGAGCTGTGGGGTATGGCGTGAGGTTCAATCCGGCCACCAGCCCAGATGGATCCGCATCGGCGCTGGGAGTCCAGACTGTGAAGAGGGTTGCCAGTATGGCGGCAACGCCCAGCACGAAGAAGAAGTGCAGGATGTTGACTTTGACCGGGGAGTTTCCAGCATTGTGTGATGTTTGCATAGCTTCATCCTACCTTATTTATCTGGAGATTGCAAGATGTAAGCCAACAACCAAAAAGATGCCACCGAAGAGCTACTTCAATGGCATCTGATTCTGCAATTCGTACCTGGCCGGTAGGGCGATGGTTTACCACAGCCCCCAATCGGCGCCGGCTCCCTCTTCCATCATTGAGAAATCCCACATCTCCATACCAAGCTCAACAGTTACGGGGCGGTTTAGGGCCTGTTCAGCTTTCTGGCGCGTCATTTCCAACATCGCTGGACCGTAAGGGCAGAAGGGTGTGGTTAAAATCATTTTGATTTCAGCGCTTTCATCTGCGATGCGAACGTCGCGCAGCAGGCCTAATTCGATGATGTTCAGGCCGATCTCGGGATCAACAACTTCGCGCATTTTCTCGCGAAAAGGTTCCACTAAATCTGGATGGGTGCTTTCGGCTTGCCAGGTAACTTTGTTAGATGTTTCGGAATTGTCGGTCATGCTTCTCGATTCTCCTGGGGAGGCTGTTCGGAAACGATGTAGGTACAGTGAGCGTCGCCATGCAACATGCATTTGACTTTCTGTGCTGGGATAGAGAGCAAGGTGGAGATCAGGGTTTGATCTACAGAGCAAACTTCAGGGTGATCCTGGCCAACATGATAATATGGACAGTTGACTTCCCGGATGAGGTATTCATCTCCCTGGCGTTCCCATTCCACGGTGAAGCCTTCTTCACCCAGTAGCTGGGCCATGCGATCCAGGCGGGCTTCGATGGGCAGGCCTTCCAACTCCTTCTGGTAGTCAGTGGCAAGGTCCTGGGCCATCTGGGAGAAGAGCTTGGCTACCATGGCTTCGGGCATGGTCTCTTTGAGCTGTTCAAGCAGGCGCGTGGTCAAGCGGATGTATCGGGTAGGGAAGCGTTCCTGGCCTTTTTCTGTAAGGAAATACAGCCGGCGCGGACGGCCCACGCCATGGCGCTCCTCCTCGGAGGATACCAATCCTTCGGCCTCCAGCTTGTTGATGTGGTGGCGGACCGAGATTGGGTTGATGCTCACTTCTTCAGCCAGGTCATTGATAGTACTACGCTCGTGGGCCTGCAAGATCTGGAGCACGCGCTCGCGAGTATTCTTGGCTTCACTTTCTGCCAGCATGTTTCGATAGCCTCTTGTAAACGAATGTCGGCGCAGCGCGCCTCACCAATAAAAACTGATGCTTTGGGTTTCTACTTGTGAGTATAGCATGGGGATGTAATTTTGTCAATAATTAAGATTATTATACTAAATATTATTGACTTTTCGATATCTGACTGGTATAATCCAGGAATAATTTAGATATTTATGTAAAATATTGACAGTACAACCAGCCATTGCTATAATTGCACGGTTTAGAAGTTGGTATAACTGCTATTATGTTGAAATCTCGATAAGGAGCTGCGTTTATGTCTGAACTGGTAATCCAAAATCTACACGTTAGTGTGGAAGGTAAGGAGATTCTGAAAGGCGTTGATTTAACTGTGAAACAGGGTGAGGTGCACGCTTTGATGGGTCCAAACGGTACCGGGAAATCAACGCTGGCTTACAGCTTGATGGGCCATCCGAATTACGAAGTCACTGAGGGGGAGGTATGGTTCAAAGGGGAGAACATCCTGGAGTTGGAACCGGATGATCGTTCGCATCTGGGGTTGTTCCTGGCTTTTCAGTATCCGGTGGCGATTCCGGGGGTTTCGGTGGCGAATTTTTTGCGCTCGGCAATAAACGCACAGCGCAAATCGCAGAATAAAGAGGATAAAGGTATTTCCGTGCCAGAGTTCCGCAAGATGCTCAAGGAACGCATGGATTTGCTCAAGATGGATCACACGTTTGCCGGGCGTTACCTGAATGAGGGCTTCTCGGGGGGGGAGAAGAAGCGCGCCGAAGTGCTGCAAATGGCAGCGCTGTCGCCCGAGATTGCAATTATGGATGAAACTGACTCAGGCCTGGATATCGACGCGCTGCGCATTGTCTCGGAGGGGGTGAACGCCCTGCGCGGGCCGAAACTGGGTGTGCTGGTAATCACCCATTACCAGCGCATCTTGAATTACATCAAGCCCGAGTTTGTACACATTATGATGAATGGACGGATCGTTGAAACTGGCGGTCCTGAACTGGCCTTGCACCTGGAAGAACACGGCTACGATTGGTTGCGTGAAAAGAACGGTGCAGCGGCCGCCTGAGATTTAATGGTGTCCGACGCAGATAAACTGTTGTCGCATGTTTACTGGAGGTATCCATGTCGAGTGATGCAAAGCTGCTAGAGGGGATTGGGGAATACCAGTACGGCTTTAGCGACCCTGAAACTTACGTTTTCAGGAGCCGCAAGGGCCTGGACCGCGAGGTGGTCAAACAGATTTCGGCGATGAAAGGCGAGCCGGAGTGGATGCTCAAGTTTCGGCTGAAGGCGTTGGAACACTACCAGAAGCGCCCTATGCCCACCTGGGGTGGGGACATTTCCAAGCTCAATCTGGATGAAATTTATTACTACATCAAGCCTACCGATGAAGAGAGCCGTTCGTGGGATGATGTGCCTGAGACGATCAAGAACACCTTCGACCGGCTTGGTATTCCGGAGGCTGAGCGTAAGTTCCTGGCGGGCGTGGGCGCCCAATACGAGTCCGAGATGGTATATCACAAGATTCAGGAGCACCTTGCCCAGCAAGGTGTGATTTTCCTGAGCATCGAGGATGGCTTGCGCCAGCACCCGGACTTGTTCCGGGAGTACTTCGGTACAGTGATTCCGATCGAAGATAACAAGTTTGCGGCCTTGAACAGCGCGGTGTGGTCGGGTGGTTCTTTCATTTACGTCCCGAAAGGGGTAAAGGTGGACCTGCCCTTGCAGGCTTATTTCCGCCTGAACGAGGCCAATATCGGGCAGTTCGAGCGGACATTGATAATTGCGGATGAGGGGGCGCAGATCCATTACGTCGAGGGTTGCACGGCGCCGATTTATTCAACCGACTCTCTTCATAGCGGCGTGATCGAGATTGTAGTGAAGAAGGATGCGCGCGTGCGCTACACCACTATCCAGAATTGGTCTACAAACGTGTATAATCTGGTCACTCAACGAGCTATGGTACACGAAGGTGCGACGATGGAGTGGGTGGATGCCAATCTGGGATCCAAGCTGACGATGAAGTACCCCTCCTGCTATCTGATTGGCCCCAGGGCGCACGGCGAGATCCTGTCGATGGCTTTTGCAGGCCCCGGACAGCATCAGGATGCGGGCGGCAAGATGATCCATGTTGCGCCGCATACCAGCAGCAAGATCACCTCGAAGTCGATCAGCAAGGGAAGCGGTCGTGCCTCCTACCGTGGTTTGCTCAAAGTTTACAAGGGGGCGAAAGATGTGCGCTCGAACGTGGTGTGCGATGCTCTGCTTCTGGACAACAAGGCGCGCTCGGATACTTACCCTTACATTGAGATCGATGAGGATGATGTAACCATCGGGCATGAGGCCTCGGTCTCTAAAGTTGGCGAGGAGCAACTCTTTTACTTGATGAGCCGCGGCCTGAGCGAGGAAGAGGCGACTACGATGGTGGTCTCGGGCTTTATCGAGCCCCTGGTCAAAGAACTACCCATGGAGTATGCCATCGAAATGAACCGCCTGATCCAAATCCAGATGGAAGGTTCGGTAGGTTAGTTATGACAACACGCACAGTTCAAACCAGCCGCCGGCGCGTGGAGCGCCGGGGAGCGCAAAACTTTGAATTTACACGGGATATGGTGCCGGCCCTGGCGGGCAATGGCAGTATCCCTGGTTTTCTGAAAGAATATCGGCGGCAGGCATGGAATGCTTACGAGCGCCTGCCAATGCCAACCACAAAAGATGAGCCCTGGCGGCGCACGGATTTGCAAGCGATACCAGCAGCTGACTTTCATCTATTGGGTGAGGCCGAAGCGGGAAAGCAACAGGTAGCGCCGCCAGCAGATTTACTGCGCCCGGTTACGGGAGATGCCTACGCTGGACAAGTTGTGTTGGGCGCTCGGGGCGCCCAGGTCAGCCTGGATCCTGAATTGGCTGCCCAAGGAGTGGTCTTTACCGACCTGGCTACCGCTGAGCGCCAGCACCCGGAAGTCCTGGCATCGATTTTGGGGCAGGTTGTGCGAGCGGATGAAGGTAAATTCGCTGCTATGACAGGTGCCCTTGCGCGCCAGGGTGTGCTACTCTACGTACCACGCGGGGTGCAGGTGACTCGGCCATTGCACAGCATCTTGTGGGGATCTGGAACAAACCTGGCTTATTTTTCCCACATTCTGGTCTGGTTGGATGAAGGCTCAGCGGTGACCTATGTGCACGAGGCTGCCTCGAATACGGAAATTGAAGGTCAAGTGCTGCATTCAGGAATCGTCGAGATCCTGGTCGAGGCAGAAGCGAACCTGCGTTTTGTCGAACTTCAATCATGGGGTGAGCACGTGTGGAATTTTAGCCACGAGCGTGCCCGTGTAGGGCGAGACGCCAACCTGGATTGGATCTTTGGGGCGATCGGCAGCCGGTTGACGAAGAATTTTTCTGACCTGGATCTGGTTGGACGCGGGGCAACCGGGCGTATGTCGGGTTTTTATTTTACAGATGGGATGCAACATCTGGATCATGATACACAGCAAAACCACCTGGCAGCCAATACGACCAGTGATTTGCTGTTCAAAGGCGCTTTAAAAGATCACAGCCGTTCGGTCTGGCAGGGTATGATTTATGTGGCGCCTGGGGCACAGAAAACGGATGGTTACCAGGCCAATCGGAACCTGGTGCTTAGTTCCGAAGCGCGGGCTGACTCGATCCCTGGCCTGGAGATATTGGCTGACGATGTGCGCTGTACGCATGGAGCCACGGTGGGGAAGGTAGACGCTGACCAGGTTTTCTATCTGCGCAGCCGTGGAATCCCGTACAGCGAGGCGGAGCGGTTGATTGTGGAGGGCTTTTTCGACCCGATCATGCAGCGTATCCCATATGATGGTGTGCGTTCTCGTTTCCAGAATGCAATCCACGAGAAAATGGGGTAAAATTGAACCTTCCAGCAGGAAATTATTCATGATTTCTGAACCCCAAGGGCGCTGGGTGCCTTTGGGGTTTGATGGGTATTTGGGCTGATCAGGAGGCAGTATGCCAGGTTTGTATTTCACATCCACACCTAGCCGGGAAGAAGAATATCGGGTGGGAGATCGGGTCGAGGTGATGTGCGACCATGACAAAGACGGCGACCGCGTGCGCGATTGGTTGGAAGGGACGATCGTGCAGGTTGACCCGAAGATGCTGGCGATCCAGTTTCAAGAGAATGTTTATTTGACGGATGGCTGGATGGTGCCTGACCACGTGTTGTGGTGTCCTAAGGATTCGGCCAACGTCCGGCACCCGTTGCGGCGCAAGCGCCGAAAGCCTCGACCTGTTAAGATTGATTGATAGGGATATGATTGATGATCGGGCGAAGTGATGACAATAGATAGCCTTCAAGTAGCGCGTTTGGATGTGGCTCGCATCAGGGAGGATTTCCCTATCCTGAAGCGCGAAGTAAAACCAGGTGTGCCCCTGGTATATCTCGATTCAACGGCTACCAGCCAGAAACCGGCGGTGGTGATCGATGTAATGGATGCGTTTTACCGCCGTTCGAATGCAAATATCCATCGGGGTATCCATACCCTGGCAGAAGAGTCTACTGCTCTGTATGAAGCTGCACGCCAACGCGTGGCGGATTTCATTCATGCCCCATCGGCGCGCCAGGTTATCTTCACGCGCAATGCAACTGAGTCGATCAACCTGGTAGCCTATAGTTGGGGCCGGGCGATGCTACAGGCAGGTGATGTGGTGATCCTGACAGAAATGGAACATCATTCTAACCTGGTACCCTGGCATATCCTGGCGGCGGAGCGCAATCTGCGCCTGGAATTTATTCCCGTCACGCCAGAAGGCTTGTTGGACCTGGAAGTCTATCGCCAATTGCTTGACCTGGGCCCGAAACTCGTGGCTTTTACGCACATGTCGAATGTGCTTGGTACGATCAATCCGGCGGAGGAGATTATCCGCCTGGCGCATCAGGCAGGCGCGATCGCTCTGGTGGATGGAGCCCAATCGGTGCCGCATTTCCCGGTGGATGTGCAGTCCATGGACGTGGATCTGCTGGCTTTCTCGGGGCATAAAATGTGTGGTCCAACGGGTGTGGGGGTGCTGTATGGGCGTAAGGAGATCCTGGACAGGATGCCGCCATTCCTGGGCGGCGGCGATATGATCAAGCGTGTGCACCTGCGCTCTTTTGTGCCCAATGAAATCCCGTATAAATTCGAAGCAGGAACACCTGCGATCGCAGAAGCAGTGGGCCTGGGTGCGGCAGTGGATTATTTAGCGCAGGCGGGCATGCAACGTATCGCGGCTTATGAACACGAAATTGTTGCCTATGCATTGGATCGATTGTCGGAAGTGCCGGGTGTACAAGTGATTGGCCCGCAGGCTGACAAAAAGGGTGGTGTTGTGTCATTTACGATGAAGGGTGTGCACCCGCACGATATTTCACAGATTCTGGATACAGATGGGATCGCTATTCGTGCCGGACATCATTGTGCCATGCCGCTGCATGAAAAATACAACCTGCCAGCCACGGCGCGCGCCAGCTTCTACCTGTATACCACCTTTGAGGAAGTTGATAAACTGGCGGAGTCCCTAAATAAAGTAATCCAGGTGTTCGGGTTGTGAAAGTTGGGTTTCGCCGGACACAGGTGCATTGCGGGCAAGGCGGAGGAGTGCATTGATGGACGATTTATATCGCGAACTCATCATTGACCGTTATAAGAACCCCCAATACCGGGGCGTATTGGAACCTCACGATATTTCGTTCGAGGATGATAATCCCCTATGTGGCGATCATATCCGTATCGATTTGCGCCTGGATGAAAACGAGCGGGTAACTGAGGCAACCTTCGATGGTCATGGTTGCGCGATTTCGCAGGCTTCTGCCGACTTGTTGATCGAGTCGATCCAGGGCAAAACGCTTGATGAAGTGAAGTCGCTTACCAAAGAAGATTTGCTGGAGATGCTGGGAATGGAATTGGGGCCAGTGCGCCTGAAGTGCGCCTTGTTGTCTTTGAAAGTGCTCAAAGCAGGCGTTTATGGTCTCGGTGAGGCTACAGACGATCTGGTTGAATAACCAGTCATGAGGGTAATCAGCGATGTACGATTACACGAAATTGGATCCCGAAGCCTGTGATTTTGTGCCTGTCGCGGCAGTGGATGAATTGGCCAGCGGTGAGCGGTTATTCGTGGATGCGGACGGTGATGCGATTGTGATTTTCAATATCGCCGGGCAAATTTTCGCGATTGGGGACGTTTGCAGTCACGATGATGGGCCGTTGGGCGATGGCGAGCTGGATGGTTTGGAAGTTCGCTGCCCGCGCCATGGGGCAAGCTTTGACGTGCGCACGGGCAAAGTGTTATCTTTGCCGGCGATTGTGGATATTCCAGCTTATCCGACCCGCGTCGTTGATGGGCAGATTGAGATCGGCCTGCCTAAGGAGAACGAGTAGGGCTTTCTTTGGCGAGCGTGGCTTTATTACAGAAAGTGGGTGCCGTGTTTGACACGGCATTTTTTGTCAGGGGGAGAGCAAGGCCTGGTTGAAGAACTCCAGCAGCTTTTGGGCATATGCCTCACCCCCGACCTGAGCTAAACAGCAGTGCATGGCATCCGGTAAAATCCATAATTCCTTAGGTTGCCGGGCAGCCTGGTAAAGCTGGTGAGCATTCTCAACCAAGATGGTTGAATCTTGCTCTCCATGGATAATCAATACCGGCCGTGGGCTGATTGTCGAAATCTGGTCCACAGGGTTCGCCTGAGAAATATCCAGCCCTGTCTCTTGCTGGCCCCAAAAAATTACCAGCGGGGCGAAGGGGAATGGTGGCAGGCCGAGCAGGTGGTCCAGGTTTTCGCGGATGTTTTGCTCCAGGCTGGCATAGGCGCTCTCAGAAACAACGGCGCGCACCTGCGGAATTTGAGCGGCTGCCATCAGAGCTGTAGAACCGCCCATCGAGTGCCCGAGCAGGCCGATACGTTCCGGGTCTACCTGAGGCTGGCTTTGCAAGAATTGCAATGCGCCACGCATATCGTTGACTTCCGTGAGCCCAAGTGTCGTGATGGTCCCCTCGCTCTCTCCGCAGTTGCGGGCATCATAAAGAAGCGCTCCATAACCCTGTTGAACGAGCAGGCCGGCTTCCAGCGCTAATTGTTGGCGGTTACCGCCATGCCCGTGTAGGAAAATTACCAGGGCTTTGTTGTGCGGAGGTACATACCAGCCGCGCAGAGTTAACCCATCGGGTGTGACGAATTGTACGTTCTGGAAATCGGGGATGTGGGTTTTTGCATAGGATACTTCCGCAAAGGTGCGCCCTGGATGGATCATTACCTGGACGCGGCTGCGAGTAATCCACATACTGCCTGCGGCGAGAATGAGCAGCAGAGCTAGCAGACTGAAAACCAGCATGCGTCTCATTGCTGCGCGCAGATGGGCCGCGTCTGTTTTGATCTGCCAAAGATGAAGGGCATGCAAAGTCGAAAGGGCAGCGATGAGGCACAGGATGATACTAATCCAGTTGAGCTGGGGTAGATCGAAGTTTTGCGCTAACCATAAACAGGCTGCCGCGGTGATACAGGCGAGAATGGGCAGCAACAGGCGAATGAAGCTGGCTCTCACGCTTTCATTCGCCCCCAGGCGTAGAATGTTGGTACGAAGAGCACCCGGCTACCTTCCAGCCAGGCTTTGTGATCGTGCTGGCGAAGGCTTTCCAGTTCGGAGGCTGGCAGGTCGGCGCCGATATCCTCCAACAATACTTGCCACTCGTTTTCCCAATCTTGTTTGGAAGGGGACCCCTGCCACTGGCCTCCCAGGACGCCGGTTTCGATTTGTTGCAGCCCAGCGCTGGCAAAAATCGAGGCCAGGCGGCGCCCGATCAGTGGATCGGCGCCTTGACGGCGCAAGGCGGTTTGCTGTAAATTGGCCAGCTTCGCCAGCTCGTCTGGGAAATCGATGCGACCACCGTAGTCTGGCTCAGCCAGGGCCAGGACAGACCCACCGGGGCGGGTGATGCGAACCATTTCGGCGATTACGTTCTCTGGTTGTTTTACCCAGAGCAGCAAGAAGTGGCAGAAGGTTAGATCGAAACTGGCAGGGGCATAGGGCAGGGCGTGGGCGTCGCCCTGCACCAGCAGCGCCCTGGGAGCGTGAAAGCGCGCCAGGTACAGGTGCGGCGCGGAGATATCCAGGCCGTGCAGGTAACTTGAATCTAGACAGCTCTCGAGCAACGCTCCTGTACCACACCCGACTTCCAGCGTGCGTGAGGCGCGGGTCAGCCTGGCGCGCTCGAACAGATAACGGCGCAAATCTTGCGTCCAGCGCGCCTGCTGGATGAAACGTTGGTGCCAATCCGTCAGGTCGAGCGACACGGTTCAGTCCGTGCTTTTCCAGATTTTCTCCCAAGGATCGGCGAGCAGGTTGCCAAGCACTCGGTTGACTCCCTGGGAGGGCAGCACGTCGCCATCTGGTTCAACGTACAGCCAGGCGCGGCCAGCGCCTTCAGGGATTTCGGGCTGGCTGGTTTCCAGAGCGATGGGATGCAGGCTGGAGTAAGGCACAGGCAAATTCCAAACCAGCTCCATTTCCAGTCTGGCGATTTGCTCGCGGGCATCGTGCAAGGCGGTCGCCAGGCTGGGATCGCTGGCGCTGAGCGAAACGGCGTGTACGCCCATGTCTGCCAGACGGCGGAGTAGCTTTGGTATCTGCTTTACATTCTCGGCAGCGAGGGTCAAGTGTACGGCTACGAACAAATCTTGCGCCAGTGCGTTTTCCAGCGCCTGCCAGGCAAGGGGTTCTTCCGGGCGCAGAACCAACATCAAATGATCCAGGCCGGTCTGTAAAAGCTCTTCAAGGTAGGCGCTCTCAGCCAGGCGCAGGCCGTCGCTGAGTAAGCCGCTGATCTGCCCATTGGCTTCGGCATGGGCGATTAGCTCTGTTAGATCTGATCGCAGTGTGGGTTCGCCGCCTGTGAAAACGATGTGCGGAATACTGGCTGACCAGGCCTTATCGATCAAAGTTTTCCACTCCTCAGCATCCAGTTCGCGCTTTACGCGCTCGACAGGGGCGGCGTCTGGAGAAGTATCGGTTGGCAGGCGGTAGGTCAGGGCGCAATCCAGGCGATAAGGGGCGGAGATTTGCCCGCTGTAGGGTACCTGGCGTTCGAAATCCAGGAAGGTTACCGGGTCGATGTCTGGGGTGGAAATGAGAGTCTGGATGCGCTCTGCCAGTTGGAGGTAATCCTGGCTGGCCTGGGCGCGGCTGACATTGTAGCGAGCAGAGAACTTGCGCGCAACCTGATCGGCGGGTGTATTGTGCACCAGATAGTAGGCGTATTCGGCAGCAGTCTGGTTGAGATGAAGGATCGTTGCCGCGTTGATGATTAGAACCCCGCTACCATCTGACTCCAGGCGCAAGTGCAGGCGGTAATTGCGCGGATCATTGGGAGGCGATATGTAATGGTAGATACCCGCTTCGATTTCGTGCAAGGGATTGAACATGCGGCGCAAAGGTGCAAGTAGATTTGTCATGGTTTACCTCATTCCACTAGAGCCATGCGAAGGATTTTCAAGATCATTTCGGAATAATTGTATCCTGCAACCCTACAAGCGCCGTAGAAACCGGCATCGGGAGAAAGATCTGGATTGCAGTTGACCTCAATAACATATAGCTTATCATTTGTATCCAGGCGCATGTCGACGCGGGCGTAGCCGCGGCAACCAATTGTGCGCCAGGCGTGCAAAGCCGTTAGGCTGATGTGCCGGGCGAGCTGCGGGCCGACTTGTGCTGGACAGATTCCTGGTGTGTGGTTGTACTCAAAGGTGTCACTTTCCCATTTGGCTGCGAACGAAACAATCCGCTCGAAAGGGTTGGGAAACTCGCTGAAATCGATTTCGTATAGCGGCAGTACTTCCGGCGGCTCACCCCAGAGAGAGGTGTTGAACTCGCGCCCCTGGATGAAGCTTTCTACCAGGGCAGATTGGCGGTAAGAGTCATTGACGAAGATGACGCGCTCTCGCAGAGCGGGCAGGTCGTGGACTACGGCCTGTTGTTCAATGCCCAGGCTGGCATCCTCAGCGACGGGTTTGACGATCAGTGGAAATTCAAACTCGCCGCGAATTTCTGATGCATCCCGAAATAGCCAACTGGAGGGTGTTTGCACACCGGCCCGAGCCAGGCGTTGCTTGGTGGTGGCTTTGTTGGTGCTGGCAGCGATGGCCTCACCGGAAGAGCCGGTGAACGTATAACCCATGGCTTCCAGCGCCCAGGCGATGCGCGCTTCTTCAAAGAGGCGCCCCTCGATGCCTTCACCCAGGTTGAACACCACCCATTCGGTGGGAGGGTATGGCGCTAAGGCGGGTTCGATATCAGTGTGGATCGGAACTTTGATTACCGGATACTGTTGTGAAAGTGCTTCTTCAACGGCCGAGGCACAGGCGATAACGCCGTTTTCTGCCAGATAATCGTGGGGTTCGCCTAAAATCAGATCGAGATTTTCGTTATAGAGAACGATGACGCCTTTTGGGGATGCACCCAGCCCCATCTTTCACCTCCCTCCCGTGTTTTGAGCATACAGCGGACACCCACCACCACACTCGGCTAGCAAGACGCAGCCGGTGCATTTGACTGGTAAGTTGCGACGCTCGCGCAAGCTGGTGGCGAGTTCGTGATCCCAAATCTCTTCCCAGGGCGACTCCAGCAGGTTGCCAATAGGCTGGTAGTACGACTGGCAGGGGATGACAGCCCCATCTGGTTCGATGCACATGTTGTAAAGTGCGGCTGTGCAGCCCTTTACGCCCAATTCCAGTTGGACGGGGTCGAAGTGGCAATATTGTGTGGGAGTGTACCAGATCAAACGTTGCTCGTTGGCCGAAGTAATCTGGCGAGCTGCCTCCAATAAGGGCGGGAGCGATTCTTCTTGCAGACCAGTACCCACTTCAGCGCCTCGCCCGGAGTAAATCAGCGCGTTGAGCCCTACAGTAGGTACGCCCAGCCCGGCCAGAAAGTGCAGGGTCTCGGGCAGCGAGGGGCTGTTGGCCTGCAGCATCGTAGTGTTGGTCATCACGAACAAGGGGCTGTCCAGGGCGTTTTCGAGGCCAGCGATGGTTTGTTTCCAGGCTCCACGGGCCTGCACCATGGCGTCGTGGATCGCCGGGTCGTGCGACTCAACGGTGACTTGCACATGATCCAGGCCGGCATCTACCAACGGGCGCAGGTAGTCGGCGTTGGAAAGCCGCCGGGCATTGGTGTTCAGACCGGTGATCTGACCGTTGCGTTCGGCGTGGGCTACCAGCGCGGGCAAATCAGTGCGCAGGGTGGGTTCGCCGCCGGTGAAGACCACGTGAGGGATGCCGATTTCCCACAAGCGGTCCAGGATACGCTGCCATTGCTCTGTGGCAAGCTCGGGGTAATTGCGCGGACGGGCATTGTAGCAGTGGGCGCAATCGTTGTTGCAGCGGTAAGTCAGCGCCAGGTCCATGCGATAGGGGGCGGAAGGGCGTGCGCTGAAGGGAGCGGTGACCTCCAGATCCAAATCGTGGATGGGGCAGGCGCCATCAGGACGGATCAACTCGGAAAGTTGGCTGGCGAATTGCGTGTAGTCATCACGGGCCTGGCGCTGTGTGACCTGGTAGCGCTGCTGGATGGCGCGGGTGGCCTGGGACTCTGGGATCTCTTCGAGAGCCAGGCGGGCCATGTAGGCGGCGGTTGGATTCAGGTGCATCACCCGGTTGGCGTTGACGATCAGCAGACCACTGCCATCTGGATCCACTCTCAGGTGAATGCGGCTGCGCTCACCCGTGTTCTGGCGCACGTAATGGTAAAGGCCTGGCTCCGGAGACAGGCTGCCTTCTGTGCCGCCTCCAAGGTGGTTTATCCAGGATTTCAAGCGATCGAGGCCCATTGTGGTGCCTTCAGTGTCTCGAAGCGAGAATCATCGTCCACCACCAGCGCAGGCGCAGGCGCACCCGGCGCAGGCGCAGGCGCAGGCGCAGCCGCCTCCGCTACGAGAGCTGCTGCCACGGCTACTGGTGGAAACCGGCACAGGGTTGGTCTTGTTGGTCACACCGCTGGTGAAGTCAGTCAAATTGCCTACCACGCTTGAAGAGAAGTTCTGGACGCCGTTTACAATCGAAGCGGCAAAATCAGAACCTGGCAGGTTGGGCAGTGAGACTCCTCCGGCGGGCATGGGCGCGCCAGGGGTAGCGCCGGGGAGCGAGGCCGGGCGCGGGCCGATTGTGCGCCTGTAAACCGGATCGTAGCTTCCCCACCAGGTGGGTATGAAGACTGGCCCACCACTGAACACGTCGCGGGTGCGCCCCTCGTAATCTTTATCCATCATTGTCCATTCCATCACCTGGTCGAAGCGCTCGCTTTTTACCTGTGGGGTATCGGCGGCTTCTACCTGAGCCCAGGCGCGCTGGATGATGTCGCGGTAATAGGCAACCGTTTCGCGGCGGCTGAAGCCCTTCATCTTAGCCGAGATGCTTTTGACCAGATCAATCATCATGGTTTGCAGCCTCTTGCGCTGTTGCTGCAGGTTTTTAGTACCCTGAAAAACTTCCAGAAAATCCTGCTCGTAGGGCTGCAAGCCCTCGGGCAAGGGATCGGCAGCTTCGATTTCCAGGGGCTCGCGTTTGGTGACCGTGGCGGCGCCTTTTTTGATCGATGAGAACAGGATCATGGTCAGAATTTTGTCCAGCGGCTGCTCCAGCAGGATGGCGGCTTCGATGGCGGTCAGGCCGCGCTTGATGCCGTGCCCTTCGATGGCGATCTTGGGCGACAGGTATTGCAATTTTCGACGCTTTGTACTGCGAATGGAAAGTACAGTGGTCGACACAATGAAGAACAGCACACCGCAGCAAAAGGTAAGCGAAATCAAGTCGTCGGTGCTCAGGCCAAGGATCTCAAGCAGGCTGGGACGGACAATCGTCGAATCGGGCACATATTGGGCAGGGAACGATGCCCCAAACTTATATTGCTTGGAAGGTGAGGCAATTGGATTGGCCCAAGTATACATCACTCGCCCGGTGTTATCTAATGCGGTTTCTGGCTCGCTGGGGAAACCGCTGGGAGCAGCGTGCCAGCGCGGTTCATCGGGTTGTACGCCAGGCGGGAGATGGAAGATAACACTCAGGTTGGTGTCGCCCCTGACATACTGGGAACCGAACCAGGTGGGCGAGAATACGCCGCTGGCGTAATTGGAGTCGGTGCTGTCGGGATAGAGCACACGACGTACAATACCGATAAAAACGTGTACACGGCCAGTTTGCCCGGGCCGGATGGCTAAGGATCCCAGCCCTACTGCGACGCCTGTGCCGGAACCTTGATAGCCAGAGCGCGAGATATCGGTTAGCGGCTCCCCATTCACGTCAGCAGAGATGCTGTTGTCATCGAAGTTGGCGTTGGGGATGCCCACATCTACATAATCGATCGGAGAAGCGGAAGGGTCGTTGGTGAACACGAATACATAATCAATTGAGGCGGTACCATCCTCGTTCCAGAACACCTGAACGGTTTGCGAATCCTGTCGAAAGAGGTAGGTTTGCGCCTGGGCACTACTGGGGGCGAGCAGGACAAACACGAGCAGTAGGAAAACCGCAAGTCGCAATGCTTTTATTTTCATTTTAGTTTCTCCAAGGGCAGGTGTATGACTGGCGTTGGCTGGACATGCGCTGCTACCACTTTGGCTCTTCGGTGAGTTGATAGCTGGTGTTGCAATAAGGACAGCTTACTACTGGCGCTCCGGCTACCATTTTGACGTTCTCGGGAGTCAATGCCCCACCGCAGGATTGGCATTTGAAGGTATCCAGGCTGACATTGGCGGGTAGATCGATTTTTAGATTAACTTGCTGGGCTGCCTGGTCACCTGCTTTTTGCCGCCCGGCAAACCAGATCAAACCAAACCCGATGCCAACGCTAATCAATCCTACTGGAATCCAGGCAACGTTTCCTTGCGGGCTGAACGCTCCCCAAATGAAGAGTACACCGAAAAAAATCAGAATCGCAGCGGCGATGTAGGCGATGATTTTTCCAGCAGACATAGGCACCTCGCTTTTTTTGTTTGAAAAACACATCCCTAACAGGGATCAGAAATCAGTGAAGCCAACCTATAGTGTAACGTCATTTTACCCAGGCGGCAAATGATTTCTTTCCTAAATTTGTCACAACCGGGGCTTGTGGAACTTTTTTGACTACCACAGCCTGGCTGTGCACCAGCGGTTTCCAGTAGTATATCCTAAGTTTCAGGTAATGCGCGCGGATCATTGGCAAGGGGCGGTTTCTGATCCTGCTTCACGTCCTGCAAGTATTATAATCTGGAGGCGTCACTCATACCGCAAATAGAGAAGAAAATGATAACGACAGAAAAAATCGAAGAATGGCTCAAAGAAGTGCAGGAACGGCCCGAATCGGCGGCTCTAATATTGCAATATATTGCTAACCGGCTGCGTGATCTCTCGAGCCGAAACGAAGCCTTGTTAGAGGAGAACATCGCCTTGCAGTCGGGCAAGCGTGTGGAGGAGTACGAACAGCGTATTGCCCACCTGGAATATCAGCTCGAACTGCTCAAACGCCAGGTAGGCGGGCAATTGGCAGGGGATGAGATTTTGGACACTTCGCAATCCAAGAAGCTTTCTGAGACGCTAAGTTTGCTGGTCTATGATGCTTTGGGGAAGGTGCTGCGATTCGAGATCGCTCCCGGAAGCCTGGAAGATGGGAGGCTCTTGGGAAATCTCAAGGGCGAGCTAAGTGCTGCGGATGAAGCGCCGCGTTTATTCGTAACATCTTCCCTGGAAGAAATCCTCTTTGTTTTTACCTCTGGACGGGTGGAGGCGCTGCCGGTTGAAAGCCTGGCGCCAGCAGAATGGCAGGAACAACCGAAGCAGGGCGTAAGCCTGGACTGGGCGAATGTTCCCATTCCTAGCGAGCCACGCGCCGGCGAAACCCTGGCATGCCTGCTGCCGATTTCAAAGCTGGCATTGTCCGAGTTCTTCTTGCAGACCAGCCGGAAGGGTTGCGCCAAAAAGATCGGCACTTCGATGGCGCAAACGATATTGGGCAACCATTATATCGGCAGCGGTGTGAAGCAATCCCCGGATAAGATGTTCGATATTTTGCTGTGCACTAATGAAGATCATCTGATTTTGATCAGTCGCCACGGATATATGCTGCGTGTGGAGGTCAAACGCTTGTCGTTTTCTGTTGAAGATGTTATTCGTCTGGACGCGACAGATCACCTGGCAGCCGTGTTGTTGGCAGGTGCAGGGAAATCCATCCTGGTGATGACGCAGGTTGGCAAGGCGATCCATCTGGCCGAGGAAAGCCTGGAGGTCGCTCAAACGCTGAAAACCAGGGGAAAGGCACTGCTATCTGCGAAGCGGCGCGAAAGTGGCGTACGCGTGGTTGGGGCTGCAGCCGTTAGCGATGGTGACTGGAGCATTAGCCTGGACCAACAAGGTCATTTACAGGTGCAGAGCATGGAAAAATTGCTTGGTATCGGTACAGTCGAGGCACAAAGTGAGCTATTAGCCTGGACCGCGTTTTCTGCGTCAATGAGAAGGTGACGGTTGGCGATGGGGCTCAACATAGGCTTGGATTTTGGAACCTCCAATTCGGGCGTGGCGATCTGCAACGGCCAAAAGGTACACTTGCTGCCCATTGATCGGCAGAACATCCTGCCCGAGGTAGTCAAAACGATCCTCTACATTACCCGCGATGATAAAGCGTACATTGGGCAAGAAGCGGTGGAATTGTACTACCGGCACAATGTCAACCGTATGCGCCATTTCGTAAAAAAATGGGCGGGCGAGATCGATTATCACGGTTCGGATGGCATGTTTTACGTGCGAGACGTTTACGTCTATGAAGATGAATTGAAACCGGGGCGCTTGCTGCAATATTTGAAAACGGCTTTGCGGAAATCGGGCGGGAGAGGTGATTACCAGGGGACGCAGATCTTCGAGCGCTATTATTCGGTTGTTGACCTGGTGCAGACCTATCTGGGCGCTTTGAAGGCGCGCGCCGAGCAAATCCTGGGGGGACCGATCTACGGCGTTACGCTGGGCCGGCCGGTCAAGTTTTCTGACGTGCCTGAACTGGACCGCCAGGCGCAGGATGCGTTGCGCCTGGCGGCTTATGGGGCCGGTTTCGGGCAGGTGGAATTCGAATTCGAGCCTGTCGCGGCGGCGCTGGCTTACGAGCAGACCTTAGAAAACCCGCAGAATGTACTGATTTTCGACTTTGGAGGTGGCACGCTGGATATTGCGATTATGCGCCTGGGGGACCGGCGAGACAGGCGCGTGTATGCCAGCGGCGGGATCGGCATTGCGGGCAGTGATTTTGACCGGACGATCATCCAGACGCGCATGCTGCCGCATTTCGGGCTGGGTCGTATCGGCCATGAACCGGACATTCTGGAGTTGATCCGGGCTGTGCCAGATTGGATTGCGCTGCCCGAGTTGAGCACGCCTCTGGTGCGGCGCAAACTGGAGCAGGCGATCCAGAAAGGCAATGCTCCGGCGCGGCTGAAGACCTTGCGAGCGTTGATCTTCAACGATCTGGCTTTCTCGTTTTACAACCGGGTGGAGGCCGCCAAAATTGCGTTATCCAGCCAGGGCGCGGCCGTGATCGAACTGCAAGATCAGAACATCAATCTGTGGGAGTTGTATACGCGCTTTCAGTTCGAGAAAGACATCCTGGAATATCAACAGCAGATCGAAAACGTGGTCCTGGAAACCGTAGCCGCCTCGGGTTTGGAGCCTGAGCAGATCGACGCCGTGGTGAAGACTGGCGGGTCATCGAGTATCCCTGCTTTCTCGGCCATGCTGGAGTCGCTTTTTGGTCGAGAGCGCGTGAAGAAAACCAACGCTTTCAGCAGCGTGGCGGCTGGCCTGGCAATCCGAGCACAGGAAATGCAGATGGGTTAAGGGTCGCGCGGATCAGGCTGCTCTGGTCTTGGCGGCCGGGCAGTCCCGCACACACGGCATTCGAGATCGTCCGCGCCGAAATTGACCCGGCACTTGGGGCAGGAAATGTAATCGTCCCAGGCCATTTCCAGTTTCAGGCGGCTTTCTTGCTGTTCAGCCATCTTTTCGTTATAGATGGCTTGCAGCGGTGCAGCTACGTTTTGGATGGCTTCCCAGGCTTTGTCTTCAAGGTTGAGGTCTTTGACCGATTGAGCGATGTCGACGCCCTGGTTAACCATCTTGCCTGCCAGATCCAGTAAATTTTCGGCGCCGCTCTGCTTTTTGCCCAGACGCAGACCATCTTGCACCAGGTCGATGAGCTTTTGGCCGCCTTCCTTGACGGTTCCCAGGATGCTATCGGATGAAACTTTGCTGATTTGCACCTCGGTGGCTTCTTTCAGCGGGGTGAGTACGACGGTCAGCCCGGGTAGCATGCCGCTGGAAGTACGCAGCAGCACACTGGCTTGCAGCAACCCTTCTGCAGTGGGAGGCTCAAAACGGATGTCGGTTTTTTCCTGGCGAGCAAAGGTTTTGACCAATGGGTCGATCAGGTCGCGGGGAGTCACACCGCGCCAGGTGGCTTTGCCTTCCGGGGCAATTTTGCTGGCCAGGACTCCAATGCCGACCACGCCTGCCACACCGGCTGCTCCCAAGGCCAGATCGCCGGCGTTCAAACCGGGTTTTTCAGGAGCGTCTTTTCCCGGGCCGGTCAGGTTCTCTTTGACGCGCTGGTCGAAAGCAGAGAGACGGGCGCGCGATTGTATGGTTTCCCATTTGCGTTCCAGAGCTTTTCCCAGAGAGGCGGGGGAGAAGTTCTTGGCAAAGAACTGGCGATCTTTTTCATCCAGTTGCTGAAAGATATCTTTTTGGGCATCGTTCAACTCTGTAAGCTGTTCAGGGGAGAGTGGGGAATAGTTGGGAGTCTGTTCGGTCATGGAGATGTGCTCTGATTTGGGATCTTCTATATGGGGAATTTTTTTAGTTCAGGCAGTATGCCTGACGCTGGCTGAGGCGATTATACTATGATTTGGTACTGTACAAACACCAGCATCCTTTTTAGAGTAACTTGGTATGAAATCTAGGGGTATAATGGGTTGAATTTTTCTTAGCGAGTTTATTTACCTGAGTGCTATGTTTCTTCCAACAACACGACAAGAGCTTGCATCCTTGGGATGGGAGACTGCCGATAAAAGGCATCCACTTGATCCTGAGCGCCCATTGGACGTTATTCTGGTTACCGGTGATAGTTATATCGACAGCCAGTTTATCGGTACAGCGGTGATCGGCAAGGTTTTGGTACAGGCCGGCTACCGGGTGGGCGTGATTGCACAGCCGGATGTGCATTCTGGGCAGGATATCTGCCGCCTGGGGGAGCCGAGGCTTTTCTGGGGGGTGACGGCTGGTAGTATAGACTCGATGGTGGCAAATTACACGGCTCTGCGAAAGAAGCGTAAAAGCGACGATTATACCCCAGGCGGAGTCAATGACCGCCGGCCAGACCGGGCTACAATTGTTTACACCAACCTGATCCGGCGGTATTTCAAGCGCACCTGTCCAATCGTTTTGGGTGGGATCGAAGCCAGCTTGCGCCGGGTGGCGCACTACGATTTCTGGTCCGACCGTGTGCGCAGATCGGTTTTGTTGGACGCCAAGGCAGATTACTTGTTGTATGGCATGGCGGAGAAGTCGGTGGTGGAATTGGCGGAGTGCTTACGAGCTGGGCGTGACGTGCTCGATATCCGCGGGCTGTGTTATCTCTCCAACGAGAAACGTGAAGATTACCTGGAGCTGCCGGCTTTCGAGGTGGTGGCCGGCGATAAGCAAGCCATGATCGACATGTTCCACGCCTTCTATCGAAATAACGATCCGCTAACCGCCAAAGGTCTGTGCCAGCGACACGACCAGCGCTACCTGATCCAGAATCCACCAGAACCTTATTTATCTCAGGATGAACTGGATGCGGTGTATGCGTTGGATTTCGAGCGTGCCCAACATCCTTATTACGAGCGCCAGGGGAAAGTGAAGGCGCTGGAGACCATCCGCTTTTCAATCCCTACACACCGTGGATGCTACGGTGAATGCAATTTCTGCGCGATCAGCGTCCACGAGGGCCGGACGGTGCGCTGGCGCAGCCAGGAATCGATCCTGGCCGAGGCCGAGCAGATGGCGACGCGTGCGGACTTCAAGGGTTATATCCTGGATGTGGGCGGGCCTACGGCAAATATGTATGGGTTCGAATGCGAGAAGAAGCTGGATCGGGGCATTTGCGAAAATAAACGCTGCCTGGTTCCAGGGATCTGCCCGTTGTTGAAGGTGGAGCATAGCCCGCAGTTGGAACTGCTCAAGCGCATCCGGCGCATCCAGGGGGTGAAGAAAGTTTTCGTGGCTTCTGGCATCCGCTACGATTTGTTATTGGGCGATCAGGCCTGTGGGAAGCAGTACCTGGAAGAATTGGTAAATCATCACGTTTCCGGGCAGATGAAGATCGCCCCGGAGCACACCGAAGAGCATGTTTTACACCACATGGGGAAGCCGGGAACAGATGCACTGCTGCGCTTCAAGGAGATGTATGAGCGCGCCAACCGGGTGGCGGGTAAGCGGCAATTTCTGACTTATTATATGATTGCCGCGCACCCTGGCTGCAGCGAACAGGATATGCTGCGTTTGAAGCGTTTTGCTAGCCAGAAGCTCAAAATCGCCCCGGAACAGGTGCAGATTTTTACACCTACACCTTCCACTTATTCCAGCCTGATGTATTACACGGAACTAGATCCATTCACGCGCAAACCCATCTTCGTCGAGAAGGACCTGCGCCGGAAAAAGCGCCAGAAGGATATCATCGTCCAGAAGCCGGGACGTTAGGGGCGCGATGGAGAAATTGTTTGCGGTCACTTCGCCTGGCTTAGAGCCGTTTACGGCGCAGGAATTGATTCGCCTGGGTGTACGCCCGGTTGATGTAAAGGGGGCTTTTGTGAAAGATCGTTCTCAGAGGAAGGGCCTGGGAGATGAGGGCGGAGGCATCTCCTTCGAAGGCGATTTGGAGACAATTTACCGGTCTAACCTGCATCTGCGCACAGCCAGCCGGGTGCTGGTGCGCCTGGGGGATTTTTATGCAGCGGCGTTTTCTGAGCTGCGCAAAAAGGCCAGTCGCCTGGTGTGGGAACGCTACCTGCGACCCGGGCAACCGGTGGCAATCCGGGTAACCTGCCATAAATCACGTCTGTATCATTCCGATGCAGTTGCCGAACGCATCGCGGGGGCGATTCAGGATCGGTTGGGCCGGCCGGTGCAAATACATAAGCATGAAGAAAAGGGGGATGGTCAGTTACCCCAATTAGTGCTGGCGCGTCTGGTGCACGATGATTGTACGATCAGCATCGATTCTTCAGGGGTGCTGCTGCACCGCAGGGGTTATCGCCTGGCAACGGCCAAGGCTCCCCTGCGGGAGACGCTGGCGGCAGGCATGATCTTGGCGGCAGGTTGGGACGGCAGCGCACCGCTGCTCGATCCTTTCTGTGGGTCGGGGACGATCCCGATCGAGGCGGCGCAGATGGCGCTTGGCATCCCGCCTGGCAGCAAGCGGCGCTTTGCTTTCATGGAATGGCCAGCTTTCGACTCCAGGTTATGGAGCGATCTGCTGGCCGAGAACAGAATGCCTCCCGCCGGGCAATCTGTGCGGATGATTACCTCGGACCGGGATGCTGGGGCAGTTGAGATGGCGAAGGCGAATGCTGAGCGGGCAGGTGTAGGAGACTGTATCGAGTTCTCGTGCCGGGCGGTCTCAGCGATTGAGCCAGGTGAGCGCGGTTGGATTGTAACCAACCCCCCGTATGGCCTGCGAGTCAGCGCAGATAAGGATGTGCGCAATCTGTACGCGCAATTCGGTAAAGTGCTGCGAGCCAAATGCCAGGGCTGGCCTGTGGCGATCCTGTGTAGTGATGTACAGCTTTTACGCCAAACTGGCTTGCACCTGGACACCAGCCTATCACTCTTCAACGGTGGTGTAGCGGTCAGGTTAGGACGCGGGGTGGTTGAAGCGCAGCGCTCATCGGTCCCAAAATGAGCATTTTCTCACGAGTTGGTCCGAAAAGCGCATAGATAGCGAAAACGTGGTATACTCCCCGCCGCTGTCCAGTTGGACTGGCGGACTCGTCCGCAACATTTAGGAAATTGTTTTGATCAATCCGAATGATTGCCCGGCGTAGTGTAGTCGGGCTTTTTTGTTGCCGTGCGGGGCGCTCCGCGAGGAGATCGCCCGGTTAGGATGCGGCAGGCATGGGTAGAACGGCGGAGTCGTCAAAACGTTTCATATCCGATCAGGAGTTTTTTGATGACAACCGAATTTACCCAGTTGGGCCTGGACCCGCAGTTGGTGCAGTGCGTTACCGAGCGCGGCTATCTGGAACCTACCCCCATTCAAGCAGCTTTGATCCCGGTGATGATCGCCGGCCGGGATGTGATTGGCCAGGCGCAGACCGGCACCGGTAAGACGGCTGCGTTCGCTTTGCCGCTCTTACAAAACCTCGAACCCGGGCATAATTATGTGCAGGGGCTGGTGTTAGCGCCCACGCGCGAACTGGCATTGCAGGTTGCGGGTGCCATCGTCGAATACGGGCGCTACCAGGATGTGCGTGTGTTGGCCGTGTATGGTGGCCAGGCATACGGCCCCCAGATCAGCAAACTGAAAAGAGGGGTGGATATTATTGTAGGCACGCCAGGCCGTTTGTTGGATTTGATGCGCAAGAATGTTCTGGATATCCAGCACGTGCGCACGGTGATCCTGGACGAGGCCGATGAAATGTTGAGTATGGGTTTCGTCGAGGACATCGAGACGATTCTGGCAGAGACGCCCGCTGAGCGGCAGACTGCGCTGTTTTCGGCTACGATACCGGCCGAGATCCGCCGCCTGGCCGACCGTTATATGCATGACCCGCATGCGGTTACGATCCAGCGCGAGCAGGTGACTGTGGCGGCGATCGAGCAGTGCTACTATCTGGTCAACGAAGCAGATAAACTGGCAGCGCTCACGCGCCTGTTCGAAATCGAGGAGATCACCAGCGCGTTGATTTTCGTTCGCACGCGCGTAGGGACGGGCGACCTGGCGAACGAGCTATCCGTGCGGGGATATCCGGCGGAGGCTTTGAGCGGCGACCTGAGCCAGGATGCGCGCGAACGCATCGTCAGCCGTTTTCGCAAGAACCAGATCAAGGTGTTGGTGGCGACCGATGTGGCGGCGCGCGGGTTGGATATCGATGATATCTCTCACGTGTTCAATTTTGAATTACCGGACGAGGCTGAGCTTTACGTTCATCGCATCGGGCGCACCGGTAGGGCCGGCAAAAGCGGCGCGGCGATCTCGCTGGTAGCGCCCTATGAGATGCGGCGCCTGCGCCAGATCGAAGCCTTCACCAGGCAAAATCTCAACCGGGCGAAATTGCCCTCCGAGGAAGAAATCCACAAATTCCGCGAAGAACGGTTGATCAACCAAATGGGCGTTTGGCTGCGCCGGGGACGCTGCCGCCGGGAGAGGGAGTTGGTTGAGGCAATGCTCCAGGAAGGCTATGACGCGCTGGATATCGCGGCAGTGGCTTTGAAATTAGCGCGGGCCGAGGATAAACAGCGCCCGATCGCGCCAGTAAGTGAGGTCATCGAACCCCAGCGGCGCTCTTCCTATCGCGAGCGCAGGCGCAGGTCTGATTATGATCGCCAGGGTGGCGGGCGATTTCGGGGCGAGCCCGCAGGTGATTTTGCTGAAGGTATATCACACGAGCCGGGCATGGTGCGCATCAGCCTCAATATGGGTAGGAAGCACGGTGTGCACCCTAACGATATTGTCGGGGCGATCGCCTTCCACGCCGATATCCCCGGTCAGGTGATCGGCAAGATCTTGATCCAGGATAAACATTCCCTGGTGGATGTGCCCGAGGCGCTGGTGGGCCAGGTGTTGGCGAAGTCTGGTAAAGTGCAGATTCGCAGGCAGAAGATCGCTTTGCAACGGGCAGAGGTGTAGACTTTGATTTCTTAACTGGGTATAATGGGTGGTGCAGAACCCTACACAAAAAGTGATGGCGGGTAGCTGTAAAAGCAACACCTTAGAGAAAGAGATCCATTTATGCCCACGGACATCCAGGAACAAATCCAGCGCCGGCGGCAGCGGGCGCTGGAAGAAATTACAAAAATCACCAACAAGGGGAATCACCCGGTTTTCAGTCTGTTCGATGTAAAATCGATATCCGGGCGAGCGTACCGGGTGGAAATTCGCTCTCTGGATGAATTGCAGAATTCCTGCACCTGTCCGGATTACAAGAGCAATCTGATCGGGACTTGTAAACACATCGAGAGCGTACTGATCTATCTAAAAGAAGAGTATGGGGATAAATTGCAGGCCATGGCGCAAGAGCGCCCGCGCGGCGTGCAGATATACCTGCATTATGGGGTCGATGTGACCGTACGCGTGAGCCAGCCGCTGCCTGAGCGCCCAGCGGTGCGCGACCTGCTTATGCGCTACTTCGACCCGGGCGGTGCGCTGGTTGGCTCTCCGCTGCAAGTGCTGCCAGGATTATTGGGACATCTTGAGAAGGTGCCGCCGCGTGAGCGCTCACTCGTGCGCGTACACGAGGCGGTTCGTGAATACCTGGAATTACTGCAAGATCGCGATGAAATCCAGCGCCAGAAGGCGTGGTTCCTGGAGCAGGTGAAATCCGGGAATCGTACCTTTGATGTGCTTTCGACGCGCCTGTATCCTTACCAGGAGCAGGGCGCGATGCACCTGGCATTTGGCCGGCGCGCTATGTTAGCCGATGACATGGGCCTGGGCAAAACTGTGCAGGCGATTGCCGCTTCCGCGCTGCTCAAGGAACTACGTGGTATCCAGTGCGCTTTGATTATTTGCCCGGCTTCGCTCAAGCATCAGTGGGAGCGCGAGATCCGGCGCTTCACTTCGCTCTCTGTGGTGGTGGTTGAAGGCAACCTGAAGGAGCGGCGCAGCCAGTATGCGGAGGCTTCCTTCTTCAAGGTGCTCAACTACGAACTGGTGCGGCGCGACCTGGAACAGTTGCAGCGCCTGAATCCGGATTTGATCATCCTGGATGAGGCGCAGCGGATCAAGAACTGGCGCACCAAGACGGCTCAAACTGTCAAGCAACTGCGCAGCCGCTACGCTTTTGTGCTGACCGGCACTCCGCTCGAGAATCGCATCGACGAACTTTACAGCATTTTCCAATTCCTGGACCCGCGCATTCTTGGCCCATTGTGGAATTTCAACGACCGCTTTTATGAGTTGGAACAGCGCGCGAGCGGCAGTTACAAAGTGTTGGGCTATAAGAACCTGGATGAATTGCGCGCCACGATTGCACCTTATGTGCTGCGCCGCACGCGCTCAGAAGTGCTCACTGATCTGCCGGAGCGCGTGGATAATAATTTCTTCGTAGAGATGACGCCGCAGCAGTGGAAGGCGTACGATGAGTTCAAGGAAACTGTAGCTCGATTGGTGGCCAAGGCACGGCGTATGCCGCTTACGCCCAAAGAGCGCGATATCCTGATGATGTGCCTGGTCAAGATGCGTATTGTCTGCAATGCGCTGGCTTTACACGATAAAGAGATTCCTCCGAAAGATCACGAAAAAACTGGCCCTAAATTGACGGAGTTGGGCCAGATTCTTCACGATGAGATCGCATCGAATGGGCATAAAGCAGTAGTTTTTAGCCAGTGGTCAGGAATGTTGGAACTCACCGAGCCGATCATCAAGCGAGTCGGCTTAGGATATGTGAAATTGACCGGCGATGTGCCTTCGAATAAGCGCGGGGCGCTGATCGAACAGTTTTTTGATGATCCAAACTGCCGAGTTTTCCTTTCTACGGATGCTGGCGGCGTGGGGCTGAACTTGCAGGCTGCCAGTTTGGTGGTCAACCTGGATTTGCCCTGGAACCCGGCGGTGTTGGAACAGCGCATTGCTCGCGCCCACCGGCATGGACAGCCTTATTCGGTGCAGGTGGTCAATCTGATCGCCAAAGACACGATTGAGGAACGCATGTTGGATACGCTGGCGGCCAAGCGGAACGTGTTTGCCGGTGTTTTTGGCGGCGAAGAAGCGCCGAGCGCAATCAAGTTCGAGGATACCGGGCAGAGCCTGCTCCAGCAACTTGGCGAGCTGTTGAAAAAGCCGGCCGAGGTAGAGCTGGAGCTTGCACCTGTGACGGCGGAAGCGGTGGAAGTGATGGCTCCCGCGCCCACATTAAAAGGCTTTGCCGATTTGCTGCTAGACCGGTTGCACGGCCAGGTCCTGCTCGTGCGCAAGGCGCCGATGGGAGAGGGCATCCTGGTTGTGGTGACAGGCGCGCCCTCAGAACTGCGCCCATTGATCGAAGCAGTGCTTTCGGAGCATTATATTGCTGATAAGCCAGTTTTGCACCTTATGGATTCAGAGGGCTACAACGCGCTGGCAGCCTTTTTGCCAGCCCTGGCGATCCCGGCTGCGCAGGGAACGGAGGAAGAAGTTTATCGGTCTACGGCTTTACCCTCGGCCGCTGGCCCAGGCGATCTGCGCATCCTGGATGTGCGCCGTAAGAAGGCTCAAGAAGGCCTGGATTTTGCCGAGAAACGCCTGTCTCTGGCGGAGGTGGTGCTAAAAGGCGGATTCCCGGAGGAAGTGCTGCGCCCAATTCGAGAGTCGCTTGGCTGGGGATTGTCGTCCCTATTGGCGCTGCACCGCGATTTCGAGCCATCCGCCGACCTGCCCGCTGCGCGCCTGATCCAATCTGACTTGGTGGAGCCAGGGCACTTGCCTGACGAACTGGCCATGCGCCTGGCGCGTGTTCGGGAGCTGACCGCCCCGGCGGGGGAGGCAGAGACTACCCCGCCGCCCTCAACCAGAACGGCTGAAACGTTGGTGGAAGCTGTGCGAGCGTTGGTAGAGCTGAGTCGGCAGCAAGTGGTGAAAATAGGGTTGTAGCGCCTGGCTCGAGGCGCCCTGGGCTGGTGGTCTGCTGCGCATCGTGGTTACGTCCTTTTGGATCGCGCCGGCTGGTTTTGGAAAGACTCGTCACGCAGTCGAACGTGTGCGCGCTTTACTAACGACTGAGCCACTGGCTTCCGTGGTGGTCATCTTACCTAACCAGTTGCAGGTGGCGGAGTTCCGCCGCCGCCTGGCATCGGCTGGAGGCGCTCTTGGGGCGGAATTTATGACCTTTCACGCCTTGTATGCCCAACTGCTGGCGGGCGCGGGGCGGCCATTGCCGAGGTTGTTCGAGCCCGTTCAAGTCCGATTGCTGCGCTCGATCGTGGATGCGATGTGCGACCGAGGGGAGATGAGGCATTATGCCGCGCTGCGCGCTCGGCCCGGGTTTGTCGCGGCTTTGCGCAATACTTTTCAGGAACTCAAGCAGGCCAAGGTATTTCCTGATGATTTTGCAACTGCCGCCAAGGGACTCGGCCCGCGCCTGGAAGAACTCTCTGCGGTTTACACTGCTTACCAGGAATGGCTGCGCCTCGAGAATTGGGCAGATGCCGAGGGCCAGGGATGGTTGGCGGCAATTGCATTGGAAGAAAATCTACACCTGGGCCGGGAGTTGCGCCTCCTGGTAGTGGATGGCTTTGACGAGTTCAACCCTACACAGTTAGGGGTGTTGGCGAGGCTGGTCGAACGCGCCCAGGAAACCCTGATCACGTTTACGGGCGAAGTAGACCGCCTTCGCCCGGCGCATAATCGTTTTCGGCGCGCCAGGGATTTGCTCACCAGTATGCTGCACCTGCAACCCGAACGGCTGCCGTCGCCCGGCAATCCCAGGCGTGCTCCGGCGCTTGCCTGTCTTGAAGAGCACCTGTTCGAACATGCAGCACCAGGTAAGTGTCCGCCGCAGGCAATTGAGTTTATCGAAGCGCAGACACAAGCCGATGAGGCCCGGGCGGCGCTGCGTTGGGTCAAAGCTCGCCTGGTGCGAGACAAGTTGCAGTTATCGGATGTGGCGATCCTGGGGCGCGATATCGAGACTTACCGCCCTTTGATTGAGGAGATCGCAGCCGAGTTCGGCCTGCCTGTGCGCACTGCTTCTGGGCTGCCTTTGATCGAAAACCCGGCAGTTGCAGCACTCCTGGCTCTGCTGGAATTGCCAGCCAGCGATTGGGCGCGCCGCCATGTGATTGATGCCTGGCGCAGCCCTTATTTTGATTGGTCAGTGGTTGGGTTGACTGGTGAAGATGCAGACAGGCTGGACCTGGCATCCCGCCAGGGGTGCGTGGTAGCCGGGTTAGCGCATTGGAACGAAGCCTTCGACCTGTTGGAAAAGCAGAATAAGTCTGACGAGGTGGTTTTGGATGAGGAAGCGCACGCAGCCAGCCTTTCGCCAGATGAGTGCCAGGCCTTGCGCGCCAGATTCGAAAGTTTTGTCGAGCGCTTGAGTCTTCCTGCAGAAAGCAGCGTGCGCGCTTACGTGGCTTTTATCGAGGACTTGATCGGGGACGACCCGGCGTTGGCCTCTCGATTTTCGCCGCTTGACCCAATCGATGATGCCTCGTTGAGGGTGTTGGCGTGTGTCCGCCAGAACCCCGCCACGGCCGAGCGTGATGTCGCTGCGCTGCGGACATTCAAGGACGCGCTGCGCGGGTTGGTGCTGGCCGAAGCCACTTTGGGTAAATCCGGTTCGGACTACGCGTCATTTATCGTCGATTTGCGAGCCGTGATCAAAGCGGCTGCGTATCGTTTCTCGCCTGACGCAGGGGTATTGGTAACCTCGGTGCTGGATGGACGCGGGCTATCCTTTGATGCAGTTGCTCTGTTGGGGCTTTCGGAAGGCCAATTCCCCCAGGTCGAGCGCGAAGACGTGATCCTGTGGGAGAACGATCGGGCTATTCTGCGTGAACGCGGTGTGCCAGTCGAATCCAGGCTGCGCAATGACGAGGCCTCGTTTTTCTATCAGGCTGTCACTCGCCCATGCCAACGTTTGCTGCTCACTCGCCCTTACCTGGCCGAAGATGGGCACTCCTGGGAGCCATCGCCTTATTGGCAGGAAGTTTTGCGCCTGGTCGATCATCCAGTAGTCCAACGGGCGCGCCCTGAGGAACCAGTGCCAGTCGAGGAAACGGCTTCTGAAATCGAGTTCATCCAATCGGCCAAGTCTTTCGATGCACACCTTGCGCGCGGAGCGACGGTGCTGCGCTCCCGTCTGGAACGCACAGCCGACGGCGAATACGAAGGTGACGCGCCGGACCTGGCCGAGTCTCTGGAGACACGTTATGGCCCTGCACATGGTTGGAGCGCCAGCCGCCTGGAAACTTATGGCACCTGCCCCTTTTGCTTCTACGTAGCGTATGCCCTGGAACTGGAGCCCCTTATCCCGCCTGAAGATGGCTACGATGTGCGCATCCTGGGTTCGATGCTTCACCAGATCCTGGAAAATACCTATCGTCAGGCAACGGACCCGGCGAATCTGGAAGAGTGCCTGGAGCGCTTGCCCGAGGTGGCGCGTTCGGTTTTTGTCAGTGCGCCGGCTGATTATGGCTTTCGCCCTACGCCACTGTGGGTCTTGCAGCAGAAGGAACTGGAAACTTTGCTGCGACAAACTATCGTCGCTCTGGCAAATGCCTCGGCCGGATACACCCCGCGCTATTTCGAAGAACGTTTTGGCCTGGGGAAGCCCCCTCTGGTGCTGCATACGGAGTTGGGCGATATCCGTTTACATGGCTACATAGACCGGATCGATGCAGGGGCGGATGGCCGTTTGCGCGTGGTGGATTACAAGGCTGGCGGTTCGCCGATTAGCGCCACGGATCTGGCCGAGGGGCGGCGCTTGCAACTGCCGATCTACGCCCTGGCAGCGCGCGAAGCCCTGGGCCTGGGCGATATCTCGAACGGCTTTTACTGGCACATCCAGCGCGCTGAAGCCAGCCGGCTGAAACTGGAGAATTACGAAGGCGGGGTGCAGGCTGCTTTTGAGACTGCGGTGGCGCACATCGCCCGCCACGTGACCAACATCCGCGCCGGGCGCTTTCAGCCGCGCCCGCCTTCGGGCGGCTGCCCTTCTTACTGCCCAGCGAGCAATTTTTGCTGGCGTTATCGCTCGAAAGGCTATTGACAGGCCGAATGTCCTCACTTCTGGATCAGTTTTCATTCAAGGGTCGCCAGGAACAAGCTGCGACTGCTTCGCGTGCTGCGATTGCAGTCACGGCTGGAGCGGGCTCCGGGAAAACGTTGTCGCTGGTGGGGCGCTACCTGCATTTGCTCGAGCAGGGGTATCCCATCCGCTCGTTGATTGCGATTACGTTTACCGACAAGGCGGCGCGGGAAATGCGCAACCGCATACGCCAGGCTTTGGGGCGTTTGCCAGCGGCTGGCGAGCCAGATGCAGCCAGCGCTGAGTTGGCGGCGCAGCAGGTCGACGCGGCGCGCATCGGCACCATCCACGGGCTGTGCGCAGAAATTTTGCGCGCTCACCCGGCAGAGGCGGGTATCGACCCGGGGTTTACAGTCCTCGAGGAGGGCCTGGCAGCCGCTTACCAGGCGGAGGCAGTCGCTCTGGCGTTGGCCTGGGCGGCTGGCGATGCCCATGCAGCAGGCCTGTTCGCTGTGTTCAAAGAGAACGAGTTGAGACGGATACTGACTGCGCTGCTAGGCGCGCGCCCTGACCTGCTGGGCATCAACCCTGCGCCAGACTTGCTGACTGAATGGGGAGGGAAGCTGGAGGCTTATTGCGCTCAATGGTTGGATTCTTCTGGTTGGCTCAATGCACTGGCGACTCTGGAAGCGCTCAAATCGCCTGCTCCAGACGATAAACTGGAAATGGCCCGCGTTGATGTGCTGGCCCATTGGGCCGATGTACAACAGGCCGGCGGCAGTAAGGATTGGGATGGTTTTCTGGCAGGTTTGGTTACCTTGCGCAAGGCGACTTCCACACTGGGGCGCAAAGGCAACTGGGCTGCCGATGACCTCGAGGCAGTCCGTCAGGCAATGACAGTTTTGCGTCAAGTTTACGACGACAATTTGAAGACTTTGGCTGAGAAAAGTTGTTGGGCGCTGGATGCGCACATGGCGCAGGCGCTGCCTGGCGTACATTTGCTGTACGATCGTGCGCTCCATGAGTATCAGCGTATGAAAGACGAGCAGCAGGCGCTCGATTTCGACGATCTGGAGAAGCTTACTGCTCGCTTGCTCACCACCTCTGCCGACGTGCGCGCTCGCTGGCAAAGCGAGACGCGGGCGGTGCTGGTGGACGAGTTTCAGGATACGAACGAACGCCAACGCCAAATCGTATATGCATTGGTAGGTTTCGACCCGGCAGATATTTCCACCCAGACTTCTGACTTGTTTGTGGTGGGCGATGCAAAACAAAGCATTTATAAGTTCCGTGGGGCAGACGTGGCGGTTTTTCGCCAAGTGCAAAAGGATATTCGCGAGGCTGGCGGCTTACATCTCGACCTGGACCTGACTTTTCGGGCACATAGACCCCTGCTCAACGCGCTAAACGCGCTGTTGGCCCCAGTTTTAGGCGCAGAGGCCGAGGTAAGCCGGCCATACCAGGTTGCCTTTGCGCCGTTGAGCGCCTATCGCCAATCACCCGAGATGGCCTGTCCACCTTACGTTGAGCTTCTGATCGGCTTAGGGGAGGACGCTGAAAGCGGGCGTGCAGTTTCGGCGGCGGCGTTGGCTTGCAGGCTTGGGGAACTGCGCAACGAAGAGGGGTTCGATTGGGGCCAGATGGCGCTTCTGTTTCGATCTTCTACGGCTTATGCAGCCTACGAGATGGCCCTGGAGCGCGCCGGCATTCCTTTCGTCACGATTGCCGGGCGTGGTTTTTACGACCGCCCTGAGATACGCGATTTGCTCAACGCCCTGGCGGCCATCGCCAATCCGGGCGACAACCTGGCCCTGGCGGGGCTGCTGCGTTCGCCAGGGATTGGTATGACCGACGCGAGTCTCTATCGTTTGCGTTACTCGGGTGATGCATTAGGCAAACAGCCCTTGTGGGAATCTCTGCGCGGGTCTACGCTTGCGTCAGCAGTGCGCGCCTACCGGATTATCAACGACCTGCATACGCTTTCCGGACGCTCAACTGTGGCTGACGTGCTCAAGCGTTACCTCGATTCCACTGGCTACCGGGCTATCTTGGCTTCGGTTCCGGAGGGCGCTCGCATGCGCCGCAACGTGGACAAGCTGTTGGCCGATGCCCATCGCAGCCGCCTGGTAGGCGTGGGCGATTTCCTGAATTACGTGCAGACGCTGCGGGATGTCGGGCTGCGCGAGGGCGAGGCCCCGGTGGAAGCAGGCGGTGCGGTGCAGTTGATGTCGGTGCACAAGGCCAAAGGATTGGAATTCCCGCTGGTTGTGATTGCTGATGCAGCTTATGAACATCGTGGCGGCCTGGGGAAGACTCTCCTGGATGGCAATGGAAATTTGTTGATCGATGTGCGTGATGCTGCCAGCGAGCAGCATGCAGTTGTCTGGCAACTGGCGAGTCTGGAGGATGCGGACAAGGAAGATGCAGAAGATCGGCGACTGTTGTACGTGGCCTGCACGCGCGCCAAAGAAAAGCTCTTGATCAACGGGCACGCTAAGCTGCTGAAGTCGAGCGCGCCTGGTTTGAAAGGCTGGCTGAAACGGCTGGGGGATGTGATTGGCCTGGGGGAAATCTCTGTGGATGAGAACCTGGCTTTTCCCCATGCTCTGAAATTCGACTTGGTAGAAAGCGCGGATGCCATCGCATGCACGCTCTATCCATCCGAACCAGGCGCTGAACAAGATAGCCTGGAGTCGCCGGTTATGCCTGAATTGCTCGAAATCCCCCGCTCTGATGCTGCCTGGCCCGATTTGGTGGCGCCTTTGCTGCCGCCGCCCCTCAAAGCCGCCGATGACAAAATTCGCAGCCGGGAGGCCGACCCGCCGCAGCGAGTCTGGCGAGTGGTTCCCAAGAGCAAGCGCGCGGTTGGGCCGGCCTGGGTGGTTGGTAAGCTGGTGCACGAGGCGCTGCGTTACTGGCGTTTCCCGGATGAGCGCTTCGATGACTTTATCCGTCCCTTTGCCCTGGAGGCGGGCCTGACCGACCCGGCCGAAATGCGCGCTACGCTTCACGAGGTGCGGCGCTTATTGGAGCGATTTCGGGCGCATCCTTTGTGCGCCGAGATCGAAAGCGCCCGGCGCTATCACGAAGTGCCTTACGTTTCCGCGGCCGGCCCTGGGATCATCGATTTGTTGTACCAGACGAGCACTGGCTGGGTCATTGCCGATTTCAAAACAGACGCGGTGCGCTCGGAGGCTGAAGCGCGGGAACTCATCCGCAGCCAGGCTTACGACCAGCAGGTGCAGCGATACGCCCAGGCCTTCGCCGATCAGTCTGGCCAGGTTGCCAGAACAGTGTTGGTGTTTTTGCAAGTAGGCAATGCGGTCCAGGTTTTTGCGATCAGTTAACCAGCCCCTTGTTTAGATTGGTCGAATTATCTCCAGCAACTCAGCCGCGGCGGCGTTATCGGGCTGGATCGACAGAGCCTGCGAGAGTATCGCCTCGGCCTGGGCATTTTCGCCTTTCTGGAGATAGAGCCTGGCCAGGGACAGGTGCGACTCGATGTGCTCCGGAAAGACTTGAAGGTTCAAGCGCAGCGCGTCGATGGCCAGTACGAACTGCTTGACTGAGGTCAACTGGATTACCAGATTGGGAAGTTCATCTGCATCAAAGAAATAATCCGGGCTGTCTTTGATCTCGGTATAGCGATCATAAGCAGCCTGGAACCCACCCGCGCCTAACGCCTGGCAGATCGGCACCATCCAGGAAACAGTGTTGGGCTGCGGTTCTTGATCCAGCATGGTGTGGAGCACGGCCCGGATGAGGCGGCTGCGCGCTGAAGATTCTTCGTTTCCCAGGATGATGGCGGCACAGTTTCGCTCAGGGACAAGGAGAAAGAAAGCGGACCAGCCGAAGCCCATACCCCCATGGCTGATGGTTTGCAGGCCGTCAAAATGCCCCAAAGTCCAGCCCAGGCCCATATCTTCGTAGAGTGGAGGGTAGCCCCATTTGGCGACGGGTGTCCACATATGCGTGTAGCCATCTTCCGAGAGGATGCGTTCACCGTTGTAGATTCCCCGGTTCAGGCAGGTGATACCCCAGTGGCACATATCCACAACCGTGGAATGCAGGAAGCTGGCCGGGGCGTCGGCGCGGTGGTAGGGGTAAACGGGATTGACGCGCATCTGCGGCGTGCGCAGGTGCGGCACTGCCAGCCGGTGAGGCGGCACATCCGCTGGCCAGAAAGTGCTGTCGGGCATCCCGGCCGGGAGCAGGATGTTTTCGCGCATGTAGGTTTCGAAGGATTGGCCGGATACCTTGGTGATCAGGTCGCCCAGGACGTTGTAGGCGATATTGCTGTAGTGGAAGTGCTCCCCAGGGGCGGCAGCCAGTTTCCGGTGAACCAGGCTGCGCACCAGGCGCTCGGCGGCCCGGTCGTCGTATTCAGGGTTGGCGACCAGCTCGTCGTATTCGCTTTCGTCGAAATCCGGCATACCCGAGGTGTGGCTGAGGATCTGGCGGGGGGTGATTTGCCGGCAGCGCTCGTCGTCCAGCCTGAAATAGGGCAGGTACTGCACCAGCGGCGCATTCAGGTCGATTTTGCCTCGCTCGGCTAACTGCATCACGGCGGTGGCGACGAAGCACTTAGCAATCGAGGCCACGCAGAAGATCGAATCCGGGGTCACCGCCGCGCCGGTTTCCAGGCTTTGCACGCCGAAGCTGCGGGTGTAGATGATTTTGCCATCCTGTGCGATGCCAACTCCCATGCCGGGGATGCCCCAGCGGGCGATGATGGTTTGGAGAACAGTATCCAGTTCTTTTTCATAGCGCATGGCAGATACCTCTTGAAATGTTTATGCGGTGTTTCGGTGTCCGCCAAGCGCTTCCAGGGCATCTTGTGCGGCTTGATGTGGATCGGAAGCCAGTTCATCACGAAGCGCCTGCACAGCAGCTTCCGCGAGCACCCTGGCGCACAGGCTGGCGATCTCTTGGGCTTCCTGCGCTCTTTCCAGCATCACAGCGAAATACAGGCTGCTGAACTGTTCCGTGTCGAAGTTATATTGATCGGGGCGCTGTGTTTTGAGTGTGTTCCAATGGTCAACGGCAGCTTCCAATCCGCTTCGCCGCAGTGTCTTGAAAACTGTCAGGCTGGCGGGCGGGAGAATGGGCGCCGGCTGGCGATCGTGCAGGGTATCCAGGGCGGCAAGGGCGATGCCCTGGACAGGGGCCGGCAGGCGGTTGCACAGCACAACAGCCGCAGCTCGCGAGCCGGGGAGCATGACGAAATGCGTGCGGAAGCCGATGTCGCTGCCGCCGTGGCTGATGGCTAATTCGCCCTGGTATTCGCCGATGAACCAGCTCAATCCCACGCGCAGACCCTGGTTGACTTCGGCCCAGGGTTTCCACAGGAGATCGTAAGACGATGGGTCGAGAATCTGTTGACCCTGGAAGCTGCCTCGATTCAGGTTGGCGATGGCCCAGTTGCACATTTCCGGGATATTGGAATGCAGGGTCGAGCTGGGGGCGTGCATACGGTTGTAGGGATAGCCCGCCCAGGCGCAGTTCTCGAGGAGGCTGAGGTGCGGCGCGGCCCAGTTCTCGGGCAGGTGGGCGGGCTTCAGGAAGGTGCTTTCCGGCATTCCGGCGGGGTCGAGGATGTGCTGCTTGACGTAATCGTCGAAAGACAGGCCCGAAACCCTGGCGATGACAGCGCCCAGGCATTCGAAAGCCATGTTGCTGTAAGCGAACTTCTCGCCGGGCGCGAAGAGCAGTTTCTCGGACGCAAGGCTGCGCGCATAGCGTTCTAACGCGCCGTCATCGTACTGGGGCTGCTCCCATTCGTAATCTTCAACGTCGGGCATACCCGAAACGTGGCTGAGCATTTGCCGTATGGTGATGTCTCGATAGCGCTCATCGTCCAGACGGAAGTAGGGCAGGCAGGCGGCAATGGGTGCATCGAGTTGCAGTTGGTCGCGCTCGACCAACTGCATGATGGCGGTAGCTGCGAAAGGCTTGGAAACCGAAGCCATGTGAAACAGCGTGGTGATCGAAACTGGTTCCCCGATCGTGATGCTTTTTAGTCCAAAACCCCGGGCGTACACAACCTGGCCCTCAGCGACGATGCCGATGGCCAGGCCGGGAAGCTCGTGGGAGGCGATCACGCCCTGGATGAAGGGCGTGAGATGTTCCTCGAGTTTCTGTCCAACCTGGCCCCGGAGGATCGGTTCATTGGATATCGTCATTGTTGATCGATGTTCTTTTGGCATTGCTGCCACTCTGGGTCGCGGGCGTAGCTCAGCTTGTTGAAAAGCGCCTGCATTGGAACGTTTTGAATGGCCGTGCAGGTCTTTAGCTGCGGGTAGCCATGCTCTTTGGCGTAAGCGATGCCGCGCAACTGCATTGCCAGGCCGATGCCCTGCTGGCGATAGGCCCGCCGCACGCCGAGCAGGCCGCCGAGCAGCACGTTGCTGTCTGGGTCTTTGCCCAATTCTCTCAAGCCGACGTACTCATCGCCGCGTACGGCGATGAAGTAAGCCTCGTGCAGGATGGTGGGATCGTTCAGGCCCCACTGCACCCATTCGTCGAAAGCCTGTTTTTCAATGCCAGGCTCTTCTTGCGGCAGATCTGCGCTGGCTTCCCAGTATAGATCGTAAATTTTCCGGTCGCGGTCAGGGTCAGCCTCCATCTCGCGCAGGGTTTTGATGATGATACCCTTGCCCATCAATTTCGCTTCCAGGTTTGCATAAGGGCTGGGATCGAAAGCGGCAACGTCCAGGTGGACTGGCGTCTCACGAAATGCTTCGTAGAAGCCGCGCTTTTGTAGAAACGAGAAACCCTGCGGCAGGTTTGTGAAGGCATCGGCGCGCAGGACGCGCGGGTCGAAGGGCTGCAACCCAGCCATGATTTGATCGTAGAGCGCAGCGCCGACTCCTTGCCGCTGCTCGCCCGGGCTGACTTCGACATTAACGTAGAATCTTTGTGGGTGATAGTCGAAGCTGCTCTGCCCGTAAGAGCCAAAGCCGGCTACGTGTCCGTCTTTGACTGCCACCCAGCGCTGGAACTTGCACTTGGGGTTGCGGCGGCGGTCGGCTTCTGCCCAGCCTTCTGGGGTGCGCGCCCGTTCCGGCCAAACAATGTTGAGGCTGTTGTGAATGTTGACAATCGCGGGGTAGTCGTTGGGTGTGAAGAGGCGAATTTCCATACCTATTTTACCCTCCTGGGCGTCCAGCGGTTCATAGAGAACGGTTATTGAAGATGTTTTTACTCGTTGCCAGGCGCTGCTTTGTTCTTTTTCCCCCTGGCTTTTGCCCTTTCGATGTTTTCCTCTACGCGAAAGGCGACAATTTTTCTGATCAGGTCGAAAGGCACCGGCTGGCCCAAGGGGAATTTCACCGACCCTTTGGCGCTCTCGTAAGCGGATAATTCGTCTTTGAATCTCTCGATCCCTGAGGGTGCAGGGTAAAAGCCAATATGCTTTTGGAAGGCAGCGAAATGCACCAGATTGCCCTGAAGTGTGAAGGTTGGTATTTGGTAGCTGATGGTCTCTTCTGCTTCTGGTGCGGCTTCCCGGATCGTCGCTCTGATCTGCTGCAAGATGTCTTGGATATCTTGCGGGAAGCCGGCAATATAGTCGTCGATCGTGTTGGTTTTTGTCGTGTTGGCTGCCATATTATTCCCTCGCAACTCGGCAGTCTAACTGCACTGCCAAAGAAAAGCGGATCCACACTCGTTCTCACAGATGAACATGTATCCTATCCCAACATCACCGAAGTCAAAAAACTTGAACTTCTCCCCATGCCATTCGCTTGAATCAGCAGGCAGTGGACCATCTAACTCGGCTGAAAATTGCGCAACAAACCGCATCGGTTGATTACAGTGTGGACAAAATGGCGTCTCATTCTCCTGCAGCCATAAAGGTACACCGCCTATTTTTGTAAATTCGGATACTGTCGAGCTAATTTCCTCATCAATCAAGTAATCGGTTGTATCAATAAGAGGCTCTGGATTGTATTCGAAGTTTACGGAGTAGTCCGGGTATTCCGATGCAGCCTCACCCGCACCGATCATATCAGAATGTTCCTGTAGGATGACTGCGTTAGCGCCAGAAAAAGGGAGCCAGTTCTTACACTCCAACCAACCCTTGTGATCATACTTGCCTGGGCACATAAATACGTAAGCCATGGCGTACTTTCTCGAAAAGAAAATGGGTTGTTGGAGAGGAATCTGTGCCAGAAAAGTCATTTTCTGAGCACTGTGTTGGCATAACGGCCATTCAACTGGGCGCATAAAAACAGGAGCCCCGCCAAATTTGATTATATGCTCCTGGATTGGTCGTAACGACCTGGCCAGCTTACAAACATAGGAATCAACATATTTGGTCATAAGCGTATCCTCGCCCGTTTATTTTACACCAGAGATGCTTTCGATGGGCCGTTTGAGAGTGTAAAATTGGTCATTTACAGGTTTTGTTTAGGTGTGAAATAGGCTGAACCGGCGGTCGCCGAGAGGTGTATTATTTTCAGATGGTTGGAAAGATAGATTACTTGTGAGCGCTCTGGATTTGCATTGGAGACAGGCCATGAATAATTTCGATCAAACCAGGAATGCAGGGATCATCTCTGCCTCTGGTGAAACTTACGAATACCAGTACCGGACAGTGTCGGTCAGCCATTTCCCGGAATTACAGGAGGAGATCGAGTCCCTCCGCCGAAAGGGGCAGCTTTGCAGTTCTGAAATTTTCCAGGGATACATGGGTTTGATGGATTATGCCCTCCCCGAGGATTTCCAGGATGCCCAATCTGTAATCATCATGGCTATAGCGATCCGGCCGATGGAGATCAATTTCCAGTTCAACGGCAACCGCTTCTCGGCATTTATGCCTCCCAATTACTATGACGCCGGGCTGACGGGAGAAATCCTGGAAGATGAGGTTCAGAAGAAGATCATCCAGCAGGCTGGCTGCCGGGTTCTGAGAACCCGCAATCGTTTCCACCTCAAGCTGTTAGCGGCCAGGAGCGGCTTGGGGCGCTACGGCAGAAATAACATCTGCTACGTGGACGGCATGGGCAGCTTGCTGACTTTGCATACCTTCCTGACGGACTATCGTTTCGAAGCGGATGACTGGCACGAGATCCAGATGATGGAGTTATGCCAGAATTGCAAGATTTGCATGAAGGCGTGCCCTGGGGGCGCCATCCGCTCTGACAATTTTGTGATCGACGTGAATCGTTGCATCCCGCTCTATAACGAAATCGAGGGTGTGCTGCCGGATTGGATCCCTGCGGATGCCCATAACGCCTTTATGGGCTGCATGAAGTGCCAGTTGCCCTGCCCTGCCAACCGGGAGCCCTTGAAGCGTGCCGGGCAGTTCGAGGAGATTACTGAAGAAGAAACCCGGCAGTTCCTGAGCGGGGAGCCTGAGGAAAACGTTATCCTTTCGGTGAGCCGGAAAATCCGCATGCCTCGTTTGGCCCTTTCGAAGGAAATGGTCGAGGTTGCCAGTCGCAATATAGGCGCTTTACTGCCCCGATACGAGGGCGCTAAGGAGAATATGGAATGGTGAAACTTATCCCCATGACAGATGCTGAGTTCGAAGATTTTATCCAGCTTTCCATACGGGGTTTTGTTCAGGATCGAGTTCAGGCAGGGGAGTGGCGGGCAGAGGAAGCCGAAGGGAAAATGGAAGCGCTGCGCGACCAATTCCTGCCGGCTGGCTCTGCAACGCCGAATCATTTTTTCTTCGCGGTAAAGGATGCCAGCTCGGGCACCCAAGTAGGCGGGCTCTGGTATATGCTTGAAGAACAGGATGAGCAGCGCCAGTTTTTTGTCATGGACATCCAAATCTATGAGGAGCATCGAAGGCGCGGTTATGGCTCCCAGGCTTTTTGGGCTATGGAGGAGAAAGCGCGGGAAATGGGTGCAGCCACGATTGCCCTGCATGTGTTTAAACACAACCACAAGGCCAGAGCGATGTATGAGAAGCTTGGCTATACCGGAACAGAAACAAAGATGTCGAAGAGGATCGCTATGGCGTAGATGCAGATTTTGTAGAAGCGATGCTCCAGTGAAATTCCTGCGCTTACCAGTAATGCTGCACTAATTCGCGGATGCGGTGGTTGTAGATCGAATTTACCTGGGCCATAACCTCGTCAGAGAGAGGAGTCAGGTCCGCAGCGCTGAAGTTTTCATCGGCCTGTGATGGACGCTTGGCGCCGGGGATGGCGCAGGTAACGGCATCGAACATCAGAATCCAACGCAGGGCAAACTGCACCATGCTCATGCCTGCCGGGCAGATGGCTTTTAGCTCCTCAACGGCCTGCAGACCCGTTTTGTAATCGACCCCGGAGAAGGTTTCGCCCCGGTCGAACGCCTCTCCGGAACGGTTGAAGGCGCGGTGATCATCAGAATCAAAAGATGAATCAGGTTTCAGCTTGCCGGTGAGCATCCCAGAGGCCAGCGGTACGCGCGCCAGGATACCCACTCTGCGCTTCTTCGCCTGCTCGAAGAACAGCTCGGCAGGGCGATGGCGGAACATGTTGAAGATGATTTGCACGCTCTGCACGTTGGGGTACTCGATTGCCTTGAGCGCCTCTTCTACTTTTTCTACGCTCACGCCGTAGTAGCGCAGCTTACCGGATTTGACCAGGTCATCGAGCACGCCAAATACCTCGGGCATGTAAAAGACCTGGGTCGGCGGGCAGTGGAGCTGGAGTAGATCGAGGGCATCGGTTTCCAGGTTCTTGAGGCTGCGTTCCACGAATGCAGTAAGGTTTGCGCGGTTGTAACCTTCTGCCAGGTGCGGGTCCAAGCGCCGCCCGGCTTTGGTGGCGATGTAGAGGCTTTCCCGGTGCTGGCGGCGCAACTGCGCCAGCAGCCGTTCACTCCTGCCATCGCCATACACATCGGCTGTGTCAAAAAAGTTGACTCCCAATTCTATCGCCCGGTGCAGCGCCGCCAGCGATTCGGCGTCTTCGACCGGCCCCCAGGTACCGCCGATGGCCCACGCCCCAAAGCTGATGCTCGAAACTTTCCAACCTGTGCGACCTAATTCTCGATATTGCATCGTTTCACATCCTATTCAATAAGAACTGTGCAGCTGTGGAAATATTCTCCTGCTGTCTTGTCAATTATACTCTATCGCCTGGGCAAGCCGCCTGCTGCGCGGGTATAATTGGCCCAATAGTTTCGTTCGTGTAGTAGATTGCAAGAACATTGAAGTAAAGGGGGCGTTTTCGTATGCATTATGGAGGCAAGATGAAAATCGGCGTGGTCATTATGTTGGTCGAGCTGCAAGGCCTCGGGCGGGCCTTGACCTTTCCGGAAATTCGAGCGACCGCCTCGCGCTGCGAGGAACTGGGCTTCGATTCGATCTGGCTTTACGATCACCTTCTGTATCGGAATAAAAAGGGCGCTACCACTGGTATCTGGGAGGGGTGGAGTATGCTGGCTGCCCTGGCTGCCTGTACCCAAAAGGTGGAGCTGGGGCCATTGGTGGTCTGTAATTCATTCCGTAACCCGGCTTTGTTGGCCAAAATGGCGCATACCGTGGACGAGATTAGCGGAGGGCGGCTGATCCTGGGAGTAGGCGCAGGTTGGAACCAGCCCGAGTACGATGCCTTCGGCTTGCCTTTCGATCACCGGGTCGACCGGTTCGAGGAAGCTTTGAAAATCATCCATCCTTTGTTGAAGGAAGGGCGAGTTGATTTCGAGGGTAAATACTACTCAGCCCGCGACTGCGAGATTACCCCGCGTTCGCCGAGGCCGGGCGGCCCGCCGTTGATGATTGGAGCAGGTAAGCCGCGCATGCTGCGCCTGACGGCGCAGTATGCGGACCTGTACAACGTGGGCTACATGTCTATCCCACGTTCTACAACTGCCCCGCTGCGCGCTCTGAGAAAGGCGTGTAAGGCGGAGGGCCGCGATCCGGCCTCCTTGCCCTATACTTTTCTGGTCAGCCTGGCCTACCCGGACTTGCTGGGTTGGAAACAGCCCAAGAAGCGCGGGGTTCTCAGCGGTTCGGTGGAGGAAATTGCCGGGGTCCTGGCCGAATACGAGGCGCTGGGGGCGGCGCATCTGATGTTCCACTTGCGCCCATCAACGCTGGAAACTTACACAAGCTTGGTAGAGGCTGTGCAGCTTTATCGAAAGAACAGAGTGGTCGCAAGTGTTGAAGATGAGCGATAACGTGATTGAGGGAAGAGAAAAATCCGAAACGCTTACCGTTTACATTGGCACCTATACCCGGCGCGAGTCATTTGTGGATGGAAAAGCTAAGGGCATTTATATCTACCAACTGGATCGATCTTCAGGTGAGTTAATTTATATCGATACTGTGAGCGGCGAGGGAGTCGTCAACCCCTCGTATTTAGCTCTGTAACCGGACAGAAGCTGTTTGTATGCTGTCAACGAGATCACCCTCTGGCCGTTTTGTCTACGCCTCAAACCGAGGCCACAACAGCCTGGCGATCTATGCTGTAAATCAGGAAACTGGTGTACTCACGTTTGTTGGGCATGAACCGACCCAGAGGATGAGCCCCCGCGATTTCGCCATTGATCCATCGGGTACTCTGCTGCTGGCAGCCAACCAGGACACCGATACAGTGGTCACTTTCTGGATCGAGCCGGACTTTGGAATGCTGGCGGCGACTGGATATGTGACGCAAGTGCCTACGCCGGTTTGCCTGCAATTCTCTCTTTAGGGAACTGCCTGTTTCCACCGGTAAGCGTTTATAATTCAAGTTATGGATCTCTTCACCCACGCTATGCAAAACCGAATGAAGATTGAAGCGCCGCTGGCGGCGCGCATGCGCCCGCGCGCTTTGGAGGAGTATGTCGGCCAGGAGGATATTCTGGGCCCCGGCAAGCTGCTGCGGCGGGCAATCGAGTCCGACCGCCTGTTTTCATCGATTATCCTTTGGGGCCCGCCGGGTACGGGAAAAACTACGCTGGCGATGGTGATCGCCAACACAACCAAATCCCATTTCGAGACGCTCTCAGCGGTATTGGCAGGCAAAGCCGATCTGCGCGTGGTGATCGACGCTGCATTGGAGCGACGCAGGCTTTACCAGAAGAAAACGGTGCTTTTTGTCGATGAGGTGCATCGCTGGAACAAGGCCCAGCAGGACGCCCTGCTGCCGCACGTGGAGAACGGCACGGTGACGCTGATCGGGGCGACTACGGAGAACCCGTATTTCGAGGTGATCGGGGCGCTGGTTTCGCGTTCGCGCGTCTTCCAGCTGCGCCCGTTGGACGATGAGGCAGTATGGCGCATTTTAGATAACGCTTTGCGAGATGTGGAGCGTGGTTATGGCGGGCGTAAGATCGAGGTGGACGCCCTGGCGCTGGAGCACCTGATCCATGTAGCGGGTGGCGATGCGCGCAACGCTTTGAACGCCCTGGAGCTGGCGGTGGAAAGCACGCCGCCGGACGCAGACGGGCGGGTGCATGTGACGCAGGAGGTGGCGCAGGAGTCGATCCAGCGCAGAGCGGTGTTATACGATAAGGATGGCGACGCGCATTATGATACAATCTCGGCGTTTATCAAGTCGGTGCGCGGCTCGGACCCGGACGCGGCGCTGTATTGGCTGGCGAAGATGCTGTATGCGGGCGAAGATCCGCGCTTTATTCTGCGCCGCCTGATCATCCTATCCGGCGAAGATATCGGCCTGGGCGATCCGCTGGGACTGGTAGTGGCAAACGCCGCGGCGCAAGCTTTCGATTACATCGGTTTGCCAGAGGGAATTTATCCAATTGTGGAGGCAACGCTTTACCTGGCAACCGCGTCGAAATCGAACTCGGCTGGAGCGTATTTCAAGGCTTTCCAGTTGATCGAGCAGGAGGGCATCACTGGGGTGCCGCAGCACTTGCAAGACGCCAACCGGGATGCCAGGGCATTGGGGCATGGCCAAGGATACCAGTATCCGCACGAGGCACCAGATCATTTCCTGGCGCAGCAGTATCTGCCCAAACCCTTGTTGGGCACCTATTTCTACCAGCCCTCTACGCAAGGATATGAAGCTCAGGTGATGGAGCGCCTGGCGCGTTGGCGCGCTGCCCAGCGGGAGGCGCTGGGAATTACGCGCGACGAGACGCTGCCGGAACTGTCGCAGGATGCGATCAATGCGCTCAAGGGTAAGCATGGAAATAGGTGATCAGATAACCAGGTGATAAGGTAATTGGGAGGAGGAGTATCGCATGCCGGTGTTTTTATTGGTACGACATGGAGAGAATGATTACGTAAAGAAGGGCCGCCTGGCGGGTCGCCTGCCGGAAGTGCATCTAAACGACAATGGGCGAAAGCAGGCGCAGGCTGTGGCAGAGAAGCTGGCGGAAGCGCCAGTCAAGGCGGTTTACGCCAGCCCACTTGAGCGCACGATGGAGACGGCTGAGCCAATCGCCAAGGCTTTGGGTCTCAAGGTTATCCCGCGGCCGGGTTTAATCGAGGTAGATTTCGGTGAATGGCAAGATAAAAAGCTCAAGGGCTTGAGCCGCCTGAAGCTGTGGAAAGTTGTACAGGGCGCGCCTTCGCGCATGCGCTTCCCGCAGGGAGAGTCATTTGCGGAAGCGCAGTTGCGGGTGTGTCAGGAACTGGAGGCTTTGGCGGCGCAGCACGATGCTAAGGATCTGGTGGTGTGCGTCTCGCACAGCGATGTAATCAAACTGGCGGTGGCTTATTACATCGGTGCTCCGCTGGATGCTTTCCAGCGCTTGCACGTAGCCCCGGCCTCGATAACAGCCTTAATGCTGGGCGAGGCGAGCAGCCGATTGCTGACGCTAAATTATGAAATTTCTCTTACTTTGCCGAAGGAATGATTCTGGTATACTTCTGAAGAGGCGATCTTTCGGAAATTGGCTCTATTCCCTTGCAGGCAATAATAACTTGGAGCATTTATGGCAAGCGATGAGATTGATCTGAATCCGGTTGTGCATATCACAGCCGACGCAATTGGCGAACCAGGCAAACGAGTTTTTTATATCCAGGGCTGGCAGGAACAGCGCACAGTCACGCTGATTGTCGAGAAGATTCAACTGCAATCCCTGGCAGTAGGTTATGAACAGTTCCTGGCAGAAGTGCACCAGCGCTTCCCGGAACTGGTGGAGGCTTCAGCCGATTATCAAGAGGAGCAGATGCGCATTCAGCCGCCTGTGGATCCGTTGTTCCGGGTAGGGGAAATCGGCCTGGGCTATGATGCCGACCATGACCTGGTGGTGCTGGTGGCGCGTGAAATACTGGCTGAAGGCCAGGATTCGGAAGATGCACGCGTGGTGCGTTTTTGGTGCAATCGCTCCCAGGTGCGAGCGCTATGTCGCTGGGGTATGGAAGTAGCGGCGCGCGGCCGCCCTACTTGCCCGCAGTGCGGCGAGCCGATGGATCCCGAAGGGCATTTCTGTCCAAAGAAAAATGGACATAAGCATTGACCGCCTGCTCCCTGCGCTGCAGCAGGGAACTCTGGTTGTCAAAGGCGAATTTGTGTGGGGCTCGAATTATACATTCCTGGTACAGGTGGAGGATGGTGATCTCGCGATACCGGGAGTGTACAAACCTGTGCGCGGCGAGCGGCCTTTGTGGGATTTCCCTGCCGCCAGCCTGGCGCGCCGGGAGGTAGCGGCTTACCTGGTCAGCGAAGCCCTGGGTTGGGAGCTGGTGCCGCCGACTGTATTCCGGGAGAAAGCGCCGTTGGGATCTGGCTCGGTGCAGTTGTATATCGAACATGAACCGGAATATCATTATTTTAACTTCGGCCCTGAAGACGTGCAGCGTTTACGTCCTCTGGTCACCTTCGATCTGCTGGTCAATAATGCGGACCGAAAAGGCTCACACATCCTGCGTGGGCAGGACGGCCATCTGTGGCTGATCGATCATGGCCTGTGTTTTCATGCTGAAGACAAGCTACGCACCGTGGTTTGGGACTTCGTAGGCGAGCCGATTCCAGATGAATTGTGCCGAGATTTGGGTGAATTTCGTGCGAAGCTAGGGGTGATTGACCGGCGAAGGCCGCCGTCAGAACTGTCTGAACTTGCCCAAAGTTTGCTAAACTACATCAGCCCGATTGAACTACGGGCGTTGGGGAGGCGAGCGGATCGCCTGGTCTTGACTGGGCGCTTTCCCAACCCTGACCCGAGCCGACGACCTTTCCCGTGGCCTCAAATCTAGTGAGCGGGTATTCACGCTTTTCAGAATAGGAGTATATCGAAATGGAACACTATCGCCTGGCATTTTTGGGGTTTGGCAATGTGGGTAAAGCTTTGGCGCGTTTGTTGATGGAGAAGCGGCAAGAATTGGCAGAGCGTTACCAAATCACCTTTTCTGTAACGGGGATTGCCACGGGCAAACACGGAATGGCCATCGATTTGGAAGGAATTGACCTGCTCCGAGCGCTTGCCGAAGAGGATTTGGGTGCGCTCTCGCGCATTCCTGCACCAGCCAATGCTGCTGATTTCATCCGGCGGTGCGGCGCAGACGTTTTATTCGAGAACACGCCGGTCAATTACGAAAGCGGGCAGCCAGCGGTCGATCATTTACGCCTGGCGTTGGAGATGGGCATGCACGCCTTGACGGCCAATAAGGGCCCGGTGGTGCACGCTTTCCGGGAATTGACGAGCTTGGCCACGGAAAAAGGACGCAAGTTTTATTTTGAATCTACGGTCATGGATGGCGCGCCGATTTTCTCGCTCTTCCGGGGGGCATTGCCAGCCGCGCGCCTGGTATCTTTGAGAGGCATACTCAACTCAACGACTAATATGATCCTGACACGCATGGAGCAGGGGGAAAGTTTTGACCAGGCGGTGGCTCATTGCCAGCAGATCGGGATCGCCGAAACAGATCCGAGCGGTGATGTCGATGGGTGGGATGCGGCCGTCAAGGTGGCGGCGTTGGTGACGGTGTTGATGGATGCGCCGCTCAAGCCGGTGCAAGTGGAGCGCCAGGGCATACGGGGGATTGCGGCCGGTGAGATCGAGCGCGCCCGGGAAGATGGCAAGCGCTGGAAGCTGGTGTGCACAGCCCAGCGCACCGAGGCTGGTGTGCAAGCGCGCGTCGCGCCCGAGATGGTTGCGCCTGACTCGCCGATGTACGGTGTGAGTGGTACTACCAGTATCGTCCAATTTGAAACGGATGTGTTGGGGTTGTTATCGATTGTGGAGGCGAATCCAGGGCCGCATACCACAGCATATGGTTTGCTGGCAGATTTTATCAACGCGGCAACAGCCTAATTTGGAAACACTTCGTATGCAAGGATGGGCTCAAGCTGTTTTTTAATATTTATTGGGCCCAGCCTGCGGATTTCGAATTTTCCATTTACAGCCTGGTAGGTGGGATGGCCGATCAGGATGCGGTTGGGGCGGGCCTGACCTTCAAGTCCCCAGGCGATGTTAATTGGATAACCCAATACGGTGAACTCCACGTATTCCAGTCCTCCCAGGTAGCCGGCCATAGTTGGGCCGCTGTTTACGCCAATGCCGATCTCGATGTGTTCACCCAATTGGCCAGTGATAACTTCGAGGCGTTTGATAATGCCAATTGCGGTCAAGACAGCGCGTTCTTCCGGGTTTTCGGGCTGATATGGCATGCCAAAGACAGCCATCAGGCCGTCGCCAATGTACTTGTTGAGCAAACCTCCATGTTCGAACACGACTTCAGTTAATTCCTGATAGTAGCGACTGAGGAGTCTGCCGAAGCGGCGCGCTCCCAGGCGTTCTGACATGCCTGTCGAATCGCAGATGTCCGCCGCCAGCACGGTGAGACTCATCTCGCTCAGCGATGGAAGCTGCCCGGTCTCGAAATATTCCTCCAGCACATATTTGGCTTCTTGAGGAGAGAGGAAGCGTTGGAGTAATTTCCCGTATACTTCTTCTTTGTGAACTTGTTCCATGAGCTGCATGCGTTGGATGGTAAGAGCGGTCTGGTGAGCGATGGCTACGGCAAGTTGAATGTCGCGCTGGCCAAATGGGCGCGCCTGGGCACGGTTCTTGAATATGTAAATCAAGCCGAGAATCTCTTTACCGCTAATAACTGGTACACACATGGCGGCGTTGATGCGCAACAGATAGGCACTTTGACCTACGGAGGGTTCGGATTGCGCATCTTGATAGACAACAGCCGAGAGTTGTTCGATGGCTTGTTGGGCAATTGAAGAAGCAAAGCCTAGCTTCGATAGCTGCTGGAATTGCTCGGGCAGAAGCACCTCGCACCTATCGGCTGCCATAGCGTCTTTCATCAGGTTGGAGACTTCGCTCAGGGCAGTCCCTAGATCCATGATGTTGTTCAGTCGGGAAGCGACTTCAGCTAATAAAATGGCATGCCGGTCGAGCGATTCCAGGATCAGATCACGAGTGAGATGTTGGGTATTCTGCGGCATGCGCTTTTGGTTGATGTCTTTCGATCCCCAGTACAACAACTCGAGCTGGTGTTGTCCAATGCGGATCGCGTCGCCATCTCGCAGCATCAGAGAGCCAGTCAAGCGCTCACTGCTGACATAGGTACCATTCGTACTGCCGAGATCGTGAACTACGACAGTGTTATTCTTTTCGTCAACGTACAGCTTGGCGTGGTAACGCGAGGCTGAAGGATCCAGGATAACAATATCATTTCCAGGCATGCGGCCAATAGTATTGTCCCCCGGATGGAGAGGGTATTCCTTGGGCTCGCCGACAGGCGAGCGCACGGTAATCATCCACATGAGCTTTGCTTTCTCTTTGTTGTTAGACCACTTTCATCTCGTTACATTATAGTGCTTTTGGATGAAAAGAGGTCTGCAATTTTCTAAAAATTCCAAAACTCTGTTGTCATACCGCGCTGGAAATCGGGTAGCCTCAACCTGGCTCCGTTGAACCACCCTCCGCTTCGATCTCTACAGGTTCAACTTCTACTGGTTCAACTGGCGTTGTTTGCTCAGTTTCAGGTTGTGTCCCCATCGTCCATGTGATCTGGCGCTCTAATGGCACCTGTCGCATACTCAAGCCGATTCGCCGGCGGTCGGGGTCGACATCCATAACGCGCAGGAGGACGCGTTCGCCGCGTTTGACGACCTGACTGGGCTCCTGGCTGGCGGAATAACCGAGCTGGCTGATGTGAACCAGGCCTTCGATGCCGGTTTCAAGCTGGACGAAAGCGCCAAAATCAACCACACGTTTGACGATGCCTTCAACGTAGTCGCCCGGATGGAAGTCCTGCGCCACGGTATCCCAGGGGCTGGGGAGCAAGGCTTTCCGGCTCAGGCTGACGCGATTGCGCTCCAGGTCTACCTGAAGAACTTTCACCTGGATCTCATCACCAACTTGCACAACTTCAGAAGGATGCTTGATTTTCTTCCAATCTAATTGCGAGAGATGAACCAAACCATCGGTGCCATCTAAATCTACGAATGCACCAAAGTCAACCAGTTTAACCACTTTCCCTAAAATTATCTGATCTATCTGCAAGGCTGCCAGGCGCTCACGATGCTTCTCGGACTGGGCGTCCAGCGCCGAGAAGATGAGACGGTTGCGTGATCGTACGATCTCAATTACCTTCACAGGCATTTGCTTGCCGATCAAATCTTGCTTGATTTTTTCGGCAAGTGCTGCGTTGCGAATGTTACGGATTTCTGGAACTTGAGAGTACGGTAAAAAACCTGTCAGATGTTCAAACTTGACCAAGAAACCACCCCGATTGCGCCCAGAAATCTCAAGCTCCAGGATATCGCTTTTTTCGAGATGCTCTTGCATCACTTCCCAGCTTTGGTATTCTATCCCTTTGCTGAGGGATACCTGTAACTCCTGGTCGCCAATTGGTTGGTTTAGTACATAGACGGTTACTTGCTGGCCTGGTTTAAGTTCCGATTGAACGGCGGCGTCCAGCAGACTCAGGTCTTTTGCAGAAGCGATAGCGTCGCGCTTCATACCTACATCTACCGAAATACCCTCTTCGCCCATGCTGATAATCGTTCCCTGCAGCAGTGCCCCTACTTTAGGCTGCAGGTAATCATAATCCTCTAAGATAGCGCCATACCATTGCGGAGTCTGTTTTTCGTCCTGATCTGATGGCTGTTCGTTTACATTGTTAATTTGTGAGTCTGTCAATAGCAAATCCTTCTCCTGTAATATAAAATGATAGCAGGCTTGTAGCCAGTCAAAATAATATATCAAAGATCGGCGGAACTGTCAAACTTGATCAGATAAGCCTGTAAAATATATGCTTTTTTACTTTCGGCGGCAACGGCGGAGCGCCAATGGAAGCAGAATGAAAGTCGCCAGCGGCCAGATCCATGAAAGTTCGCCGGGCCCACCTGGCCCGGTCCGAGGCTGAGTGCGGCGGATGTGGATCAGGCGATAATCGCGAGTCGCCTGTTCCAATTCGGCGTCGTCCATAGAATTCGCATCAACACCAAACAAGGGTCCGGCAAAGCCGCTGGCAATGATGACCTGTCGCATGAAAGCCAGGCGTTGCTCAGATTGGCTGACATCTTCAGCAATGCCTTGCCACCAGCCATCGGGCAACCACACTTCTACTTGTGGGCTGGCCAGGATGTTGCGATACCAGTCTGTAATATGGCCGAAACCTGCGGAGCAGTAAATCTCCCCATCTACGACAGCATAGTTAATGGGAGTCCGGTGTTTCAGCCCGCTCTTGCGACCGGTATGAGTCAAAACCAATATTCGTCCACCGACTTCGGGCCAGGCATTGACCCAGGGCCCAAGGCCCAAACGCCAGAGCAGGAGCATAAAGCGATTGAAGCGCTTGAACACCTGGCGTGCGGTTTCTTCAGTCTGAGTCGATATAGTCATTGTGACCCTCCCTTTCTACTCTACTGCGTTAGTCGAGCCATTCCACGAGTGTGGCTTCGCCCTGGCCCACTCCTACACACAAAGTAGCCAGGCCGTAGAATGGGCGCCCCTGGTATGGGGCGCGGCGGCGCATTTCGTGCAGCAGTGTCGTCAGAATGCGCGCTCCTGAGCAACCCAGGGGGTGCCCCAGGGCAATCGCGCCGCCATTTACGTTTGTTATGGCATGATCCAATCCTAATTCTTTCATCACGGCCAGTGATTGGACAGCAAAAGCTTCGTTAAGCTCGATTAAACCGATCTGCTCGATTGTCAGACCAGCCCGCTCCAGAGCTTTGCGCGCGGCGGAGATTGGCCCCAGTCCCATAACGCGCGGCGATACACCGCCGGCCGCGCTGGCAATGACGCGCGCCTGGGGTTTCAGGCCTAGCTGCCTGGCTTTTTCAGCGCTGGTGAGCAGCACCGCGGCTGCGCCATCATTCAATCCCGAGGAATTTCCAGCTGTGACCGTGCCATCTTTGCGAAATGCAGGTCGCAGGCGAGCCAATGATTCCATAGATGTATCGCGACGAGGGCGTTCATCGGTGGTGATCAATAATGGATCCCCTTTACGCTGAGGAATCTCTACGTTGACGATCTCCTCGGCGAATTTCCCCGAATCGATAGCGGCGATAGCGCGCTGGTGCGAGCCCAGGGCGAATGCATCTTGTTTTTCGCGAGTGATCTCAGGCATCATTTCGGCGATGTTTTCAGCGGTTTCGCCCATCGCCTCCGTACCATAACGTTCTTGCATGATGGGGTTCGGATAGCGCCAACCGAGTGCTGTATCATAAGCAGTCAGGTTCCCAAAAGGGAAGGCGCGTTCTGCCTTGGGTAGAGAATAGGGCGCTCGGCTCATCGACTCAACGCCGCCGGCGATGTAGACATCGCCCTCCCCTATGCGGATGGCGCGCGCGGCCTGGTTGATAGCGTTCAGTCCAGAGGCGCACAGGCGATTGAAAGTGACGGCTGGGACTTCAACCGGGAAACCTGCCAGTAATGAGGCCATGCGGGCCACGTTGCGATTGTCTTCGCCAGCCTGGTTAGCACAGCCCAGGTAAACTTCTTCCACGATAGCCGGGTCGATAGGATTGCGTTCGATGATGGCTCTCAGAACCAGGGCGGCCAGATCATCGGGGCGAACAGGGGAAAGCACACCACCTAGAGCGCCGATAGGTGTGCGGATAGCATCTATGATTACTGCCTCGGGCATAAGGTACTCCTTTACGTTTGTGTGTGGTACTGCTGCGGTAATTCTACCATTTGTAGACCGACTTCATGGGACAGAAACAGCTTCGCCAGGCATAACGCCTGGCGAAGCGATGAATTTCTGCTTACGGCAACCGAATCACCCTAAGACTTCCTCAAGTGCGGCGTGAAATATCTGCAATGATTGATCGATCTGATCTGCCGAAACCACCAGGGGGGGAATCCAGCGAATGGTGTTATCCCAGGGGCCACAGGTGAGCAGCATTAGCTTGCGTTCCAAACAGGCGTGAGCAATGGCTTTGGCTGTAGATTTATCGGGCTGTCGATCTGTAGTTCGGAATTCCACGCCGATCATCAAACCCAACCCACGGATATCGCCGATGGCCGGGTATTGCTCTTGCAGATGGCGCAGGCCGGTAAGGAGTTGCAGGCCGCGCTGCTGGGCGTTCTCCAGCATGGATTCCTGGCGCATGACCTGGATGGTGGCAACGGCCGCTGCTGCAGCGACGGCATTACCGCCGTAAGTGCCGCCATGGGATCCGGGAATCCATTTTTGCATCAGATCCAGGCGGCTGATCACACCTGCCAGCGGCAAGCCTGATGCCAGGCCTTTAGCCACCGTGACGATATCGGGAATTAGGCCGAAGTGTTCCTGGGCGAACCAGCGCCCGGTCCGTCCGAAGCCTGACTGGATTTCGTCGGCAATGAGCAGAATACCGTGTTGATCGCAGATATGGCGCAACCCTTCCAGAAAACTGGTAGGGGGGACCACGTAGCCGCCTTCACCCAACACTGGCTCGATGAGAACAGCCGCGGTCTCTTGGGGCGCGGTTTGGGTGGTCAGCAGGAACTGCAGTTCATCCAGGCACCAGCGGCTGGTGGCTTCTACTTCCCACCCGTAACGATAGGCGTAGGGGTAAGGAGCGACGAACACTCCGGGCATCAGCGGTTGATATCCGGCCCGATAGATCGTTTTGGAAGTGGTCAACGACATCGTTCCCACGGTGCGCCCGTGAAAGCTGCCCTGGAAGACGATGATATTAGGCCGGCCCGTGGTGTGGCGCGCCAGCTTGAGCGCGCCTTCGACTGCTTCTGCGCCAGAGTTGGTGAAGAAGAAACCATCCAGCGTGGGGTGTACGATTTGGCGCAGTTCATGAACCAGCGCCAACAAGGGTTCGTGGAGGATGATGTTCGCCTGACCGTGCAGGAGCAGGCCTGCCTGCTTGCGAATGGCTTCCACAACGTGCGGGTGGCAATGCCCGGTGTTGGTCACACCGATACCACAAGTGAAGTCCAGGTAAGGTGTTCCATCCTGGTCGTACACATAACAGCCTTCGGCCCTGGAAGCAACGATAGGCGTGTAATGCGTCCAGACGGGAGAAAGATTGGGAATGGAGTCGTCATAGATTGTCATGGGTTATTTATCAGCTTCAATAGAATCGGTTCTTTGGTGCGGCATGAATACGCACGATCAATTTGGCAGATATTCGGCGGCCCATTCCACGCCCAGGTTAACCAAGCTGGCCCGGGTAGGGACACCGTTGGGGGTCCAATTATTCAGTTGGTAGTACAGGTCGAGCGCGGCTTCGAATTCGGCGGGGTCGATGGCCACTCCCGCCGAGGGACCTGTGCCCTGGAGCGGAATGAAGAATTTCTTAGGGAGAGCATCCTCCTTGCGGGCGAAGCCTTCACGGGCATTGAAGACGCGCAACAGGTTGAGACGGCGCTCGCCAACTTTCATCAGCTCGTACAAGCTCACCGGCCACCCGGTAACGGCGCGCACAAGCTGCACGATTTCGCTGGGGCCATACAGCGTCCAGGCAGGGCCCCAGACAAACTGGCAAAGCTCAAGGGTATCCAGCAGGCTATAGAAGCGGTGGGTGTATGTTGCAAAGCGAACTTTCTCAGCACCGAGGCTGCCGGCTTCCGGTGGATCCTGCAGATCTAATTCTGCCAGGCGGTTCAGATAGAGTGGGGCAGCCATGCCCTCTTCGTACATCCAGTCATGTTCGCTGGATTGGTGGTCGGCCCCGAAGGGATTGACGGCGTAAATCAGCGCCAGGGATTTCTTGGCTTGCGGCATGTGGGCTGGCGCTTCTTCATTCTTTACGGTGACCAGGCACTCGTGTGCAGCCGGCCCCCAAAGCTGAGCGGCGTACGCGGAGCCCTGGGAAAGAACCTGGCCTAATGGTCCCTGGTTGTTAACAATCTGATCCAGGACTTGCAGCATTACCTCGGCATCTCCGAAGCGCAGTTCCAGCCCGCCGGTTTGTTGCAAGCCGATGATCCCTTTCTCGAAGCATTCCATGGCAAAGGCGATGGTCGCGCCGCAGGAGATGGTGTCTACGCCATGCATGTTGCAAATCTGGTTTGCCAGGGAGACAGCGGCAAGGTCCCGGATGCCGCAATACGATCCGAATGTCCCCAGGGTTTCGTACTCGGGACCACCATATAAAGGATCAACCTGGTGAGGCCCTTCTTGCACTTCGACGACGCGTTTACAGCGCACAATGCAGGCATAACAGGTGTCGCCTTCCTTCAGAATGGTCTCGGTCATACGCTCGCCGCTGATATCTTCGCAGAACTCGAACTGGCTCTCGTTGTAGTTGCGAGTAGGCAGTGTGCCATACAGGTTTTGCGGCACAACAACGGATGCGGTGCCGTGTTGTCGCAATGCGTCTACATCTGGGTTTTCGGGCAGCAGTTTGGGGCCAGAGCGGTTCAGGGCAGTCAGGGCCTGAGGGTCAGCAATGGCAGGTTTTTGCGTGCCGCGCACTACAATGGCTTTCAAGTTTTTACTGGCCATTACCAGGCCCATGCCGGTGCGGCCGTTATTGCGATTTGCCATGTTCACCAGGCTGGAATAGCGCACGCCTTTTTCAGCAGCAGGCCCACATTGCAGTACTTCGGCTTTTTTGTCGCCTACAGCCTCTTTGAGCAGCGCGTCTACTTCTCCGGTGTTTTTCCCCATCAGGGTCGCGGCGTCATGCAACGCAGGTTCTCCGTGCACTATAGAGAGATAGACGGGTTGTTCTGACCGCCCCTTGATCACGATCCCGTCGAATCCAGCGAACTTGAGCTCGGCAGGGAAAAAGCCGCCGGCCTGCGAATCGCCGATAGCGCCGCTCATGGGCGATTTGGCGTTGGCATTCAAGCGGCTCTGACCTGAGATGGCTGCACCAGTTGTAACACTGAGCATCAGGGTGAGTACATTTTCAGGAGCCAGCGGATCGACTCCGGCGGGCATCTCGCGCAGAATGTAATACAAGCCCATGGCGCTGCCGCCCATATATTTGCGGTAGAAGGCTTCGGACGGCTCTTCAACCTCAAGTTTGCCCTGACTCAGGTCAACGCGTAAGATCTTTCCGGTGTAACCGTAGGACATAGCTACCTCCACTACGAAAAACTACATTTCTTGAATCCCATATGGGAAGCCGTATTCCGCCATCTTGTTCATAAAGGGTATTGGGTCGAAGGCTTCCGGTCCAAGCACGCCCTGACCCTGCCAGTCGCCGCTGATGAGCAATTCCATAGCGATGACCGCATTGAACGCGGTTTGTGCAACCACTGCCTGACAACCAAGTTTTTGCATGCATTCTTGATTGTCCGCTACCTGGTAGAGATATACCTGGCGCGGCTGCTTGTCTTTTGTGCCTTTCACCCAGGTCCCGGCGCAGGTTTTTCCTGCCATTTTATCCCCCAGGTAGGCAGGATCAGGTAAGCAGGCAGCGACGACGTCGCGCGGCGCGACCATTGTGCCCTTGACGTTGATGGGCTCTTTGTTATCCAAACCGAGCATGTGCAGCGTTTTTAAGATGCCGATGAACTGGTCACCCAGGCCATACTTGAAGGTAACGCGTTTGCATTTGACCCAGCGCGGAATGAGCAGAACTTCCTCGTGTTCTACGTTCACAACTTCAACTGGGCCGATGCCTTCAGGAAACGGGAAGGTCTCTTTTTCGGAAAATGGCTCCGTGGTGAACCAGCCGCGCTCTATTTCCCAAATTACAGGTGGATTCAGGCACTCCTCAATTGTTGTCCAAATTGAGAAAGTGGGGGCAAACTCGAAGCCCTGAATCTCGATATTGGCGCCGTCGCGAATGCCAATCTCATCAATTTCATCGAAGAGATAATCTTGAGCATAGCGGGCGAACACATCAGCCATGCCGGGTTCTACCCCCATTCCCACCAGGGCCAGCAGGCCCTTCTTTTCCCAGGCTTTGGCGCGTTCAAACTGGTAATCTCCCAGCTTGACTCCGGGTAGCCTGAAAGGCTCTTGCGGGTGTGGCTTTGATAGGGTCATAGCCATATCGATGTAGGTGCAGTTGCAATTGAAGGCTGCATCGAATATGGGGATGTTGTATAGTGGATCGCAGGCGTTCATGATCAGATCCACCTGATATTTCCGGGCGAGCGCTTCAATTTGGGCCTGGTCATTGGCATCTACAAACTCGACAGGAAAGCGTGCTGTATCGCCGAGCCGGGCCTGTACCTCTTTGGAGCGCTTCAGGTTGTAATCCGTCAGAACCATGCTGGTCAGCCAGGGTTTATCTCTTGCAATCATCGCGATGGCTTCGCCCACGCCACCAACGCCAACAAGTAAGCATCTCATGGTAATACTCCTCGTGATGTACAGTGTTTTTGGATGTGGCAGCGGCGTGCGCCGCTGCCACTGGATTCGAGAAATCAGGAAAAGCTATTCTCCGCCTTTTACTTCTGTCCAGATGCGATCCCATAGTGTAGTGGCTTCGCCAACGTCTTTGACCGGGTGGGTGCGAGCCAATTCTTCCTTGGAAGGATTTGTAGCTGAATAGCCCATGTAGGTGTCATAGGCTTCTGGATCATCTTTCTTCAGAAGTTCCAAAGCGGCCGTGTTGGGATTGGAGTAAGGGAACTCCTCGGTGATCAAGATGCTGCTCTCTGGCTTGAGCACGAAGTTCAAGAATTTATAAGTAGCATCCATGTGAGGAGCGCCTTTAGGGATTGCCAGGTTATCGAACCAGATACTGCATCCCTCTTCTGGAAACACATAGGCAATGTCGGGGTTCTCATTGTGAGCAATGGCAGCCTCTCCATTCCACACCATACCTAGCCAGACTTCACCTGCCAGTAAGGCGGTCTTAGGGCTGTCGCTATCGAACAGACGCACATTGGGCATTAGTTCGGCCAGCTTGACCTTGGCTTCCTCGAGCTGAGCCTCGTCTACGGTGTTACGATCATATCCCAACATCATCAGAACCATGCCAAGCACCTCGCGTTCATCATCCAGCAACACCACGCGCTGCGCAAAGTCAGGCGACCATAAATCGGCCCATTTTGTGACAGGCCTGGTCACTTTGGCGGTGTCGATTGCCAGGCAGGCTGTGCCCCACTGATAGGGTATGGAATACTGGTTGCCCGGGTCAAAGTCGCGATTTTTGAAATCGTCCCCGATGTTGACGAAATTGGGGATTTGTTTCAGATCGAGTTTTTCCAGTAGTCCTTGCTTCACCAGGATACTGACCGTGTAATCGCTGGGGATGATGACATCGTAGCCAGATGCACCAGCTTGCAACTTTGCCATCAATTCCTCATTGGATGAATATGCGTCGTAGTTGATCTTGATGCCCGTCTCAGCAGTGAAGTTATCCAACAGGGCCTGGGGGATGTATTCAGACCAGGCATATAGATTCAACTCTGTGGACGCTTTTTGAGATCCTCCACCGCAGGCTGTTACCAGCATAGCTGTGATGGTGATCAGGGCTAAAACTTTGAAAACTTTCATCTCTCTTTCTCCTTTCAGGTCGTCAAATGGGTTTTGGGTTCCTCGTCACGCCTGTCGGCGTTGGGCGATCTGACTGACGAGCAGTACCATGAATACAGCCAACACCCATAGAGTCGATAGGGCATTGACTTCAGGCGTTACTGCAAACCGGACCATGGAAAAGATGCGAAGAGGCAGCGTTGTTGAACCAGGCCCAGCGGTGAAATAGGTGATCACATAATCATCCAGGGAAAGGGTGAACGCTAATAGCGCACCCGAAAGCACACCCGGCATGATCGTTGGGAGCGTTACACGCCAAAACGTAGTCAGCTCATTGGCGCCTAAATCCATAGCAGCTTCTTCGATGGATTTGTCGAAACCGTGCAGGCGTGCACGTACTACCAGAGTTACGAAAGGAATGTTAAATGCAATGTGTGACAAGGCGATGGTGGTCAAACCTAGAGCCATCTTGATTTGGGCGAAAAACGCCAGGAGCGAGATGCCCATGACTACTTCGGGGATGATCACGGGGATGTACAGGGTGGATTCGGCCACGGTGTATCCGGGAAAGCGATAGCGCTGTAAAGCCAGGGCTGCCATTGTGCCGATCACCGTTGCGACCAGGGTAGAGGTGAATGCAATGGTCAGTGTGTTGCGCGTAGCCAGCATAACCTCGGTATCCTGGAACAGCACTTTGTACCAATGAAAGGTGAATCCTTCCCAGTGTACATTCAACTTCTGCGTGTTGAACGAGAATATGATCAAAATGATGATGGGGATGTAGATATAGGCAAAGGCCAGGAAAGCAAACAGGCGCAGCCAAAGAGAGGGTTTTTTCTCGCTCATATCAGCAAATCCTCGCTGAACCCGGCGCGACGTGTGTAAACGAGTGTGAAGGCCAGGGTCAGGAGCAGCAATAGCATGGAAGCTGCTGCGCCAAAAGGCCAATCGCGGGCAGTCAGGAACTGGTTGCGAATCAGGTTGCCGATCAGGATGGTTTTAGCGCCTCCCATCAGGTCGGGTACCACGAACATGCCCATCGCAGGAATGAATACGAGGATTGATCCGGCGATCATGCCCGGCATACTCAATGGGAGCGTGATGCGCAGGAACGCTCGCCAGGGCCGCGCCCCGAGATCGGCAGCGGCCTCCAATTGGGCCATCTCTATTTTTTCCAGAGAGGTGTATAGTGGTAGAACCATAAACGGCAGGAATTCGTACACCATACCGATCAGTACGGCTGTGGGGGTGTATAGAATATTCAGAGGTGCATGGATAATCCCCAGGTTGAGAAGCAGGGTATTGATGAACCCTTCTGTACGCAAGATCATGATCCAGGCGTAGATGCGGATGATGAAGTTGGTCCAAAACGGCACGAGGATCAGAAACAGCAGCAAATCTCGTTGTCTCGCAGGAACACGTGCGATGTAGTAGGCCAACGGATAGCCAATCAGAATAGTCATGACCGTGGTGGCAAAGGCTACCCACAGCGAATAGAGTAGAATTCGCAGGTAGAGCGGATCGGCCAGGCGAGCATAATTATCCAGGTTGAGGCGATAGACGATGTTTCCATAGGGTCCTCGCGTCATGAAGGAGAGTGCAACCACCAACAGCATGGGCAGGATCATAAAGAGGACGAGATAAATCATCGTGGGTGAGATGAGCGTCCATCCCTGAAATTTGGGCTCTTCACGGACGCGCTTCACCAGCGAGAGAATTGGGTTGTTTACTTTTGAGAAACTGTTTTGTCCCATGATCTAATCCTCTGCTAAGACCAGGGCATTATCGTCGGGGATGTACAGGAGTATCTCGTCCCCTTCCGAATAATAGGCAGTGGGATCCAGGGTTGAAATATGATTTTGTTCCCACACTACAATCCGGTTTGTTTGGCCCAGCATGACGATGACACGCGTGTCTGAGCCGACATAGGCTGTATGAGTTACTCGCACTGGGAAGATGTTCTTGCTATTGCGTGGCACACTCATACCTAAGAGAGATTCTTGCACCAGGCGAATCTTCTCTGGCCGCGCCGAGACCGCCACTCTTTGGCCGACTCTCAGATTGCCTTGTCCCAGGCCAGTCAACTGCAAACCAAGGCCATCTAGCTGGACGATGGTGTGGTTGCCATCCATCCCCACAACGCTGCCCCCCAGGAAGTTGGTTTCGCCAATGAAATCGGCTACGAAACGGCAGTTGGGGCGTTCATAAATTTCTACCGGTGAGCCGATTTGCAAAACCTGTCCCTTGTTCATCACGGCGATGCGATCGGACATCGTCAGGGCTTCACCTTGATCATGGGTAACATAAACGAAAGTGATGCCTACTTTCTCTTGCAGAGATTTCAACTCAAGCTGCATCTCTTTGCGCAATTTAAGGTCCAGCGCGCCGAGCGGCTCGTCCAGCAGCAGAACCGCAGGCCGTTTGACCAGGGCGCGTGCCAGGGCAATGCGCTGTTGCTGTCCGCCGGAGAGCTGGCTGGGTTTGCGTTTCCCCATTCCTCCCAGTTGCACCATCTCCAGGGCTTCGTTCACTCGCCGGTCGATTTCGGGCTTCGGCGTGTGTTCCATTTCGAGGCCGAAGGAGACATTCTGGGCGATGGTCATATGCTGGAACAACGCATAACTTTGGAAGACTGTGTTTACCGGGCGCAGATAGGGCGGTGTGCGCCCCATGGGGTCGCCTTTGATCAAGACTTCGCCGCTGTTGGGCCACTCGAAACCGGCGATCATGCGCAGAGAGGTGGTCTTGCCACAGCCTGATGGGCCCAGCAAGGAGAAGAATTCGCCATTTTGAATCTGTAAATCTACGTGATTCACGGCAATGACTTCTCCCCCGCCCGGATTGGGAAATTTCTTGACGATATCGCTAAGTTCTACTGCAAAATTCGACATGCGCTGCTCCCGAAACTACAGAGTTTGACTGACTGCTGCCAGGGTATCCGCAAGCCGGTCTACTACCGCGTCGATTTGCTCTTGGTTGATGATCAGAGGAGGTTCGATGCGAATGGTCTGGGCGCTGGTGAGCGTCCCTGCAACCAGGACGCCGCGCTGGAACAATCCTGCTGCCACTTTGTACCCAACTTCTGGATTGTGGAAGTGCATGCCAATCAGCAAGCCTTTTCCAGTGATCCCTTCATAGATTTGTGGGTACTGCTCAGCCAGTTGTTGGAGCTTTGCCATCAGATACTCCCCTTTGGTGGCTGCGGCTTCCCACAAACGGTCACGTAAGATGACCTGGATCGTAGCGATCGCCGCGCTGCACGCCAGTGCCCCGCCGCCGGTAGTAGTGGTGTGGATGAAGGGGTTTGGATACATCATGCACTGCCAGATTTCTTCTGTGGAACAGAACGCGCTAACTGGCATGACACCTCCTCCCAAAGATTTCGCTACAGCGAGGATATCGGGGGTCACATTCCAATGATCCAGCCCCCACAGTTTGCCAGTCCGCCCCATGCCGGTTTGAACTTCGTCAGCGATCAGCAGTACACCATAAGCTTTTGTCAGTTCACGCACGCGCGGCCAAAAATCGTCAGGTGGAACGATGGCGCCAGCCTCTCCCTGGATGGGCTCCATGAGAACCGCAGCGATGTCAATGCCTACACGTTGGCAAATCTCGAGCTGTTGTTCGACTGCGTCAGCGTTTCCAAAAGGCACATGATAGATTGGCCCACCGTACAGAGTGCCAGGTGGTTGGCGATAATCGGATTTCCCCATCATGGAGAGTGAGCCCATGGTTTTGCCATGAAAGGCTTTGACAGCAACAATGAAACCGTTCTTGTGCGTATGCATTTTGGCTAATTTGATCGCGCCTTCAATGGCCTCCGTGCCGCTGGCGCTGAAGAAACTGTATTGGATATCACCAGGAGTGATCAAGGCCATCAAACGGGCCAAAACGCCGCGCAGTGGGTCGATCAGCTCCTGGCTTGGCATTGGAGTACGGTTTAGTTGGGCTCGAACGGTCGCGACTACTTCAGGGTGCGACCAACCCAGGTCCAGCAGCCCGTAGCCTCCAAGGCAATCGATGAACTCGCGCCCCAGGATATCTCTAAAGATTGCGCCATTTCCAACCCATTCGGTAGCTGCCCAATCGCCGGCCTCGGTGACCGACTTGCGATATTCCAGCCAGCCCTTGTTGAAGTGTTCGGCGAAATTGCGTTTGGATTCTTCGATGATGCGCTTACCTTCTTCTTGCGAGACCGATTGCTTGTGGATTATTTCGATCCAACGTTCGGAGTATTTCAAGGCCTCATCGAGGGATTGTGTCATTGATCATCTCCTTTTTGGGTTTCGTCGGACGCCAACTTAAGGGATTTGGGGATGCGCCACTGATAGATATCTTTATGGGTGATCGGCACAATGGATGTGGTGGTTTTGCGCACCCCTGGGAGCTTACCGATGAATTCGGTAGCAAGGTTGAAGATTTCCTCGTTATTCTGTGCAACGACTTGCGCGCTGACATCGCGTTCGCCAATGGAGCAGGCAACGTAGCTGACTTTTTCATGTTGTGCCAGGATTCTGGCTACTTCATCAATGCGCCCTGGTTCGACCTCGATAAAAACATCGGCAACTACCTGGAAGCCCAAAGCGCGCGGGTTCAGGATGGCACTGATAGTGATAACGCCTTCATCCACGATGCGCTGGATGCGGTAGCGAACAGCGCGCTCGGAGGCTTTGCCGTACAACCGTCTGGCAATCTCGGATGCGGGCATACGCCCATCTTCCATGAGCAATTCGATGATCGCGTAATCTATGCTATCGATTTCGTACATCTCTCTGTATCAGGGCAGCTTCTTGTTCGCGCTAAAATTTGCGCGTCCATTCTTTGGGCCAGCGTTCAACGATGACTTTTTTCTGGGTAAAGAATTCCACGGCATCCATGCCTTGTCCATGCAGATCGCCAAAGAAGCTCTCGCGCCAGCCGCTGAAAGGGAAGAAGGCCATGGGCGCTGCCACACCAATGTTGATGCCGAGATTCCCGGCGTCAGCCTCATAGCGAAAACGCCGAGCGGCGGTTCCGCTGTTGGTAAACAGGCTGGCCTGATTACCATACTCGCCGCTATTCACCAACTGGATGGCTTCATCGATGGTGTTGACATGCATCAGGCCAAGCACTGGGCCAAAGATCTCGGTGCGGGCGATTTCGCCGCCAGGTGGCACATCGGTCAGGATTGTAGGACGCACGAAGCTACCGCTTTCGTAACCTGAAATGGTGGTGTTGCGCCCATCGACAGGGATCGCAGCACCCTCTGCCTGGGCTTTGCCGATCAATTCTTCGATACGAACTTTGCTTTGCTGCGTGATTACTGGTCCCATTTGGACGGCCTTATCCAGGCCATAGCCTACAGTGCGGCTGGAAGCCGCATCGCAGATTGCCTCGGTGAACTCATGGCGCGCTTCGGCCACGGTAATCGCCAGGGAGGTAGCCAGGCAGCGTTGGCCGGCGCAGCCGAAGGAACTGTCAGCGGTGATTTTGACCGCCATCTCCATATCTGCATCGGGCAAAACCACCACCGGATTCTTGGCGCCGCCCTGGGCCTGGACGCGTTTGCCCTGCTGGGCTCCACGGGCATAGATGTATCTTGCTACAGGTGTGGAGCCAACAAGGCTGATCGCCCGGATGGCGGGATGATCCAGGATGGCATCCACGGCTTCTTTGGCCCCGTTGACCATGTTCATCACGCCCTTGGGCAGGCCAGTCTGCTCAAAAAGCTGAAAGATCAATTGCATGGTCAGGGGAACTTTCTCGGAAGGCTTGATGATATAGGTGTTGCCACAGGCGATGGCGTATGGCATGAACCAGAAAGGGATCATTCCTGGGAAGTTGAACGGGCAGACCGCCGCACAAACGCCAACAGGCTGATGGAGCATAATTTCATCGATTCCTGGAGCAATATCCTCGGAAATAACACCCTGCGATAGTATAGGAATACCGCATGCAACCTCAACGTTTTCGATGGCGCGGCGCATTTCGGCTTTGGATTCTTCGAAGGTTTTTCCGCATTCCAACGTAATCGTGCGAGAGATTTCATCGAGGTTGGCCAGGAGCAAATCCCTTAGCCTGAAGAGATATTGAATGCGCTCCTGGGCGGGCGTGCGCCGCCACCCTGGGAGAGCCTGGTGAGCGGCCTGGGCGGCTGCCTCGACCTCGGCCGAAGTGGAAAGCGGTGTGCGCGCCAACAATTCACCTGTGGCTGGGTTGATCACATCCACCGCCTGGGCAGCGGCGGATGCTACCCACTCGTTGTTAATGTAATTTAGGATTGGTTGCGTTGTCACTGTTCTACTCCTGGGCTTCTTTATCGGTAATTTCCAGAGCTTTTTCGATGATCTCCAGGCCTTCATCTAACTGGGCCTGAGTGATACATAAAGGTGGGACAACAAACAGGATGTTGTGGAAGTTGAAGGTGAACAAGCCGTTGGCTTTCAGATATGTAGCCAGTTGGGTGAGTGGGTCGATAGGTTGGCGAGTGCGCTTGTCCTTGACGATTTCCAGGGCTGAGAACAGGCCGATGTAGCGAACGTCGCCTACGGAAGGATGCGCAGCCTTGATGTTTTCCAGCCGCTGGCCCAGGTATTCTCCCAGCCGGGCGGCATTTTCGATGAGGCCATCCTCCTCATAGGCTTCCAATGTGGCCACGCCAGCGGCGCAGGCCAGGGGGTGACCGCTATAAGTCAACCCACACCACAGCATGCGGTCTTCGAAGTATTGGGCAATGGGCTCTGAAACGATCAGGGCACCTAATGGAACGTAACCGGCTGTCAGGCCTTTGGCAGTGGTGATCATATCGGGCACCACATTCCAGTTATCAACGGCGAACCATTTGCCGGTGCGTCCCCATCCGCTCATAACTTCATCGGAAATCAGCAGAATACCGTGTTTATCGCAGATTTCACGCAGACGTGGCCAGTAATCATCTGGCGGTACGATCAGGCCATTTGAACCGGTAACGCCTTCCATGATAATCGCGGCGATGTGTTCTGGCCCCTCGTATTGGATGATTTCTTCAACATGCGCGATACATTCTCGATGGCAGGTCTGGCGCGTCCAGCCGAATGGGCAGCGGTAGCAGTATGGATCCAAGAAATGCACTGCACCGGGCATAGTGGGTTCAACCGGCAATCGGCGATAGTCGCCGGTCAGAGCGATGGCGCCGTGTGTTGCGCCGTGGTAGGAACGATAGCGTGCCAAGATCTTGTGCCGTCCAGTATAAAACCGGGCGATTTTAATGGCATTTTCGTTGGCTTCTGCGCCACCCAGGCAGAAAAAGGTCTTTTTTAAGTTGCCCGGAGCGACTTCGGCGATTTTCTTGCCCAACAAACCGCGCGGTTCCGTAGCCATGCCAGGATGGGCATAGCTCAGGGTAGCTGCCTGTTCCTGGATGGCTTGCACGACTTTCGGGTGCTGGTGACCGATGTTCAGATTCATCAGTTGCGATGAAAAGTCGATGTAACGCTTGCCATTGGCATCCCAGAAATAGACGCCTTCTGCGCGGGTGATTGGGATTGGGTTCGTGGCTGATTGTACAGACCAGGAAAAAAAGGTATATTCGCGGCTCAGATCAACGATTTCTTGAGCGCTGAGAGTGGGTTTTGGTGACAATTTATTCCTCCAGAGGTAAGTTGGTCAAAAAGCTTTCCTGCGTGGGCAAACTCTCTAGCGGGGTACCTGCTTGACTACGTCGGATATAACGTTCAAGGTTTCATCGATATCGGATTCGGTGTGAGCATAGCATAGGAACCAGGGCTCGCGTGGATCGTGATCAGGCATTACCCCGTTTTCCATAGCGGCTTCAATCAGCTTGAGATAGTAATCCTTGTCGCTCTCGTTCCAGTCGCGCTGGTTGGTGACTTTTTCGACACCTACGGCAAACGAGAACATCGCTGGGTATCCATTGACGCATGCTTCAATGCCGGCCTCAGCGAAAATTTTTTGAAGCCCATCCATCAAGCGGCGGCCGCGCTGTGCAATGGTTGCCAGGATCGGCTGACTTTGTAGCAGGCTTAGAGTGGCATACGCGGCAGCTATCCCGGGTTTGTTGTTCGTGTATGTACCGCCTTGTGAAACGCCATGCCCAATGATTTGCATGATTTCTTTTTTCCCTCCGAAAGCCGCAACGGGGTATCCGTTGCCAAGCGCCTTCGCGTAGGTAGCCAGATCGGGCACGATGTTCAGAGCCTCCTGAGCTCCGCCGTTGGCGAGGCGGAAGCCGGTCTTGACCTCGTCTAGAACGAAAACGATGCCGTATTGGTCGCATTGGCTGCGAATGAAATCCAGGAAGCCAGACAGCGGTTCGATGGCGCCGCAATTTCCCAGGCAAGGTTCGGCGATGATGGCGGCGACGCTGTGGCCCACTGAGCGCAAGGTGTTTTCCAGGGCTTCAAAATCATTGAAGGGTAAGGTGATGATCAGGTCGTTCAGGCATTTCGGGATGCCTGAACTGGAAGGGATCGGGATGGGGCTGCGCCGGTTGCCATAAGTTTCTACTGGGGCATAGGTGGAAAACAAAGTGTAATCTTGAAATCCATGATAGGCGCCTTCGAACTTGATGATTTTCTCGCGACCGGTGTAGGCGCGGGCGATGCGCACGGCGTGCATGGTGGCTTCTGTGCCTGAACAGGCCAGGCGCACCATTTCAACGGCTGGGCACATGGCAACGATTTTCTCAGCAACTTCGATTTCAAGTTCGCTAGTCATGGCAAAAAGGATGCCATTGTCGATCTCTTCGTGTACTTTTGCGTCTACTTCCGGATAGGCATGTCCTAAAATGATCGGGCCGAATGCCAGACGGTAATCGATGTAGCTGTTGCCGTCCGCATCCCACAGGCGCGACCCTTTGGCTTTGCGGGCATAGGGCGTGATGTCTTCTCCCCAAAAACGAAAATTGGAATTGACGCCCAAAGGAAGTACGTTGAAAGCCCGGCGCTGTAATTGGCGGTTCTTTTCGAAAGGAAGGTTCATTCTCTCTCCGCAGTGTAAAGGAATTATTTGTTAGTTTAGTATGGAAGTGAAGCGTCAAGATTAAAAGAAAATTTGTCGTTTTCCGACACATTATCTATATATTGTTTCCGATTACGACAAATATTGGCTCTTATTTTATAGATGCTAAGCCCGAGAAAGTCAAGTGATAAATGTCATATTCACCTGATAAGTTGGGGGACAAGGGCGCTGCAATATATTGACAATATATTGACAAAATATACTTATTCTGTTATACTGGTTATACTAATGCAGATTACTAGCAAGGAGCAGGCAATGTTTTCGGCGATGTTGGCATATTGTTAGCGCGCCAAAGTAATGGGGCGCGCCCTTGATAAAAATTGGCTCACAGGAGTATCCTCGATGTCTCTATACCGCCGAAAGGCGATCATCGGGAGACCCATATGAGCCAACTGGTAATGATG
>JBFMFR010000059.1:0-41535 GCA_040752025.1 Chloroflexota bacterium | reverse complement strand
CCGATCTGGTGTTTCACCTCCTTTGCTCTTTGCCGTGCTGTTTTTTAGTTCGGCTGCTTCACCACGGCTTTTCTCATCTCACTGAACGTTTACCTGCTTTCGCGTCAACGAACTCATAGATAGAGTAGGATGGAAGCGAGAGGCGCTGCTGGCGGCGATCAGCAACCCTTTCCGCCCACCTCGCCCGGGCCGCGATGAGCCGCACCAGGCAGTCGATATTGCCATCACACAGGATGGGATTGCTTTGCCAGGCGGCATGGTTCAGGCCATGTTGGCAGGCCACGTGGCGGCTGTGATCGTTGATCGCTTCCCCTATGGCAACGCCTTGATGATCGAAACGCCGCTGTCCGAGCTGCCTCCGGACGGGTTGGCCCAATTGGCTTTCCCCGCCCGGGCGCCCACGATGGCCCCTAACCCGGCCCTGACCTGTCCAGCGCCCGAGGCTGGCTTATTTCCAGAGACGAGCGAGCGATCTTTGTATGTGTTATATGCACACCTGCAAGCAGCGCCTGATTTTTCACTGGATGAGGCCATTGCGTGCGGCGCTGAACTGGGTAAGATTGGCCAGAGCGGGAACGCTCTTCACCCCCATTTACACGTGGAGGTGCGGCTTGGCCCAGCGGGGGCGCGTTTTACGGGCATGGCGCATTACGTTGCCAACGCCTCGGCTCAAGAGATGAGCAATTACTGCACCTGGCGCGTGCGCAACATTTTTCAACTGGTCGATCCGGTCGTTCTGCTACAGAGGCTGCCTTGAGCGAACGTAATCTCAGCGCGGCAGTGAAGCGAGTATAATCAGCCCCTATGGACTCTGAGCGCGTTTCCAGTCGTGTGCGGGCCGACCTGACTTTGCTGCTGGTGGCAGTCATTTGGGGCAGCGCCTTCGTGGTCCAGCGCCTGGCGGCGCTGCAAGTGGGCGTTTTGCTGTTCAATGGCCTGCGCTTCCTGCTAGGAGCGCTGGTTCTGCTTCCCTTTGCCTGGAGGGGTGCCCCCAGCGCGCCGAAAAAGCGCAAGATGAATGCGCTTGGGGTGCTGCTGGCAGGCGCTTTGCTGGTAGGCGGCGCTGGATTTCAGCAGGCCGGGCTGCAGTACACAACGGCTGGCAACGCCGGCTTCATTACAGGGTTGTACGTGGTGCTGATCCCGATCTTTTTGACGCTGGGCTGGCGGGAGCGGCCGCGAGCGGCGATTTGGGTGGCGGCCCTGCTGGCCGTTTGCGGCCTGTTCCTGCTGAGCACGGGTGGCAGCCTGCGTTTGAATCCAGGCGACATCCTGGAATTGGCTGGGGCTGTATTTTGGGCGCTGCATGTCATCCTCGTTGGGCGGATGGTGCAGCGCATGCACGTAATGCGCCTGGCTGCGGGCCAATATCTGGCTTGTGGGGTGCTCAGCGCCCTGGCCGGTCTGGCGTTCGAACCGGTGAGTTTCGCGGCGCTGGCCGATGGCTGGTGGGCAATTGCCTATACTGGCATCCTCTCGGTCGGGTTGGGATACACGCTGCAGGCTGTGGGCCAGCGCGTGGCTCCGCCGGCGGATGCAGCCATCCTCCTGAGTATGGAGGCGGTTTTCGCGGCGTTGTTTGGCTGGTTGTTCTTAACCGAATTGCTCACCGCCAGCCAGTTATTGGGCTGCGGCCTGATGTTCGGCGGCGTCTTGCTGGCGCAACTGTATTTGATATCTGGGGTCAAGAATTGAAGAATCAGCGCGGGTTGGCTATCTTTTCCTCCTGGTTTTGTTGACCGTCGATAATTGTCAGTAATTCCCATACAAAGTCATGCGTTTTCGATAGGGTTTCCATCTCTAGCGTGTCGATCGTATCGCTTGTTTGGTGCCAGTGCGATAGCTTACCGGACCTGGGATCCGGTTGTGTGCAAACTGTCAGGGCTACCAGGCCGCGCTGGGTGGCTACTACGGCGTCAGTGTAAGCTACGCCCACTTTCTCCTGAATACCCAGTTCAGGAGAAGCTATGGCTGCCTGGCGGGCCAACTCCAGGGCGCGCGGGTGTGTATTGTGCTTGAGCACCAGCCCATCAGCGCTGAGGTAGGTGATTGTCCCTAAACCGACCTCGTCCAGGACGATGTAAACGGTTTTATCTCCCAGGGCAGCGGCCTGTTGCTCAACATAGGTTACCATGCCATATGAGCCCACTTCTTCACAGCCGGTAAATACCAGGTGAATCTCAGTGTGGTTCATAGGCTGCGCCTGAAAACGTTGCGCCAGCCCCAGAATCACCCCTACTCCCGAGGCATTGTCGTTTGCCCCTGGCGAGTATGGGGTGAACTCGGCGTGCAGGCACAGCGCCAGGGCAAAGAGCTGAATCAGGGCAATTGGAAGGATGCTCCAGGATATCCACCGCCAGGCCAGGAGCGTCCCTGCTCCAAAGATGATTGTACCGGCAACCATGCTCAGGAAAGCCAGCCCAACCAACCCGCTGAAGGCTGCATACCAGATGTTAGAGGAATAGAAGACTGGCGTGCGATGTGTATCAATGTGGGCGGATAGCACAACTCGCGCCCGGACTTGCCCGGCGGGTGGTATTACGCTGGTGACGTTTTGACTGTTTGCCTTCGGCAGCAGCCAGCGTCCCCAATGCGGCAATAATTCCGTTTCGGCCAGCATCGCCCAGGCCCCTAGGAAGTTCAGGATGCAAGTCAGCATTGTTGCCACGCGCCCTCCCTCTAAACCTGCCAAAGTGCCTGCCAGTGCAAGCATAAATGCCAGAGCAAAGGGTTGATAAGTGGAGGCAATTGCTCTGAAGTTATCTATGGAAATTTTTTCACAGCCCAGGGAACGCAGTTGTGCGGCGATATACTCGCTCGCCTGGCGCTCTTGGGGTGTACAACTCCCCCGATCGCCGATCGCCTCTGCCAGGTGTCGAATGTGGGCCAATGCCTGGTGGGTGTAAGGATTGGTTTGCCCGCGGCTATTATGTGTTGGCGATTTCATGATGGGTCCTTTATTTGCCAAGGCAGAAGGGAAATCATCCTGGGCCTGGCAGCCGGTCATTCCTGATCTGATAAGTGGGCCAGACGGGCTTTTAGCATCTCGAGGTTTTTTCGTTTACCGGGCCCACGCAATGCCTGGGCGACCGAGGTGAAATAGGTGTGCTGCCCGAGGAAATCGATCTGGCGCTGATACCATTGGCGGGAGGTCAGGTACGCTCCGTGATGTTTTAGTTCTTTCCACAAGTTATGGCTGGTCACCAGGTAGTCATCTCTGCCCAAGGAATCCAGATCGGCGTCGCACATCAACTGTTCCAGATAACTCTGGGGCGACTGGGGCAAATGGGTGGCCAGGACAATTTGGCCAACCACTTGAATCTGCTCGGGGGTGTATCCGAATTGTGGCAGCGTCTGCGCGGCGATGCGCGCGGCAATGGGCTCGTTGTCTTGATATGCTTCTATGAAGCCAATATCATGATACAGGGCTGCTGTTTGCAGGAGCAGGGTTTCTCCATAGCCCAGGGATGCCAGCTTCGCCAGGTGTTCAACGGCAGGCAGCACATCATCCCGCGTATGGTGAATGCCGTGATAATACAGGCCTTCGGGCAATTCCTCGGCCAGGCGAGCCAGTACGTACTTCTTCGCGTTTATCCAGTCGGGCAATGCGATCCTGTTCCAAGCGGGAAAATGGCGATCAAGCCTGACCCATCTGCGCCAGGGCAGTGATGGCCTGGTTGACCTTGACGGATTCCAGGTAAACTTGCTGATCCTGAGACCTTTGCAGGCGTTCGGCCCGCTTCATCATAGTCTGGTAAGCGGTTTGCAGGTAATCCTCGGCCGAAGTGTCGTTCACGGCTTTGAGCGCCCGGTAATGGTTCAAGTAGATTTCCTGGATTTCTTCCACATCTTTTTGCGCAGCCAGCAGCTCGAGCGCCTGATTGGAGTAATCGACTGCGGCTTGCAGTTCACTTAACCCTAATTTCGCCTGGCTGAGGGCTGATAGCACTTCGATTGTTTCGGCCTTCAGCACCAACTTGCCGCATAATTCGAGGGACTTGAGCAAGTGCTCCTGCGCCGTTGCGAATTGCGCTTGCTGTAGAGCCAGCAGGCCGACCCCGTAGTGATAGTAGCTGATCACCCGTTCGTTGTTAGCGATCTGGCTCCATACCTGGAAGGCGTCTTGTAAAGACGCTTCGGCACGATCCAATTGCCCCTGGTAGGTGTAGATCAGTCCCTGGTAGAACAGGGCAAAGCCCTCGCCCAGCCGGTCATCCTTGAGTCGCTTCATTTTGAGGGATTTTTGAAACTGCTCCAGGGCTAACTCATACTGTCCCATGCGCATTGAGACGCGCCCAAGGTTAGTAAGGTGAATGCCTTCTTGCCCGATATCTCCGCGCTCCTGCGCCAACCGGGTGGCATGGCGGTGATGCGCCGCAGCCGCATCGTAGTTCGCTTGCTTGAGATCGATCATCCCCAGGTATAACACACTCCAGGCCTGGTTTTGCAAGTCGCCGGCTTCTTCCAGCAACTGCGCCGATTCTTGCAGCCATTCCCGCGCTCGGGAATAATCGCCGATCTCGTAAGCGATCACGCCGACCGAGTATAGCGTTTGGGCCTGGCCCGGCTTGTCGCCCATCTTGCGCTGGATTTGCAGCAGGTGCTGGTAGTGCTGGATGGCGGTTTCGTTTGCGTACCCGGCCCGGGCTTTCTGAGCGGATGCTTTCAGGTGAGAAATGGCGTGCTCGGGCTGATCGCTCAGGCGGAAGTGGTATGCCAATAGCTCACAGTTTTGCTGCAGAAGTTTTTCCGTTGCTTGATCGCTCTCCTCAGCCTGGCGGACGAGCAATGTTTCCAGGATTTCAGCGACCTGGCGGTGGAACTGCTGGCGGTTCTGCATCAGCAAACTATCGTAGGCGACTTCTTGCACCAGTGTGTCTGGGAAGGCATACAAGGGATCGCTGGAGATTTCGGCAGGGCGGATCAAGCCGCTGCGTTCCAGTTGCGATAACCAGAAACTGATTTCGTCGCTGGTCTGCGCCAGGCTGCTGAATAGAGTGAGCCTGAACTGCCGCCCGATGACAGCCGCCATTTGCAGCGCCATGCGCACATCTTCGGTCAGCCGGTCGATGCGCGCTACGATGGCGGCTTGCAGCGTGCTGGGGACTTTGATCTCTGCGATCTTCTCGGTCACGCGCCAGCGGGTCTGATCTTCCGGCAGGCGCTCGACGGCTCCGCTTTCGCGCAGGGAGCGCACAACCTCCTCCAGGTAAAAGGGATTGCCAGCGGCCTTATCCAGGATTTCACTGTGTGTTTCGGCATCGAACTGCGCGCCGGGCAGAAGTTGGGCCAGCAGTTCTGCGCTTAGATTGCGCTCCAAAGGCTCTAGCGGCACTTCAACGAAACGGTGTGGGAAGTCAGCCGCGGCTTTATCGCGCAGTTGCCAGCACATTTTGTCACGCCGGGCGCGGAATACCAGGCAGAACATCAAAGGCTCTTTATCGGTGACGCTCAATAAGTGTTCGAGCAGCGCCAATGAGGCTTCGTCTGCCCAGTGCAAGTCATCCATAGCGATCACAATGGCCTGATCTTTGGCGGCAGAGGCGAAGAAATCGGCGGCTGCCCGGAAGATCTGTTTCTGGCGCACCTTGGCATCCAGGTTCTTCACTGCGGCCCATTCTTCTCCAAGATCTAACCCCATCATGTAAGCCAGGTAAGGGATGGCCTGCATGGCTTCATCGCCGAAGTAGGCTTCACAACGATCGCTGAGCTTACGCAGGATCTGGTTCTGACTGGCGCCAGTCTCTATTTCCAGCAAACTGCGCATAATCTCAGCCGCCATCCAATAGCTCATCTGCTCGCTGAAGGAAAGTGCACGCGCCTCGACCCAGAACACCTTGTGATTGGCGCCTGCTGAAGTTGTCTCCTGGGCCAAGAACCAGCCGCGCAACTCGCGCAGCAGGCGTGATTTCCCCAGGCCGCTGTTTCCGACCAGGGCGACAATTTGCCCCCGGCGGCTGTTCAGGAAAGTCTGGCCGCTTTTCCTGAGAGTCTCCATTTGTTCCAGGCGGTCGATCAGAGGCGTTTCTTCCTCAAAGCCCCGCGTCCTTCCTACTTGGCCGCGTTTGCCCAGCACTTTGAAGGTGGGGATCAGGATCTCTTTGCCTTTCACCTTCAATTCCCCCATGTTTTCCAGGTCGAAATAGGCTTCCACCAGCTTCATGGTGCTCCTGCTGATGAAAATGTGTGACCAGGTGGCTTTGGACATCAAGCGGGCGGCCATGTTGATGTCATCGCCCATCAAGGTGTATTCCTGGCGTAAATCTGGCGCCCCGGCGTTGCCGGCGAACAGGAAACCGGTGTTGATCCCGATGCGCTGTTCGAAGTAATGCAGCCCGGTGGCAGTGCGCAGGGCGCTGAAGTTTTGTTCGACCGCTTCTTGCATTTCGAGCGCGGCGCTTACGGCGCGCACCGGGTCGTCTTCGTGAGCACGCGGCGCACCGAAGAAAATCACCAAGCGATCTCCGACAGCATATTGATCCATACGCGCCAGGGTGCCTTCGTAACGCTCGATGATGGAGGCCATGTGAACGAAATAATTATTGAGATGATAAGTGATCGCGTCCGGGTCGGTGTTCCCCATTTTTTCGATCAGCTTGCTGATGCCCTTGTAATTGGCAAACATGACCGTGACGGGCCGGTTATCAGGCGGGATCTTGGCGTTTTTGGGATTGGTAACGATGCGCGCTACCAGTTCATCCGCCAGGTAAGGGGTCAGCCGGTCCAGGCGCTCAGTCAGGTAGGTGATTTGTGCCAATACTTCGCCTTCTGGGGGCTCAGCGATTTCCAGGCGCTGTGACTGGCCTTGCAAAGGCTCTATGTGAACCAGCCGCCGGAAATCCTCGTCTGGTTCTTTGTTCACCGGGGCGATTTCGGCGCGCTCTCCGAGCAGTTCGAACACGGTACGGGTCATAGCCACTTCACCCGGGTTGGCGTGCCCTTCGGCCTCTTCTGCCAGGTTGACAGTTGTGCCGGTGGTGACATATGCCATGGTCCCATTTGGGTTCAATTCACTGGGTCGCGTGCCGATGTGGGCAGCGAAATAAGGCCCAGCAGAAACACCGCACTTGATCTTCAAGGAACGGATCTCATCCTTGACGCGGATGGCGGCGAACTGCTCTTTTTCCAGCACCTGTTGCATGGCCAGCGCTGCCTGGGCGGCGTGGACTGCACCGGAGAGCAACTCCTCATCGCTCTCTGCCGGGAACAGGCCCAACATCGCATCTCCGCCGAACTTGAGCAGCGTACCGCCGTGATCGAAGAGCACCGTGACCAGGTCTGTGAAAAGGGCATTGATCAACTTGGTCATAATTTCGGCGCCTTCCTGCCCCAGGGTTTTGAGCTTCTCGGAAAGCGGGGTAAAGCCAGACACATCGCCAAACAGGAAAACGCCGCGCAGCATTTTCCCAGCGGGTACGCCGCGCGGCTGCGGTGCAGATACCACCGGCCAGGGCAGGTAGGTTTTGAGCGTGCCAAGCAAGGCGCCCAGGTGATCCCGGGCTGCGTTCAGATCCTTGGGGCTGGGCACGGCCTCCAGGGGCCCGTACAGGTTCCTGGGCAAGTAAAACTGCAATGAATCCAACATCTCTGTCACTGGCCGCGGCGCAGGAAGCATGCCTACCTGGTGTTCTGCTGCGCCGGTCGGCGGCTCTGGCTGGCTGGCCTGCACGGAGGCGGGCATGCCGGCCGCTGCCTCCTGGCTTACCGGTAATGTTGAGATAGGAACAGCGGGTATGGTTTGTGCGAAGGAGGCTGGCTGCGCTGGCATGGAAAGCGCGCCTGGAGGCGCACCAGTGGATTGCGCCTGAAAAGCTCCACAATGGTAGCAAAAGCGCGCTTGTGGGGGAAGCACAGTCTGGCATTGGCTACATACCACGCCATTTACCAGGAGCGTGCCGCAACCCATACAAAAGCGAGCCTGGGCGGGGTTAATGGTTCCGCAAGTGGTGCATTGCATGATTTCCTCCAGACACTTTCATTGGCTGCTTGAAAACCCAAAGGTTTGCGCAGGTGATGGACTTTGTTCGGAATGGTGTATCTCACACGTTTCGTAAGTGATCTGGTGATTTTACCAAAAAAAGGCCTGCTGGATGCCTTTCTGGCAATATACCTAATGGAAGTAACGCGAGAATAAGGATTTTTGTCGCTACAGTTTCTACAGGTATTCCACTAAAATCCAGATGTAAGCGCTTCGAGTTGGTACTTTTTTGCCAGCGATGGAGAAACCAGGATTGGAGAAACGAACAATGTCTGATGTTGTAACAACAGATGTGCCGCTTGCCTCAACGGCCCAGGGAAAGCCGCAAACCAAGCGCGGGCCGCGCGGTAAAGTGGTGATTTTCGGCATGTGGTGCAAGGGTTGTGGGCTGTGTGTGCAGTTTTGCCCTACAGGCGTTTTGGCGCTGGATGAAGACGATCATCCGATTGTGGCTTATCCAGAGAAATGCACAGCCTGTCACTGGTGCGATACGCACTGCCCGGATCTGGCTATTATCGTCAAGCGGATCGATGATTGAGCGATTGTTCTGTTTGTGGAGGTAGATTTGACAGCACGATTAATGCAAGGCAACGAGGCGGTTGGTTGGGGAGCATTGGCGGCGGGCTGCCGGTTCTTTGCCGGATACCCGATTACGCCTTCCACCGAGATCGCTGAAATGCTCTCACGGGAACTGCCCAAGGTAGGTGGCAAGTTTATCCAGATGGAAGATGAGATTGCCAGCCTGGCAGCCTGCATCGGCGCCTCGGTCGGCGGGTTGAAAGCGATGACGGCCACCAGTGGTCCCGGTTTTTCATTGATGCAAGAGCACATCGGCTACGCGGCGATGACCGAGGTGCCTTGTGTTCTGATCAATGTGCAACGATTGGGCCCTTCTACCGGACAACCGACCAGTGCTTCCCAGGGCGACGTGATGCAAGCGCGTTGGGGCACGCATGGCGACCACCCGATCATTGCGCTAAGCCCGGTCTCTGTGCAACAGGCTTTCGAGTTGACTGTGTCGGCGTTTAATTTCTCCGAGCGCTACCGCACGCCGGTGATCTTGCTCCTGGATGAAGTCATCGGGCATATGCGCGAACGGGTTGAACTGCCCGATTTCAGCACGGTCAGGGTACTGGAGCGCATGGGCACGGATGTGCCGCCTGAGTGGTATAAACCCTACGGCGATTCGGTCAGTGATGTGCCGCCGATGGCCAATTTCGGCTCGGGTTATCGCTACCATGTCACTGGATTGTTCCACGACCCAATGGGCTACCCGACACAACGTTTGGATGAAATCGATCCCTGGATCGAGCGCGTGCATCGCAAGATCGAGCGCAACCTGAACGATATCTGCATGTTCGAGGAAGACGGCCTGGATGCAGCCCGGACGGTTGTGGTTGCCTACGGCGCGACTGCCCGCAGTGCGCGCCACGCGATCAAGATGGCCCGACAGCACCGCCATAAAGCCGGCCTGTTGACCTTGCAGACGATCTGGCCTTTCCCGGAAGAGGTGATCGCCCGCGCTGGGCGCGAGGCCAGGCGCATCATCGTCCCCGAAATGAACCTCGGGCAGTTGGCCCTGGAAGTGGAACGCGTCGTAGGACGGCAAAAGGTCAGGCGAGTCAATCGCGCCAATGGCGAGATGATTACTCCCCAAATGATCCTGGAAGCGATTGAGGAGCACTAAATGTCACGCGAAGATGGACAAAATCTGCATACGGCCCATACTTATTTGCGCCATACCAAGAAATTTCCCAACGTTTGGTGCAGCGGGTGCGGGATCGGCATTGTTATGGGGGCGTTGATCCGCGCGGTGGATCACCTTGAGCTCTCTAAAGACGATGTGGCTGTGGTTTCGGGGATCGGCTGCACCGGGCGCATGCCCGTTTACCTGGATTTCAATACGATGCACACCACGCATGGGCGGGCGCTGGCGTTCGCCACGGGCTTGAAACTTGCCCAACCGCGATTGCACGTGATCGTGGTCATGGGCGATGGGGATGCTCTGGCGATTGGAGGCAACCATTTCATCCACGCGGCGCGCCGCAACATCGATCTGACGGCTATCGTGGTCAATAACTCCATCTATGGGATGACTGGCGGGCAGTACAGCCCCACCACGCCCCAGGATTTCCGGGCAACTACCGCGCCTTATGGGAACATCGAGCAACCGTTAGAGGTTTGCAAACTGGCAATCGCGGCTGGCGCCTCGTTTGTGGCTCGCAGCACTGTTTATCATGCTGTGGAACTGGATCGTCTCATCGAGCAAGCCATCCAGAAAAAGGGGTTCGGTCTGGTGGAAGCGGTCAGCTACTGCCATACCACTTTTGGCCGGGTGAACAAATTGGGCAGCGCGGTGGATATGATGCAGCGGATCAAGGAAAACAGCATCACCCAGGCATCTGCTGAAAAGCTGCCGCCTGAAGAACGCGCCACACGGATCGTGCGCGGCGTCCTTTGGAACGAAGAGAAACCCGAGTACCTGGAGTTGTATGAGCGCCTGATTGAACGGGTGCAGCAGGGCAATGGCACCCCATCGCTCTCTAAGGAGGCGGCAAATGCCTAACCACGTTGTGAAATCATTTCCAGACCGGACAGAAATACGCCTGGCTGGCGAGGGGGGCCAGGGAATGATCCTGGCAGGCATCATCCTGGCAGAGGCGGCGGCGATTTTCGATGGAAAGAACGCGGTGCAAACGCAGAGTTATGGGCCAGAAGCGCGCGGCGGGGCCAGCAAGGCGGAGGTGATCATTGCCCAGGGCAAAATAGATTATCCCGAAGTGATTGCGGCGGATGTTTTGGTTGCGATGAGCCAGGAAGCCTGTGACAAATACGCCTCAAACCTAAAGAGGAACGGCTTGTTGATCGTCGATGAAGAGAAAGTGGGGCGCGTGCCCGCCACACATGCCATCAAGGTGCCGATTTCACGACTGGCAGTGGAAACGACCGGCAAGTCGATTACTGCGAATGTGGTCGCTTTGGGGCTGCTGGTTGGCCTGACCGGGGTTGTTTCGCAAGCGGCGATTGAAAAGGCCGTCCTGGCGCGCGCCCCCAAGGGCACTGAAGATATGAACCGGGCCGCCCTGGCAGCGGGATTCAAAGAAGCCCAGCAATTTGCCGAGGTTGAAGCGCTGGCGCATTGAAGTCGTTTCAAGGAGATAATGTATGAGTGAGACCGTCTCTGTATCCAGTTTCAGCCGCCTTCTCCATCCTTGCAGTACATTTTTAGTAACCTGCTGCGGCGAGGATGGTCGCGCCAATATCGTCACGATCGCCTGGCTGACCCCGGTGAGCCTGAAACCGCCCTTGCTGTGTATGAGTTTGCGCCCGGAACGCTTTTCTTACGGTCTGATCAAAGCTACCAATGAGTTCGTCGTCAACGTGCCTTCCTTCGAACTGGGGCGACAGTCGCTCTATTGCGGCAGGATATCGGGAGCCGAGGTGGACAAGTTCGCAGCTACTGGCCTGACTCCGGCTCCTGCGCAACATGTGCGCCCACCAGTTATCGCAGAATGCCTGGCGTTCCTGGAGTGCCGCCTGGTGGAGGATATCGAGGCCGGCGATCACCACATCATGCTCGGAGAAGTGTTGGCTGCGTATGCCCAGCAAGGCATCCTGGAGCAAAGCGGCCTGTATGACCTTGAACGCGCCCACCCGTTGCTGCACGTGGGCGGAGATCGCTTTACCAGCACGCAAGTGGAAGCGATTGATTTGTAAGCTGGCGGGTATTTTTTAGGCTCGATGTAACGGCCATTTGATGGAGTTGGGGTAAAATCAATGGCGATGTGGACTCGAGACCGAAAGCAGGCGCTGTTTTTCTTTAGCTGTGCTGCGGCGTTGGTGTTGATTCTGGCGGCAGGCATTTCCAGCGTCACTTCGGGCGCTCCGATGCCCTTCCGGCGCGAGGCTACCGGGACGGTAGAGGGCCTGGTGTTCATCAACCAGCCCTTTGTGGGCGGCGTGAAAGGGGCGATCTTTCTTTTCGGCCTGCTTTACCTGATCGCTTTTGTCTCGATCTTCCTGACGCGCGAGGGGCGCATCCGCCTGGCGGCCTTCGTCGCCCTGCTGGCAGCCATGTTACTGTGCATATATATGAGCAAGCCAGCGTTCAGGAACCAGGCACAGCCTACCTTGCCGGTTCCAAAGGAGGGGTTGGGGTTTGCCACGCCGGTCGTGGCGGCCCAGGCGGAGCAGCCTGGCGAAATCTACCAGCCGAACGCGCCTGGCTGGCTGGTGGCTGGCGTGGGAGTTATCCTGGCCGGGTTGGTGGCTGGCGCGGCTGTCTTCTTGGTTTGGATCTTGAGCCAACGCAAACCGCCCCGCGGGATCACCGAAAGCCTCTCCCAGGAGGCGCAGGCGGCGGTGGATGCGCTGGAAGCAGGCGGTGATTTCAAAGACATCGTGGTGCGCTGCTATGCGCGCATGAGCCAGGTGCTGCGAGAAGAGCGCGGCCTGAGGCGTGAAATAGACATGACCCCGCGCGAATTCGAGAAACTGCTCACGCAACTCGGCTTCCCGGCTGGGCCGGTCTGCTCGCTGACACGGTTATTCGAAGAAGTGCGCTATGGGGATATCCGTCCCGACCAACGGGCCACGCAACAGGCGATTTCTTATCTGAGTGCCATCGTCGATTACTGTAAAGCTTTGGGGGAAGCGCAGCGGCAGACGCAGGGGCTTCCAGGGCAGGTCTGAGTGATGCGCAAGCGCGGCTGGTTATTATTTGGTTCGTTTTTCATCCTGGGCTTGTTCTTTACCCTGGTGATTTTTCGGGATGAACTGCGCCAATACCTGGTTGAGCCGCTGGTTTACTTGATTCAATACGTGCAGAGAACCTGGATGAGCCTGGACCCCGATGCGCTTTGGGGGTTATTTGTCATCACCGCCTACATCATGATCCTTCTATCCTTTCCGCCAATGCGCCGCTCCCGGCGAACTGTAGATCCTTTTGTGGTGCGCGCCTCGAGTGGGCGGCTTGATTTTTGGATTACGGAGGTCCAGCAGTTGCACCGGCAGCAAACGCCCACGAAATATTCGCTGTTGGAATTGAAAAAATTGACTCTGGCAGTGGTGGCCTTCCGGCAGCACTGCAGCTTGCGAGAGGCCGAGCTGTGGCTGGAGGAAAACGCACAAAACCTGCCGCCAGAGGTGCGCACTTTGCTTCATTACCAGGCTACCGGGCCAGCACCTCGCTTACGCTATCGCTGGGCAAGGTGGCTGCAACATTGGCTGTCGTTCGATTTTACACGCGCTGCGCCAGCCGCTTTGCCGGCTGGACGCCAGGTTGAGGTCATTCTACAATTCTTGGAAGGCCAAATGGAGGTCATGCATGATTCACGAACAGAAGTCCCTCATCTCAATTCCTGAGGTGGCCGCGCTCACCCAGGCCGTGATTTCGGAGGTCGAGAAGGCGGTAGTCGGCAAGGGTGATGAACTGGCAAAGATCATGGCTGCGATTCTGTCTCCAGGAGGCCACGTGCTCCTGGAGGATTACCCCGGCCTGGCCAAAACCTTGATCGCCAATAGTTTCGCCACCGCCCTGGGTATGGCTTTCAAGCGCATTCAATTTACACCCGACTTGCTGCCCGGCGATATCACCGGCGGCTACGTGTATGACCGTGAGAATAACCAGTTCGTACTGCGCAAGGGGCCTTTGTTTGCCAATATGATCCTGGCGGATGAAATCAACCGCGCCTCGCCGCGCACTCAGTCGGCTTTGTTGGAAGCCATGCAAGAGTACCAGATCACGATCGAAGCGGAGACGGTCAGACTGACGGAGCCGTTTATCGTGATTGCCACCCAAAATCCGATCGAATACGAAGGCACCTTCCCGCTGCCCGAAGCGCAGCTCGACCGCTTCATCATTAAGCTTTCGGTTGGGTATCCCTCCCCAGATGAAGAGCACGAAATTTTGCGCCGCAGGCGCGAGCGCAAGTCTGATGCTTTCGATTTGCAGGCGGTTACGGATGCGGCCGGCCTGCTGGCGATGCGCCAGGCGGTAGAAGAAGTGCACGTGAACCCAGACATCGAGCGTTATATCGTCAGCCTGATCGCCAAAACGCGCCAGCACCGCCAGATTGCGGTGGGAGCCAGCCCGCGCGGCACGCTGGCTCTGCTCAAGTTGTCGCGGGCCTGGGCGGCCATACAAGGGCGCGCCTATGTGATTCCGGATGATGTCAAGCAGTTTGTTAGGCCCGTGTTAAGCCACCGGTTGATCCTGGAGCCTGAGCTTTGGACCGTTCGCAAGGCGGCCGAAGATTTGATCGATGAAATCCGGGCTTCAGTGCCGGTCCCGGTGCTGCACACGAACTGATCGCGCTGAAAATGGTTTGATGCAATGACGACGCGTTTCTGGGTTCTGCTGGGCTGCATGTACGGGCTGCTCTTCCTGGGGCTGGCAACGCTGCAGGGCGGGCTGATCGTCCTGGCGATCCCGCTGCTTCTATACCTGGGCACGGCCATCTTCTACGCGCCGCGCCAGGTGAAACTGGTCCCTGAACGCGAGATTGACGTGCACCTGGTCGAAAGCGGAACGCCGGTAGCCGTGCAGGTTACGCTGCGCAACGAAGGGGAGCCTATAGATGAAATCTACCTGGCCGATCACATCCCCCCACAGGCTGAGTGCATCCAGGGGGCGGCGGAAATGCTGGCGCCACTTGCCCAGGATGAAACACTGCAATGCAACTATACGCTGCGCTGCGAAAGAGGCCGGCACGCATTGAAAGGTCTCAGTGTGGAGGTCAATGAGCATTTTGCTGTTTTCCAGCAGCGTTTCTTTTTCCCCGCTTCCGTAGAGTTTCAAACTTTGCCGGATACGCCGCGCCTGAAGCGCCTGCACATCTGCCCTCGGCAGACGCGCGGCTTTTCTGGCTCCATCCCGGCCCGTCAAAGTGGATCGGGGATGAGCTTTTGGGGGGTGCGCGAATATCAATTGGGCGATCCTCTGCGCCGGATCAACTGGAAGGTGTCTGCCCGCCAGCGGCAGAACCTGTTCACCAACGATTTCGAGCAGGAGCGCATCGCAGACGTGGGTCTGATCCTGGATGCCCGCCAGCAGACCAATAACACCGTTGGTGAGAAAACCCTGTTCGAGCATTCCGTGCGCGCGGTGGCGGCTCTGGCGGACATCTTTCTGACCGATGGACATCGCGTTTCTTTGCTGACCTATGGCTTTGGCCTGAGAAGGGTTTTCCCCGGGTATGGCAAAATCCAGCGCGAGCGCATTCTGCAAGCCCTGGCGAAGGTGGAAGTGGGCAGCAACTATGCCCTGGAGAGCCTGGATTACCTGCCAACCCGCCTGTTCCCGGCTCGCTCACAACTGGTAGTGATCAGCCCTCTGGGGATGCGCGATTACCCTACGTTTGTACGCCTGTGCAAAGATGGCTATTCCGTGCTGTTGATCAGCCCGGACCCGGTGAGTTTCGAAGCGCAGGCATTTCGCTCCGCGCCAGAGGTGGAACAAGCGGCGCGCCTGGCGCACCTGGAAAGGAACTTGTTGCTGCGCCGGCTCATCCACCTGGGAGTCCAGGTGGTGGACTGGCAGGTGGGGCAGCCTTTCGAGCAGGTGGTTTACGCTGCGCTGGGCAGGCAGTTCCAATCCCAACGCAATCCGAAGATGGTATCACTATGAGAACAATGCGCACCTGGCAGTTGGGCAGCCTGGCACTGGCTTTGAGCGCTTTGGCGCTGGGTTACTCCAGCGAGAGGTTGTGGATTTGGGCGCTGCTGCTGGTTTTGTTGGCGGTTTTTGTGCGCCTGGCGCTGCCTGGAACGCCGGGGGATAAAGGCACAGCCCTGTTTGTCTTGCTGGTTGCCGCGGCGGCTGTGGGCGTGCTGAATGGGGTTTCATCGCTGGTAATGTTGGTGGCTGTATTGTTTGCCCTGTCATACTGGGATCTGGAGGCTTTTGACCGCCGGCTCGGCCGGATCGAGCTGGATGAAGCCACGCAGTTGTTACAGCAGGCGCACCTGAAGCGGCTGTTGGTAGTGCTTGGCGTAAGCCTGATCCTGGGCTTGACCGGGATCGCGGTGCAGATCAGGCTCAGCGTTGGGTGGGGCATCCTGTTGGGGTTAATGGCTCTGATGTTCATCCGCCTGGGCCTGAGTTTCTATCGCGGCGCGCGCTCTTGATGGCGCGCCAACCCCATGCAGGCGTACTGCGATTAGCCTGGTCGATGGATTTGAACGAAACCGGCCACCCGGTCGTAAATATAAAGACAGGCGCGCAGGGGCGGCGCCAGTTGAAGTCGTTCGAAAGGTTCTGGCCGGGGAGGGCGTTGTGTTGAGAAAAACCTATTTTCACCTGATCTTGTTGGCAGTTCTTATGGCCAGTTGTGGCCGCGCCGCACCAGCGACTATACAGGCGCCTGCTGTGCAGACCAGCACGCCAGTCGCTATACAACCGACAGCGCAGCCAATCCCGACTGCAACTGGCAAGCCGGAGACCGACGAGGAGGCTACGCTGGCCAGCTTGCAAAAGGTTGGCGATTATCCGCTTTATACCATGCATTACGTTGGCGATTATGGGGCGCGCCTTGCCGCGAACGAAAACATTGCGTCCAGGTCGCTGGCGGCCGCGCCCGGCTGGGCCTGTTCGCTGTTCGCGGCACTGGGCGATCCGGCCAGCCGCCTGTACGGGCGCAACTTCGACTGGCAGTACAGCCCGGCCCTGTTACTGTTTACCGATCCCCCGGACGGCTACGCTTCGGTTTCGATGGTGGACATCGCCTACCTGGTGCAGCCCGGGCAGGTGAGCCGCCTGGATGAGCTGCCGCTGGCTGAGCGCCGGGCGCTGCTGGATGCGCCAGCCTGGCCTTTCGACGGCATGAACGAACACGGCCTGGCGGTGGGGATGGCAGCGGTGCCGCCGGGCAGCCTGCCGCCTGACCCTGCAAAAGAAACTGTGGGGTCACTGGGTGTGATCCGTGAGATGCTGGACCACGCCAAAGATGTGGATGAAGCGGTGGCTATCTTGCAGGAACACAACATCGATTTCGAGGGCGGCCCACCCTTGCATTACCTGATCGCTGACCATGCCGGGCGCGCCATGCTGGTGGAGTTCTACCAGGGGAAATTATATGTATTTCCGAACGAATCGCCGTGGCACGAAGCCACCAACTTCCTGCTGGCTGGGGCTGGCGCTTCGCCGCAGGGGAACTGCTGGCGCTACGACCGCCTCAACCAGCAGTTATCTGAGGCGGGTGGAGCTTTGGCTGCGCAGCAGGCCATGCAGTTGCTCTCCCAGGTGGCCCAGGATGGCACACAGTGGTCGGTGATCTACGGCATCAGCACCGGCAGTGTCACGGTAGTGATGGGGCGGGAGTACGATGAAGCCTACACCTTAACAGGAATATGGGAGCCATAACAGCGCATGCGTAATCATTACAAAATTTTCTCGCCGGGTAAAATCGGCCGGCTGACTTTATCGAACCGCCTGGTGCGTTCAGCTACCTGGGATCCTTCGATTTTGAAAGATCGCCAGATGAAGCCTGAGGTGCTCGAGCTTTACCGGCGGCTTGCCCTGGGCGGGGCAGGCATGCTCATCACCGGCGATTTCTCCACGCTGCCAGAAAATATCTTCGAAGTGAGCGCGGCAGAACACGGCCCGGTTTCATATGAAAACGTGCGCATCGAAAACTTCGCCCAACTGGCGCAGACAGTACACCACGCCAACCCAGATTGTAAGATCATCGCCCAAATCAGCATAGATTACCAGGGCTCCTGGGTGGCACCCTCAGAAATCTCCTCACCGTATACCACTCAGAGGCCGCGCCCACTTTCCCTGGAGGAGATCCAAACCATCGTGGGGTATTGCGCTGAAGCCATTGTTCACCTGGAGCAGGAAGGCTTCGATGGCGTCCAGCTCCACGCCGCGCACGGCGGCTTACTCGGTAGCTTCCTGTCCCCCTATTCGAACCGCCGCACGGATGCTTACGGGGGAGCGGTTGAAAACCGGACGCGGTTGATCCGGGAGATTGTCTCTGCCGCCCGAGACAGGTCCCCTGATTTTCCGATCCTGATCAAAATGAACTGCACTGATTATATTGAAGGCGGGGTCGATGCACAGGATTTCCCCGGGCTGGCGCGAGCCGTCCAGGATGCAGGGGTAGATGCCATCGAAATCAGCGGCGGCAGGTGGGACTGCCTGGTGCGCAGCGAGCAGGAACTGGGATTCCGTCCCGTGCCGGCGGCTGAGTCGCACACGCGCATCAAGAGCCCGGAGAAGCAAAGCTATTTCCTCAAATATGCCGAGCTGCTGGCGCTGGATATCCCGGTGATCTTGTGCGGCGGCAACCGCGACGTGGAACGATTGGAGCAGATCGTGGTCCAGGGCAAGGTAGATTTCGTTTCGATGTGCCGACCGTTGATCAGCGAGCCAGACCTGCCCAGGCGCTGGTTAGAGGGTCGCGGGGGCAGCGGAGTGGACTGCATCTCGTGCAATTCTTGCATCTACGATATGTGGACGCACGTGCAAAGCAGCGAGCCCTGGATCGCTACCTGCCTGGTCAAACAGAACAAGGCCGGCGTCAAAGCAGCCCAACGCTGGCTGTCTACCTGGGTAAAGGAAAATACACTGAACAAGGAGGTTTGATGGACCCGCAAGAGTTTCGTGAGTTCCTGCAGAAAAGGGAGATGGAAATCGAGAAAATCGAAGCCGCGCTGGCACTGGCGCTGCGCTTCGAGGCTTTTTGCGGCGAGCGCGAGCGTATGCCGGCCACAGCCAGCGACCTGAGCGCTTTTTCGGATTTGCTGATGCAAGAGGGTGGCAACAGCGAGGAGAATTACTTCACTTTGCTGCTGTACGGCCGCTTTATGCGTAACAATCCCGTCTTCGTGGCGGCCCTGGAGCTGTTGGATGGCAGTGAGGTGCTCGACAACCTGCATAGGAAAGTGGGCGAGGCCTACGGCGATGAGGCCAGGGATGAGCTCTTCGCTGGGATTGGCCTGTCCCCATTGGGCACGCCTTCCGCGGAGAAGCCCGCTTATACCAGCGCCCTCCTGGAACGCCTGGAGAACCGCTTCGGGCAGCAGGCCTGCAAAGAACTGCTGGCAAACAGCCTGCGCACGCTGCCGGATGAATATTACCTGGAAGCCCGGAAGAAATTTCAGCAGTGCCAGGATATCGACGCATACCTGGAGCAGGAGGGGCGGGCGTTTATCGAAATGCTGGAGGAAATCAAACGCGAAGGCCGCCTGTTCTTCTCTCAGGAAATTACCGACGAAGTGATCGCCTTCGTTGACCAGCACCCGGAAATCCGGCAGGGCGTTCGCCAGGGGAACATCCTGTACGCCATCAAAATTCCTTACATGGCGAAGCACTACCTGGCCGAGACAGACGAAACCCTGAAGCGCTATGATTACTGCCACTGCCCGTGGGTGCGTGAAGCCATCAAGAGCGGCGCTCCTCAAATTTCCCCGCTGTTCTGCAATTGCAGCGCTGGCTTTGAGAAGAAGCGCTGGGAAGTAATCTTTGACCAACCGCTGCGAGCTGAAGTGCTCGAATCGGTGCTGGCCGGCGATGCCTGGTGCAAGTTCGCCATCTACCTGCCCCCCGAAAAAATATAGGTGGCACCATGCATACTTTCGAACAAGTTTTCGCTCCGATTTCTGCCAGACGCATCCTGGATGTGGCCACGGGCGCCGGCGGCTTCATCCAGGCCTTGATGGAAACGCTGCAAAGTTACACTGAGATTATCGGGATCGACGCCAGCGAGCGCTTCGCGGCGGTCTTCGCCGAAACTTTTGCTGAAAAACCGGTGCGCTTCGTGAACATGGACGCCGCTCGCCTGGACTTCCCAGATGGGCACTTTGACATGGTGTGTATTGCCAACTCGCTGCACCACCTGGAAAAACCGGAGGAAGTGCTGGCAGAAATGCTGCGCGTCTTGCGCCCCGGCGGCTGGTTCGTAGTCAGCGAGATGTACCGCGATGACCAGAGCGAGGCGCAACTGACTCACGTGCTGATGCACGACTGGTGGGGGGCAGTGGATACGGCGCGCGGCGTGACGCACCGGGAAACCTACCCGCGCCAGGCGATCGTTGGGATCGTGCAGGACCTGGGCCTGGCGCACTGTGATTTTTACGACATCGCTTACCTGGATGAAGACCCGCGGGCTCCCGAGCTGGCGCAGCACCTGAACGGGGTGATCGACCAGTATTTGCAGCGGGCCGAAGGATTACCTGGGCAGGATGAACTGCAACAGCGCGGCCAGGAACTGCGCCAGCGCGTGCAGGTGCACGGCTTTCACGGCGCGACCAGCCTGTTAGCCCTGGGCAAACGCTGACCAATCCGAGAGAAGTGCGGCGGACAACTTCCCTGTGTGGCTTGATGAGAAGCACAGGGAAGTTGTCGATTCTACCTTGACAACCGATATATCGTATGGTAATATATCGCCAATCGATACAACGAATAGCGATACAGCGGCGTACGGTATAGCGCAGGCTGATATAAAAAGGAGAGCAGATGGCGAAAATTGACTCATATCAAAAGTACCTGCCGCTGACCGAGGCAACTTACTACATTTTGCTGTCCCTGGTTGAACCGATGCACGGCTACGGCGTGATGCAAAATGTGGACACCCTCAGCGAGGGGACGGTCAAGGTCGGCCCAGGTACGCTCTATGGTGCTTTCTCGACGCTCGAGCAGGAAAAGTTGATCGTGATGGTCAAGCAGGAGGAGCGGCGCAAATCTTACCAGCTTACCGAGAAAGGCCGCCAGGTGCTGCGCCGCCAGATCGAACGGTTGGATGTGATGAACAAAATTGGGCAGCAGATTGCTCCCCTGTTGTAAAGGATATCGCAATGGATAGGACAACTTGCAAAAAATTCAAATGGTTTTGGGCATGGAACGACCACAAGGAAGAAGAATGGCTCCAGCAGATGTCGCAAGGTGGCTGGCACCTGAAGAGCCTGGCGCTCCCGGGTGTCTACGAATTCGAAAAAGGCGAGCCACGCCGTTATGTTTATCGCCTGGATTTCGTCACTTCTGCAAATAAGGATTACCAGGCGTATTTGCAGCTCTTTGCTGACGCGGGCTGGCAGCACATCGGGGTGTTGGGCAGTTGGCAGTACTTCCGCATCGAGGCCAGCGAGGGCGAGCAGCCCGAAATCTACACGGACAATTCATCGAAGATCCAGAAATACCAGCGGTTGATGACCTACCTGGTCATTTTCTTGCCGATCTATTTCATCTTCATGAGTAACATCACGAATAGCGAGCATGAACTGATGCGGGCTATCGGGGTCGTGTTCGCGGCCTTCATGGTCTTTTACGCTTACGCCATGCTGAGAATCCTGATGCGCATCAGCCAGCTCAAGAAACAGCTATGAGCATAATCGCCCCGGTTTCTGACCGGGGCGATTTGCGATCAATCGGCGTCCGATTAGTCGGGCGTCTTTTGATGGGGATAGCGATAGACAATGGCCAGGCCTCCCTCGGAGGTCTCTCGATAGATGGTGGGCAGGTCGTGTCCGGTTTCTTTCATCACGCGCACGACTTCGTCGAAAGAGATGCGGTGACTGCCATCCGAATAGCTGGCGAAAGTGGCGCAGTCCAGGGCGCGCGTTGCGGCGAAGATGTTGCGCTCGATGCAAGGGATTTGCACCAGTTCGTTGACCGGATCGCAGGTCAGTCCCAGGTGGTGTTCCAGCCCCATTTCGGCCGCATATTCGATCTGCCGGACGGAGCCGCCCATGAGCTGCGCCGCGGCGGCAGCAGCCATGGCGCAGGCTGATCCAACCTCCCCCTGGCAGCCCACCTCTGCGCCCGAGATCGAAGCGTTGTGCTTGATGAGATTGCCCACCAGCCCGGCGGTAGCCAGGGCGCGCAGGGTGTGCTCCTGGGAGGTAGGGATGATATCGCTGACGTGCTGCAAAACGGCGGGCAGTACGCCGCACGAACCGCAGGTGGGCGCGGTCACGATCTTGCCGCCGGTGGCGTTTTCTTCGGATACCGCCAGGGCATAGGCGGGTAAGAAGCCCTGGCTTCTGAACTGCCCGCCGCTCAACTGGATCTTGCGGTAGAAGTTCCAGGCGCGGCGCGGCAGGCCCAGCCCGCCGGGCAGCACCCCTTCGGCGTGCAGCCCGCGCTGGATGGCAGCTTGCATCACCTGGTAGACTTCGGCCAGGAAGTCCCAGATTTCAGTTCCTTCGCGCGCCTGCACATACTCCCAGAAAGTGATGCCCGAACGCGTGCAGTGCTTGAGGATTTCGCGCATCGAGCCTAGCTCATAGAGTTCGGTTTGCGCCTGCGGCTCACCCTCGATCTGGATGGCGCCGCCGCCGGTGCTGTACACGCGCCAGGAGCTCATCACTTGATGGTCTCCATCCAGCGCTTCCAGGTGCATGCCGTTGGGGTGCATGGGCAACTGTACGTTGGGGAGCCACAGGATTTCCACGGACAACGGCGCAAAGGCGGCGGTGATGGCAGCATCTGTCATGTGCCCTCTCCCAGTTGCAGCCAGGCTGCCATACAAGGTAACCTGGAAGCTGGCGGCCTGTGGGTGGCGCTGGCGGAACAATTCAGCAGCTTTACGCGGCCCCATAGTGTGGCTGCTGGAAGGGCCATAGCCAATACGATAGAGTTCACGCATCGAGTGCAAGAGTCATTGACCTCCAGAGAGCGGATTCTAACACCTTTTCGTATCGGGAATCCTGATATAATTCAGTGTCTCGAGCGCGGAGCGTTCGGAGCAACCGCTAGCCTGTCGTTTGTACAAGATGGCGGCAAATCACCCGGGCTACCAGGCCCTGAATCGCAAGGATACTAATCGATGGACACGAAACTGTACGTTGGAAATCTCCCCTTCACCACAACAGAGGAAGATCTGCAAGCCATGTTCTCGCAGGCAGGCACGGTGGCTTCTGTGGAAGTGATCAAGGATCGCTTTACCGGCAAGTCCAAGGGCTTTGCCTTTGTGCAGATGGGCTCTCAGAGCGACGCTGAGAAGGCGATTGCAATGTTCAACGGTTCCAGCATGGGGAATCGGGAGATCAGAGTCAATGTTGCTCGCCCGCGCGAAGAGGGTGGGCGGGGCGAGTCTGGTGGCCGGCGCGGGGATGGCTTTGGCCGCGGGCAGGGTAACCGGCCCGGGGGACGCAACCGCAGCAGCGGTGGTGGTGGTACGAATCGCTATTAGATCATCTAGACCCACACAAAGCGAATAGCAGATGATCCGGTTGTTCAGGCAACAACCGGATATCTTGGTTTTGCCTGGCGTTGCCTGTCAACGCCAGGCTTTTGTTTTATGCGGATCAAGCAGGATATGTGAAATATGATACAATCCGGTTGAGGCGAGATTAGAATCCATCTTTGATCAGAGGCGTGATCCTATGATGCTTTTATATGAGCAGGAGGAAGAAACTATGAAGCGTACAGCCATCTTATGTGTTCTATTCATCTTTCTGGCTACGCTGGCCTGCCAGTTGACTGGCGGCGAAAGTGCGAAGCCCACCCAGGCGGTCAGCCAGCCGCCTACTGCCACGCAGGCATCAGCCATACAACCCACCAGCCCACCCGCCACATTACCGCCGCCTCCACCGGAGAAGCGCATGGTCGAAATTCGCCAGTGGGCCATCGCGGCCGAGGCGACCAGCGAGTTCGATGACTCTCAATATTCGGCCATGCAGGCCATTGGCAAACCGAACGTGGACACCTGCGGCGAGTCGCCCTGGGCATGGAAGCCTTATTACAAAGCGCGTGAAGAATGGATCGAACTGCGCTATGCCCAGGAAGTGATCCCCACGCAGATCAACATCCATCTAAATTTGAATCCTTCGGCTGTGAGCGAGGTGTGGGTTTTTCGCAACCCGGGCGGCACTTTTACCGTCTACCAGGGCGCTCCGGTCAAGACCTATTGCCCTTACGTGCTGACCATTGACATTGCAGAGGCTGATTACAGCATGGATACCCTGCGCGTGTGGATCGACCAGACGCAGTTCGATGAGTGGAATCAAATCGACGCGGTGGAACTGGTAGGCCTGATCGAAAGCGAAGTGGCGCTGGAGGCGACCGCCGCCCCGGCGCTGCCCACGCAGCCGGGCGAAACACTGCCCACACCGTCTGGCGGGGCTGCGCCAACGGCTGCCGGACCCGGCGCAGGCGGCGCGCCGCCCTACGATCCTGCCCAATGGAACTGGACCAGTTTCACTACGGATAACGGCCTGCCCGAGAACATGATCAAAGCCCTGGTCGTGGCGCCGGATGGTTTGCTGTGGATTGCGACTGGCAATAAAGGTGTGGCGAGCTTCGATGGCAGCACCTGGAAAGCTTATACGCCCGAGGAAGGCCCGCAGGTGAATTATGCCAGTACGATCACTGTGGCTCCAGACGGCGCCGTTTGGTTCGGCGGTTACGGGCTGTCGCGCTACGATGGCAGCACGGCGAAAAAATATACCACCGAGGATGGGCTGCTGAATATGTCGGCGAATGCAATCGCTTTTGCCCCGGATGGCACGATGTGGGTCGCCCACCAATCGGGAGTCTCGCATTTCGACGGCTCGAAGTGGAGCACTTACAACCTATCCGCGGGCATCCCGGATGAGCACCTGGAGGATATCACCGTCGCCCCGGACGGCACGGTGTGGGTGGCTACCTGGGGCGGCCTGGCGCGTTTCGACGGTTCCTCCTGGAAAACGTACACGGAGCAGGATGGATTGGCCTACAAAATGGTGAAATCGGTGGTGATCGCCCCAGACGGCGCCATGTGGGCTGCCACCTCTGGCAACGGCGTCAACCGTTTCGATGGCAGCACCTGGGGCCTGTTCAGGGAAGAACAGGGCGTGAATGTCTGGAGCGTCGATGACATCCAGGTGGCGCCAGACGGCGCTTTATGGTTCGCTGCCCCCGGCCGAGGCGCAGTGCGCTTCGATGGGCAGAACTGGGTGAAGTTCACCACGGCGGAGGGCCTGGTGGATTTGTGGGTGGATGTGATCACCATTGCCCCGGACGGCACGGTCTGGTTCGGCACGCGCAACGCCGGCCTGACGCGCATGTCACCGAAATAGCTGGATGCGCTGCGTTCGCGCCTCACGAGCGCAGCGCAAAACCACAGGCGATGCGCATATCCCCGGCCAGTTGCCCGGAGTCGGCGGCGCGCCGGCGCGCCGCCAGGTGCCCGTCCGGGCGGACCAGGTACAGGCTGCCGGGTTGGGCCTGAAAGGCGCGCTGGAGGGTGTTATCTTCATCCAGGAGCACGTTCAGGCTGCCCACTGTGTTGGCGGACCGGGTGCCAAGTACGGAATAGACGGTCACAGGCGCGGGCAGATCCGCCTGCGCGCAGCCGGCCGCAAAGGCCTGGGCTTCGCTCGCCTGGCGGGCGAAGTGCAGGGCCACGAACCCGGAGCCGAACAGCTTGCGCAAATGGGTGGGCTGCTCGAGGTCGCCTTGCAGCAAGCGGCAGGCGGCGTCGGCGATCATGGCTCCCGGCGCCGGCGACCCCGGCCATTTCTCGCCAGGTTGGTCCGGAACGCTCAGCGGCGAATGGGCGTAGACGTAGGGCTCGCTCATCTTGCCGCTGTTCACCCAGCGCCGGGCAGGCGGGAAGAAGGCGCTCAACCGGAGGATCAGGTTGCGCTCGAGGCGGCGCCTGGGGTTGGGCGGGCACATGAAGAGCATGGTCTTGTGAGTGACCTGCTGGTTGAGCTGCTGGGCCGCCCAGCGCTCGGTCTGGTAGGTATCCAGCAGCGCCGCTGGAGCCAGATTCCTGAGGACCAGGGCCAGCTTCCAGGCCAGGTTTTCCACATCCTGCACGGCGCTGTTCAGGCCGCGCGCCCCGAAGGGCGCCACCAGGTGGGCGGCGTCCCCCAGGAAGAAAACGCGCCCGTGGCGCAACTGGCGCAGCAGGCGCTGGTGGAAGCGATAGGCGCTCAGCCAGACGATCTCGTAGGGCGTCTCGCCGATCAAAGCCCGGATGCGCCGGTCCATTTTCTCCGGGCTGCGCTCGGCTTCGACCTCGGACTGCGCCCCTACTTGCCAGTCGATGCGCCAGACTCCGTCCGGCTGGGGGTGGATCAGGATGGTCTGGCCCGGGTTTGTGGGGTGGTCGAAGAAAAAACGCGGCTCGTGGGGGAAGTCCAGCGCGGCGCGGATGTCGGCGATCAGGAAGTAATCATCGTGGGTCGCGCCGGGGAATTCCAGGTTCAGCAGTTTACGCAGGCTGCTGTGCGCCCCGTCGCAGGCCAGCACGTACTGCGCCTCGATCTGGATGCGCCCGGCGGGCGTTTCGACCTCCAGGCTCACAGTTTGCTCTCCCTGGCGGATGCCCACCAGGCGGTGGTCCAGGCGCAGGTCGATGGCTGGGGAAGCCTGGACGCAGTCCAGCAGGTAGCGTTCCACGTAGTACTGCTGCAAGTTAAAGAAGCGCGGCAGCAGGCCCTGACCGGGCTGGGCGAAGGCCTGGGTGTAGAGCTTCACCTGGCGGTAGTAGGTGTGCCGCGCCGACCAGGCGATGCCTTTCTCCAGCATGGGTTGTGCGGCGCCCAGTTTCTCCCAAACCGCCAGGGCGGTGTGATGGAAAGCGATGGCGCGCGAGCCGTCGCTGAGCTTGTGGTCTTCCTCCAGCAGGATGCAGGGGATGCCGTAATGCGCCAGGTCCAGCGCGGCAGTCATGCCGGTCGGTCCGGCGCCGGCGATGACCACAGGCGCCGGTCCGGCCTCCATCATTGGGAGGCCTCCAGCTCGGCCTGCACGCCGCGCAGCATGGCCCCGATGTCGCTGGCAACGTTGACGAAGCGGAAGCCCTGGCGGATGCGCTCGGCGGCGGCCGGCCCGTTCGAGCAGTAGATGCCCAGCGGCAGGTTGTGCGCCTGCCCCGCCCGGATGACCTCCTGGATGGCCTCCTGGAAGCGCGGGTGAGGGTTCTCAGGCAGCGGTTCGAGCCCCAGCGAGATGGAAAGGTCCACCGGACCGACGAAGGCCAGGTCCAGGCCGGGTGTGCTGAAGATTTCGTCCAGGTTCCCCAGGGCGGCCTGGCTTTCGATCTGGATCATCGCCAGGGTGTGGGCGTTGGCCTGGCGCAGGTATTCGCCCATGGAAACGCCGAAAGCCAGCCCGGCGTAGGCGCTGCCGAAGCTGCGCTGCCCCTCAGGGGGGAACTTGGCCCAGGCGACCACCTGCTCGGCTTCCTGGCGCGTGTTGATCATCGGCGCCAGCACACCGTAAGCCCCGGCGTCCAGGGCCTGCTTGATGTTTTCAGCGCTGGCCTGGGCCACGCGCACCACCGGGGCCGGGCCGCCCGCCTCGGCGATCGCCGCGACCATGTGCGCCAGGGTATGGCGGTCGATGGGAGCGTGCTCCGTGTCGATCAGCAGCCAGTCCAGCGCCAGGCGGGCCAGCAGGCGGGCGCTGGCGGCGCCGGGCAGCCCCAGCCAGATGCCCCGGCAGGGTTGATTGCGGGATAGTTTTTCCAGGATGGGGTTGGCGCGCATGGGGTCTCCTTTGCTTACTTATTAGACCAAGTATATCATTATAATCGCGCTGTGCTGATATTCTCTGGTTTGTTTAGATTCGGGGTTTTATGTGGATGGTGTTTCACCATCAATCTGCGCCGGGGCGAAGCGCGCCTGCGCTCCCAGGCGCAGGTGCAGGGCATAAAAGCCCAGGGCCGAGACGGCGCACAGGACCCCGCCGGTGTACCACAGCAGGTTGGGGTTGTAGTTGTCCAGGATCACCCCGGCTGCGCCGGGGCCAACCGTAGCGGGCAGCATCCAGATCAGGCTGAAGACCGCCATGTAGCGCCCGCGCATGTCTGCCGGGGCGAAGTTGGCTGCCAGGGCCTGGGTGGTGGGGATGACGATCATCTCGCCGATAGTGATGACCACCACCGCCAGGGCAAACAGGGCGTAAAGCGAGACGAAGCCGAACATGCCGAAGCCCAGCATGTAGAACAGCGTGCCCAGGGCCATCATCAGGAAGGGCGGGCGGTACTTGATACGGCGCGTCACCCAGAACTGGAACAGGATCACGGTGATGGCGCTGGTGGTCAGCAGGAAGCCGTAGCCCTGCGGTTCGATGCCGTGCTGGTCGCGCAGGTAGACCGAGAGCGAGTTGTACATCTGCTGGTAGACCAGGCCGGTGAGCATGCCGGCCAGCAGGAAGGCCATGTAGGCCAGGTCGCGCAGCACCTGCACATAGCCGATGAAGGTGTCGAGCAGGTTCTCGCTCTCTTGCTCAGCGCTGCCTTGCGGTTTCGTCTCGGGCATGAGCAAGTAGAACAGGACTGCCACCAGGCAGCTAATCACCGCGTCGGTGACGAACAGGGCGAAGAAGGAGCGGTTGGCGACGAATCCGCCGATGGTCGGGCCGACGATCCAGGCCATGTTGCCCACCACGCGCAGGACGCCGAAGCCTTCCTGGCGCTGTTTTTCGGGCAGGATGTCGGCGATCATGGCGGCGTGGGCCGGCCCGGCGATGTCCGAGAGCAGGCCGATGACCACCGCCAGGGGGTAGAGCATGGCGAACTGGTTGACGGAGCCCAGCGCCAGCGTGCTCAGGGCGCTGAACACCAGCCCGAACAGGATCAGCTTGCGCCGCCCGAAGCGGTCGGTGAGCGCTCCGCCGATCATGCCGCCGAACAGGCCAAAGATGGAGAAAGTGCCCAGGATGATGCCCGCCTGGGTCATGCCGACCTGGAACTCCTGCGTGATGTACAGCGAGAAGAAGGGGAAGAGCAGCGTGCCGCCCACCCGGTCGATGAACGAGACTCCCACCACGATCCAGAATTTCTGGGGGAACTCGGTATAGATTTTTTTGATGGGGGCCAACATGTGTGCGATGACTTATCGAACCAGGTAAAGGATGTTCATGGCAGCTCCTGCACCCACTTGAAATAGGCCAGGCTGCGCCGGTGCATGTCCTCGGGATAGGTGTACCCCAGGGCGGCGCCGACCTGGCGGGCGAGACGGGTAAACATTTCGATGGTGCGCCACAGGGCGTCCCAGTTGTCTTGCAGGCCAGGCCCTACGTAGAGCGACTCCAGCTCGGCCCACAGTTCCGGGGCGACGATTTTCTTCAGGCCGCGCCCGTGGGCTTTGAGGCGCAGGCTCCAACCGGCGTCGATCTCGGCCTGCCACTCCAACATGCAGCGCAGGTGGCCGCCGATCAGGGTTTCGACCAGCAGGCCCTTGGCCGGCAGCAGGTCGTCGCGCCACAGGTACTTGGCCGCGTAGGTGCACTCGTGGAAGAACAGCTCGATGACTTCCAGGTACCTGGCCTGGCTGGGCGGCCTGGGGATGTAAGCGCGGTGGGTGGGGGCGGCCATGCCTGCCGTCAGGCCGTCCTTGTCCAGCAGGATGCGGTAGCCCAGGTCCAGGTCCTCGCCCAGCGGGGACTGGGCGATGCGCCGCAGCAGGCTGGCGGTGATCAGGGTGAAGTCGATCTTCAGGCCGTCTTCTTCGTACTGGGTGATGTAGGCGAAGGCCCCGTCTTCCTCCGACCCGTCCGGGCTGGGCGGCTGATGCCGGTTGAACCAGGAGCTGATCGGGTCGCGGTACAGCACCAGCACGCGCCCGAAGGCTTCCAGCCAGTCGCGGCTGGCGAAGAAGGGGAGGATGCCCGGGTCGTCGCTGACCGCGATGATCACATCGTAATCGGACAGGCGGTCAAGATCCGCGCCGGGCACGGTGCGGGTGGAAGTGAGCAGCATGGCGCGCACGTCCGGGCGCGCCTGGCCCCATTCGATCAGGCGGTTGAGGGTTGGGTCGTTTTCAGGATTCATCGAAAATTCCGTTTATGGTTGAGGTTTGTAGGTGGTGATGATCGAGGTCGCTCGGTTCAATTGCTGCTGGTCGAGTGTAACCAGAGGGGAGTTGGACTGCTCTGCCAGTGCAACGTAAATGGCGTCGCAGCCGCGAATGCGATGGTTGGCTGCGATCGTGGCTGCGCGCTCTGCCAATGGAAGAGTCACCGGGATCAACTCGATCATGCCGGCGCTTGTGAGTTGCTTCACAACCTGGTCAGCCAATTGCGCGTCTCCAGTGCCGCGGCTGAGCGCTGCCCCGACTTCGGCCAATAGAATGACCGGAGCCAGGATGGTTTCCTGGGCGGCACGAGCGGTACTGAACCAGGTCCAGCAGGTCGCGTGTTCTGGTTCATTGGCATTGATCAAAGCGATGTACACGCTGGCATCGATGACCGGCATGCCTCACCTGCGCACTTCAGCGACGATCTCGGCGGCGCTCAGGGGAGATTGCCAGGCCGCGGCGACCTGCTGGGCCAGGGCGTGCATTTCGGCCAGGGCTTGTTCGACCTGCTCCTGGTGCAAATCCTCGATCTCGTTCTCGCTCAGCGGGCGCAGCATGGCAATCGGCTCACCGTGCAAGGTGACCACATATTCAGCCATCTCCTCACGCACTGAGCGCAAAATGCGCGACGCCTGGTTTTTGAGTTCACGCACCCCAATTTTATCGGGCATAACATTATGCCTCCTTGAAAATGTGGCTATCCTGTAGCCACATTTTAGCCGCCTTTCAGGTTGACGTCAAGGTGAAGAAACTATGCTCCTGTTGTGATCATGTGCAACGAACAGGTCGATTTTCTCCAGGCGTCGTTGACGGCCATGATCAGCGCAGTGGCCAGGCAGTTCCACCGGGTATAGCGATAAGGGCGCATTAATAAAAATTCCGATCTCTATCGGGACATTCTGGAGCTAGAGGGCATCCGCCGTGCGGATAAAATCGTTGACTTGCTGCGACTGTTGGCTTTCCAGATTGGGCAGGAAGTTTCCATAGCTGAATTAGCCGCCAGCCTGGCGCTGAATCGCCAGACGGTTGAACGGTATCTGGATTTGCTCGAAAAGGTATTCGTGATTTTCAGAGTGGGCGGTTTTTCACGCAATTTGCGGAAAGAAGTGACAAAGAATTGGCGCTATTATTTCTACGATAATGGCATTCGCAACAGCCTGATCCAAAATTTCAACAACCTGCCTTTGCGCAACGATGTGGGGCAATTATGGGAAAACTACCTGGTCGTTGAGCGGCGCAAAGCCAACCAGGTTTCCGGGCGCTCTGTCAACGCCTACTTCTGGCGTACGTATGATCAGAAAGAGATCGATTGTATCGAAGAATATGGCGGACGGCTGTATGGCTATGAATTCAAATGGCAGAGTGGAGAAATTCGCCGGAGCACGCGCAATGAATTCCTCGAAGCATATCCCAATTCGAAGTTGATGGTGGTCGATCAGGGAAACTTCGAGGATTTTGTAGCTTGAGCAATGAGTCGGTTAGTAAACATAAACTTGCGGGGCGTTCGGCCTCGGAAGTTTGATCGTGTTGATTTAGAAAATCTACTTCACATCCTCCGGACGGACCTCGCGCCCGGTCGCGGCGGACTGGAGCGCCGCCAGGGTGAACTGCAGGACTGCCTTACCGGTGGGGCCGTCCAGCCGGGGCTGGCCGCCGGTCTTCAACTTTTCGATGAAATCGATGGTGGTGGCGGAAAAACTGTCGTGCCACTCTACCCCCTCGACCGGGACCGGCGTGGTCCTGCCATCCTTGAACAGCATCAGCGGGGGCAGGTCGACGGTTTTGGTGGTGTAACGGTTGATGAACAGGATGCCTTTTTCACCGATCACCTCGATGCGATCGTCGTCAGCGTAATAATCCGAGTGGATGCGCATCTTGGGGGTATGTTCGATATCCAACTGGCCGTAGCAGTGTGCAGCCTGGTACTGGAAGATGATCATCGCCGGGGCATCGATCTTGACGATCCCGGCGGCCTCCTGGACCGGCGTCTGGTCGATCCAGCCGAAGACCTTTTCAACCGGCCCTCCCAGGTAGTAGCCCAGCGAGAACAGGTGATAGCCGTGGTCGAAGACCAACGGCCCCCCGCCGCACTGTTTCTCATTGAACCGCCACAGCCAGGCCGAGAGGGGCACATCCCAGGAGGTGTCACTCGTTCCGCTGTTGACGTGCATGCGCACGGTGCGCACCTCGCCGATCTCACCCGCCTCGATCATTGCTTTGGCGCGCATGGCCGGGGCATAGTAGACGAAGGTCTCGTAGACTCGCAGAACCACGCCGGCTTTGTCCGCCGCGGCAATCATCTCGTCAGCCTCCGCCGCGGTAAGCGCCATTGGCTTTTGGACTGAGATGTGCTTGCCGGCCTGCGCCGCCTGGACGGTCATCGAGCAGTGCAGGTGGTGCGGGGTAAGCAGTTCCACCACATCCACTTCTTTGTCTTCCAGCACGCGGCTGTAGTCGGTATAGATTTTCTCCACCCCCCATTCCCTGGCCTTCTTTTTGGCGCGGGATTTCGTGGTGTCGCACACAGCGACGATCTTCGCATCCTCGCGGCCGCGGTAGCCGACTTGATGCAGGTCCGAGATGCGGCCGCAGCCGACGATGGCAACACGGATTGGATTCATGATGAACCTCTTTTTTCTAAAGTTGTGCTTTCCTGGCAAGCATTTTTATAATGTCCGCACCGGTTCATCGGACTCGGCCTGGATGGCCGCGTCCATGGCGTCCAGTTTCCGGCGGATTTCAGCGTGGCTCTTACGAGTGATCGGGTACTTGAGCAGCAGCGGCAAGGAGATCAGGATACATGCCGCTGGAACCAGCCCGAAGAACAGGCGGATGCCGAAAAGCGAGTGGGCGGTCTGTTCCACGTTCGGCGCGTAACCGAAACCGGTCAGGACCCAGCCCACGGCCGCCAGCGCCAGCGCTTCGGAGATCTTGGTCGCCAGGCCCCAGACTCCGTAATACATGCCGCTGCGCTGCTGGCCGGTCTCGGCCCGGTCGTAGTCGCCTACGTCGGCTATCATCGCCCAGGGGAAGATCCACTGCGCCGAGAAACCGAATCCGGCCAGCACCGAGACGATGTAGATGAGCGGCGTGGATCTGTGCGGCAGGAAGAAGGTCAGCATCACTGCCAGGGCGCCGACCAGCATCCCCAGGGCATAGGCCGGGCCCTTGTCTATCCAGCGGCTGAGCCACTGCCAGAAGGGCAGCGCGAGGGTGACGCAGATCAGCATCAGGCCCATGACCAGCGAGATCTCGGCCTTCATCAGCAACTGGTACTCGACGTAGTAAGCCATCAGGATCTTGATGAAGGCAAAAGAGACGCTGACGACGAAATAGGTGCCGCACAGCCAGATAAACGGCTTGTTCTTCAACGCCACCAGCAACGATTTGAACGGCGAGGATTCTGGCCTGGAGACGGTCAGACCGGTGCGTTCGCGGAACCCGGCAGCAGAGATGAGCAGCACCACCGCGGCCAGCACCCCGTAGGCGATGCCGATGAAGGCATACCCTGTACGCTGCATGGCAAACAGGCCGACGATGGCCGGCGTCAGCGCCGCGCCGACCAGGTAGGCGGGGACGGCCATGACCATCCGGTAGGTGGTCAGGCTGGAGCGCTCATCGTAGTCGTCGGTCAATTCGGAGGTCAAAGCGTAGTAGGGAACGTTGGTCAGCGTCCAGAGTGTGTCGAACAGAATGAAGGTCAGGGCGATCCAGACGAAGGTCCAGATGCGATCCTGGGTTGGGACGAACCACAGCAGGGCGATGGCGATTGCCAGGGGGATGGCGCCGAAGATCATGAAGACCCGCCGCTTGCCAAACCGTGATTTGGTCTTGTCGGTGAACCAGCCAAAGAGCGGGTCGTTGACCGCATCCCAGATCTTGCCGATCAGCAGGGCATTCCCTGCCAGGGCAGGCGAGACGAGAGCGCCATCGGTATAGAATTTCATCAGGAAGAACTGAATCGCCGAGTTGACCACGGCATTGCCGAGGTCGCCGATGCCGTAGAACACTTTGGTGCGCGTGCCTAACTTGCCAGCCTTCTCAGCCATAATTTTCTCCTTATTGGAGCAACTTCTCCAGCGAGACTCGGATGCTTGCATCGGCTCCGGCGGCTTTTATCAGCACCGGGCGAAAGGCCGGGTAGGTTAGCGCCGGGCGGACGACTTCCTCCGGTAGTGACAGCAGGACTTCCGCCAGCGGGCGGTGCGTGACCTGTGAAATTTGCGCCAGCAGTTCGCGCCCCTGGCGCTGCGGCTCTACCCGGTGGGGCGGGAAGCCGCTCCCGGTTTCGGGCGTAAAGAGACTATCGAAGATCATGCGCAGGTTGATCTCCCCGGCCCAACCGTAGCCCTGGTTGAGCGCCAGCGAAACGCAGTTCCCGGCGTTGATGCGGGCGAACAGGAATGCATCCAACGGGGTGAGCAGGTGTCCGCAGAAGACGCCCGGGTATTGCATGACTGCGTTGAAGTAGCCCAGCCCGGTGCCGCATCCGCCGACGACAAAATCCACGGCTTTCAGGTTGAGTAACAATGCAGACATCAACCCGGTGTGGATGTAGAGCAACCCGGGCGAATCTTTCCCGCTGGTGTTGCCCAGGTTCAGGATCTCGTGGCCGCGGCCTTCGAGCGCTTTTAAGATGTCGGCGTTCCTGTCGGCTGCGCTGATCTCGTTGATCACAGCAATTTTCATGGGATGACTCCTGTTTTTATTTCTCACCACGAAGGTTCTTTTATCCTTTGTGTTTAGGCGCTTTTCTTTCCATCACGCGCTGTGCGGCGGCGACGATTTCTGCCACCGACAACCCGCAGGCGTCCATCAATGTGTCCAGGTCGCGGCCGGTGGGACAGAAGTAGTCTTTGATCCCAACCCGCTCTAACGGCGCGGGGCAGGCCTCGGCCAGCGTTTCGGCCACGGCGCTGCCCAACCCGCCGATGATGTTATGTTCCTCGGCGGTGACCAGTGCGCCGGTCTCTGCGGCGGCCTGGATCAGCAGGTCACGGTCGAGCGGCTTGAGGGTGTGGATTTCGAGCAGGCGAGCATTGATCCCCTGGGCGGACAACTGCTCGGCGGCCACGGCGCAGCGGCCCACCATCGAACCACTTGCCACCAGCGTCAGGTCCCGGCCCGGGCGCAGCGTGCGTCCCTTGCCAACCTGGAGCGCGCTGCCGGTTTGGTGCACAGGCAGCGCCCCCGCCCGGCTGATGCGCAGGTAAACCGGCCCGTCGAATTCGGCCACCAGCGGCACCCAGGCGGCGGCCTCTGCCGCGTCTGCCGGGACGATGACTGTCATCCCCGGCAGGGCGCGCAGATTCGCCAGGTCAGTGATTGAGTAATGCGTGGCGCCGTCCTTGAAGTCCGATATCCCGGCGTAACTGGCGGCGATCTTCACATTGGTACGGGCATAACAGACGCAGGTGCGGATCTGCTCCAGCGCCCGCAGCGACAGGATGGAAGCAAAGCCGTTGATGAACGGTAGGAAGCCACCCAGCGCCAGCCCGGCAGCTACGTCTACCATGCAGGGTTCGGCAATGCCGAGGTTGAAGAAGCGCTCCGGAAATTTCTGGGCGAAGAAACTGGACAGGGTCGAGGCCGACGTGTCCACATCCAGCGCCACGACATTGGGGTTCAGCGCGCCGTAGTCGGCCAGCGCCCGCCCGTAAGCTTCGCGCATCGAGAGTTCAGGCATTGGCCACCTCCCCGAGTTCAGCCAGCGCCTGTTTGAGTTGTTCGGCGCTGGGGACATTGCCGTGCCAGTAGGACTGATCCTCCATGAACGAGACGCCGCGGCCCTTGGTGGTGTGAGCGAGGACGATCGTCGGCCGGTCGTGGATTTGATGCGCCATTTCGAGCGCCTCCGCCACCTGCCGGACATCGTGTCCGTTGATCTCCACGACATGCCACCCGCACGCCGACCATTTCTCGGGCAGCGGTTCGAGCGGCATGACCTCGTGGACGGGGCCGTCGAGCTGGACGTTGTTGTAATCCAGGATAGCGGTCAGGTTCGACAGGCGGTACTTGGCAGCAGTCATCGCCCCCTCCCAGACGATCCCGCCCTGGCTCTCGCCGTCGCCGAGGAGCACATAAGTACGGTAATCTTGCTTCTTCAGCCGCGCCGCCAGCGCCAGCCCGGCCCCAAGCGCCACACCGTGACCGAGCAGGCCGCTGGTCATGTCCACACCGGGGGTCTTGAAGCGGTCCGGATGGCCCTGGTGTGGGCAGTCCACTTCACCCCAGTTGTCGAGTTCGGAGACCGGGAAGAAGCCGCGCCGGGCCAGGGCCGTGTAGAGCACCGCTGAGGCATGTCCTTTGCTCAGGATGAAACGGTCACGCTCTTCCCAGCCCGGGTTGGCCGGGTCGATGCGCAGAACGTGGAAATACAGCACCGCCATGATCTCGGCGGCCGAGAGTGCCCCGCCCGGATGTCCCGCCCCGCGGCGGTGGATGAGCTGCAGGCTGTCCACGCGCAGGAGGCGAGCGATCTCCTCCAGTTCCGGTATTTTTTCAGGAGTTAAAGTTGGCATAGCACCTCATTGTGGTTATTTTTTTACAATCCGATCTCGTGCCGAGTCTTCTGGACGGCATCGCACCAGTTGCCCACATTCCAGCGCCCGTAAACACCCATCCCGCCCAGCGGGTCCGATCCGAAATAGACCGGCGCGTGGATCAGCGTCAAACCGGGATGTTTCCCGGCTTCTTCCAGCGCAGCTTTCAAGGTTTCTGGTGTGCGCCCGCCGTCCAGCGCCAGCAGGCCGGGCACAGCCCGCGCCCAGGCCTGGTAGTCCACCTGGAGCGTGTTCCAGGTGGCGAAGCCCAGACCGTACTGGTCGTTCTGCAGGCCGGTGATGGCGCCCATCCGCCCGTTGTCCAGCAGCAGGATACAGCCCTGCGCTCCGTGTTGGGCGCCATCGATCAGGATTTGCGGGTTCATGGTGAAGGACCCGTCGCCGGTCAGCGCCAGGGCATAGAACGGCTGCGAGGCCACTGCAGTGGCCAGAAGCGCCGAAACGGCGAAGCCCATGTAAGACGCACCTGTATCGGTGAAAGTTTGCCCGGGGTGCTCATCTTCGATAACCTGGAAGCCGTTAGCCTGCACATCCCCGGCGTCGAAGAAAGATACCGCGTTGTGTGCCTGCGCCCAATCCGTGGCGATTTTGATCGCGGCCGGCTGGGTCAGCACCGGGCCTCCCCAATACTCGTCCAACAAGACTGGATTCAAAACCCGCTGCTGTTTGAACGACTGCCAGGCCGCCTTCTTTTCAGCGCAGGCATTCAGCCATTCCGTTTTCTTGGTTCTGGCAGGGCCCAAGGCGTCATTCAGTCTCCCCAATGTGCGGCGCACATCGCCTACCAGCGCCAGGGTGCAGTTGTAGTGCGTGGCATCATCTACATCTGCATTGATGTTGATGACCCGCTTCACGTTTGGGTAGCCGGTGCGAGAGCTATCCGACTGGCAAACGAAGCGCGTCCCAACTGCGACCAGCAGATCGGCAGCTTCCATGGCATCGTTGCCACATAAAGATCCCTTCGATCCGCCGACGGTCATATTCTGTGGATGGCTGTATGGGATGCAGCCGGTCGCAATCGGCGTGTGGACGAGCACCCCGCCGGAGCGCTCCAGCAGGGCGGTCAGTTCGGGCCCTGCCTCCCTGCCGCCGCCGCCAACCTTGACCAGCACCCGGTCTGCATCCTGGATCCACTGCGCAGCGGTCTCATAATCCCCTTCGGCCGCACCCAGCTTCACCGGGTGAGATTCCGGCAGTTCATCCAGGTTGAATTCCTGCAGCCATGCGGCCTGTGTGTTCATCGGCAGGAGCAAGTAGAACGGTCCAGGGCGGTACGGGTGGTCCACGGTTGCCGCGCCGCGCCGGAGGGCTGATGAGAGCGCCAGCGGGGTGTGCAGGCTGTAGGCGCGTCCCAGCGTAGCGGCAAGCTGCTGAAACAATCCCTGCTCGTGTTTGGGGATCTGCTGCATGTTGAAGCCTTCATCTTCGGTCGTTTCGTCGCCGAAGAGATACCAGACACCGATGCCATCTGATGCGGGAACCAGGGAGGCGGCCAGGGCCTGCAGTGCGCCCGGCCCGATAGATGTCACAACGGCGGCCTTTTCACCGGTGACCCAACGTAGCGCAGATGCAGCGTGCGAGGCTTCGATCTCGCTGCGCACTCCGAATACTTTCACCAGCCCGGCTTCCTGGTAGACGCGCAGCACCTCGCCCACTTCCGTCGAGCCATGACCGAAGACGGTGAAGTACGTTTTCACATCCTGCCGGAGCAGTCCGAGCACGAGCGCTTCGGAAAGAGTCAGGTCAATGCGCTGTGACGAGGTCCCCTCCAGGAATGCTGTGGCATGCTCGGTGCGTTGGCGGGTCAACGCTTCATGGGGTGGTTTGGTTTTCATTGGCTCCTCAATATGTTGCATAATGTGCAACTAAGTTGTGTGTATTGTGCAACAAAAACGCCTGCGAAACGAATCGCAGGCGGATCTTAGCGGGTGAAGGTCATGCGCTCGGAAAGCGATTTCCCGATCTCCATTACGATCATGGCCAGGTCGGGCAATTTCTCCGCTGAAAGACGGCTGGAAGGCCCAGAGATTCCAATTGAGCCAACCGCCTTGCCGCGGAAGTCGAAGACCGGCACGGCGATGCAGCGCACGCCGGGATCGAACTCTTCGTCATCCACTGCATAGCCCAGGCGGCGGACTTCATCCAGGTGGCGGCCCAAAGCCTCGATATCGGTGATGGTCTGGGGTGTGAAGGATTCCAGGCTGGCAGGCAGATCCAGGTCGCTGAAGGCCAGCAATGTCTTGCCGAGGGCAGTGCAGTGCAGCGGGTTCATCGTCCCCACCTGGGCATTGACCCGCAGGGTGGCGGGCGACTCGACTTGATCGATATATAAAGTCTTGCCCTGGGCGGCGATAGCCAGGTGGGCGCATTCCCCGGTGCGTTCCATCAACTGGCGCAGGTAGGGTTTGGCTGCCTCGCGCAGCGGCAGGCGGGCCAGTACACTGCGGCTGAGACTGACCACTTGCGGCCCGAGATGGAAGCGCCGGGTGCTCTCGTCTTTTTCGGCATACCCGTAGCGCGCCAGCGTGGACATCAGCCGGGAGGCGCTGCCTTTGTCCACAGCCAACGTTTCGGCCAATTCGGTGATACGGATACCGTCCGGGGACTGGCCCAGCAGGTCCAGGATTTTTAGCCCGCGAGCGAGGGATTGGATTTCACTCATTGTTGAGTATTATACAATATTATTGTATGATATACAACGTATAAATCGCATTTTCCAAAAGTGAATGGATCGAACATTATATTTCCCATTGAGTACTCACATTTTGACAATCTGGTGAATTTTTTTGGTAGGCCGGGTAGATGTACCCGTTTTTCCCTTCAGATGCACATTATGACGAATGACACAATAAATTGAAGCCCGTGAGATTTACACAAAAGAAAGACCGAATATTGCCATAAGCTAGTTTTCATACTATACTTGTTCACAATCGACAGCCACTACCGGGGAGGAACCATCATGCCGTTATCAACCGGCCAAATGCTCAACAACCGCTACCGAATCGTCAGACTCCTCGGGCAGGGTGGCTTCGGCGCGGTATACAAAGCTTGGGATGCCAACCTGGAGGAACCCGTAGCCCTCAAAGAGAGTTTCGAGACTTCACCGGCGGCGCAGAAGCAGTTCCAACTGGAAGCCAAGCTGCTTTTCAAATTGCGCCACTCATCCCTACCAATTGTGCATGACTTCTTCGTTATCCCCAATCAGGGAATGTACCTGGTGATGGATTATATCGAGGGGCAGGATTTGGGGGAGATGCTGGAGCAGGCTAGCGGCCCGTTGCCAGAAAGCCAGGTATTGCCCTGGATCGGCCAAATTTGCGATGCGCTGGATTACTTGCATTCGCAGAACCCGCCTATCATCCACCGCGACCTGAAACCAGCCAATATCAAGATCACGCCCAATGGACAGGCGATTCTGGTGGATTTCGGTATAGCCAAGGTTTACGATCCCAAGCTGGCAACGACAGTTGGTGCCCGCGCCGTCACGCCAGGCTACTCACCGCAGGAGCAGTACGGCATGGGCTCCACCGATGCCCGTACGGATGTGTATGCTTTGGGGGCAACGTTGTATCACTTGTTGACAGGGCAGATCCCGCTTGAAAGCGTGGTGCGTACAACTGGCCAGGCCCTGCCGGCACCTCGGACGCTCAACCCAGCCATCTCGCCGCAAATTGAAAGTGCCATCCTTAAGGCGATGCAGCCCATGCTGGCCGACCGCTATCCCAGCGTCGCGGCTTTCCAGCGCGACCTGTCAACCCTCACCCGGCCGCCGGTGATTACGCCCACGGCGGCTATCCCGCAGACCCAGGAGGCGCAAACACCTCCTGCTGCGCACGCGCCCGGCTTTACTACTTCCTCAATCCGACCGCAGCCCAAAGGTGCCCACCAATCACTGAACATTCCTTGGAACTTGGCGATCCCGGGAGTAGGTGTTGTGGTGGTTTTGCTGCTCTTTTGGGCGTTCTGGCCAAAGGGAGTTGCACCCAGCACGGCCGACCTGACCGCCACTGCCAGCATGGCTGCCCGGCGCACCCAACTGGCTCTGGCCCAGGCATCGACGGACACGCCTACTCGACAGCCTGAACCGAGTGCCACGCCAACAGCTACACCCGAACCTAACGCCACGCCAACAGACACGCCAATACCGAGTTCCACACCGACAAACACCCCCGAACCTAGCCCAACACCCACCGAAACCATCCCACCTTCACCCACCAGCTTGCCGCAGAGTATTACCGATGAACAGGGCGTAACGATGAATCTGGTGCCTGCGGGAAGCTTTTTGATGGGCAGCGATGCAGATGATGTATTAGCCAACTGCCAGCAATCCAGCCTGTTTAGTTGCGAACGCAGCTGGTATGAGAATGAAGAGCCTGTGCATAAGGTTCATTTGGATGCTTTCTATATCGATATTTATGAAGTCACCAACGCACTGTATTATAATTGTGCTCAAGTGGGTGTTTGTACATGGCCTAGTGGTTTTGGTAAATCATATGGTCGAGAATACTACTATGGCAACCCACAATATGATGATTATCCGGTGATTTATGTTACTTGGGAACAGGCTCAGGAATTTTGCAGTTGGCGGGATGCGCGACTGCCCACAGAAGCAGAGTGGGAGAAGGCTGCCCGAGGCGGGTTGGAAGGGGAATTTTATCCCTGGGGAGATGAAGTGCCAGATTGTTCGCTAGCGAATAATTCCGTTGGTCCTTATAATTACTGTGTAGGAGATACTAGCCAAGTTGGGAGTTATTCTCCTAATGGCTACGGGTTGTACGACATGGCGGGAAATGTGTCGGAGTGGGTCTTTGACTGGTATCAGAAAGATTATTACAGCAGCCAGAGCTCCTGGAACAATCCGCAGGGACCATCTTCTGGCGAAGGACGCGTGCTGCGGGGCAGCTCGTGGACCTATTATGAAGGCCATCTGCGCGCTGCCGATCGGTATTGGCTCGTCCCGTCCGATTCCCGCTATAGTATCGGTTTCCGCTGCGTCCGCTCTAAGTGACCCTGGGCTTCTGGCCTCTGGCCCTCCTGAAATTCTGAAATGCAAATTTTCTGGCCACCACAGCTTCTTTTACCATCATCACTATAATATTTATACGGTTGACTTTGAGTGAAGCAGCCCAGGTTCTAGTACACCCTGGCACAAAAGAGTCTTTAGTGGTATAGCATAGGGTAATCCCAAACTGGAGAAACCAGATGCCAATACCGAAAGCCCAAGAAGTGAAATTATCGGATGCCGAACGACAAGGACTA
>JBFMFR010000058.1:0-42617 GCA_040752025.1 Chloroflexota bacterium | reverse complement strand
CCTTTTTTCGGACAATAAAGTGTGTTCCAGTCCATTGTGGCATCCTCGATTGGCACAGTATGCCTTCAAGGATACGCCAATTTTTCAGATTTCGATTACCTCATCAAGTCAAATGAGGGACAACACCGGATTTTTCGAGTATACTAATTACAAAACGCTCGACCCTTTCGCGCCCTAAATAACGACTAAGGAAATAGAGTTGATGGCAAACCAATTTCAAGCTATCGAACAATTTGTTCAAGGAGGATAAAATGTCTCGCTTTTCTCGTTGGATCAGAAGTAAACAAGGGATGGCTACCCTTGCTGGTATTGTTGTGCTAGCTTTGGTAGTCGCTTTTGTCGGCCAACAGCTGAACTGGTGGGGAGGACCAGGTACTGCTGGCCTGACAACCGGGGACTATCCCGATCCGAAGGGTGGATACACGTGTTTACCCGGATTGGCTGAAGAAAATGCACCCGCCAACTGCGATGTAGTAGATGGAAGATTCCTCACTCTTCAGAATAGTGGCATGGCCACATTTTCTGGTGAGAAGATCGTGGCCTGGATCGGTGTGCCTGGCACCAAACCATCCTTTGAGTTAGGCATCTTTGACGGTGATTTTGGCAAAGATGACAATGGATCTCCGAATTGGAGTGCAGGCCACTGGGACGGGTATCAAGGAGAGACTTTATATACCCTTTACGCCGATCCGCTGAAAGATGGAGATGACAAGGATCAGGATGGCGTGTTAGATGGCCAAGATCCGCAAATCATGCAGTGGCCAAGCAGCCAGATGCCCAACAATCAGTGGTTTGATGTAACTATCGACAATGTCGAATCTGCCCGTGCTCCTAGCCAGGTCTTTTATTACCGTCTAGAAGCAAGCATGCCAACAATAGGGAATGTGGGCTACAACAACTTCAAATTCCGCTCCACTGGTTACCTGAGCACTGGATATAACTATATCGGCAAGGGTGATTACCAATGGTCAAATTCGAGCGTTGGCATCATGGGCGCATTAGCGACTTGGAATGACTTTAATCTGCTTTACCCCAATTACAAAAGTGCCAGTGATTTGGGATCTTCACCATATTCAGGTGAGTGGGTGTTCTATCTATTCGTCCCGAATGACAAAACAACTTTGGAGCTCTGGGACGGTGACTTCGACCGTGGCACATCCCCAACCATAAAACAGGATCTGGATGACCTCAACACAGACGGCAAACCAGAATGGGCCAAGAACAATTCCTATGTTGTGGAAGAAAGAGCTGGGCTCAAAGGCGCGCCGCCGGATGATTATGGTAATGCTTCCTTCAGAAGATCGCCTGCTGCACAGTATGAATTGATCGATCCAGATGGTCAGCCTGTCTACATTAACGAGGAGCCTTCCGGGACAGAGGAATGGGAACGCTTTGTGATGAGCACCGACCCCAACGCCAATCCCGATTTGCAGGTCGATAGAATCAAGCCCGGGCTTTACACCCTGACGATCCAGGGCCTGGATCTTTCCAACGCAGTCTGGCTGCGCACCAACCTGTGTATTGGTGACCCCGAAGATGGCTGTGGCCCTTGCGTCTGGCCCGGCTGTGACAATACCGCCTGCCCCCGCACCATCGGCTACTGGAAGAACAATGTCAAGAAGGTCCTCATCGACAAGAAGACCAATGGTGTTCAGGAGACCCCTGAAACGCTTGACGCTGCCCTAACCGCAGTTGCTCAAGCCAGTCCGCTCTTCCGCACCGGCATCAACATCCCTGCCCCGGCCGCCATCGACAACCCCGTGCGCCTGACTGACCAGGAAGCCTACCAGATCCTCATGCGCGGCGCCTCCAAAGCCGACTACCCCGGCGACAAGAACACCATGCTCGCTCGCGCCCTGCAGCAGAACCTGGCCGCCTGGCTCAACCTGGCCTCCGGCAAGATCAGCGACAACACCGTCGTCACCCTCAACGTGGCTGGCGGCGCCTTCGAAGGCACCATCTGGGAGGCCCTGACCGAGGCCCAGACTATCATCCTCAACAATGACACCGCCAACATGGAGCGCGCCAAGGACATCGGCGATCAGATCAACAACGGCCTGCTCGGCGAAGACGCCTCGGTTGGCTCCTGCGACGCTGGCACAGGCGACTCCAAGGACTTCGAGCAGACCATGCCCAAGGACAAGCAGCCGCCCAAGCACAAGGACATGCCCAAGGCCCCCAAGCCCGACGTGCCCGACGAGGTCACCCCGGGTCCTGAGCCGGTCTGCACCGCCAACAATACCTACGGCGTCGAGAACCCGACCAACAACCCCTTCTACGGCATCAAGTTCGAGTTCCAATCCGGCACCGAAGTGCGCGATGGCGGCTACGACATCTTCGAGGTCACCCTGCCTGCCGGTGTAGTCCAGGCCATGACCTCCGTCCAACTGGAAGCCAAGTCCGCCACCAACAGCAGCATCGTCACCCTGGAAGCCGACTTCACCAGCCCTGTCGGCGGCGGTGAGCCCATCCAGAGCGAAAGCGGATTGCACGGCTTCAGCTTCCTGGGCGCAGTCGACAACGGCGATGGCACCTACACCCTGTCCTTCATGATCGTGGTCTACGACAACCACGGCCTCAGCCACGCCACCATCGGCCTGCCGGATGGCGCTGTCCCGACCGAGAGCGGCAGCTACACCAGCGAATCCTGCACGGCCCCATAATCCACCCCTGACCCTTCCATAAATAACCAGGGAGCTGTCCAATCCAACCGACAGCTCCCTGGCTTTTTATAAAATCTGCTCCTGCCATCCTTCCCTGATTACCGCATCGTTGCATTACCTGTTTACCTTTCCTCCAACCTCTTGCCTCTTCCCCAAATTTCGAGTAAGATACCCACATGCAGTTCATCGCCCTGGCAATCGCCACCCTCGTCCCCCTCATCGTCCTCATCGTCATCCGCGCCCTCGACCTGTACCAGACCGGCGAGTTCCGCAGCGTGGTGCTGTGCTTTGTCTGGGGCGGGATCGCCTTCGCCCTGGCCTATTACATCAATCGCTACATCTACTTCCGCGGCATTGCCACCTATTCAGAGATCGTGCGCTACTTCGCCCCCTTCGCCGAAGAGATCCTCAAAGCCCTCATCCTGGTCTACCTGGTGCGCCGCCCCAGGTTCACCTACTTCGTGGATGGCGCCATCTACGGCTTCGCCGCCGGCATCGGCTTCGCCGTCTTCGAGAACTACCAGTACGTGCTGCAAAACCCCGGCGAAGGCCTGGGCACCGCCGTCGCCCGCGTCCTCTCCGTCAACCTGGTGCACGCCTCCGCCACCGCCCTGGTCGGCGTCGCCCTCGGCCTGGCCCGCTTCCGCCGCACCGCCGGCCATTTTGGCCTGCTCTTTGGCGGCCTGGCTGCTGCCATGCTCCTGCACGGCTTCTTCAACAATGTCAACGACCGCCAGATCCCCGGCCCCATCCTGCTCTATTCGGCCGTCATCGGCCTGCTCGCCGTCGGCCTGATCGCCTTCTTCATCTTCCGCGGCCTGGCCGAGCAAAAAGCCTGGATCGAAGAAACGCTCGGCATGGCCGACCGCGTCACCGCCCAGGAGGCCAAAGTCGTCCAGCGCATGGAAGACGTCGGCGAGCTGCTCAAGCCCCTGCGCCAGATCTACGGCGACGATAAGACCGACCAGATCGAAAAATTCATCACCCTGCAAGCCCAGTTGGGCATCAAGCGCAAAACCCTCGAGAAACTCCCCGATGAAAAGATGCGCCAGGCCGTCGAAAAAGACATGGATAAACTGCGCGCCGACATGAACCAGGCCCGCCAGGCCGTCGGCCCCTACATCATGTTCTCCGTGCGCCGCCTCTTCCCCCCCGACGACAGCCCGCTCTACGACCTGCTCAACACCCGCCTGCAAGAGCGTCTGGCTGCCCAGCCCGCCGCCGCCAGCGGCAAAGCCTGGGGCGCCGCCTTCGGCCAGCGCCTGGCCCAAAAGCCCGCCGCCCCCCCATCCGAACCCCCCGCCCCAGCCGAAAACCCTCCCGCTGGCGAGAATTCCTCCTCCTGAAGTCCCCGCAGGGGGACTTCGTGTTTTTAGTTGCTGCGATTTCAATCGCTGCGATTGAAATCGTCCGGCATCCCTCCCCAAACAAGCACCCTCAAATTGCACTCCCCCCCGCTTTGTGCTATACTCAATACGAACGAACCAACAACCGGAAAACTATCTATTTTACATGAGGCAAAATGCAAGCGCAGCTAATCGTATCCAACCCGAATATTCTGATGGGAAAGCCTGTCATCGCCGGGACGCGCATAACGGTCGAATTGATTCTGGAAAAACTGGCCGCGGGAGAAACCATAGAACAACTCCTGGAGGCGCATCCTCGCCTGACCCGTGCCGCCATACAGGCTGCCCTTCAATTTGCTGCTGAAGCACTGCGTGCAGATGTGATCTACCCGGTTGAGGCAGCGTAAATGAATCTGCTCGCCGACGAGAGTGTAGATGCTCCAATCGTCGCAAGACTGCGTGCAGATGGACATGATGTAACCTATGTAGCCGAAATGTCGCCAGGCATATCGGATAACATGGTGCTAAATCTGGCCAATCGAAAGAACAGATTGCTGCTAACCGCCGACAAAGATTTTGGCGACTTGGTCTTTCGCCAGCGCCGGTTGAATTCAGGCGTTGTTCTGATCCGGCTCGAGGGACTTTCTTCAAAAGAGAAAGCCGATCTGACAGCATCCTTAATCGCCCAGCACAGCCAACAGCTCACCAATGCCTTCACTGTTATCACTCCGGGCGTTATTAGGATTCGCCAATCAGGCGACTAGAAACATCCTGACCATCAATACTGAGTGCCATACAATCACCCCAACCCTTACAGTAGTGAATGTTGAATAAAAATAGATTGACAACCCGCTCCAGCCAATCCAGTGTGTGATATACTTTCACTGAAGAGTAGTAGGCTGCTATAGGATAAAGGTATGAATCGAGAGTTTTACGTTCTCATCGAACGCGATGAAGATGGCTATTATGTTGGTGAAGTGCCTCAGCTACAAGGCTGTTATTCTCAAGGCAAGACAATAGATGAGTTGTTGGCCAATATGCAAGAAGTGATTCAACTTTGCTTAGAGTGCGAAAAATAATTCGAGATGCAGAAATATCTTTAGATGATTGGCTTGAACTGATAAACCGGTAATTTACACAGCCTGATGATTCAAAATCCTGATCGATAAATCTTACTCTTAGGACCCACCACTCATGTCCATAATCGTCTCCATCCACTCCTTCCGCGGCGGCACCGGCAAATCCAACCTGACCGCCAACCTTGCCTCCCAGCTTGCCCTGGCGGGCAAGCGCGTCGCTGTCTTCGACACCGACATCCAATCCCCCGGCATCCACGTCCCCTTCGGACTGGACGAAGACAGCGTGGGTCTCACCCTCAACGACTTCCTCTACGGCAAATGCGGCATCGAAGAAGTCGCCCTCAACATCGGCCAGCACACCGGCGATGACAGCGGCCGTACGAAGCTGGCCGGCGTTGACCTCTGGTTGGTGCCTTCTTCCATCAAGAAAGACGAGATCAGCCAGGTTCTCAAAGAAGGCTACAGCATCGACCGCCTCAACGAAGGCATGCAGACCCTCAACAAGCGTCTCAAACTGGATTACCTCTTCATCGACACCCACCCCGGTCTGGGCGAAGAGACCCTGCTCTCCATCGCCATCTCAGACATTCTCATCATCATCCTGCGCCCCGATCAGCAGGACTTTCAAGGCACCGCCGTCACCGTCGACATCGGCCTGGGCCTGGACGTGCCCAACCTGTTCCTGGTAGTCAACAAAGCCCTCTCGCGCTATAATTTCGAGGACATCCGCCAGCAGGTAGAAGGCCTTTACGGCGTGCCTGTAGCCGGCGTGCTGCCCCTCACCGAAGACCTGGCCGACCTGGGCAGCCGCGACCTCTTCTCGCTCAGCGACCCTGATCACCCCTGGTCGCGTACCCTGCGGCAGATTGCCCAGACCATCTTAGAAGCTGCCTGATGGAGGCCTGGTATGTACTGTTGGGAATGTGAACAACCCGCACGCGCGGCCTGCTCGTTCTGTGGGCGCTTCGTTTGCAAAGATCACGCCAAGACCATGCCCACCTTCCTGGTCATGTTCCTGGGCGGGCAGGAGACCCCCAAGGGCCTGGCCGTCGCCAACGTCATCTGGTGTGGTATCTGCGATCCGCAGCCCGAACCGATTGGCATGCCAGAGCTGTTCTAGCTCGAGGAAGCCACACATGAGTATTTTCGATCGCTTACAAAAACAATTAGAAATCCGCAAGCGTGAAGAAGGCATCAGCGCCCTCGAACTGGCCGACCTGCCGCCCAACCTGCGCAAAATCATGCGCATGATGCTGCGCGAAGTCGTCATGAAATACACCGACCTGCTCCGCGCCGTCGAGGCCATGCCCCCCGCCAACCGCCTCAGCCGCGCCGAGCTCGACTCGGCTCTGGATGTGCTCGTCGAGCAGAACTGGCTGCTGCGCTACGGCGACGGCGAACTGATGAGCTTCCGCGTCAACCTGCGCCGCCGCGCTGGCAGCCAGCTCGGCCAGGATATTTGGAGCGCCTTGCAAGGTCGCATCGCTGCCTCCCAACCCGGCGAACAGCCGGACAAAACCCCGTAGAGCCAGCCTGTCACGGCTCGAACTTCGCAATCCTCGTTCATAGCTTTGTAACGATTTACCAACATCTCAAGGGAGAAACAAGCATGTCGAAGATCATTTCAATTCACTCCTTCCGCGGCGGCACTGGCAAATCCAATACCACTGCCAACCTGGCCGCCATCTATGCCATGCAGGGCAACCGCGTCGGTGTAGTCGATACCGACGTCAACTCCCCTGGCATCCACGTCCTGTTCGGATTGGACGAATCCATGATGGAGCCTTCCCTCAACGATTACCTGTGGGGCAAGTGCAACATCCAGGATACCGCCCACGACGTCACCGCCAACCTGGGCGTCAAAGTCTCCGGCAAGATCTTTCTCATTCCCTCCAGCATCAAAGCTGGCGAGATCGCCCGCATCTTGCGCGAGGGCTACGACGTCGGTCTGCTCAACGACGGCTTCCAGGACCTCATCGAGCACCTCAAACTGGATTATCTCCTCATCGATACCCACCCAGGTATTAATGAAGAGACCCTGCTCTCCATCGCCATTTCCGACGTGCTCGTCATCATCATGCGCCCCGACCAGCAGGATTTCCAGGGCACCGGCGTCACTGTCGAAATCGCCCGCAAACTGGGCGTGCCCGGCATGTTCCTGGTCGTCAACAAGCTGGCGCAGTCCTTCTCGCCTGAGGACATCAAGGCGCGCGTCGAGAAGCTTTACAACTGCCCCGTGGCGGTCGTACTGCCCCACTCTGACGAAATGATGATCCTGGCCAGTGCGGGTGTGTTCTCGGTCAAATTCCCCGACAACCCCTTCACCCTGAAGTACAAACACCTCGCCGACCTGATCTCGGAATAGCGGCAGCCGGATAACGACGATGGAAACCGAGATCATCTCGTTCCATTCCTTCCGGCGTGGAACTGGTAAATCGACATTGGTAGCCAACCTGGCTGGTCTGGTAGCCGCTCGCGGGCAGCGTGTAGCGGTCGTTGAGACCGCCTTTCACGCCCCGTGCATGCACCTGTTCTTCAACCTGCCCGAGGCCGAGATCGGTAGCTGCCTGAACGACTACTTCACTGGTAAATGCCAGATCACCCAGGCCACCTACGACGTCACCGACCGCCAGGATCAGCGCCTGCCCGGTCGCATTTTCCTGGTGCCCTCCAGTCCCAAGGTCACCGACGTTGTTCGCGCTTTGCGCCACCCTTACAGTTTCGAACAACTCCAGCAGGGCCTGGAAATGCTAAAGCAAGTGCACCAGCCGGACTACATCTTCCTGGATAACGCTGCCGGCCTGCATGAAGACACCCTGCTCTCCATCGCCTCTTGCAACACCATGCTGCTGCTCCTGCGCCCCGATCAACAGGATTACCAGGGCACCGCTGTCACCCTGGAGATCGCCCAAAACCTGAGCGTCCCTTGCCCGCTGCTGGTCATGAACAACGTTCCCGAAACGCTCGACCGCCAGCAGGCCCTTCGCCAGTTGCAAGAAGCTTATCAGTGCCAGGCTCTGGCCATCTTGCCACATTCCGAGCGCATCCTCGAAGCCGCCAGCGCCAGGATCATTACTTTGCAAGACCCCAAAGATCCCATCGTAGCTGTTTTCAAACAGGTGCTGGACGGTCTCAGCCATTCATAGACATCAACGCAGACGCCATGCAAGCATACGAAGAACTCCTCAAAGCTCTGGACGGGCTAAGCCCGGTAGATGGCATGACCCCCATCGACGTGCTCAATCTCCCCGACGATCTGGGTAGATTGATCGGCAAGCTCATCCGCGACGGCTCGATGACTCTTCCCCAGTTGGCCTCCGAGTTGCATCTGCAAGAGAATCAGGCGCGCAAGGTCGGCACCTTGCTCACCCGCAAAGGCTTCATCTACAAGGATTATCATCGCGGGCATGGCCTGATCTACCGGCCCCAAATGGTGCGCATGCGCAAGCGCAACATCCCGGATTTCTAAGAACTCCCTTGACCTGTTTTCGATCAGGGCAGCCAGTACGGCTGCCCTTGTTTATTTTTTACGCCTGGCGAATGCGCTCCTGCACCTGGGCCTGCAGCGCCTGGGCTTCAGCCACGCTGGGCGCTACAAAGATCGCCCCAAAATGATGCTTGAACAGCGGCGTAGTGATCGTCACCACCACGCCGCGCGGCTCGCCGTTCATCGGGTACAGCAGATCAGACAGCACTTCCATCAATTCCCCTGCCTGCGTGATCCGTCCGCTGTCGTTCGCCTCGTGGCTGATCAAAGCGACTTTATCCAGATAATCCTCGCCGATGCAGTGCATGGCGAAATCGTGCACGTGTGTGCCCCCCGTGCGCCGCGCATTCACCTCCAGCAAGTACAATTGGCCTTCATCATCCACCACGCAGTCCAGGTCGAAATGCCCCACGTAACCCATCTCTTGCAAACCCCTGGCAATTGCCAGGCTGCTGCGCTTCAGGTCCGCATACCAGGGCTGCGTAAACTGCTCGCCGCTCACCAGGATGCCGCAGAAATCACCAAACTTCATGAAAAGCTGCTGCGTGGGGTACATGATATACGGTTCGCCCTGCCCTAATGGTGGGACGAACACCTCTGGCGAAGGCGAAAGTTGCTGCTTGGCCGAGATGAACTGCTCCACCAGGATGGGCTCAGCGTTCAGATAACTGTTCTGTCGCAAGATTTCGATCGATTCATCCAGGTCGGTGTTGCAGGAAGAAAAAATATTGAAACCGATCCCGCTCTCGCCGGTATCCGCTTTGATCACGCAGGTCTCGCCGCGCTCGCAGAACCAGCGCGCCGCCCTGGCAGCCTTCTGCGGCGTGTTGCACACAATCCCCAACGGCAGCCTGCTACCCGCATCCGCCAGCCAGCGTGAGGCCAGCAGGTGGAAACCCGACTTCGTATCCACATAGTCGCGCACCCACAGGTTTTCCGGCAGCGGGCTCTCCGGCAGCAGCACGGTCAACTGGTGCTCTTCCCGCAGCACCTTCACCAGCCTCAGGAACTCCGGTGTAGTCGCATAAGGCAGGATCTGCACCCTGCGCTCCGCCCCGGCGTAATCCACCAGGGCCTGCAGCAGCGCCGGCTCGCGCAGGATATCCAGGCTCAGGTATGGCGTTGGCTGGCTGGGCGCCAGGTGGCGCGTGCCAGGATAATTCAACCGGCTGGTGATCCATTCAGCATGCGCCACCGGGTAGCTGACGAATACCAGCTTGGGGTCGCCTGCCCACAGCAGTGTACGGTCGCCATGGTAAGACTCCCCATTGATCAGGTCTTCACGTTCGTTGGGGTCGGCAGCCCGCCCCAAGAAGTCGACGTGCGCTTCGGCAAAATTGCTGACAACAATGGTAGGAAGCGTGTTATGCAGACTCATCCAGGCTGCTCACCGCCTCCTGTCTCTCCGCCGCCTTTGCGTTGCCGCCGCATTTTGCGCATTTCGTTCGCCTTCTGGCTCAGGTCCTGGAAGAACTCCGATTCCACAATTTCGCCCACCGCTTTGGCTCGCTTGACTTCGTCGATCTCGATGCGCAGTTCCTCCACCTCACGTCGCAGCGATTGTTCACGCTGGTACACCTTGTTGACCATCGCCTCGAAAACCCGCGTCAGCGTGTGGATTTCGTCCGGGAAGCGCTCCGAAATCTTGACAGCTTTCAGAATAGAAAGCCCATCATCGTATTGCCCCTCGCCGATCTTGTCAGCCGCGCCGGTCAGCACCGCAATCGGGCGCGTGATCACCTGCGAAACCAGGAATACCAGCAAGAACAGCGTTGCATAAGTGATCCCGAAAGCTAAATAGACCTGGTCCAGGATCGCCTTTTGAACCTGTTGCACGTAGCTGGCTTCGAAATCCACCCCCAGCGCCGCCACCACCTCACCTTTCGAGTTGCGAATCGGGGCAAACGCCGAGATCCAGGTGCCAAAGTCATCCTCGTAGGGCGTCGGTTTGCAGCCCGCCGTGCCGTACGTACAGCCATCCGCCGAATCATCCTGCAAAGTAATCTCTTTCAAACCCGCCAGGTTCGGACCAATGTTGTCGGTCTCCCAACTAAATTTGAACGGCGCGCCGAATTTCGGGTCCATGCACGCCCCCCAACTGGTGATAAAGACCAGTTCGTTGGGTTTCTCGCCGTGGATATACGTATACGGGCTCGAGCGCGACTCGATCCGCCGGATTTCGCACAGCGTGTTGACTTGATCCCAGTAGCGCGGGTCGGTGGTGTAGCCATCCTCATCCGGCTGGGCTTCCTGGATCAGGGCTTCCAACTCGTCGCCATTGATCGTTTGTGTCGCGCTGACCGTGTCGTAAACCCCTTCCAGGTTGTAAATACCCTTCTCTGTAGCGCCTACGATCGTGCCCACCAGGTCTTCGGTGATGCGGTTCATGGCAGTTTCCGTCGCAAATGAGTAGAACCAATAGAATGCCGCCGCAAACACCACGCTGAAAAGCAAGGTGAAGCCAAACAATAACTTGATACGCATGCTGATAAAAAGGGACCGGCTGTTAGATTCTGGCGTGGTCATCAACTCCTCCTTCATCAAGACGGGATGGATTTTAGTGCTGTTTGCATAATCCAGTGGTCTTCGGGTAAATTGTAATGATCGATCAACAACATCTCTAGAACTTCACGCAGGGTCTGCGGGTCACTCGGGTTGAAATTACCGCCCGGGATGCCAAAAGCGCCCAGGTACAACTGCCGGTAGCCCACCTTGGTTTCGACCTCCTTCGCATCCACCAGGGCTGCCAGGTCCGGCGTAACCGGTGGCTCGTAATACTCCACTGGCAGGTGTACGAATCCATAATCGGTGTAGCGCTGCGCCAGGGGCAGGTGTTCCACCTCGCCGACCATGCAGACCGGGATGGGGTTGCCAACCGCCTCGGCATCGCGCTTGATTTGCTCCATCGCCAGGCTCAACATCAATCCTGCCAGTCGGCTGTGCTGTTGGTACTGGATGCCCCGCGCCTTCGGCAGAATTGCAAAATCAAGCGCCAGGCCCAGGTTGCGCTTCCGGTTATACAAAAAAGTCAACATCCCTACTGGCTCATCATGCTGGCAAACCAGCCATTGATGCCATCGGATGTTGGCTTCCGGGTCGGCTGGGCTGATCGCGCGCTGGCGCATCAACGGCCCGTAGTGCAAATATTGTGGCAGGAACCGCTCATATAGCGCGAAGAAATCCTCGAATTTATCGCTGTTTTGCCCGCCGACGATGTCATAGAAAGTCAGGTCAACCGGTTCGATTTGGAACATATCAGGTCGCACCTCCCTAGAAATCGATCCCATCTAGCACGCTCTTACGTTTGGAGCGCGCCAGCCGCCAGTTGAGCAGACTCTGATCGTAAACCTTTCGCAGGCGCAAACCCGCCAGCAGGCTGCCAACCGCCGTTGCCAGTGCCACTCCCAGATAAATATAAGAGATCACGCTTTCGCCCAGCCAGCCCACCGATACAGTTCCCAGCAAAATGATCAGCAGGAAGCAGCCAAATAGCGTGGCAAACGCTCCGAAATAACTATCCATAAAAGTCGAGATACGCCCGCGCCGTTCGTCCGGCACCAGCCCTTGCAGGCTCTTGCGCGCTGGCTCATCCCAGGCCACGTACACCGTCCGCGCCACGAAGCGCGAAATCGCCGCCCCGATCAACCCCGGTAAGCCCAACGCCACGCTGCCGGCTGCCGCCAGCGCCGCCGGTAGCACCAGGAAAGCGTTCTTCAACGGGATTTTCTGCAAGAGCCGACCCGTGATCAACCATTGGAACAGCAGCAAGCCGCCCATCTGGATCGCTTTGTAAATCCCCAGAAAGCTCTGGAACTGCAAGTCGCTGGTCACCCACTGCTCGATGGACTGCAAGAAGTGATACTCCACCAGCGTCAGGGTAACCCCGATGCACAGCATCGCGATCCCCGCCATCTTCAGCATTGGCACGTTGGTGAAATAGTCGATCCCCAGCGTAATCGACTCGCGCAGATTGTTGTCCTCGTCGCGTGATTGGCGGGCGCGGATGACCCGCTTGCGGAACACCAGGCGCAGCAGCGCCATCGTCCCCACCAGCAAAACCGCCGTAATCGAGAACAAGATCGCCGGGCTGCCGCCAGTGCGCTCCAGGATCACCCCCGAGACCGCCGCCAGACCATTGCCTGCCAATCCCCCGATCACTGCCCCGCTGGCGATAATCGGGAAAATCCGCCTGGCCTCGCTGATCGAATATACATCGTTCGCCAGCGCCCAGAAAGCCAGCGGCATAATCCCAAATTGCTGGTCAGCCAGGATATACAGCGACGGGTACGTGATCTTATCCGATACCCCCAACGTGAACATAACCTGCAAACTCAAGTAAAAACCTGCCAGGCCGATCAGCAGCCAGGTGATCAGTTTGAGCCGCGGGAAGCGGTCCACCAGCAATCCATATCCCGCCGCTGCGAAGATATTGATCACCGTCGTAACCACCCACAACCAGGGTACCTGCCGCGCCCCGATCGAACTGACGAACCCCGCCGTCGCCACCACGTCCGAGAGTTCCTGCACGATCATATTGACCGCCAGCAGGAACCACAACATCAGTACCAGGCGCCATTCACCAGGTCGCAAATTCAAAAGCTTTAGGGTTTTTTCTTTCATGGGCAGTTTACCAGTTTTTGTGAGCCGTGCTTTGTTGTAAGATGTGTATGCAACGCCCGAAAAATTGTGCAAACATTAACGTACGATTATACCTTGTGATTGCCCCATTTCGAGGTAAAAAAGAGCTAACTTTCAAAACCGTCATGTTGAAATAGCCTGGCCTTGCCCTCGCCCGGTTATTGGGCGCTTCCGCGCCCATCCCTCATCCTTGGGGAGTTTGCTCTGGCGGCAGGAGCCCTCTCACTGCCCCTGTCTGTCCGTTGATCATCACCTGGTAAGCATCACCCATCCAGTGATACTTCGTCATCCACACAGGCAGCAGCACGAGCTTATACGATTGCACCGCCAGGCCAGAAGTGCGCAAGTGCAAATCCTTGAGCTGCCCCACCTCAACAACCAGCCGGCCGCGCACTTGCTCCACCACTTTCGAGCGCGCCACCAGCGTTGCGTCCGACATGTTCACCTCGTACAGCTCTGCCGGCCAGTCCACCAGATAGGCCGCCTGGTAAGCCTCCAACTGGGCCAAATCGTAGCCTCCGATTTGTTTCGCCAATTCCATCGGCAGGCTCCGGCTGGCTGGCACCAACACATCGTCGTAGGAAACTTCCATATCTCCAGAGCGCTGGTCCGAGAACAGCCAGTTGACCTGCAGTTGCCCGCGCCAGCCGATCGTGCCGCCCAGGTCGAAAGTCCACACCGGGAAATACATACCCGCCAGGGGATCTACTTTACTAGGCAGAGGGTTTACCGTCTGCTTCAACCACTCAGCCAGCGCCTTGCGCGCTTGCCCCGCGCTAATCGCAAATGGGATCAGCCCGGTTGGTGGGATTAGCTCCTGTGTCACCACCTCCTCCACTGCGCAAGTTGCCGCACAATGTGGGCAGTTGAATGAAAGCATCGCATCCCCCAGGATGAACGAAGCTCCGCAAGCCGGGCAGGCGAACAGGTTAGCGCTCACCGCTTTCCCGTGCCCCTTCAACGTCGCCATGGCTGCCTCAAAAGATTGTTCGCTCACCTTTTCGCCTTTCGGCAGCCGTTCGCTGGCTGGTTGCAAGAATTGGCAGTAGTCACATACCAGCTTCTTCCCCTTGGGCACGAACCGCATTGTTCCGCCGCATTGCGGGCAGTCGAATTGCTCCATCTCCAGCGTATCCCCCCCCGACCCGCTCGCCGATGCCAGCCCGCCAGTCCCGGCATTGATAATCATCTCCACCTGGGCCAGCTTGCGCCGCACCCCTCGCCCAATCGCTCCCTCTGGGTCTTGTGACAGCACTTTGCGCAGGTAATCCCGTTTCTCATACAGATTGGCGCTCATCTCCGCCATCCACGACCAGATCACCACGCGCTGCTCGCCGCTGGGCTCACACATCAGCGCGTTCTGCAAATACGCCCGCCCCAGATCGTAATTGCTTTGCTTGGCCGCCGCAATTCCTGCCTCGATCAGGCCGCGCACGTAATTAACCAACGCTGGAGGGATGTATCCACAATGCACACATCGCACCGCCGGGGCAAACACATCGCTGGGGTGGTTCCTCCCGCCGCATTTCGGACAGATCAATAGCCCCTCCCCGGCAACGCCCACCTTCAGCCCTTCCTTGGCCAGCCTGGCCTCACAGCCCTCCCGCTGCTCTGCCGGCAGTTTGACGATTGGCCCCTCGACTCCTTGCAAGGGCGTGTTGCCAGGATCATTCACCAGAAACTCACCCCCACATACACCCGCCAGCCGCTCTGCATCTTCCCCGAACGTATAGAAATCCTCCCCCCGTTCCACCAGGATGATGAAATCCGGCGCAAACGCCTTGCCCTGCCGGTAAAGATCCAGCACTTCCTGGCCATCATCGCGCTTTTTGACCAGCGCTGCCTGGCTTGCCAGCAGCTCGCTCACCGGCTTCGACCCAGGCGGCGGCGGGGCATACCCGCACACCTTACACTGCGCCGATTCAAGCCACGGATCATAACTGCTTTTCGCGCCACACTGCGGGCAGATGAACGTTTGCATCTCTCGCTCCTCCGGGGATTTTTCACCAGGCGTATTTTACTCCAATCTGATCCAGGACGCCTCACAAAATCTTCGTTCTGGAATAATGACCACCCCGGCCCTCTACCACTACTACGCCAGCCGCGACGATCTGGTCACCGCCCTCATCGCCGATGCCTGCAACGATCTGGCTGATGCCCTGGAAGCCGCCATCGACCACACTGGAAGAGGCGATTCTCAGAATCGCCTACCGCCAATGGGCGCTGGATCACCCTGCCGATTTCGAGTTGATCTACGGCAACCCCATGTTAGAATTATTCAACCATACCCGCAGCCTGGTCAACGACCCCGATGCTTTCTACCGCCACGAGTTGTACAGCCGGCTGAACAGCCTCATCAAGCATCTGGACCAGAACTAAACCCGACATACCCAAACTACATCCGGTGAAGCCTGCCTGTCGCAGGTGAGCTTCGGCGCACCCCTTCACCGGCAGTATCAAACAGGAGTAGTTACTATGAAAAACCCTAACCCTATCCACGTTATTTTCGGCAGCGGCCCGCTGGGATTATCCGTCATGCGCGCCCTGCTCCGCCGCAGCCAGCCCGTCCGCCTCGTCAACCGCCGCGGCAAAGCTGACGTTCCCGCTGGCGTCGAAGTCCTCGCCGCCGATGCCTATAACCTCGAAAGCGCCCGCCAGGCCTGCCAGGGTGCCGCCGTGGTCTACCAGTGCGCCCAGCCCGCCTACCATCAGTGGGTCGAGCAGTTCCCGCCCCTGCAAGCCAGCATCCTGGAAGCCGCTGCCAGCGCCGGTGCCAGGCTCGTTATCGCTGAAAACCTCTACATGTATGGCGCCGTCGCTGGGCCCATCCACGAGGGCCTGCCCTACAATGCCCACACTCGCAAGGGCAAAACCCGCGCCCATATGGCTGAGGCTGCCCTGGCCGCTCACCAGGCTGGCAAAGCCCAGGTTGCCATCGGCCGTGGCTCCGATTTCTTCGGCCCCGGCGTGCTCGCTTCCAGTCTCGGCGATCGTGTCTTCGCTCCAGCCCTGCATGGCAAAACCGCCTCCGCTGTCGGCAGCCTCGACCTACCCCACACCTACACCTACATCGACGATTTCGGCGAAGCCCTGGCCGTGTTAGGCGAGCGCCCCGAAGCCCTCGGCCAGGCCTGGCACGTTCCCAACCCCGAAACCCTCACCCAACGCCAGCTCATCACCCTGATCTTCGATGATCTCGGCCTGCCTCCCAAGATGAGCGGTATGGGATCCCTCATGATGCGCCTGGGCGGACTGTTCGTCCCCGCCGCCCGCGAATCCGTCGAGATGATGTACGAGTTCGAAAAGCCTTTCATTGTCGATGACAGCCGCTACCGGCGCACCTTTGGCGGTAGTGCCACACCCCTGCGCCACGCCATCCGCCACACCGTCGACTGGTATCGCCAGCATCACAGCGCCTGATTCCACCCTCCATCAAGTCACCGAAAATTGGACAACCCCTCTTTTTCTCTAGCCCTGTTTTAATTCAATGGGGTTACAATAGGGCTGCAAACACAGGAAATATTCGCGCCCCACCCGTGGGCCTTTTCGGAGAAAAATCATGCCATTGACCCCCTTGCAAATCAAAGACCTCTTGGAGGAAAACCACTGCCACGAGTGCGAAGGCTATGGGAAAGACCACATCTGCGTCACCATCGCATCCATCGCCGAACTCCCCTCGCGCTTCGGCCAGTACCAGGTGGTCGCCTTCTGGAACAACCAGGATGGCAAAGAGCATGCCGCCTTTGTCCATGGCGACATCCTCAACGCCGAAGATGTGCCCGTGCGCATGCATTCGGAATGCCTCACCGGTGACGTCATCGGCTCGCTGCGCTGCGACTGCCGCGACCAGCTCGAGACCGCCCTGCGCACCATCGGCCAGATGGAAAACGGCATCCTCCTCTACCTGCGCCAGGAAGGCCGCGGCATCGGCTTCATTAACAAAATCCGCGCCTACGGCCTGCAAGACCACGGCTACGACACCGTTGAGGCCAACCTGGCCCTGGGCTTCCGCGACGATGAGCGCGACTACAGCATCGCCGCCCACATGCTCAATTCCCTCAAAGTCAAATCCATCCGCCTGATGACCAACAACCCGCACAAGATCGCCGAGCTCTCCGCCTACGGCATCCACATCACTGATCGCATCCCCCTGGTCATCCCACCCAACCCTTACAACGAGTTCTACCTGCGCACCAAGGCCGCCAAATCCGGTCACATGATCGCCATCGATGGTCAGGAGCGCTATCAAGAACAGATTGACTGGCCCCTGGTGGATGGCATGACCTTCGAACAAATTTCCGCCCTGCACGGGGAATAAAACGCCCGCTCTTCTCAATCCAGAGTCTCAGGCCTGATTCCGCCTCGCCAAATCTGGTAAATACTGGCTGCCAGCAGTATGAATCCCAGAGGCGTAGTTACCGCGTACACCAGCCATCCGGTGGGTATGCGCGCCCCCAAGTACCAGGCTGCCGTATAGATTGCAATTGCACTGAACGGTATCGCCCATAACAGCAGGTAACTGCTGGCTCCCACCTTCCCTTGTAAATCTTCCAGCACACTGCCAGGCTCTTCGACGCGCCGGTTGCGCTCCAGAGTCAGGAACAGCGCCAGCAGCAAAGGCGGCAGCACAAAAACCGCCAGCGGCGCAGCCGGGGCAGCCCCAAACACAAATAACCCTCCGTACGCCAGCCCAATCGCAATCACACCTGCTCGCCAGAGCGAAAAACCATCCTCTGCCGTGCGCTCCCACAGCCAGTAGGCTGCAAACAGCAGCGAGCTGGAGATCAATGCGAAAACCGCAAACTCACCCGGCCCAGCGATCCGCTCCAGGCTCTCCACCCACCACCACATTCCCCACATCCCCCAGAAGCATCCCAGGCCAATCGAGAGGCCCAAGATGTAGCGCCGCTGGTTTTGCTGCAGTGCTCGCCGCATCCCGTACCAGCCCACCCACACCGAGATCAGCGCGTGCCAGGCCAGCCCAGTCCACGAGATTTGCAGAGGGAAGGCCTCGTACATCGTCTGCACAACCACCCCCTCCGTCAGCCAGCCGAACAGCGCCCCGCACAGGAACAACGCCCAGCGTCTCTTCGCTCGAAAGCCTACAATTGCCGAAAGCATGGCATAGCCCGACAGCGAATACACCTGCCAGGTCACCAGCCAGTTCGCCAGCGAATCCTCAGGCCGCGCCCGCGCCCAAAACATCAGTTCCGAATAGAAGAACAGGATGTAGCCTGTCGCCAGGATAAACGTAAGCCTTCTAAGCCAGGTTTTCACCACGCTCAGCGTGTTCCTTGATTCCCAGTAACATCTTGCGTTCCATCACGAAATGCGCTGGCTCCAACAGCCAGCGGTAGAAACGCGCGCTCAACCATTGCGGAGGGAAATCGGCCGCTCTCGTCCGCACAATCAGGCGCGTTGCCTTCGCATTGTGCCTGCTCAGCGCAAACGTCCAGCTTCCTCCCATTTGACCTGCTTCTTCAGCGCCGGCCGGATTCCACCCGCCAGCCAACACCAGCAGGCGCGGCGCTTCGATCTCCACGACCTGTACCCCTGCCCCCTTCCAAAACGGCACCGTATCCCCAACTTGCAAGTGCTGCAGATCCGGCGTCACCTCGTCAACGTTATGGATCTGCATGCCAAAAAGGTTCTCGAGCCAATCATAGCTGTAGAAACCGCCGCGCCCTTGCCCCATCTGCACCACCCACGCCCAAACCCACTCCACGGGCGACTGGATCGTGATCGCGTGCGTGGCCGACATCCTTGGATGTAAGATCAGCTCATCGCCGGGCAGTTGGCTGGCCGCCTCCTCCTCTGTAGCCCCCCACCTCAGGTGCCAGGGGCGCACCACCAGTTCATAGCCCGCCATCAGCCCCGCCACCGCTGCGGCCAACGCACCGATTTTTACAAATTGTCTCCCTGCACTAATCTTGGACTTTTTAGCCATTCGAAACCTCAGCTTTCGCCAAATAAACGCCCAAAGCCAGGATACGGCGCCAGCGGGATGACCTCGAACTCGATCAGCCCTGCCATCACCAGCGGCAGTGTCGCCAGGATTTCCTGTGCCTCGACTGCGCTGGCGCACTCCAGCACCAGCACCGCCTCATTCCGCTCCGCCCGGAAATAGATCTCTCGCACCACCCCCGCCAGGTACAGCTCCCAGACACGCCTGGCTTCGGCCTGCGAATGCGCCCGGAACTGCTCGCTCGTCGCCCCCGGGGCTTCTTTTTCGAGTGCCAGAATTTTCATTTTACCTTCCTTAACAATACCATTTTCTCCCAACAGGCGCTTACCGCCGCGCCGTAATCACCACCAGATTCGGGTCCACCTCGGCCTCGCCGAAAGCAGCCTGGAAGCGCACCTCCCTGAAACCCGCTGCCTCCGCCAGCGTCCGGTATTCCTCCTCGCTGTACGCCTGCATGCTGGATGCATAGCGCTGCACCTCTCCGCTGGCTGCCTCGACGATGAAATATCGCTCGGTCGTCACCCGCCGCTCCGCGTCCCAGAAGTTCTCCATCAAACACAGGTACGGCTGTTCGCAGAACAACCCGCCCGCCGAACTGTACCAGCTTGTCCCCTGCTCCCCCAATGCCTGCACGATCTGGAACGTGTGCGCCTCCAACAGCAGCATCCCACCCGGGCGCAGCGCTGCCTGGGCTTTGCGCAGGATCAGGCTGGCGTCCTCCATGCGAAAAACGTTGAACTCCCCGAAGATCATCATCGCCAGGTCATACCCGCTCCCATAATCCACCCGGCGCACATCCTCTTCCAAGTATGTGCAATTCAGCCCCTCTTGCTCCGCCGTCCGCCGCGCGTACGCAATCGAAGCCGGTGAGAAATCGATGCCCTTGCACGTACACCCCAGGCGGCCCAACCGGCTGGCGTACAGCCCCGGCCCGCAGCCCAGGTCCAGCACCCTACCCGGCTTTCCTCCCAGCAATTCGGCGTAAATCCAGGCCACGTGCTGTTCGATCTTCTCGCTCCGCCGGCTGGCGGCGTCATGCTCCTGCGACAGGTGTTCAGCCAGCATGCGCTGGCTGAACTCTGCCTCGTTCCAGGGGATTTTCTCTCCCTCCGCCCACGCTTCCGGTCTGGGCCTCCGTTGGACCAGTTCGATCAATCTCATCCAAAGTCTCCTTTCATAAGATACTTCTACAGTATGGCGAAATCATCGCCGCTTGTCAACACGTTCTGATCACATTTCCTCGTTTCATCTGACCGTCATCAAACAACTCCTTCAACAAACTCAGTTCCTTCCGAACAACCGCGCTCGCACCAGCGCCAGGTCGGTCGCCCTCAGCGTCCCAACCCCGCTCTTTGCCAGCCGTCGTCTGATCGGTGCATCCAACTGCAGCGAGTCCTCGAACAATTCCAGGATCCGTTGCGCGTCGTCATCCGCCGCAATCCGGTTGATCGAAACCTTCCCGCAGTCCACGCACACGTGGATCAGCATCAGTTCTCCCTGCGCCTGCCCGTATTTCTTGGCTGTCTTCTTCACGGTCAGGCCCACCGGGCTCATAACAGCTTTGCAGGCTGCCAGCCGGTCTCCCGCCTCGTACAGGTCCAGGTGCCTGGATCGCAGGCAGTACGGGCAGTGGTTGCGGTTTTGCACGCCCGAGAACATCACCGCCGCCGGGACATACTGGTGGCAGCCCATACACCAAAAACCGGTATAGCGATCATCGCCCTTGTTCCTGCCGCGCATCTTCCAGGCAGACTTGCGCCGGCTCTTCTCATTTTCGAATTCACCTGGCCACGCTGTCCACAGCGTCTCAGGTGCCAGTTCTCCTTTCATACATCCTCTCTCAAACGTAAATAACTCTGGTAGCGGTAAGGGCTGACCTGCCCGGCCATTACTGCCTTGCGCAGCGCGCAGCCAGGTTCCTCATCGTGCTGGCAGTCCAGTCCGAACCGGCAGCGCCCGATGAACGCTCGCATCTCCGGGAACAGGTAGGCCAGGTCTTCATCGCTCACCTCCCACAGCCCGAACTCGCGCATCCCCGGTGTATCCACGATCATTCCCCCGGTGTCGAGCTCGAACATCTCCAGGTGCGTGGTCGTGTGTTTACCCTTGCCCGTGCTCTGGCTCACCTGGTTGACTCGCAGGCCCAGGCCCGGCTGCAAATGGTTCAACAGCGAGCTCTTCCCCACCCCCGATTTTCCCAGCAGCACCGACAGCCGCCCTTGCAGGGCCGCGCCGAACGCTTCCAACCCATCGCCGCTCACCGTGCTGGTCAGCACTACCGGATAACCGATCTTCCGGTAGGTTCCCACCACTGTTTGCAGCTCCTCCATTCCGGCTTCATCCCCCTCCAGCAGGTCCATCTTCGTGATGCACACCAGCGCCGGCAGTTCAGCCGCCTCCGCTGACACCAGGTAGCGGTCCAGCAGAGCCCACTTGGGCGTCGGCTTTTCCACCGCCATCACTGCTACCACCTGGTCCACGTTCGCCACGATCACCTGCTCGAAGGCGTGCTTGGAGGGTCCCGCTGCCCGGCGCGCCAGCTTGGTGCGCCGTGGCAGGATCTCCACGATCATCCCGCTGCCATCCTGCGCGTCCACATAGCGCACCACGTCGCCGATTGCCACCGGGTCGCTGTGCTCGATCGTCTTCACCTGTTTCACCCTGCCGCCTCCGCTGCGCAAATCCACTTCAGAGTAGATCAATTCCTTGCGCAGGCGCGCCGACAGGCTGCAAGCCAGCACACCGCTGCTTGTATGTACCTCATACATCCCTGTACTTCTCTTGAACACAACCCCCTCACCCATCTGCTTTTGCCCGGGTGGGCTAAGCTCGGATAAGGATAGGTCGCTTGTATAAGTCAGATTCGTCTTCACGGTCAAAGTTCCTGTTTTCGGGTGTAAAAAATGCCAGCCACGCGAGCTTTCCCGTGACTGGCACTTCCATTTGCACTATCGAATGTCGCCTTTCAGGCGTCGGCATTCGTCCAGTTTTTATGTCTACACAGCCAAATCTGGCCTGTAAACAAAAAAGCCACGGGACATGAGTGCACCCGTGACCGCAAGACCTTCAAACAGCGAACTGAAGCGTCAAAACGTAGGCTCTATCCCCCAGCACACAGGCGCGCCCATGCATCTTGATTTCGGACAAATACCCTGACTTGACTTAGCATAAAACGCGCCTCCTTTCTAAAGGTTTGAGATTAAAGCCGTATGAGTTTATCACATCATCCCCGGATTTGTCAAGACGCGCGCAAAAAAAACGCGGCCTTATGCGGGTCAGAAACATGTTGTACCGGGAGAAAACCGCTGAACGAATTTACCGGATTATCGAGCTCAACATCCGTTCAATCCGTTCTAAAAAATCCGTTTACAGTTCTTCTCGCGGTCAACAGGATCGAGTCTTTTCGTGAATACTAATCCTTACTCAGTTCGATGGTTACATCCCTGGGCAGCGCCAGGCCAGATGCCACCTCAACAGCCTTGATGATTCCCACCGGCACCGGGCAGGCTGCGTGCGTGCAGTACTCGTGCCCCATCGCGTGCACCTTCGGCATCCCGCGCCGGAAAGAGATCTCCTGGAAGGGATCCACTTCGCTCAATTCATCAGCCATCTTTTGAATGGCTTTACATTCACTTTCGATCTTCAAATGGCAGGTGCGCCCTTCGGTCACCGCCTCTACCTGGGTAGTAAAACCACATACACCGGAAAAAATTTTCGCTTTAGCCACCGATAAATCCTTACATGCGATTATTGGATGCGGCGCAAGCAAACCCGCGCCGCAAACGGGACAAATATACCACAAACTTGTGAGTCAACCACTTATCCGTCCGCCTGGCGCTTGCGCCATGCTGTCCATCCCAGGAGTAACACACCGATCAATACCAGGACAACCACCAACACAGCTACGATCTTGGGAAAACTGCTCTGAGTCTCTGCCTCGTGAGCGGCGGTTGGCGTTGCCAGTTCCAGCGGGGGGGTAGCGCTGGCCGGAATGGGCCTGCTCGTTGGTGTGGCGCTGGGCGGGACGGGTGTGAAGGTCGCCGGTGGCGTGACTCGCAGCAGCAATCGCTGTCCAGGCCGGATGATGGAAGCTGAAGTCAGGCCATTCCAGGCCATCAGTTCCGCCAGGGACACATCATACAGATCGGCGATCCAGGCCAGATATTCCCCGCTCTGCACAATGTGATAGTAATTGCCATCGCTGTCTGGGGTGAGGCGCGCTAATGCAGAAAGTGGAGTGGTTTTCCCAGGGTCGATCAGCAGCTTTTGGCCGATTTGCAGCGGCCAATCGGCTTGCAGCCCATTCAAAGCCAGGATTCTGTCCACGGATACGTTATAAGCCTGCGAGATCGGGATTAGTGCCTGGTAAGGTTGCACTTCGTGCACGATTTTTCCCTGTGCATCCGGGGCTGCTACCAGTACCATCCCCGACGGTGTCGGCGTGGCATATCCGGCCGTGCCGCTGGTAGGGATGAACAGCTTCTGTCCCACGGCCAGGCTATATTCACTGGACAGGTTGTTCCATACTTCCAAATCGTGGATGGTGACGTGATAGGCAATCGCGATCGCCCAGAAAGATTGGCCTGCCTGCACGATATGATAGATTCTGCCCTCAGCGTCGGGCGTGGCTACCTTCACCGGGATAATGAGCTGTGAAACCGGGAGTACTGCGGCTGTGCCGTTTCCAGTCCCGGGAACATAGCTGCCGCAGGCCTGGCCGGAGATGTAAGCCGCCTGCAAAATGAAATAATATCTGCCATTTCCCGCCGGGGCCACCCCTGCCCCCACATGGCAGTAAGCCGGAGTGACCGCCGGGCGCATGTGATCGGCATCGGACCACACCTGCATCACCTGATCGATGCTCATATTGCCCACCGCAAAGTTTTCGGTGGCCCAAACCGTTGCGCCGCCGCCGTAACCCGCCGCGGCCAGCCGGCCGCGCACATCCCCGATGTGCCAGGACATATTATTAGCTGCCATAATCTCAGCAGTGGATTGTGCCACCGCATTGACAATTGGATCTTCGATCAAAGCCGGCAAACCGTTCGAGACACGCAAAGTGTTCATCGCCAGGATCAACTCACTGCGCGACGCTACGTTTAACGGGGCAGCCTTGGCCGAGGAACGATCTTTCGCCAGATGTGCTTGACCGGCCAGTAGCCAAATCAGCAGCACCCCGATCTGCATGATGATTTGAATGCGTTTTCGCTTCTCTTTCATATTGTTCACAATTTATTCTCGATTCTACCTGCTCTTCAGTTCACCTCACCTAAATACTACTTTAGAAAATCACCTGGATTTACATCGTCACTCCGTAAAGTGATTGAATATAAAAACATTGTTTCCTCTCGCACTGCACCTGGCAAAGCCACCCATAGCCATACGCTCGTCCGCTTCCCGCCATATCTGGCTACCCCAACAGGCTACCCCATGTTTAACCCTCAAATTCCCCCGTCGGGTGATTCCCCCGCTATTCCCTCTCGTGCTATTCTGGAAGTGATGCCGTCTCAAAGCCAACCCCTCCCCGTTTTACACCGCCTGTTGACCCTGGCAGATGCCGCCCCTCGGCCCGGCTTCCTGCTCCTGCTCGGCCCGCACGCTGCCAGCCAGGCCATGCTGGCCCTCGCCGCCCACCTGGCCTTGCGTTCCTCCCTGCGCATCCTGGATGGCGGCAACCGCTTCAACGCCTACCTCGTCGCCCGCGCCCTGCGCCGCCTCAGTCCCGCCTCCCCCCTGCCCGCCCTGGCTCGCATCCAGGTTGCCCGCGCCTTCACCTGCTACCAGATGGCTGCCCTGATCGAAAGCCAGCCGCCTGTAGCCCTCCCCACCCTGGTCATCGATCTGCTCGACACCTTTTACGACCAGAGCGCCTCCCTCCACGAGCGCCGCCGCCTGCTGCATCGCTGCCTGGCGCGCCTGCAGCGCCTCAGCCAGGGCGCTCCAACCGTTGTCAGCCTGCGCCCGCCGCCCCCAGGTCAAACCGACCCCACCGGCCTGCAAGACCTCGTTCACGATGCCGCCGCTCAGCTCTTCATCCTGGAAGTCCCTGCCTCCCCTCGCCAGTCCTCCGCCGCACAGTTGGATTTGTTTTGAATTGATTTTTCCGGGGAACAAATGGGCCGCACCCTACCTTCCATCACCCAGACCTTCTTGCAAGAGCAGGAGATTCTCGCTCGCTTTCGCCGCGCCCTGCGCCGCGGCGACCAGTTGGTCCTCGACGACTTGCTCGCCAGCGCCCGCCTGCACCTGGCCGCCGCCGCCTACGCCGCCAACGCCCTGCCCTTCGAGACTTTCCTGCTCGCCATGCTCCTCGAAGAACACAAGCACGTCCTGCGCCTGCAAAGCCAGGTCGACGCCCTGCACGAACTGCTCGCCGCGCACCAGGACCAATCTTCATCCCGGCAATCCTCATGAACGAACACACCGGCTGGCTGCTCGACGTCTATTCCGATCCGCAAGGCGGCGTCATCCTCTGGCTCCTGGACGATGATGGCCAGCGCCGCTGCCTGCGCCAGCCCTTCCCCATCACCTTCTACGCCGCCGGTCCCAACCAGCGCCTCCTCGCCCTGCGTCGTAGCCTCGCCAGCCATCCTGACTGCACCGCCGATCTCGCCGAGCGGCGCACCTTATCCGCCGCCCAGCCTGTCCTCGCCATCCAGGTCGCCCACCCCGCCTTGCAGCCCCGCCTGTTTGCCCGCCTGGCTCGCGCCTTCCCCGACCTTTTCTACTTCGACGCCGACATCCCCCTGCCTCTGCGCTACGCCGCCGCGGCCCGCGCCTTCGCCCTGGCGCGCTGTCGCCTGGTTGCTGACCCCCAGGGCCTGGTCCACGACCTCAATGTGCTGGACTCGCCCTGGGATCTCGACCCGCCGCCGCCCCCTTTGCGCCTCCTGCGCCTGGAGCCCGACTCCGATCCCGCCCACCGCCCTCCCCAGCATCTGCTGGTAAGCGCCGCTGGCCAATCCTCCCGCCAGGTCTCCTATCGCCTGGCGTTGCAGCCCGAGCGCCCCTTGCTCGTCAGCCTGCGCGCCATCCTGTCTCGCCACGACCCCGACCTGCTGCTCACCACCTTCGGCGATACCTGGCTCCTGCCTCATCTCCTCCAGTGTGCACACGCCCTCCAGCTTCCCCTGCCGCTCAACCGCGACCCTGCCCGCCAGCCCGCCCACCGTCCCGAGCGCTCCTACTTCTCTTACGGCCAGGTGGTCTACCGCGGTCGCCAGGTGCACCTCTTCGGCCGCTGGCACATCGACTGCGGCAACGCCATGCTCTGGGACGATTACCAGTTGGAAGGCGTGCTGGAAGTCGCCCGCGTTACCGGCCTGCCCGTCCAGTTGGCCGCCCGCCTCTCTCCCGGCACAGGCATCTCCTCCATGCAGATCATCACCGCCCTGCGCCAGGGGATTCTCGTCCCCTGGCACAAGCACCAGCCCGAAACCATCCGCTCCGCCGCCCGCATGTTCACCGCCGACCAGGGCGGGCTGGTCTACCAGCCCTTGGTAGGCCTGCACCGCCAGGTCGCTGAGATCGACTTCGTCTCCATGTACCCCGGCATCATGGTGCACTTCAACATATCTCCCGAAACCATCGCCGCCCGCCAGGCTGCTGCTGGCCCGCCTGCCGCCGCCCACCTGGAAAAGCTCCCCTCCGCCGCTGGCGAAAACGCCCTCGGTCTGGTGCCTCAGACCCTCGCCCCCCTGCTCGAAAAGCGCCTGGCCTATAAGGCCCGCCTGGCGGCCCTCCCTTCCTGGCAACCTCACCGCCCGCGCCACCGCGCCCGCGCCTCCGCCCACAAGTGGCTGCTCGTCACCTGCTTCGGCTACCTCGGCTACAAGAACGCCCGCTTCGGTCGCATCGAGGCCCACGAAACCGTCACCGCCTACGCCCGCGAGGCCCTGCTGCGCGCCAAAGAGACCGCCGAAGACCTGGGCTTCACCATCCTGCACATGTACGTAGACGGCCTGTGGCTGCACACCCCCTTCGCCGCCGGCGGCGAAGTCACTCCCGCCAGCCTCCAGCCCCTGCTGGAGCACATCCTGCTGCGCACCGGCCTGCCCATCGCCCTGGAAGGCATCTACCGCTGGATCGCCTTCTTGCCCTCCCGCCTGGATGCCCGCCTACCTGTGGCCAATCGCTACTTCGGCGTTTTTCAGGATGGCAGCCTCAAACTGCGCGGCATCGAAGCCCGCCGTCGCGACACCCCACCCTTCATCGCCAGCCTGCAGTTGCATCTGCTCGAGACCCTCGCCCGGGATCAGTCCCCCCTCCCCTCCGATGCCGCCATCCAGGGCGCCCTTTCCTTGCTGCCTCGCGCCCTGCGCCGCCTGCGCGCCGGCGAGTTTCCCCTCCCCGAGTTGTTAGTCACCCAAAGGCTCAGCCGCCAGCCAGACGCTTACCGCCAGCCCTCGCCCGTCGCCCGCGCCGCCCGGCAGTTGCAGGCCGCCGGGCGCAGCCTGCGCCCCGGCCAGAGCCTGCGCTTCCTGTACACCCGCGGCCGGCCCGGCGTGCACGCCTGGGATCAGCCCCAGCCGCCCGACCCCGCCGCCCTGGACCTCGACCGTTACACTCGCCTGATGCTGCGTGCTGCCCACACCGTTCTGCAGCCCTTCGGCGTGACCAGCGATTACATCCAGCAGACCGCCCTGCACGGCAAACCTGCCCGCCAGTTAGCCCTGCCGGGTAGGTTTGCATAGGTCAGCCCATTATGCGTCTATATTTTGAACAATCTGGCATCTTCCGGCTTATTCTCGTACCCCTCATCCACCGGCAGGTTCTTGCCTCGCTGCGCCTGGGTCGCAAGCTGGTCGCAGCGCTCGTTCTCAGCGATCCCGGCGTGCCCCTTTAACCAGGTAAAAGTCACCTCGTGCACTTCGCACAGCGCCAGCAGGCGTTCCCACAGGTCCGGGTTGAGCGCCTTCTCCTTCGAGTTGCGCTTCCAGCCGCGACTTTTCCAGCGCCTGGCCCAGCCCTTCGCCATCGCATTCACCAGGTATTCCGAATCGCTGTACAGCCTCACCTGGCACGGTTCCTTGAGCGCCTCCAACCCCTGGATCGCCGCGTACAGTTCCATGCGACTGTTCGTCGTCAGGCGGAAGCCGCCTGACAATTCCTTGCGATGCGCCCCATACAGCAGCACCACCCCGTATCCTCCCACTCCCGGGTTCGGGTCGCACCCGCCATCCGTATAGATCGTTACCTGTTTGACTTCGTCCATCGAACACGCATTATACTGCATCCGAGGCGCTTTCTAGCCGGAGGTCCTTCCTCAACTCCAACGCGCCACGCCTCTTCGCTTCGATTTTGCATTGCTCATTCGCCAGGTTGCACGATCCACACGCCCTCGCCCCACCGGATCAGCAAAAAACGCCCATCCGGTGACCAATCGAATTCGACCTCATTTGACCAGATGGATCTTTTCATATCAGAAGACCCTTTCATGTGAAACTGCCAATGAATCATATAAATGTTTCTCTGTGATTCTACTCCAATTAAATTGCCTGATTGCTTTCCCTATCGAATTAAACTATAATCAATCTGTACAATTCAGTTGCCCCAGGATTTGGTTCATTTCACCGAAAGTGAGGCCTGTTATGCCCAAACGTTCTTCCTCCCCTCCCAAGGCTGTGCGTCTGTTGGGAGTGTTGTGCATCCTGATATTGTTGCTCTCCTCGCTCCTGAGCGCCTGCAACCTGCCCACGCAGTTCCAGCAGCCGGGTGGGCAAGATGCCATCATGACCTCCGTAGCCGCCACCCTTCAAGCCGATGCGCCGCGCCTCACCCTGCAAGCTCAAGAACAGTTGCTCACCGCCCAGGCCCTCACCCTGCAAGCGCCGCCATCCTCCACCGACATCCCGCAGCTCACCTACACACCCTTACCTACCTTTACGCCCTTGCCCACCTACACACCCGTCCCCACCTTCACCTCACCGCCCACCGCCACCTGGACCCCTGAAGGGCCGCCGCGCATCGTCGCCACCGTCGACACCAACTGCCGCCTCGGCCCCCAGGCTGAATACACCCGCCTCGGCTTCTTGCTGACTGGGCAGGAATCGACCGTCCACGGGCGCAACGACTCGGGCACCTGGTGGTACATTGCCAACCCCAATCGCCCCGGGGAATATTGCTGGGTCTGGACCGAAACCACCGTCGTCACTGGCGACACCTCCACACTGCCCATCATCACCCCGCCTCCGCCGCCCGCCCCCGCTTTCCAGGCCAATTTCTCCCTCATGCACCTGTGCGGCGGTGTGGCCACCCTGGTCTTCCAGGTCAAGAATACTGGTGGCAAAGTATTCCGCTCCTCCAGCATCACCATCAAAGACCTTTCGACCAATACCTTCATCTCCGGTCCGGAGACCAGCAATGACCCCTTCTATTCATCGGCCACGGCCTGCAGCGGCGCCAAGGGCCGTCTGGATCCGGGCGAAAGCGCCTTCGTCAGCAAAGGCCTGGGGTTCACCCTGGCTGCTAACACCCCCACCCGCGCCATCATCATCCTCTGCACCGAAAACGACCAGGGCGGCGAGTGCGTAGAAGTCAAAGTCAACTTTGACTTCCCATAGAGCTTGATATTTTTTAGATGACCTTACTGGCGCAGCGCCCATCAACCGGTGGGGCGCTGCGCCAGCCTTTTTTATCCTGCGATCAGCGCCACTGCCGCCAGGCACAGCCCCACTCCCAGCCACTGCCGTGCCGTCACGTGCTCCCGCTGCACCAGCCAGGCCAGCAGCACCGTGCCCGCCGGGTACATCGAAGACAGCACCGCTGCCACATCCAACCGCGTAGTTTTCTCCGCCAGCAAGTAAAAAATATTACCGCCCGCGTCCAGGAAACCGGTCAACACGGCCAGCGGGCTGCTGAGCGCGGCCGGTGCTGGCAGTCGCCTGGCCCGCAGCGCCGCCAGCGCCGTCATCAGCGAAGCCACCTTCGAAATCGCCAGCGGGGCGAACAACGTGCCCTCCTGCACCTGGGCGATGAACACGAAATAGCCCCCAAAACCGGTCCCGGCCACCAGCGCCAGCCACAACCCGCGCCGTTTCTCAGCCTGGCCGGCGCTGCTCGCCTGGCTTACCAGCCAGATGCCCGTCAGCCCGGCCGCAAAGCCGGCCAGTTGCCGCGTGCTCGGTAATCCTTGCAACAGCGCGCCCACCAGCGCCGCGATCGCCGCCCCGATCACTCCGGCCGTTGGCGAGAGCATCGCCGCGTTGCCCAACGCCAGCCCCTGGTATAGCGTGGCAATCCCCACCGCCCCGCACACCCCCGCCGCCAGCGCCCATCCTGCGCTGGTCAGTGTTGGCAGGGGCTCTCCGCGCCATAGCGCCAGCCCGACCATCAACGCCAGCCCGCTGGCGGCCCCCAGCAGCAGCACCTGGAACTGGTGCAGTCGCCGCGCTGCCACCCCGCCGCAGAAATCGCTCCCGCCCCAGATCGCCGCCGAAACTAGCGCAAAGATCACACCCATCGAAGCGCCCCTGGGAACAGGTTACGCGAATGCCCACATCAGCGCCATCAGCGCCGCTACTGCTGTAATCACAATTGAGATCACGAACGTTGTGCGCAGCACCTGCCCCTCCTCGCCGATCCGGTCGATGCTCGCCGCCGCGTTCTGCAGCTTGGCCGGCGAAATCACGCTCGCCAACCCGCCGCCAATCCCACTCACCGCCGCCACCAACAGGCCCACTGCCCCGATCTTCTCCGCCGTAGACAGGTGCAGCGCCGTCAGCATCGCAATCGCCGAGGTCTCCGAGCCGCTCACGAATCCTCCCAGCAGCCCCAGGAAAGGCGCCACCAGCGGGTACAGCCGCCCAAAGGCCTGCGCCGAGGCATCCGCCACCACAACCACCATGTTATGGGCTGGGTCAGCCAGTTGCCAGTCCGCTCCCTTGCCGGAGTGATTGATGATGAATGCAATCGCGAAGAACACCGCCGAAGCCAGCATCGGGCGCGGGGCGCGCTTCAGCCATTTGCGCAGCGAAACCTCGATCTGTCCCCTGCTCGGCTTCAGCCAGGGCAGCGCCAGCAGCGTGCTCACCAGGATCCAGAAATACGCCTGCCACAACAGGCGCACCTTCTCCGGCGCGCCCGGGATGATTGTCACCGGCATGGCCCAGCGCGTGAAAGTTAACTCGAAGAATGGTAGGAAGGGCGCGTTCACCAGCACTGCGAACACCACCAGCAGCAGCCAGGGCGATAGCGCCGCCCACAGCGACATTTGCCCCATGGTCGCCTTGTCTGCCGCGTTCATCACCCCCCGGTCGACCAGCGGCTGTCGGCTGAGCTTCAGGTAAGCCAGCATCACCAGCACCACCCCTAAACCGGCCGCCACCCCGGTCAGCGTCACCATCCGGATCGCGTTCATCCCCATCGCAATCAGACCGGCTGTCAGCCCGGCCAGCACCGCCGGTAGCAGCCCGCGCCGCATCATCTTCCAGCCGCCCACGATCCACAACATCCCCAGGGCGATGCACGTGCTGATCACCGGCATGAACCGCGCGAAGTAACCGCCCACCTGTTCCACCGGCATCCCAACGAAATTGGAGAAGACCACCACCGGGATGCCCAGCAGGGCGTAAGTGCACAGCGCGTCGTAACCGATCGCCGGCAGCGCAATCGCCACAAAAGACGAATACCCCAACGCCAGCATGATCGGCGGCAGGATCGAAACCGGCGTGGCTCCCATCGCTGCCAAAAGCGTGCCCACCCCCACGTTGACGATCATAATCTGCACGATCTGGTTCTTCGGAGAGACCGTCTTGATCAGCGCCACCAGGCGCGCGATCGCCCCCGTTTCCAGCATTACCGTGATCTGCAAAATCGAAGTCGCTACCATCAACGTGATTGGGAAAGATGCCACCACCCCTCCCAGGCTGGCGGTCAACACCACCCCCGGCGGCGTCTGGAAATACCACCAGGCGATCAATGCCGCCGCAGCCCAGCCGATCAGGCCGGCCAGGTCGGCCGCCATGCGCCGCCAGATCAGCAGCGCCAGTACAATGAGGATGGGAAGTAATGCGAAGAGTATGCTCATGGTTTGACCAGTGAAAAAACTCTGGGGCAGGCTTTTGGCCTGCCCCAAATCAAATCGTTACGGCGCCGTCGCAATCCAGGTTGATGGCCCGATGTTGCAGTTCTTACCCCCACTCTTCAGCGCCAGCCGGATCGAACCAGTAGCGCGCTTGGCAGAAGTGAACACGCCGCTGATCGTCACAAACCCCTCGTACACGAACGAAAACTGTCCGTCTTCGATCGGGAAAGATGGCGGCGGCTCGAAGCTGATGTGGTCCGAGAACTTGCCCCCCTCGCACGGCGCTTTCTTCACCGTGACCTGTTTAGGGACGATCCAGTTGCCATTCGCCCCGATCCGCAGCGTCAGCGTGCCATACTCGAAGGTGCCCTCGAACTTGTCGCCCTCGATCGGCTTGATCGCCGTCGGCGCTGCCGTGCGCGTCGCTGTCGGCGGCACCCGCGTCGGCGGCACCTGCGTGTCCGTTGGTGGCGGGGGTAGCGGTGTATCACTGGGAGGCGGCGCCAGGGTGTCCGTTGGCAGCAGCGGCGTAGCGCTCGGCGGAGGCGGCGGGAACGTATTGGTCACCGCCAGAGTAGGAGTTACCGTCGGCTTGGACGTCGGCAAATTACACGCTGTCAGCGAAAAGATGACCATCGCTGCCAGCAAAGCGTACAAAGTTGCATGTTTTTTCATAGGTTACCTCTCTCACTTTCGTATCCCCATTATAGCATGCCCCAGCCAGGTATGCCCCGTCCAGCAAGCCGCCCTTGATTGATCCGTCGCCTCCCTATGAATCGGCTTCCAGCCGGCTTTTGGGAGCACCCCCGGCTATCCCGGTCGCGACCGGGTCCCCGAGCGGCTCGTCACCAGCCGCATCACCTCGTCCGCGATCGTCTCGATCGGCTTGTCGGTTACATCGATCACCGTGAAACCGCTGCGCCGGCACAATTTCAATGCATATTGCAGCTCTTCGTACACCTTCTCGGGTGCAACGTAATCGCTCTGCCCCGAGACCCCCAGCCGCTGCTGGCGCTGCTGCCGGAAAGCCAGCAACTGTCCCGGCTCCACCGTTAGCCCGATTACCCGCTGCGGGTCCAGGTGGAACAGCGCCTCCGGCAGTTCCAGCCCTACCACCACCGGCACGTTCGCCACTTTCCAGCCCAACACCGAAAGGTACAGGCTCAACGGCGTTTTGCCCACCCGCGACACCCCCACCAGCACGATCTCCGCCTGTCCCCAGTTCTCGGACCGCTTGCCATCGTCCTGCGCCATCGTGTACTCGATCGCCGCTACGCGGTCGAAGTAGGCCTTATTGAGCTGCCGGTATAACCCCGGCTGGCCCAACGGTGGCTGTTCGAGCGCCGCCGCCAATTGTTCGAACAGCGGCCCCATCAAATCGACTGCCGCCACGCCGCGCTCCGCTGCCAGTGTTTCCAGCCGGGCGCGCAGCCGCTCATCCACCAATGTATGAACCAGCGTGGCCCCCACTGCCTGGGCTCGTGTTACGATCTCTTCGATCTGGCTCTCGAAGCGCACGTTGGGCGCCGTCACCACACGGGCCCGGCTCTCTGGGAATTGGGCCAACACGGTATGCACCACCTGCTCCCCGCTCGTGCCCGCCCCGCCCGACACGATGAATATCGTGTGCACCTCAGCTTTCACGCTGCACCTCGCGCCCGGCCATCAACTCAGATGATGATAATCTCATCCATTGCCCGCTTGGGCACGTGATGCACGCCATCCGCGTCTCGCCAGTAGCGGATATCTCCATCCGCCCCCACTGCATCGATTTGCACCTGCTCCTTGGGCTTTCCCAGGGCCAGCACCAGCAGGATGGCGTACTTCTCAGGGATCGCCAGCGCCTGGCGCAGCTCGTCCTGTTTGACCGTGGCGATGATGCACCCGCCCAGCCCTTTCTCGGTCGCACCCAGCATGATGCTCTGCGCCGCGATGCCGTGATCCACGCCAAACACCCCGCTGATTTCCTTATCTCCTAAGATGATGATGTAAGCCGTCGGTCGCTCCCCTTCTTCCGGGCCCGGCCAATCCTTGAGATAGCCGGCCCATCCCAGCAGCGGGAAAATCTGCGCGTTCACTTCCGGCGCGCAGGCCAGCGCATACTTCAACGGTTGTTTGTTCGACCCGCTCGCCGATAAGCGCGCCAAATCGACCAGTTCCACCAGCGTCTCGCGCGAGATCGCCTGCTCCTGGTAAAAACGCCGCCGGCTGCGGTTTTTCAGAACCAATTCTTTGAGTGTCATAGCGCCTCCTCGTCTACAACAAATTATACACTCACAACTTCCATTTTGCTTGCTAAGGTGTCGTGGGCAGCTTCAACAGTGCCCCCACCGCGTACCCCACCAGCGCGCTGGCCGTGCCGATCACCGCCATCTCCAGTCCGCTTTTCCCAGGGCTTCCAACCGTTACCCGCGCCTTATAAGCCCCCACCCCGAACAACACCAGGGCGGTGATCACGATCGACACCCACATGCTCAGTCCCACCGGCAAGAAGGCAAACGGGACCAGCGGGATCAAGGAACCCACGATCGCCGATATCCCCACCACCAGCGCCGCTTTCCAGGCTCCTCGGCGGTCGACCGGCGATAATTGGTGTTCCTCCGCCATCATCACCGCTACCCATACCTCCCGGTTGGCCGTAATCGTATCCACGATCTTTTCCAGCAGGTCGCCCTGGAATCCTTTTTCCGCGTAGATCTGCCGGATTTCGTCGCGCTCGAGCCTGGGCGCATGCTCCACGTGCCGCATCTCGCGCTCCCTTTCGCTGTCGTAGTAATCCGCATCCGCCACCGTTGAAGTGAAAGCCACTGCCCCCATCGACACCGACTCAGCGAAAGTCGCCGCCAGCCCGGCCACCAACACGATGCGTGTATCGCTGGTCGCTGCCGCCACCCCCAGGATCACGCCCAGTACGTTGACCAGGCCATCCTGCCCCCCCAGGATGATATTTGAAAGCCCCGATGCCCCCCGCCGGTGTGGATCGATCCTGGCGTGCAGGTCATGTTCGTCCGCGTGAAGATTGCGCGCAGTTTTTTCTGGTATGCTGTCCATGTAAGTTTCTCTTTTGTGAATTGGTATTTGTGCTGCTGGGTTTTTCACCCATGCCGCACGTGGTTGACCCCCTGCTGGAACAAAGCAATCACATGCTCATCTTCGAGCCGGTAATACACCTCTTTTCCATCACGTCGCGCCTGCACCAGCTTCATTTGCCGCAGCCCGCGCAGGTGATGCGAAATCGCCGATTCGCTCACCCCAATCATTTGAGCCAGCGTGCTAACATTCAGTTCCTGGTCGATAATCGCAAAAACGATGCGCACCCGGCTGGTATCGCTGAACGCCCGGAACAGCTCTGCCACGTGGGCAGCAGTATGCTCATCAAGTGTTTGGTTTTTCTTTGCAGCCAATTTGATCTCCATCGATGAAACAATTGAACATTCGCTCAATTGTTTCGATTATAAGGCCCTCTCGGCATCCTGTCAATCGTTTGCGCCCGAGATCACACATTGCAGAAATGCAGGTAAAATAGATCAACCGGAGCCCCAACCTACCCATCTTGCTCCGCAAGAGCGCCTCTCCCTATGCCCATCGATTACGCCGCCCTTTACGCCCGCTTCGATGCCCCCATCGCCGCCTTAGATTGCGGCGCGCGCTGCGCCCCGCACAACCCTCACCACGTTCCCTTCTGCTGCGACACCTGCTATGCCGTCCCCGTTGTTTACGAAGAAGAATGGGATTACTTGAGCGCCAATACCGGACTGTGGCATCCCTGGCAGGGGCGCAGCCAGGCCGAAACTCGCCGCCTGCTGTGCGAAACCCCACCGGGCATGCGCCCGGTCGCCTGCCTGGGTCACCTGCACTGTCAACGTAACTTCCGCAGCCTGTCCTGCCGGGCCTTTCCCTTCTTCCCCTACATCACCCGCGACGACCGCTTTATCGGCATGACCTACGACTGGCAGTATGAAAAGACCTGCTGGGTGGTCAACAACCTGCAAACCGTCACCCCGCAGTTCCGTTCCGCCTTCTTTTCCGCCTTCGACGAGCTCTTCACCACCATCCCCGGAGAGTGGGACAGCTATCGCAGCCTGTCCATCAACATGCGCCGCGTCTTTGGCCGCTGGAAGCGCGCCATCCCCCTCTTGCACCGCAACGGCCATTACTACAAGCTGTCCCCGCGCAGCGGGCGCTTGCGCCGTGCGGATCCAGGAGATTTCCCCAAGTTCGGCCCCTACGCCTGATCTAAGCACTCCCCTCGCTGGTGTGGGAAGCCATCCCAGATCTCCTGAGGATACACAATCTCGTCCGAGCCAGGCAGGTTGCCCATCGCCATCCCGGTATTCAGGTTGACCCCGTGGCGCTGGTAAGCTTTGTAGGCCAGTTGGCTGCAGTAGAACGCGTCTTCGCGCTCCGCGTCCAGGAAATTCAGGTTGTAAGGCTTGCCCAGTTGCGCCAGGCAGTAAGCCGCCACGTTCTCCCGGATGTGCTCCTCCTCGAAAGGCGACAGCCCCAGCCCTTCGAGCGGGTAAGCCACACCATAAAAGCTGTCCACCAGCAGGCCGCGCTCCAGGATCAGGTGGTCGCATTCCCAGCGTCCGTTCTCGATTTCGAACGTGGCCACGCCGCGCCCGCCCGCCTCCACGCACCGCCCCTCCGGCCCCAGGTAGATCACCACGTGGTCCACATCGCCCGGCAGCAGCCGCCCGATCATCCGCCAGAACTGGCCGGGCAGGATATCCGGTTTGCCATCCGAAGTACAGATGATATCCCCCGTCTGCACATCAATCCCGTTGATCGTATAATGATAAATCACACTGCCTCCGCCAGATAAACCTGTTTACCACGCCCACCACAGGGCCCCGCCTCAATGCCATACCATCGGTAGATAGATCGACTGGGTGTTCACGTACTCGATATCTAGGAAATTGATGTGCCCGGTCTGATTATACATCCCCATCACCACCGTCAGCTTCTTATCCTTGACCGTTACCTGCTGGGTGCGGATGATCGCGCTGCCGCTCGTCGTCTCCTCATCGATCGCAGCTTCCCCTTCGATGACGATTTTGTGCACTCGCGTTCCACCCCGGTAGCCAACCCCCACGGTAACGTTGTAAGTGCCGTTGGGCAGGTCGAACTCGAACACGTGCTCCCGCCCCCAATCGTCGATGATGCTGCTGCGCAGCAAGATTGTAGGCTCTGCGTCGAACCACAGGTCGTAAGCCATATAGAAATTGGCCGGGGGCACGTCCGCCGCCCGGTACCAGCCGTAGCCTGCCGCTGCGCTGTACAGGGCGTTGCCGATTTTCGTGTAAGTATGCCCATTGTAAGTCACCGTACCGCTCGGCTGCCCGTCCGGATCCTGGAAATTGATGTAGTAGTTCCCCGGCGGGCCGTCTGAGCGGGGGTGAGCCGACTGCGGCTCGATCTCGGGGATCGCCGCCATCTCCCCGCCGATCTTCAGCCCGACCAACCGCCGCAGGTTGTACAACATCTCGCTGTCGCGGTTGTAAGCCTGGGAGCCGCCGATGATTCTGTCCACCCAGGTGTCAGCCGGGTTGGCGACTCCTGCCTGTGGCGTTTGCCCGCCGTTCAGCAGGTAGAAATACTCGTAATCCTCCAGCCCATCCCGCAGCAGTTCCAGGCGGATGGAGGGCACGAAGCGGTGACCGTTGGAGCCGTAGGCGATATTGGTATTGTTCTCCGAGGGCGGATAAAGCATGAAATACTCGCCGTTCTGGTTGTTCTGCCGCGGATTCGTCCACGGGTTGCTGCCCCAATCGTTGAAGCGGTAATACGCCAACCCGCCCAGGCGGTACTTCCACAAGAACCAGCCGGGGAGCTTCGCCTCCACCCCGGGATGGTCGATCGTAAAGATGTTGAAGCGCGGCAGGTAAGTGCTGTTGAGGAAATAAATCCAGCTTGCCTCGTTATGGTTCTGCAAGCGCTCGAGAGCTACTACCGGATTGAAGTGGATTCCCAGGTGCGCCAGCCACATGTCGATCTTGGCTCCTGTGTAAGTCGGGTGATCGTAGATCTGCGGCTTGGCCTCCTCCGAGACCATCAGCTTGAGATCCGGCGCTGCATTCTTCAATTCCTGCGAATACCACGCCACCGCGTCGTAGTCAGCCTGGTCCTGCGGCTCGTTGGCAAAGTAATAATACGCCTCGTCCAGGTATCCCAGCCCGCTCAGATAATTCTGTATCGCCGCCATGTACTGGAACCACTTCTGGTTGTAGGGCGTATTGGGGTTGTTCGCCGTGTACCAGTCGCTGCTGGAGCGCGTCAGCCCGCAAAAAGTGGACGGGCGCTGGTCGGCGGAGGCGTCGTTGTTTTGGAAAGTCGCCGCCATGAAAGAAGGGAAACCCGTTCCCCCATTGAAGGCCGTCGCATACTTACCGCTCATCAACCCGCTGCCATCCAGGTAGCGCGCCGCTGGCTGCTCGAAACCCCAGATGCCATCGTTATCGGTAAAGTTGCCGTTGCAATCGTAATCGATGTATGGCGCCGCCCCGCTGGTCGTCAGCCCGCCCGACCACAGCACAGACTTGGGCGTCAGGCGGTGGTCGATCATATATTGCTTGATCTTATCCAGATAGAACCAGTATTCATTCCCCGTTCCGCTGACCCCGTAGCGTTCCAGGATCGTCTGGTAAGAGAAATTCATCTGCGAGCGCACGTGCATTTCGTTGGGTAGGGTGAAATTGAACACGTGCATGCGCACCGGGATAGCCACGCCCCCAATCGTCACGTTGGCGGTATAGTCCCCGGCCGGTGTTCCCTCAGGCACGAACACGCTGAACCAAAACGCCGTGTTCTCGTTGGCCGTTACCGCCGCCGCGTCCCCGCTGTTTAGCGGCCATAACGGGTCCGGGTTGAACCCGGTCCGCCCCAGGTAATCCGTAGTCTGGGTCAGATTGACGTACTTGACCTGGTAGATTTCCGTCGTAATCCCCGCCCCAAACCCGCCGAAACTGACCGTCACACCTCCGCTCGCCGCTGGCTTCACCGCCACCTGGAAAGGCTCGAACTCGTTGCGCGCTGCGTAGACCTTCACCTCCGCCCCGCTCGCCCCAGGCATCGGCGAATCCTTGAAAACGTGCTCGCCGGGCGTTGTCGTCCAGAATTCGTAGGCCGCCGTGGATTGTGCCAGTTTATACGTGTAGTTCTCGCTCTCGCCCGCCTGTGCCGCCCCATCCCGATAAGGACCTGCCAGCGAAGCCCCCAGCGCCAGCAGCAGTACAAACACCTGGATGCCTCTCGTAAACTTCACACTTTCCTCCACATGTGAGTTCTTCGCTCAACCAATCCGCTCTCGCAGCCACTGGAACGCTGCCGCCTGCATTTCCATGTCGAGTTTGTGCGCCCCAGGATAGAATTGCCCCTCGTAAGCCTGGGGCCGGCCGGCGTATTGGTAATGTTCCTGCAAACGGGCGTGCGCCGCTCGCATCCCTGCCAGCGGGAACAGCTCGTCATCCAGGTTATACTGCACCAGCAACTCCGCCGGGGCCTGGCAGGCCACCAGGTCCGTCCAATCGCCATAGCGGCTCCAACCGGTCGGGAAGAACATCCACGTATGGCAGGCCACGTTTTGGTCCAGCAAACTCGCATAAGTGCTCATCATCCCGGCCACCACCGCCGCTGCCAGGTCCGCCACCGTTGCGCGCAGCAGGCCGGCCCGCGCCCCGCCCCCCGAAAGCCCCATGCAGGCCACCTGATCCGCCCGCACATCCGGCCTGGCGCGCAGCACATTCAGCGCCACCCGGTCCTCGTAGCACACCACCCCTGCCAGGGTAGCCCCCAGCAGGTTGAGATACTTTGCCACCACGTGTTCGTGCTGCCTGGACAGGTAATCATAGGCCGCCACCTCCGCCGGCGCCGCGTAGCTTTGCCAGGCTTCTTCCAATATCTTCTCCGGCGCCTCCGCCTGCAGCGCCGCTTGCATGTCTGCCAGCGGGAATCTGCGGCTCCCCCACAGGAAGACATCATGCACCATCACCACGAACCCCTCTTTCGCCAGCGCGTTCACCCACGCTCGCCCGCCGTAAAGCGCCTTGCGCTTATTATAGATAAAGGCAGAAGTCTCCTCAGGGCCATCAGCGATTTTCTCGATGCCGTGGTATTTCGCCCCACCGTGATCGTGCAAAGCCAGCACGCCCGGCAGGCGCCCCTGCGCCCCGCTCGGCTTGAAGACCCACGCCCGCGTGCGCGGCCCGTAGCCGCACCGCCAACTGACCTCCTCGCAGGATAACCCATCTTGCTCCCAGGATCTTTCGCTGCGCACCTCCTGCGCCGCTTCCGCCCGCTCGCACCAACCCAGCACCTCTCGAACCTTTTGCTGCGTCTCCGCGCCGGGGTGCGCCCGCTTGTGCAGCAAATCCTGCCAGGTCGCCTCGTCCACGATATCGCTGTAAATGCCCAGGTGTTTGAAATTCTCACTCATTCCGCGGAATCCCTGCCTTTGTAAATCATAGTGTGTTATCAATATCTTCGCCAAAAGAAACCGGGTTTTTGGTTTGCAAGAATTTCCTGCAATCATTGCACCAAATTTGCAAAACATCCCTGCCTGAGTGGCGAAAAACCCGGTTTCTGATCATCAGCAAAACACTTTTTCGAAATTGGCGAAGGTACTGGCTTATGGATGCGGGTACAGCGCGTTTTCCCCTGGCGCTTCCGGACGGTAGAGCACCCAGGTGAGCTGGCCGGGCTGCAAACGCTTGCTGGGTGGCGTTGTCGTCGACACCTTGCCCGCCAACCGCCGCCCGTTGTGGTAGAACAGGTAATGGATCACCCACACCTTCGCCTCGCTGCCCTCCATAAAGGGCTCACTCACCACCTTCGTAATCTGTCCCCGCACCGCCTCGCCCTGGCGCAGCACCAGCAAGATGCTGCGCATCTTCCGATAGCGCATCGCCAGCCAGCTCCCGCTGAAAAGCAGCAGCAGCCCCACGACAAAGAACAGCGCCCCTGATGCTCCCGTCTCCTTCGCCGCCGTCTTGATCACCGGGAGCGCCAGCAGGCACACGCTCATCAAGAGCAGCGTCCCGGCTGCGTAGAATTCCCGGTCGTTGAACAACAGCTTCCAGGCGTAAAAATCAGCCACCGGGCGCGGCGCCGCTGGTGGTGGCGGCGGCAGTTCCGCTGGTTTCGCCGCCTTCTGCTCCGCCCTCACAGGCGCCGGGGGCGCTGCCTCTGGCAGCGGCGCGCCGCAGTTGCTGCAATTCGATTGAAATTCCTTGTAACGTGTTCCGCAGTAATCACAGGCGATCATCTGCACGCTCCGATATATCAAGATGCATTCCGCGATGCGCTGCGCGCCTCACCCCTTCTGTGGCAAAAAAGGCTCGTCCCGGATCGCCGCTTCCAATCGTTCTTTGTTTTCTTTGTCCCATCGTCCCTGCCAGCGCTCTTCCCTTTGCATCGTGGCGATACCCAGCCCCAGTTTACGCAATTTGCGCGCCTGCGCTCGCATCCCCGCCAGGTGGATCGCATCCAGAGAAGATTGAAATTGCTCGAAAAACGCCTCGTCGAACTTCGCCTCCACACTTTCGTTCGCCAAGGCAGCAATCGCCTCCAGCGCTTCGAAAGTGGTTTTACTTTCAACCATCAGGCTGCAGCCGCACACCAGTTCCAGCGGTGTCAATTGGGCATCCGTAGGGAGCAGCCCGGTTTCAGCCAGGCGCTCGATTAACGCTTCTCGATTGGGAAGCCTGCCGCTCCAAAACTGTTTCATCCACTTTAGTGTCAGTTTTTGCCTCATCCGCACACCTCCTACATGGTATCCTTATCCTATTATATAATACTGTTGGCCGGAACTCCCGGCCAAATCCGCCTCCCAAGGAGATCGCTCCATGAGCGAAACCGCTTACACGTTTTTTGAGAACATCCTGACCAGCATACCCGAGATCACCCCCGACACCATCATCAGCAAAACCTTCTACAGCGACGACCAGGTCAAAGTCATCCTCTTTGGCTTTGCCCCCGGCCAGGAGCTTTCCGAGCATACTGCCTCCAAGCCCGCCATCCTGCACTTCCTCAGCGGCAAAGCCCGCCTGACCCTCGGGGAAGATTCCTTCCTTGCCGCCGAAGGCGCCTGGGTGCATATGCCCCCTCACCTCCCCCACAGCATCCTGGCCGAGACGCCCGTCACCATGCTCTTGATCCTGCTGGAAAAAGGCGCGGCATAGACTCTGTTCTTATTCAATCTCTCCCCCGCCTCTTCAGGACATTCTAACGGTTCATCTGCGAAAATCTGCGTCCATCTTGTAGTGGTCAGACGCAGGTTGAACAAAATTTTGGTTAGCGCGCCAAACCGATGGGATAGTCATGTTTTCACCGGGATGGCTAAAGGTAACACTTGATGATCATGCCAGTACAAATCCCAGCCGCCATTGAGCAACAAAGTGCGCAGAGCAGCCAGAGCA
>JBFMFR010000057.1:0-44105 GCA_040752025.1 Chloroflexota bacterium | reverse complement strand
TGACCGCGGCCATCACCAAGTACTGCAACATGCAGGGTTTGGGCGAATACCGCGCATTCGATTCGATCGATAATGCGCCGGAAGAGAAAGAGCGCGGCATTACGATCAACATTGCACATGTGGAATACCAGACAGAGAAGCGGCACTATGCGCACGTAGACATGCCTGGGCACCGTGACTACATCAAGAACATGATCACGGGAGCAGCGCAGGTGGACGGAGCGATCCTGGTAGTAGCCGCGCCGGATGGGCCGATGCCGCAGACGCGAGAGCACGTGCTGCTGGCGCGGCAGGTGGAAGTGCCGGCGATCGTGGTGTACCTGAACAAGGTCGACATGATGGACGATCCGGAGCTGCTGGAGCTGGTGGAGCTGGAGCTGCGTGAGCTGCTGAACGAGTACAATTTCCCTGGGGACACGACGCCGATCGTGCGCGGGAGCGCCCTGCATGCGCTGGAGAGCACCAGCACGGACATGAATGCGCCGGAGTACGCCAGCATCAAGGAACTGCTGCGGGTGGTGGACGAGTACATTCCGGAGCCGGTGCGCGACGTGGACAAGCCGTTCATGATGCCGGTGGAAGATGTGTTCTCGATCAAGGGGCGCGGCACGGTGGTGACCGGGCGCGTGGACCGAGGCAAGATCAAGGTCGGCGAGCCGGTAGAGATCGTGGGCCTGCAGGAAAAGAGCCTGAACTCGGTGGTGACGGGCGTGGAGATGTTCCACAAGCAATTGGACGAGGGCATGGCGGGCGACAACTGTGGTTTGCTGCTGCGCGGCATCGAGCGCACGGACGTGGAGCGCGGCATGGTGGTTGCCAAGCCGAAGAGCATCACGCCGCACAAGCGCTTCATGAGCGAAGTGTACGTGTTGAAGAAGGAAGAAGGCGGGCGGCACAAGGCGTTCTTCAGTGGGTACCGGCCGCAGTTCTACATCCGGACGATGGATGTAACCGGGAACATCAAGCTGCCCGAAGGGGTGGAGATGGTGATGCCGGGCGACTACGTGAACCTGGAAGTAGAGTTGATTGTGCCCGTGGCGTTGGAGCAGGGTTCGAAGTTCGCTATCCGCGAAGGCGGCCTGACGGTCGGCGCGGGTGTGATTACGAAAATCTTGGATTGATGAGGTAAGCAAGTAAACTATGGCGTCGAAAAAAGATGTCCGCCCAGTGATCACTCTGGCTTGCACGGAGTGTAAGGAACGTAATTACACCACCGAGAAGAACCGCCGTAATGATCCGGGCCGTATGGAATTGAAGAAGTATTGTTCGCGCTGCCGCAAGCACACGGCGCATCGCGAAACGAAGTAGTAGTAGATTGTCCTGTGCCAGGTGTCATGTGATATACTAACGTGGCACCTGACACGGGGCAAAAGTACTTTACACAGGCCAGTAGCTCAATTTGGCAGAGCACCGCTCTCCAAAAGCGGGGGTTGTGGGTTCGATTCCTGCCTGGCCTGCCTCGATTTGTGCAACGCCGTCTCTAAGGGCGGCGTTTTGCCCGTAACGAGAAATAAATCTGGAGTTGTTAGTCAGTCTCCAAAGGAGAGACGAAGTGGCCAAACAGAAAGAAAAAGAGAAGGAAAAAGATAAGAAGCCCGTGGCCCGGCGACAACCGAACGTGATCCAGCGGTTTTTCAACGAGACGATGGGAGAATTGCGCAAAGTTTCCTGGCCGACGCGCAAGGAAGCAGCCAATTTGACAGTGATCGTCTTGATGGTGCTGGGTGCGATGACGGTCGTTTTAGGAGTGTTGGACTGGATTTACTCCAGGGTTTTTGCTCTCATCCTGTCTTAGGATTTCCGCGAGGAACAGCCTGTTTTGAATCACTTTGGATGGCAGGCTGGCTGAGTTCAGGGCGAGGCATGTGAAAGCGAGTAGCGGCATGGATTTTTTAGACCAGGATGATCAGCCGAAAGAGGCTCCTGACTTGTCAGAGGCCGAAGTCGGACCGTTGGTGGAAGATTCACTGGCGGATGATTTCGGTTTGCAAGACCTGGAGGACCTGTCGGCTGTGGATGAGCAGGCTGAAGATGGGCGCGCCTGGTATGTTGTGCATTGCTACTCTGGCTACGAGAACAAGGTCCGTCACAACCTCGAGCAGCGCATCGAAACGATGGGCATGAAGGATAAAATCTTTGACGTAGTCGTCCCGACTGAAGAGGAGATCGAAGTCAAAGAGGGCAAGCGGCGCACTGTGGAACGCCGGGTTTTCCCGGGTTATATCCTGGTGAACATGATCTTGTCAGAGGAGTCCTGGTATGTGGTGCGCAATACGCCCGGGGTGACGGGATTTGTGGGTATGGGCAACACGCCTACACCGCTGCGCCCCGAAGAAGTAGCACAGATCATCAAACGCATGGAAGCCGAAGCGCCCCGGATCAAGGTGACCTTTAAGCCCGGGGAGCGGGTGCGGATTGTGGACGGACCTTTCAACGACTTCCGCGGCACCGTATCGGAGATTGACATGGAGCGCGCCAAGGTGCGCGTGATGGTTAATTTCTTCGGGCGTGAGACTCCCGTCGAACTGGACTTTTTACAAGTAGAGAAAGCATAAGTGTTTCCGGCCGTTGTCGAATGACGGCTAATCTGGTGGGAGGGTGTACCTCCACCCGCTAATACCACGAAGGAGAGTAACTGTGGCAAAGAAGCTTAAAGCAATTGTTCGTTTGCAGATCGCTGCTGGCAAGGCGAATCCTGCACCCCCAATCGGGCCGGCTCTGGCTGGTCATGGGATCAACTTGATGGCTTTCTGCAAGGAGTATAACGCGCGCACGTCCAACCGGATGGGCGAGATCATACCTGCGGAAATCAGTATTTTCACGGATGGGTCTTTCACGTTTATCTTGAAGACGCCTCCGGCCGCGGTGCTTCTGAAGAAGGCTGCTGGCGTTGAGAAGGGATCGGCGCAGGCGCCGCGTGAAAAGGTGGGCAAGGTAACGCGGGCTCAGGTGCGTGAGATCGCTGAATTGAAGATGAAGGACCTGAATGCCATCGATATCGAAGGCGCCATGCGCCAGATCGAGGGCACAGCCTTCAATATGGGAATTGAAGTAGTAGACTAGATCCCGGTGGGAGGGCGGGACGCCTGCCCGTTTGCACCACAAAGGAGACAAGATGGCTAAACACGGAAAAAGATATCTGGAAGCTGCGGCCAAGATTGACCGCGAGCGAAACTACAGCCCAGAAGAGGCGGTAGCGCTGGCCAGGCAAACATCAGAATTGAAGTTCGATGCTACGGTGGAAATTCACATCCGCCTGGGTGTGGATCCCCGCCATGCCGATCAGCAGGTACGTGATGTGGTTGTGCTGCCTCATGGCCTGGGTAAGACGGTGCGCGTGTTGGTTTTCGCCCAGGGCGATGGCGCTACGCTGGCGCGCGAAGCTGGGGCGGATTACGTCGCCGATGATGACGAAATGATTAACAAAATCCAGGGCGGCTGGACTGATTTCGATGTGGCTGTTGCTACCCCGGATATGATGGGCAAGGTCGGCCGCCTGGGCCGTATCCTGGGCCCGCGCGGCTTGATGCCCAACCCCAAGGCTGGCACGGTGGTGCCGGCTGAAGATATCGGCCGGGTGGTAGATGAATCGAAAGCTGGTCGTGTTGAGTTCCGCATTGACAAGACCGCGAACCTGCACGTGCCGATTGGCAAAGTCTCTTTTGACGAGAAGAAGCTTTTCGACAATATGTCGGCTTTGTTGGACGCTGTCAAGAAAGCTCGTCCGGCGGCGACGAAAGGCACTTATATTCGCCGCGTGACGCTAACCACGACCATGGGACCGGGCATCAAGGTAGATCCGATCCTGGCTCAGGGAATGGAAGTTCGAGAATAATGTAAAATAGCAACAGTTGTTGCTTTGCGCTTCGCCAGAGACAGCAGGTGCGGCCAGTTGGATTGGCGGCTTAATTTCCTGCCGAGGTGGAGACCACTCCTGAAGACAACCGCGACTCCGCGGTGGGAGAGTCTTTGCCAAGCTGTGCGAGGCAAAGACTTTTTGTTGGAAGGAGGTAAGTAGCATTGGCGATTACAAGGCAGCGCAAGGAAGATTTTGTTGCCCAGTATACTGATTGGCTGAATCGCAGTCAGGCCCTGATCATGACCGAGTACACAGGTCTGTCGATGAAGCAGATCGATGATCTGCGCGCCAAAGTCCGTGAAGCGGGCGGTGAGTTTCATATCATCAAGAATACGTTGGGCAAGGTCGCGTTTGAATCCGCGGGTGTGCAAGTGCCTGAGAAATTGCTGGAAGGCAGCACTGCGGTAGCCTTCGCTTTTCAGGATGCCCCTGCGATGGCGAAAGTGATTACGGAATTTGCTCGTACATCCGATTTCGTCAAAGTCAAAGGCGGCTACCTGGATCGAAAACCGATCGATGAGCAAGCCGTAAAGGCTCTGGCTGACCTGCCCCCGCTGCCGGTCATGCGCGCCCAAATCCTGGGCACCATTATGGCGCCGGCCAGCAAGCTGGCACGCACACTGGCCGAACCGGCCCGCCAGGTGGCGGCTGTGTTGAAGGCATATACTGACAAGGATGCTGCGCCGGCTGCGGCATAGCGTCACGATCTATTCACTGGATATCATGTACAAGGAGTACGAAAATGGCTGATCTGGAAAAACTCGTTGAAGAACTGAGCAAGCTCTCGGTTCTCGAAGCTGCGGAACTGGTAAAGAAACTCGAGGATAAGTGGGGCGTCTCGGCTGCTGCTCCGGTGGCGATGGCTGCTATGGCGGCTGGCCCGGCAGCGGCTGCTGAACCCGAGGAAGAAAAGACCGAGTTCGACGTGGTCATCAAGGATGCCGGCCCCAAGAAGATCGAGGTCATCAAGACCATCCGCCAGTTGACCAACCTGGGCCTTAAAGAGGCCAAGGAAGTCGCAGAGACCGCTGGCAGCAAGATCTTGGAGGCAGTTAGCAAGGAAGCCGCCAACGATGCCAAGGGCAAGCTCGAGGCCGCTGGCGCCGTGATCGAGATTGCTTAATCCCTTCAACCTGTATCCCACGATTGTAAAAAGGTCACCTCGGGTGGCCTTTTTACTTTTTCAAGCCTGTGGTATATTAATAAGAATACTGGAGGGCTTATGAGCGCACGTATTTTGATTATCGAAGATGATGAGGCGATCCTGAAGTTCCTACGCCGGGGCCTAGCTTATGAAGGCTATCAAGTAGACACAGCGCCCGATGGACAATCAGGTCTGACCCTGGCGCGCGATAACCCGCCAGACCTGGTTGTGCTGGATTTGATGCTTCCGGGGATCGATGGTCTGGAAGTCTGCCGGCGACTGCGAACTGGGGGATCCGTGCCGATTCTGATCCTGACGGCCAAGGACACGGTCAATGACCGGATTCAGGGCCTGGATATGGGCGCGGATGACTACATGGTCAAACCGTTCAACCTGGACGAACTGCTAGCGCGCATTCGCGCCCTGCTGCGCCGCGCTCAACCCAGCCGTCCTCAGGTGCTGCGGTTTGCCGATCTGGCTTTGGATACCGGCACCCGCCAGGCATCGCGTGGCGATCGGGTGATTGCTTTGACCGCCAAGGAATATGAACTGCTAGAACTTTTCTTGCGCCACCCGCGCCAGGTTCTAACCCGTGACATGATCTTCGACCGGGTATGGGGCTACGATTTCGGTGGAGAGAGCAATATCATCGAAGTCTATATTCGTTATCTACGCCAGAAGTTAGAGGCTAACAACGAAGCGCGCCTGATTCATACAGTGCGAGGTATGGGCTACGTTTTGCGGGAAGCTTCGTAAAGATTGTCTGCCGCAATGTCACTGCGGGCGCGCTTAGCATTACTCTATACTTCTATTGTCGGGGGGATTCTATTTCTGTTCGGGATGGCAGTGTATGTTTCCGTCAGTATCACCTTGATCAACCAGGTGGATACTACCCTGGCTTTGGCTGCTAACCAGGTAATCAGTAAAGCGCGCGTGGGCACTTTAGGGGTATCGCTGCCCGAGCTGGACTTGTTTGCAGATGTATATATCCAGGTTTGGGGAAGCAAAGGACAGCTCGAGTCGGCCTCGATCAATGTGCGCGGGTTTAATTTCCCACTTGACCCCGACAATCTAAGCGCGCGTTTACCGGTTTATCGCGATGTACAGGTCGGCACGGCGCGCCTGCGCGTATTGACCGTGCCCTTGACGATACGGGATAGCAATCGCCTGGTGGGCACTTTGCAAGCTGCCACCAGCTTATCGCTGGTTTATTCGATGCAACGCCTGCTCTTATGGGTGTTGTTCGTCGGCGCCGGGGTGTCGATGACTGTCGCCGGTCTGGCCGGTTGGGTGAGTACGAACCAGGCGCTGACTTCGTTGGAAGTAGTGACGCAAACGGCTCTGCAGATCACTCGCGCCGACGATCTATCCAGGCGCATCCCCTACCAGGGGCCCCCAGATGACGAAGTCGGGCAATTGATCCACGCTTTCAACCAAACGCTTAGCCGTCTGGAGAACCTGTTCAATACGCAGAGACGCTTTCTGGCGGACGTCGGTCATGAACTGCGCACGCCCCTGACGGTGATTAAGGGGAACGTCGATTTGATGCGCCGCATGAACTGCACGGATGATGAGTCCCTGGCGGGGATCGAAAGCGAAGTTGATCGCCTGACGCGACTGGTGGGCGATTTGTTGCTGCTGGCCCAGGCTGAGTCGGGAAAGCTGCCGCTGGCGCAAGAGTTGGTGGAGTTGGATACCTTGCTGCTGGAAGTATTGAGCCAGATGAAGGTCCTGACGAAAGACCGTTTGAAATTACGCCTGGGCGAGATCGATCAGGTATTGGTGTGTGGCGATAAGGACCGGTTGAAACAGGTGCTGGTGAATCTGGTCGGCAACGCGATCAAATACACGCCGTCCGATGGCGAGGTGGTGGTCGGGCTGGGCAAAGTGGAAAACCGGGCGCGCCTGACGGTCAGCGATGATGGGCCGGGCATCCCTGTGGAGGATCTGCCGCACATCTTTGAACGATTTTACCGCGGAGAAAAATCCAGGACGCGCCGGGATGGCAAGGGCTTTGGCCTGGGCCTCTCGATTGCCTACTGGATTGTGCGGAATCATGGCGGGCAGATCGAAGTCAGCAACCGGGAACCGCACGGATCTACTTTTTGCATCTGGCTGCCCCTGGCAGCGCAGAGCTGCCAGCAAGAGGAAACATAACCTGGCCAGCCAGGATAAATAGAAACCCGGACCTTGAGGGGCATTTTACCTCAAGGCCCGGGTTTTCTGGCGGCCATGGTGTTCGCTAACGCCGCGGCGAGGCGCCTGGGCGATTTATGGGCGGCCTGGCCGTGTGAGAATTAGCTCCAGACGAGTTTTGCGAGGCGTTCATGGAAACGGGATGATAGGTCGGCTCAGGGCGATTGTAGCCCGAATCCGACTGGCTGGCAGATTTGGCGATGGAGCGCGCCAGACTGGCCGAGTTAGCATTGCCTCGCGAGGATTGGGCGCGGCTGCTCAATGAGCGCACCGGCGCCGATGCAGTGCTGACGCGAGGGTAAGAACGCGGCTTCGAGTGAGGTTGCTCGGACTGGCTGAACAGGCGCTCCCCGGCTACCGAGAAGGTGCCGATGATCAGGACGCGGATGAGCCAAACCAGGACGGCAACGAAGATGGGCACAATGCGCAGCAGCGTTTCGCGATTGACCACTGCATTCCCCAGAGTCTGGTGACCCAGGACAGCGAGCGAGACGCCCCACCAGGTCAGCATGGCGTTCATCGTCGCCGCCAACAGCCAGGCCCCAAACAGATACCAGACTTCATTGGGCTCGTTCGAGCCTTCTTCGGGAGTGAACAGGCGGGCGATGCCGGCGAAATCGATGCCGCAAAAGGCAATGGACAGGATGGTTGCCCAGCGAATCCCCAGGAATTTTAGATCTCCAAGCAAATCTGAGAGGGCAAAATCCGTGGTGCTGTAATTGAACAACTCAAAAGCGAGCAGGGCGGTGATGATAATCACCCCAAATGCCAGGCCGCGTTGCAGGCGGAACCTGTGCAGGAACGAGGGAACATAATGGCCCTCATAGTTGGTAGTACTCATGACTGGCCTCCTGAGTAGGTTGATCGGTTCGGTTGGCGAATGTAATTCGCAGGTACCTGAACAAGGCAATTGACATTGCAATGGTTTCTTGTTATAATATAGAACAAATGTTCTAGTTTGTCAAGAGGCAATTTGCTGGCGTTGTATATAGAACATTAGTTCGAATTATACTCGTTCTATCTGATTCTGTAAACTGGTGGTGAAAGAACTATGATGTCTGGCCCCTCCCTGGTACTAAAAGGTGCACTCTTCGGCGCATTTGCCCTGGGCTGGTTGTTGTTTGCGATTACAGCCCAGGCCTCCTACCCGGCAGCTCCGCAAAATCTCGAGGGCAGCTCTGCTTTGCAAGGCGCGCCTGGCAGGCTGGCGATCGGAGCAGATAAGAGCGATCGCAGCTCGGCTGCCTGCGCGGTCAGCGATCGGTTTCCAGGGAGTGTTCTGCAGTGGTGCGAGCTGATCACCAGCTATGCCAACCAGCATGGACTGCCGCCTGATCTGGTGGCGGCGTTGATCTGGCAGGAGAGCGGCGGCGACCCGGTGGCTTACTCACGCAGCGGCGCTGTGGGCCTGATGCAGGTGATGCCACGCGACGGCCTGGCAGCCGCTTTCACCTGCGTCAATGGACCTTGCTTTAGCAACCGCCCTTCCACTGAGCAGTTGAAGGACCCGGAGTTCAATATCGCCTATGGCACGAAAATGCTGGCAGGATTGGTCAAGCGCTACGGAGATTTGCGCGAGGCGCTGCACTCCTATGGGCCAATGGATGGCGGTTATTCCTACGCGGACAAGGTGATGGGGTTATTCGAGCGTTACGGCCGTGGAGTAGAATGAGGCCAGTTGAAGAACTTTACGATCCGGTGGTTTCTCGCCTCTCGGAAACCAGGTGGAAGTGCAGTTGTGGGATGTCCTGGTATTTGCCTCCGTTGACGATCAGCCGGTAACCGCTTTGTTCCAGGTTGAGTTCGTCCACCAGCTCTCGAACGCACTGCACCAGGTCGGTTAGAAAACGAGCCGCAAACTCATCCTCAGCCTGGTCCAAGGCCGCCAGGCTGGGGATGTCTTTTTTGGGGACCAGCAGGACGTGCGTGGGGTAGCTGGGATTGGGGTGGTGGAAAGCCAGCAGCGTGGGAGTTTCACGCAGGCGTTTGACGGGCAGGGCAAAGCTCATGTGGGCGAATATCCAACCGATGAACAGGCGGGCGAGAGGGGAGCGAGCCAGATAGATCATTCGCCATTGTGATAAAAAACCACATCGTGGTCCACCAGGCGACCGTCTTTGTAGACGAATTTGCCGGAAAAGAAGCCAGGGCGGTCGAGCCAGGGGATGAAGATGCGATCACCCTCCCAAAGCTCCAGGTCGAGCAGTTCCTGGTCATCGATCCAGCGCAACACACCCTCTGGCGAGTCGATCAACTCGCCATCAAAACAGTCGACCACGAAGATAAAGGTGTACCAATCTTCTTCGTTGGAAAAGCCGGGGAAAGTGATGATGCCTTTGAACACCGGGTTGGAAACGTCTAACCCAGATTCCTCGCGGATCTCGCGCAGGGCGCACTCCTCGGGAGTTTCGCCCGGCTCGAGCTTGCCTCCCAGGCCATTCCATTTTCCCTGGTGCATGTCGTTGGCTTTTTTGATGCGATGCACCATTAAAGTCTGGCCAGCGCGCCGGATGTAGCAAAGTGTAGCCAGTTTCATCGTCAGCGTTATTCTTCGGGTTCCTGGTCAGATTCGAGTGATATTTCTACACGCTGCGAGCGCCCGGCCTGCATGGTCTGTGAAGCACCATCCGATGCGCTGCGAGCAGCCAGCGCCTGCAAGTCCCGGTCCAACAGGCTGTCGAAATCGGTGGTCAGGCGGCCGCCAACATACAACACTGTGTTCACCAGGCCAACCGGCAGTCGCATATCGGTTTTCATCATCCCGGTAGCCATATCGCTGACACGGATGCGCAGGTGGCGGCGACCGGTGCTTTGGACCGGCTGTTCCAGCTTGCTCCAAGGCCCTTCCTGGACAGACTCTAGCTGGCTGGCGGCCTCCACAGCAGTAATTTTCCTCTCTTCTAATTGCTCGATGATCGCCAGTCGCCTGTCAATGGCAGACCAGCGGGAGCGGGTCGAACGCCATTCGAGGAGATAGTACGCGGCGGCGGCAACCAGCCCAACCACGCCCGTGGCGTACCACACCCAGTGTGGGTCGGCGTTGTCCATGATGATGCCGGCCAGCAGCGGGCCGATGGCGGAGGGGATCACCCAACTGAAGCCGAAGACGGCCATGTAGCGACCGCGCATGTCCTCGGGCGCTAACTGCGAGACGATCGCCTGCCCAACCGGGCTGATCAGCATTTCGCCAATGGTGATGATCACCATCGCCACCAGGAAGAAGATGTAGCTGGAAACCAGGCCGTACATGCCGAATCCCAGCGCGTACAACAGGGTACCCGCCGCCATTACGACCAGCGGGCGGTACTTGCTGATCCAACGCGTGATCGGGAATTGGAACAGCACAACCATGCCCGCGTTCAGGCTGAGAATGTAACCGAACATTTGCGTGCTGATTCCATGCGTGTCGCGCAAGTAAACGGCCAGGGTGGTATTCATCTGGATGTACACCAGGACCATCAGTGCAGAAGCGCCCAGGAACCACACAAAGACCGTATCACGCATAACCTTCAGATAGCCGCTGAAGGTCTGGGCCATGCTCGGTTGGGGTTCGCCTTCCACAGGAGCCGGGCGGGTCTCGGCCAGCGACAGGTAGAAAACGATGGCCGTGATCGAACTGGCGACGGCATCGCAGATAAAGAGCAGCAAAAAGGATTGGGAGGCCAGGAAGCCGCCGATCATTGGGCCGATGGTGACTGCCAGGTTGAAAGAGATGCGCAGGATGCCGAAGCCCTGGGCACGCTTCTTCTCGGGCAGGAGGTCAGCGACCATGGCTTGCTGGGCCGGGCCCCCGGCGTTGGCCAACATGCCGACCAGGATCGAGACAATGAAGAACAGCTCGATGCGGTTGACAAAACCCAATAGCAGGCTGGACATAGCGCTCATCACCAATCCAAACAACACCATGCCTTTGCGCCCCAGCCGGTCGGTCAGCGCTCCGCCGATCATACTGCCCATCACGCCGGAGATCGAGAACATGGTGAAGAGGATACCGACCTGTGTCATGCCCACGCCAAACTTTTGGGTGATGTAAAGCGTGAAGAAGGGGAACAACAGCGCCCCCCCGATGTGATCGATGAAAGAAGCTCCCACCAGGATCCAAAACTGGCGAGGATATTCGTTGTAAATGTCTCTTACGCGGCCAAAAGGCCTGGATGAGTTGGTTTGCATAAGTTAGTCCTCGTATCGAGAGTCAGGCCCGTACTATGATGTTCTCATGCAAGGTTCAAGTATAACACTACCGGTATAGCACTGTGATCATGGCGTTGTAGCCAAAGCGCAATCCGAACAGGATCAGGGCTATGCCCGCGAAGAAGGAAATGTAGCGGGTTGTGGTGGGGTTGACGAAGCGTTTGCCCCAATGTGTCAGCAGCGATATGCTGGTATGCCAGGCCAGGATGCCAACCAGGATGGTGGAACTGCCGAGCAGAGCCTGAAGTTGGTTGGCTTGCTGCGATGCCGTGGCGCCCAACAGCGATCCGAACACGCCTAACCACCATACTACGGCGATTGGGTTGGAAATATTGATCAGGTAGCCGACCAGCAGCGGGCTGCGAGTTGCGGAAAGCGCGGAACTCGTTCCGCCTGGCTTGTCCAGGTTGATGGCGCGCCGGGATTCCCGCAGGCTTTGGAGGCCCAGGTACAACAAGACCAGGGCGCCCAGCGACCAGATAGCGATCTTTACAAGCGGGATGCTGATCAGGCCGGCCAGCCCGAAGTAAACAATCAAGAGATAGGTGGTATCTGCCAGGGTTATGCCCAGACCGGTCAGAAAAGCGCGCAGGAAGCCAAATTTCAGCCCGGTTTGAATGATGGCGACGCCGCACGGCCCAAGTGGAGCTGCCAGCGAGATGCCTAACAGGATATTCCCGAGGATGTTGTTCACTGCAGAAGTTTTTCCAAACGCTCGACCAGGTCCGCCAGCACGGCAAAAGCGCGTTCCACCGGCTCGATTTCGGTGAGATCGATGCCGGCCATGCGCAGGGCGTCCAGTGGATACAGACTGCCCCCGGCCTTCAGGAAATCCAGGTAGCGTTCGGCGGCGCCTGCCTTGCCGGAGAGGATGCCATGCACCAGGGCATGCGCCCCAGAGATGCCGGTGGCGTACTGGTAAACGTAGAAGTTCATGTACATGTGGCCAAACTGGGCCCAGGTGATGCCGATGCGCTGGCGGTCGAAATCCACGTAATCGCCGTAGCCTTCCTTGAAGAGGTCAGCCATCAAGCCGATTAGAACATCGGCGCTTAACGGGGCGCCGCGTTCGGCGCGGGCGTGCATTTCCAACTCGAAACGGGCCAGGGTGGGCATGATGAAGAAGTAGCGGTGGTAGTTGGACATGGCTTCTTCGATCAGGGCGACCTGGAAATCCCGCTCTGTCTGGGTGCGGAACAGGTAATCGCGCACCATGGCCTGGTTGAAGTTGGAGGCTACCTCGGCCACGAAAAGCGAGTAGCGACTGTAAATGAAGGGTTGGTGCTTGCGGGAGTAATAGGAATGCACCGAGTGACCCAACTCGTGCGCCAGGGTGCTCAGGCTGAACAGGTCATCGGCGAAGGACATCATGATGAAAGGGCGGGTGCCCTGCGAGCCAGACGAAAAGGCGCCCTCGCGCTTGCCCTTGTTGCGCGCCCAATCCACCCAGCGCTCTTCCAGGCAGCCTTTGCGCAGGATGCCTACATATTCCTCGCCCATCGGCGCCATGCCCTGGCATATCCAATCTACGGCCTGCTGAAATGACAGGCGCGGCTTGGCGGTCGTCAGGGGGGCCTTGATATCGTAAACGTAGAAGGTGTCGTACCCCAGCGCCTTTCTGCGCAACTGCCAGTAGCGATGCCAGGTGGGCAGGTGCTTTTCGAACACGCCGATCAGGTTGTGGAAGATTTCAACCGGGATGTTGTTCGGTTCGAGCGAAGCGTGCAGCGAGGAAGCGTAGCCGCGCGTGCGCATGTTATAGACGTCTTGCTTGACCGTGGTGGTCAGGGTGGCAGCGAAAGTATTCTTGAAGGCCAGGTAGCTGTCGGCGTAGTTCTGCCAGGCGCTGCGGCGCACTTCCCGGTCGGTGTGGGTGATCAGGGAGCCAATGCTGGCCTGCCCGACCTCGAGCTGCGCGCCGTCCGAGGCCGTGGCGGGCTTGAAGCTCAGGTCGGCGTTGTTGAGGGCCGAATAAATGCTCATTGGGCCGGAGAACGGGTCGCCAGTGAGAGCCAGTACTTCTTCGACCTCGCCGGAGCGCACGTGCGCCTGGCGCTTCTCTAAGCGGTCGAGGTAGTGGGCCAGGAAGGCCAGGTCTGGATTCTGCTCCATCCACAGGCGCAACTGGCCAAAGCCGATCGCCATGAGTTCGGGGTCGGTGAAGGCAATGGCAGCCTGGAATCGGGCCATCAGGCTGCGCGCCTGCCCGGCGCGCCCGGCGGCCTGCTGGTCATTGGAATCGACTGCGAAATGGTTGTGGGCGTAGGTCAGGATCTTGCCCATCAACACGCCAGCCTGCTGCAGGCCGTGGAAGTATTCCAGCAGGGTTGCGGGGCTCCCGGAAAGCCGTCCCTGGTAGGCTGCCAGGCCGGGAAGTTGATCGGCCAATTGCTGGCAGGCGGCTTCCCAATCTGCGTGGGTGGCGAAAATGCTTTGCAGGTCCCAGGTTTGCTCTACAGGGACCTCGCTGCGGGGAGGGAGGGTAGTTGTTTCAGACATTAGCAGGTAACTCCTTCAGAGTAAAAGGATTATTGGGCAGGGCAGCCCAGGCGTTGTTTTACGCGCTGCACGGTTACTGGCTTGTCCTGCGCGGACGGGGCACTGGCATCGAGATCTGTCCACACGGCGCAGAGCATGGCTGCCAATTTGCCGTTCGATTGGAAAGCCTGGTAAGTCAAGTCTTCGGCTTGCCACCATTGGCCTGTATAGGCAAAGCCCTGGATGAAGGGAACGCGTTCGGCCGGGTGCCTGGGGGAATACCCCAGTTCAGCCGCGGTTTGGCCGAGGTCGACGATGGTTTGCCAATCGCCGAACTGGCGGGCCAGGTCGGCTTTTTCGAAATAGTAGCACCAATCGGCTTCCGGTGCAACCCCGAACACATCAGAAGGCAGGATTGCCTGTGGCTCCCCAGCAGGTTTGATCAATCCCAGGTTGGAAAGCGGCAGAAGGCTGGCAAGCACATCCGGCGCCTGGGGGTTATCGGTGTCATATTTTGGATCGAAGATGTGTAAGCAGGCCGGCGGCGCATAGTGGAACAGCAAGACCGCCTCAGAAGAGCCGCGAAATTCGTAGCGACCATAACGATCGGTGATTGGCCTCCCATCCTGCAAAGCGGGCAGCACGGAGTGCAGGCGCAGGCGCAGATCAAAGAGGTCGTAAAATAGGATGTCCGATGTATTCTCTGGCGCGTAAATCCAATTCAGTGGAGCGGTCAAAGAGTTGTCCGTAGAACGAAAATTCTGCAAGGCCTGGTTCTGTGCGTAAAACAAGGCCGTGCCTGGCTTCAGCGCCGGGGCCCTCCAGGCCAACTGGCGGAAAAAGGCCTGCTGTTTTTCCCAATCTTGCTGGAAAGACAGGGCGGTCAGGAAGTGCATGCCGACTGCCAGCCCAACTGCCAGGGCGAGCAGAGCGTTCCTGAGCGCCTGGCGTTTCCCCAGAATCTGCACCAGGCCAACCAGGAGCAGGCTGGCGCCCAGCATCATCGGCAGGGTGGCGCGGTCAGCGGGGAAGCTCAATGCCACGGGCAAACCGGTCGCCAGGAAGGGCAGGCTGCCCACCAGCAGCGCCAATATCCCGGCTGTGCCGGCTCCCTTGAGAAAGGCAGCTTGCGGAACTGTATCCTGGAAGCGCCGCATGTAGAGCCAGGCCAGCAAGCTGGTTGCGGCGACCAGGATCCAATAGATTACGACAATCTTCAGGCCAAAGTTCATGCGCCTTGGAAAGTCAAAAACGTTAGCCCAGGCGCTCACTGTGGCAGCAGCGCAGTTGCTCAACAGGGATTGCAGCAAGCCAGAACCGCTTTCCAGGGGGGCGCGCAGCAGATCGCTTGACAGGGTGACGGCGTAGCTCAGCCGCCTGGAGAGTTCGTAGCGCCAGATGGCGGCGATCAGCAGCATGCCGAAGTACGGCAGCCAGCGGAGGGCGGCGGCTTTCAGCCGCTCTCGGGTGTTCTCCGCCTCGAGCGCCAGCCAGAGGAAGATAGGTCGCAGGAGTTCCAGGCCATAGAAGTAATCTGTCGCCAGCAGCGCGCCCAGGTCCAGGCCCAGGGCCAGGAGGGTGAGTAGCCAGGAGCGGCGGCGCGGCTGACGCGGCTGGCGCGCGGCGGATAGCATGCAGCCCAGGGAGAGTAAATAGGCTGCCAGGGGGAGGATATGCCGGCTGCTGTTCACTGAAACGAACTGCTGGCGGAAACCGGGATAAACCAGGAACAGGGCTGCCATCCAGGCAACGGCCCCGGGATGTTTCGGCCAGATTCTGCGCAGCGTCCACCACAGCGCCACGCCGGTCAACCAGCGGTAAACCAGGTTCAAGGCCTGCCAGCGCCAGGGAGAGCTGCCTGCCAGCAGCGAACCCACCCAGAGGATTTCACCAGCCAGCGGGCGTTGAGCGTGATCTATGTATAACATACCGGCTGGACCGCCTTGGTGCGCCAGCCACACCCAGGGCCAGTCATCCCAATAGAATCCCAACCCGGGCAGCAGCAGCCCATAGGCGAGCAAGCACAGGCACAGCAATGCCAGGGGAACAGGGATCGTGCGGCGGCTGGAACTGGCGGACTCGGGCATCCGGTTCAGATAATCCGATCGTGTTATTCGACTATATAGGAGTCCAGGCGATAATGCTTGATCGGCGCTTTTTTGTCGAACTGGCAGCTTTCGTGGACTTGTGTGTTCGCTACTTGCAGGGTGAGGTGCAGTTTGTGGATGCGCTCCTGCCCTGGTGTGGAGAACTGCACCAGCCAGTTGCCAGGCTGTATTTCAGCGGCCGTGCGCAGTTGGAAAGCCTCCAGGGCGAGTCGGCCAGTGTGCTGGCGCAGGTAGTGTTCCGCGGCCTGGACCGGCTCGGGATAGCAGGTACGGCCGCGCAGGTTGGGCAGGTGGACCTGCCCGGCGCGCTGGGCGTCCAGGATAGCCAGGCCGTCTTGCGGCGTTACGCGGCCGTAGAGCAAACCCTGGGGCAGGCATAAGACATTGGGAGCGAAACGGTGCCCGCCCATGTGGGACGACTCCCACACCTGCTGGTCGCGGCTGGCAGCCGCCAGGGCCTTGTAGACCGGAACACCAAAGCGAGAACAGCACAGGTCGCGCCGTCCGTTCGTGCACACCAGAATCAGGGAGTCATCCTGGCGCTGCCCGGCGTATTGCGGCGCGCCGGAGGCGATGGCAGGAATATCCAGGTCGAGCAAGTCCTGGTAATCATCGAGCTGGAAAGCGTACAGGTCTGAGCGGCTTTGCTCTGCAACGGCAATGAAGAAACGTAAGCCGGTTTGCATTGCCTGGCGTGGCTGCCGGATTAGCAACAGCCTGGCCTGCGGGATTTTCCGGGCGTGGGTGTTCAAGGTTTGTTTGACATCCTCTGGCAGGCTGCTTTCCTCAAAGGCTTTCGATCCCCAGGGTCCAGCGTATTCGAGCAGTAAGTAAACGACGGTTTTGACCGCGGTAGCGAACAAGGGCTCGCCAGCCTGTAACGAATGCACGGAACAGTAATTCGAAGCAGTTTCCTCAGCCATTTCCACCTCGCAAGTCCTTTCAGATGCAATAAGGATAACTTACATTTGCTATCTTGGCAACTGCCTCAAGGGGAGGGTTTTTGTGATATACTATCCGGCGCAAACTGAGTTAGAAAAAGCCGTGAAGTGGACTAGTATGCGCCGGAACGGTGGCACAGAGAGCGAGAGCAGGTGAGAGTCTCGCCCATACGCCGGTGTTGAATGGACCGCAGAGCTGCAGGGCGAAAGCGTTTACCCGTGAGTAGCCTGTGCCGGAGTTGCCACCGTTATCTGGGCAGGCTGGTTCGCCAGTGTAATGCTGGCCGACCGGTTTCTGTGTGAGGCTGGCCCTCGATCCCGTCGCATCACCGGCGGGATTTTCGTTTAAGGCATGCATATATCCGTTTATGGAGGTAATAGATGTTACTCAAAATCGAAATCGCATATTGCATGGTGTGACACTATACGGATCGTGCTGCCGGTCTGGCAGCGGAACTGCTGAAGGCTTTCGAGCCGGAGATGGAGTCGCTCACATTGCTGCCATCGGACGGCGAGCGTTTCGAGGTCACGGTCAATGGGCGCCTGCTGTATTCGAAATTACAGGCTCACCGTCACGCCGCCCCAGGCGAGGTGAAGGAGCTGATACAAAAAATGTTGGAGGAAGGTAAATGACTGAGAGCAAGAAAAAGGGCCGGGTATTTTCCGGGGCACGCCCGACAGGCAGGCAGCACCTGGGCAATTACCTGGGCGCGATTCAGAACTATATTGCCTTGCAGGATGAGTACGACTGCGTTTACTGTATTGTGGACATCCATGCCTTGACGACTGTGGATACCACCGAAAACTTACGGCAGAACACCTATGAGATGGCCCTGGACTGGCTGGCAGCCGGCATGCGCCCTCAGGAATCGATCATTTTTATCCAATCCCAGGTGCCGGAAGTGGCCGAGTTGCACACCTATCTTTCTATGGTGACGCCGTTGGGGAAGCTGACGGACCTGCCTACCTTCAAGGAGAAAGCTCGCCAGCAGCCGCATAACATCAATTACGGCCTGGTTGGCTATCCTGTGTTGATGACGGCGGATATCGTATTGTACAAGGCTGACGCGGTGCCGGTGGGCATCGACCAGGCACCCCATCTCGAGTTTGCCCGTGAGACGGTGCGCTCGTTCAATTATCGTTACAATACGAGCGTTTTGATCGAGCCACAGATGAAGGCCACTGAGTTCCCCAAGGTGTTGGGCATTGACGGCCAACAGAAGATGAGCAAGAGCCTGGATAATCACATCGAGCTGGCAGCCACAGAGCAGGAAACCCAGCAGCGGGTGATGCAGATGGTCACCGACCCGCAGCGCCTGCGCCGTTCTGATCCGGGCGACCCGGATGTATGCAACGTGTTCTCGATGCACAAGGTTTTCTCCTCTGCGGATGATGTGTCCATGATTGATGGTGAATGCCGCAAAGCAGGCATCGGCTGTGTGCAGTGCAAGCAGTTGTTCGCTCGAAACCTGAACGCCAACCTGGCGCCATTCCGGGCGCGCCGCGAGAAACTGGGCAAGAACCCCGACGCAGTCTGGGACATCCTGCATGAGGGCCAGCAGCGCGCCAGCCAGATCGCTGGCCAGACGATGCGCGAAGTTCGGGAAGCGATCGGCCTGCCACAATTTTAGCGGAGCGTCTATGCGGGTGGTATTACAACGGGTTTCCAGCGGGCGGGTCTCGATCGAGGGGCGCGGGGTGGCCGAAATTGGCCCGGGCGTGGTGATCTTGCTCGGCGTCGGGCCTCAGGATGGCGAAGAACAGGCTCGCTACCTGGTGGAGAAGATCGCCAACCTGCGCATTTTCGAAGATGAACAGGGCAAGATCAACCGCTCGCTGCTGGAAGTGGGCGGCAGCGCCATCGTTGTTTCGCAGTTCACGCTGTACGCAGATACGCGCAAGGGCCGGCGGCCTTCTTTCACCGACGCGGCTGCGCCGGAGGTTGCCCGCCCGCTGGTCGATCGTTTTGCAGAACTGCTCAACGCCCAGGGTGTGCCCACCCAAACCGGGGAGTTTGGGGCGCACATGCTGGTTGAAATTGCCAACGATGGACCTGTAACGATCTGGATGGAGCGCTAACCGGCGGTTGGAGCCGGCCAACCGCCGCGCCACAAAACGGCATCGAGTTGTACTGCCAGCGCGCCGGCCCGGTGCATGATCTCGACCTGTCCTGGCTGGTAGATGCCGCCGGCGGCGATGACCGGCAGGCCGCTGCGCGCCACGGCCTGTAATTTTTCCAGGGCCAGCGGGAAGATCGCCGGGCCATACAGCCGCCCGTGCAACAGCGCGCCGGATTGGGCAACCAGGGCGCCGCGCGGCGGCGCCAGGCTGACAGCCGTCGAAGGCAAGGCGGCTGCCAGAGCGCTGGCCAACTCGACCGCGTTTTCGAAAGGCAGGCGCAGGATCACCGGGAGTTCTCCGCTGGCGGCCTGCACCAGGGTGCAGGCCAGGGGCGCGTCTGCTCCTGGCGGCAGTCCCAATTCCACGCCGGCCACGCCGGCCAGGCCTTCCAGGCGCTGAACCATGTAGGCCAGCTCGTCTGCGTCCTGGCACAGCAAGTGAACGATCACCGGCCTGGGCGAGCGCGCCCAGCGCGAGGCATTCTGGCGGATGACGGTGCTCAATCCCGGGTTGGGGTAGCCGGTATGCAGCAGGAAACCACCCGGATACGGCAAGCAGCGCAGGCTTTGCGCCGGGGTGCGTGCTGCCAGGCTGACAGGATTGGTGATGAAGGCCCCCAGGCAGGCCAGGTCCAACGGGCCGTGCAGCGCGGGGGCGAATCCCAGGCTGCCGGCGGCGTTCATTAATGGAGGATCGAAGATCAGATCGTACTTCATCGCAGGAGCTCGTCTAACTCGAACACCGGGCCATCCTGGCAGGCCAGTTTCCAATGCCTGCCGCGCCCGGGCAGGCTGCACGCCCCGCACGCGCCCATCCCGCCACAAGGCATGGGCGCCAGGATGAGCGCCTGAGCCGGGCATGGCAGGTGGTCCAACTCGTTGGCCAACCCCAGGCGCTGGCGCAGCGCAGGCAAGGCTGGCAGGGGCAGATCCAGGGCCAGGAAATCGGCCCAGTGGAAAGCTTCGGGCAGTTCATCCAGGGGATGCACCTCTACTGCAGCCGGCAGCCGGTGCAAGGGCAGATCGCTGAACAGGGCAACGGCGGCTTCGCCCTCCAGCGCCTGGTGGAGCAGCGGCAGGAGGCGGGCCTCGGTCTCGCCCAGGGCTGCCAGGGCCAGGCGCCGCACTCCGATCGGCAGGCTGAAGCCATGCCCCAGGGGGCCCTTGAGCAGCAGTCGCGCCCCCGGCTGCCAGTGGGCGGGCAGCGGCGGGGCGGCGAGGAAGCCGGCCTCAGACGCTTCGGCAGCGAACAGGGGCGTGGCCAGGGGTGCATTTTCGTCTGCAAGCGCCCAGGCCAGCACGTAGCGACCTGGAGCGGGGATCACTCCAGGCGGGCAGGCAACCCAGGCCGAGGCCAGGCTGCCTTGCAGGCGGATTTCCGCCAGGTGCGCCGGGTAGCTGTGCATGCTCGTGATCGTATCATGAATCCTGTCCGTGTGCAACGCTTTTTGCCAGCCAGCGCCGGGGATTGTAGGCAAAATGCGGGTATAATTCTGAGCGTTCGCAAGCTGGGCCTCGAAACCTTTCCGGGGCGCTGGCATCGTGTAGTTGTGATAAGGAGTATGCATATGAATGTTGCAACGGTTTTACAGGCATTTGTCAGTTTGCTTTGGGTGGGGGTTGTCATCCTGATTGGGTTGGCGATCGTGCGCGCCTCGCGCGGCCAAAGGGTGCAGGCCGTTTCGACCGCGATCCTGGTGCTGGCACTGGTGGCAGTTGTGCTGACTTCGGTCAGCGCTGGCCTGGTCTTCATCCAGCCAGAGGAGCGCGGGGTGGTGATCTCGGCTGTGGCTCCCAATGGGTATCGTGAGCAGGCCCTACAGCCTGGCTTGAATTGGATCATCCCATTCCTTGAGAACGTAGTTACTTATCAGATTTCGCGCCAAACCTATACGATGTCGATTGCCCATCAAGAGGGCCAGATTCAGGGCGATGACTCGATCTCGGCGCGTACTGCGGATGGACAGGAAGTCAAAGTGGACGCCTCCGTGATCTACGCGGTGGATCCTGGCCAGGTGGTCAGTGTGCATATCGAATGGCAGGATCGCTATCCCGCTGAGCTGGTGCGCCCCCTGTCGCGCGGCATTATCCGGGATGCCATCGCCCAATACGGGGTAGAGGAGGTCTACAGCTCCAAGCGGCTCGAGATGACCACGAAAATCAATCAAGAAATGGGACGGAAGTTGGGCGAGAACGGTTTGCTGCTGATCGATTTTGTGCTGCGCAATATCACTTTCTCGAGCGAGTACGCCGCTTCGGTGGAACAAAAGCAGATCGCCGAACAACTGGCCCAGCAGGCCAAGTTCGTGGTCGAGCAGCGCAAGCAGGAAGCCGAACAGGCCCGCCAGGTGGCTGAAGGCCTGGCAGATGCCTCCGTGATCAAGGCCAAGGGCGAGGCGGAAGCGCGCCTGATTCAAGCTAATGCAGAGGCCCAGGCGCTGCAATACATCGCCACCGCGGTGGGAGACAACCAGAGTCTGATCAATTACCTGTATATCCTGAAGATCAACCCCAGCGTGCAGACCATGCTGCTGCCCAACAACGTGCCTTTCTTCTATCCATTGCCGACGATGGGGCCTATGCCGTTGGAAACCGAAACGGCTATACCAACGCCCAGCCCCACGCCTACGCCATTCCCGACGGCGACACCGTAGCCCCATGAGCCAGGAAGTACCGATCTCGGGAAAACAAATCCGCCTGACCAGCCTGTCGAACTGCGCTGGCTGAGCGTCCAAGTTAAGCGCGGAAGCGCTGGCGCAGGTGCTGCGCCCGATTCAAGGCATTTTTACGGCGGGCGATTACCCCGACCTGTTGGTTGGGCTGGGCGACCCGGATGATGCGGCTGTCTGGCTTCTGGACGAAAAACGCGCCCTGGTGGCGACTACCGATTTCTTCACGCCTGTGGTGGATGATCCTTACGATTATGGCGCCATCGCTGCGGCGAATGCCCTCTCGGATATCTATGCGATGGGTGGACAGCCCTTCCTGGCGCTCAACATGGCTGCGCTGCCGCCGGATTTGCCGGTTGAGATTGGCGCCGAGATCCTGCGCGGCGGGGCCGAAAAGGTGCGCCAATCGGGCGCGGCGCTGGCTGGCGGGCATACCATTCAAGATAAGGAGCCCAAATACGGCCTGATCGTGCTGGGCTTTGTTGACCCGGCGCGCATGATCACTAAAGGCGGGGCGCGCCCGGGGCAGTTGCTGGTGTTGAGTAAGCCGCTTGGTTTTGGGACGGTCACGACCGCGCTCAAGCGCGGCCTGGCGGAAGCCCAGGATGTGGCCGAGGCGGTCAGTTGGATGCAGCGCCTCAACCGCGAAGCGGCCGAACTGGCGCTCGCGGCTGGTGTGCGCGGGGGCACAGATGTCACCGGCTTCAGCTTGCTCGGGCACGGCCTGGAGATGGCAAGCGCCTCGAAAGTGGGCCTGCGCCTGTCGTTCGAAAAGATACCCTTCCTCGAAGGGGCCCGGCGTTATGCCGATGAGTGGATCTTCCCGGGCGGCTCAGCGGATAACCGCCTGTATTATGGCTCTCAGGTGCGCTTTGCGCCGGGAATCCCAGAGTCTGCGCAAATGCTGCTATTCGATGCTCAAACCAGCGGTGGTTTGCTGCTGGCGGTCCCCAGAGATACCTGGGCGGAGATGCAAGCGAGCGCGGCTCAGATGGATCAGCCCCTGTGGGTGATCGGCGAGGTGGTCGATGGCGCGGGGATCGATGTAACTCTTTAGGGATGTCTATGAAACGAGCTCTCTCATCCGAAAAAGACGCGCCTTCCATCCGCCAGATCCTGTGGACCGATTACAAGGCATTCTTTACGGCCCTGATTCCGATTGTGGCCTGGATCGTTTTCCTGGCCTGGGCGCCGGATTGGCGCCGGGATGGGCACCCTATCCTCAACCCGGAATTGGCGTCCTTCGCCCTGGCGCTCAACGTGATCCTGACCTTGGTGCCAATGGTGATCCTGGTGCGCAGGATCGCGCTGATCATCAGGGTCCTGCGTGACGGCACACAGGTGCGTGGGCGCATCTCTGAAATCTTTATCCAGCGCGATCGTGGGCGCGTTGAATATGTCTACCTGTTTGGTAAAGAGGAATACCGTACAAGCGTCTCGATCCACCGCAACAAACAAACGCTGGCCTTGAAGAAAGGCGACCGGGTAGTTTTGATGGTGGATCCCAACAGGCCGGAGCAAGCTTTTATTCGAGATTTGTACGTTCAGGAATGATTGGTTTTGATGAAGTTCGCTTCGCATCGCTCCCCGGTGTTTTCGAAGCGCGGCATAGTGGCGGCTTCTCAGCCCCTGGCGGTGGCGGCCGGCCTGGAAATCCTGGCCCAGGGCGGCAACGCGGCTGACGCGGCCGTGGCTACTGCGGCGGCGCTGAACGTCACCGAGCCTACTTCCACCGGACTGGGCGGCGACTGCTTTGCCCTGTATTACCAGGCAGCCAGCCGCCAGGTGAGCGCTTTGAACGGCTCGGGCCGCGCCCCGGCGGCCTTGACGCTGGAGCGGCTGCGAAGAGAGGGTTTTGGCGAAGCGCTGCCCCCTTACCATGCCTACACGGTTACGGTCCCCGGCGCCTGCGCCGGGTGGTGCGACCTGGTCGAGCGATTTGGCAGCCTGCCGCTGGGGCGCAGCCTGGCTCCGGCGACGCGCCTGGCGCAGGAGGGCTTCCCAGTGGCGCCGCTCACGGCGCAGTTCTGGCAGCGCGGCGCCCAGGCGCAACTGCGCACTGCCCTGGGTGGGGGAGAACTGACTATCGATGGGCGCGGGCCGCGCCCGGGCGAAATCTTTCGCAACCCGGGCCTGGCGCGTACGCTGCGCACGATCTCTGAAGGCGGCAAAAGCGCTTTTTATCAAGGGGAGATTGCCGAAGCCATCGCCCGCACGGTGCAGGCCGCGGGCGGATGTATGACCGTCGCCGACCTGGCGGCCCATCACAGCACCTGGGAACCGGCGATCCATACCGATTACCGCGGGGTGCGCATCTGGGAGTGCCCGCCCAACGGGCAAGGGCTGACTGCCTTGCTGGCGCTCAACATCCTGGAGGGTTTCGATTTGCAGGCCCTGGCGCCGCTTTCGGCGGCGCGCTTGCACCTGGAAATCGAGGCGCTGCGCCTGGCGTTTGCCGACACGCGCTGGTATGTGGCTGACCCGGCTTTTGCGCCTGCGCCGCTGCATGCCCTGCTCTCCAAGGAGTATGCTGCCGGGCGGCGCAGTTTGATCGATCCGGGGCGAGCCCAACCGGGCCAACTGCGCGGCGAGCCGGCGGCGGGTTCGGATACGGTCTACTTCAGCGTGGTGGACGAGCAGGGGAATGCCTGTTCTTTCATTAACAGCAATTACATGGGCTTTGGCACAGGCATCGTGCCAGCCGGGTGGGGGTTCAGCCTGCAGAACCGCGGGCATAATTTCAGCTTGCAGCCGGGGCATCCCAATGCCCTGGCGCCGGGCAAACGCCCTTATCACACCATCATCCCTGCCCTGGCGACGCGCCCGGCGCTGGATGGCGGTGAAAACCTTTACGCCTGTTTTGGCGTGATGGGGGGCTTCATGCAGCCCCAGGGGCACTTGCAGGTGGTAACGACCCTGGTGGATGACGGTCTGGACCCGCAGGCGGCCCTCGACCGGCCGCGCTTTTGCATCCAGGATGGCACAGCCGGCGGGGCAGTCGCTCTGGAGGAAGGCATCCCGGTGGATGTCATGTCCAGCCTGTCTGAAATGGGCCATACGGTGGAACCGGTCAGCGGTTTGCGCCGGGCGCTGTTTGGCCGGGGCCAGGTCATCCTGCGCGAGGCAGAGACGGGCGTGCTGTGGGGTGGAAGCGATCCGCGCGCAGATGGCTGCGCGATGACGTATTAGCGGGCAAACGATTATAAATTTCAGACAGTATTCTCAGTTTGTCTTTATCTTCCCCTGGTATGATCGTTCTTCATAAGGGAGAGGTTCTCTCTACACAACAACGATGACAAAGGAGTGGAATATGTTAATCAGCAAAGAGCTTGAACAAGCCATTAACGACCAGATCGGGCGCGAATTCGGCGCCAGTTTGCAATATATCAGCATCGCGGCGTATTTCGACGCCGATGATTTGCCCAACCTGGCGGCTTTTTTCTACCGCCAGGCGGATGAAGAGCACATGCACGCCATGAAGTTTGCCCACTACATCCTGGATGCAGGCGGGCAGGTGCGCATCCCGGCGATCCCGGCGACCAAGTACGATTTCGCCACCGCCGAGGAAGGGGTCAAACTGGCCCTGACTTGGGAGGAGGAGGTCACCCGGCAGATTAATGCTTTGATGGACCTGGCGATCCAGCAGAAGGATCACATCGCACAGGATTTCCTGCGCTGGTTTGTGACCGAGCAATTGGAAGAGGTCTCGACGATGAAGACGCTGCTGGCCATTGTGCGGCGCGCCAAAGATAATCTGCTATTTGCCGATGATTATCTTTCGCGCAATCCCATCGTGCCGGCAGAAGGAGAAGCTGCTGCTGAAGCAGCCTGATCAGACGCCGAAATATTGGGCGTAATATTCTTTGTAAGGCATATCGCTGGACAACAGGGCGTTGATCTCCTGCTGCGCACCGTAGTCTATCCAGCGGCGGTCAATTTGCCAGCGGCGATCCTGCCAGGTGAATAAGGTGTAGCGCGCCCGCCAGTCGTGGTCGAAGCCCGGCAGGCTGCACGGCGCGACGCTCACCAGGTTGTGCTGGCGCAACCGCCTCTGGAATACCAGGTGAATGTGCCCGAAAGCGATAGTCCCGGCGCTGCACGCCTGCAAGGCGGCCGACAGCGCCGGGTCGTTGTCTGGTTGGCGCACCTCTCCGAAATACTGCTCCTGTGCCTCGTAAGTGGGCAGGATCATCAGTTCGACATCCCTGGGGTTGGCGTGCACGACCAGCAGATCGTCAGCCGGATCGCTGGTGGGCGCAAAGCGCAGCTCGAAGGGCAGCGCTTCCAGCCAGCTTACCTGTGCGGCGGAAAGGCGCTCGAGCGTCCAATGCGCTACGGGCTGGACGCGGAACCAGATCGAGTGGTGCAGTTCATCGTTCGGCGGGCGCTCCGGCGCAGCCAGGTAAGTCTCGGTGTTGCCGATCACAGCCTGCACGCCTTCACTGCACAGAAGGTCGATGCAGGCAGCGGGGTCACTGCCTCCCAGGCAGATATCTCCCGCGGCTACGACCGCGTCGCAGGCGGCTTCGCTGCGCAGGGCTGCCAGGACCGCCTGGCAGGCGTAGGGATTGCCGTGAAGGTCAGAGAAGACTGCAATGCGCATGCCCGGCTATACCCCGATGCCGCGACTGTACAGGAACCACATCCCCAGCAAGTAGCCCAGCAAGATCAGCAGGGCGTCTATCTCAACGAAGAAGAACCTGCGCTCGACGCGGGCGATATTGCCGATCAGGCCCAGGGTGGTCAGCACCAGGCCGAGCATACCGACCAGGGCAAAGGCCGGATCGATCACTCCCAGGAAGCGCGCCTTGGTGTAGAAAACGTCCGTCAGGCCCAGAGCGAACATGTTGAACAGGTTGCTGCCGAACAGATTGCCCACCGCCAGGTCGAAGGCGCGGATGCGCGCCGCGGCGATGGTCGCCACCAGCTCTGGCAGCGAGGTGGTAATGGCCAGCAACGTGGCGCCGACGAAGCCGGCGCTCAGCCCGGTGGAGTCAGCGATCGCCTTGGCGCTTTGTACCAGGGTGGGAGCGATGATTACCAGGAGGAGCGCAGCGGTTCCGAACCCTAACAGGGCTTTCCAGAGTTTGGGAACGCGATCGTCGATGGGTACTTCGCTGGGTGGTTTGCCGCCCTGCTGCTGGATCAGGCGCACACCGCCGGCGTATACTGCCATGATCACCAGGCTGTCCACGCCAATCCAACCGATTTTTAGATCGAGGTTGGCCAGCACGAAGAAAACCGCCAGGCCCATCAGCAGGTTCGCCAGGCTGGCGGTGAGAGCATGGTTCATGACCACCTGGCGCAGGATGCGTGCCTGCTGGTTGATCAAGTCCAACAAAGCCAGCATCAACATATTGAACATGCTGCTGCCGAACATGCTGCCAGCCGCCAGGTTGGGCACATCAATCGACAGGGCGTTGATGGCGGAGAGCAGTTCGGGCAGAGAGGTGGCGCCGGCCAGGAGCAGCGTGCCGATGAACATCCCGCTCAAGCGGGTGCGCACGGCGATCACGTCGCCGTATTCGGCCAGCTTGGTGGCGGCAACCACCACGATGGCGGCACTGAGAGCAAAGGTAAGCCAGGCCATCAAGCCTCCTCACTGCGCGTGCGGTTGGGCACTCCCTTGACATACTCGAGCGGCCAGGCTGCCAGAACCCCGCTGTTGGGGGCGTCCAGATCGCCAACGATTTCTTCGGCGGCCTCGACGCAGCGCTGTACAATGCTCTGGTTGGGCACGATGGTCAGCAAGGTGTAGTGGCTTTCCTGGTCGCCGCTCATCAGGCGGTTGATGCCGGCCATGAACACCGTCCCTACCTGGGCGGCGCGCCGGCGGCGGTTGATGCCTGTGGATTCAATGATGGTCACGCCGGTTACGCCAATGGCATCCCAGGCGGCCAGCACTTCATCCAAACGGCTGGGGTCATCCAATACAAACAGAACCATGTACATACGAGAACTCCTGTTTTAATGAAAAAGGCATCTCACCGGGTGAGATGCCTGGCCCGTAGCTGCCTGCGGGGGTGGATTCGGGCGCAGGCTGTCAAGAATCAGCGTCGACGACCTCGACATCTGGGAAGAACTGGTGAACTGTGCCTGCCACCCAACCTTGCAAAGTGGAGGGCGAAAGCGGGCAGCCCAGGCAAGCCCCGCCCAGGCGCACTTTCAGCAGCTTCCCATCGAAGGACACCATTTCCACCGAACCGCCGTGATACTGTTCGATATAGGCGTTCAATCTTTCCAACAGGTCGCGCAGGCGCGCTTCTGCGGGAACATTGTTCAAATTAGGAGTGGGAGTAACCATGTTCGACCTCCTGAGTGAATGCGCGGATACCTGGGCTACGCATATTATACAACGGTTACGACTAAATTCACTGTCTAGGTGCGCATCCCCTGTTCCAGCAGGGCGACCACGTGCGGGTGGGTGTTGCGCAGGCGCTCGGCAACCACCGCAGCCAGGCGCTCCAGGATCAGGGTGCCCGTCTGTGGATGATTTTCACACAAGGCGCGCAAATCCTGGCCGCGTATGCGCAACACCGTGCAGTCGCTGGTGCACACCGCTGAAGAGGTGTAAGTGGCGCTGCCCAATGCCGCCGACCAACCGACAACGCCCTCCGCACGCACCCGGACGATCACGATCTCTGGGCCATCTTCGGGTTTGAAACGGATGGCGATTTCACCCTCGAGAACCAGGTAAAGATTGCAAGCCGGCCCGCCTTGCTCAAACAGGATATTCCCTGCCGTTTCTTGAGACAGGTGGAAGAGCGGCTTGAGCAGCTCGATTTGCTCCGGCTGCAAGCCCTGGAAAAGCGCTAAACCATCGAAAGCATTACCAATCATAAAACAATTTCCTAGATAAAAATTTACTCTGGAAAAGGAGCTTTACCTAGTGGCAAATGTCATCAAAGTATAGACAAATATCACCAAGCGGGCCGGGCGCAGCGGATGCTCCCCGAGGATCTAAAACAAACGCGCCCGGCATAGCGTATGCCGGGCGCGTGGCTGAACCGGATTAACTCTGGGCGAGTGCTACTTGCCCAGGCGCTTGCGGAAAGCTTCTGTAATTGGCGGCAGGAATGTGAAAAGATCGCCAACAACGCCGAAGCGGGCCAGTTTGAAGATCGGTGCTTCGGCATCTTTGTTGATTGCCACGATTACCTTGCTGGTGCGCATACCAGCCAGGTGCTGGATGGCGCCCGAGATGCCGCAGGCAATGTAGAGGTCGGGCGAGACCACTTTACCGGTCTGGCCGACCTGGTGTACGTAAGGAATATAACCGGCATCCACCGCGGCGCGGCTGGCGCCCACCGCGGCGCCCACTACCGCAGCCAGATCGCGCACCAGTTGAAAGCCTTGCTGGGCGCGCCAGATTTCGGCCTGTTTTTCGTCCAGGCCAGCCGGGGGCGTCAGGGCCGGGTTGTTGGAAACGCCGCGCCCGCCGGAAACGATGACGTTGGCGTCGCTCAGGCTCACCCCGCCTTCCGCCTGGGTATAGCCGGTCACTTTGGAAGCGATTTCGCCTTCGCTCATCACCGGCGCGACAGAGACAGGGCTGCCCGTCTTGCCCGGGTCGGTTTCCGGCTTCTTGAAGGCGCGCCCGCGGGTGGTGATGATCTGTGGGCGCGCTTCGCAGTAGGCTTTCGAAAACAGCTTGCCAGCGTAAACCGGGCGCGTTACCAATACTCTCTCGCCTTGCATCTCCAGACCGGAGATATCCGGCATCACGCCGCTGCCCAGGTCAATAGAAGCCATAGCCGCTACCTCCCGGCCGCGCGTGGTGGTGGGGAACAGGATGATGTCCACATCCTGTTCTTTGGCCACTTTGGCGACAACGGCGGTGTAGGGCTCCGGACGATAATCCACCAGGCTGGCGTCATCACAATAGAAAGCCTGGCTGGCGCCGTATTGGAAAGCCTGGGCAGCGATTGCCTGGCTGCCCTCTCCTAATACCAGCGCGATGGCGCTGCCGCCAATGGCCTGCGTGGCGCCGAAAGCCTCCCAGGAAGCCGGCAGAACGTTGCCTTTGAATTGATCTACGTAAATCAGGATCTTCGCGCTCATCACAGCACCTTCTCCGCCAGAATTTTGTCGACCAGCTTTTCGGCGATTTCAGCCGGGCTGTCGCCAGCGATGATTTCAGTCGTCACTTCGCGCACCGGCGGGTTCATGATCTCCGGCCAGCGCACTACAGAAGCCGGGGCGCTGGCGCCCAGGTCGCCCAGCGTCCATTCTGGGATGGTCGCCCGGGCGGCTTTGCGGATGCCCATGAAGGAGGGGTAGCGCGGTTCGCCGATATCTTTCGAAACGCTCAAAACCGCGGGCAGCTTGCTTTCTACGATCTGCCGCCCTTCTTCGATGGAGCGCTCCGCTGTGATGGCCTGTGGACTCACCGATTGGATTACCGAGACCAGGCTGAGCATCGGCCAGCCCAAGACGCGGGCGGTCTGTGCGGCGGTAACGCCCATATCGCCATCGATGGCCTGCCGGCCGAAGAAGGCCAGGTCGACGCCGCCAACCTTCTGGATGGCGGCGGCCAGCGTTTTGGCGACTGCCTGGCTGTCGGCGCCTTCCAGGGCGGGGTCCGAGATCAGGATGGCCTGCCCGCAGCCCATCGCCAGTGCGGTCTTCAGGGCATCCTTAGCGCTTTCGCCGCCCAGGCTGATCGCAGTCACTTCGCCGCCGGCGGCTTCTTTTTGCAGCAGAGCCGCCTCTACGGCGTATTCGTCCCAGGGGTTCATCACCAAGGGTGATTCTCCCCAGGTTACTTTCCCGCCTTCCACCGCCACTTTGGCGGCAGAGTCGGGTACCTGTTTGATGCAAACTACGATATTCAAGTCGACCTCCTTTGTTATGGCTGGGATTGAGAGCGATTACAACTGCCACTCCTCGGCATTGTAGGCGGGCAGTTCTTTGCGCAGGGGAGCATCCTGGCGATAGCCCAGGGCATAGCCCGCCTGCATTAACTGGTGAATTTCACTGGTCCCCTCGTAAATTACCGCCCCTTTGGCATTGCGCAGGTAGCGCTCCACATCGTATTCGTCGCTGTAGCCGTAAGCTCCGTGCACCTGGATAGCCTCCGCGGCGGCTTCAAATGACTTGTCTGTGGCGAACCATTTCGCTAACGAGGTCTCACGGGTGTTGCGAATGCCTTGATTCTTCATCCACCCGGCTCGCAGATAGAGTAGACGCGCTGCGTCATAAGATTGTACCATAGTTGCAATTTTTTGCTGCGTCAACTGGAACTTGCCGATCTCGCGCCCGAAGGCCTGGCGCTCGTTGGCGTATTTCACGCTGGCCTCCAGGCAGGCGCGGATCAGCCCGGTCGCCCCGGCGGCGACGGTGTAGCGCCCGTTGTCCAGGCACGACATGGCAATTTTGAAGCCCTCGCCCGGCTCGCCGATGCGGTTGGCGGCTGGCAGGCGCACATCCTGGCAGGCGATCCAGCCCGTCGAGCCGGCGCGCACGCCCAGCTTGCCGTGAATGTCGCCGCGGCTGACGCCTGGGCGGTCCAGCTCGAGCAGGAAGGCCGAAAGGTTATCGTGCGGATCGGAAGAGAGCGGCTCGGGCCACTCTCTGGCAATCCACAGGCAGTGGTGCGCCTTGGTCGCCAGCGAGATCCACATCTTCTCGCCATTGAGCACGTATTCGTCGCCCTCGCGCCGGGCGGTGCTCTGGATGGCGGCTACGTCTGAGCCAGCCCCTGGCTCGGTCAGGCCGAAACAGGCGATCTTTTCGCCGCGCGCCTGGGGCGTCAGGAAACGCTGCTTCTGCTCTTCGCTGCCCCATTGCAGCAAGCCCAGGCTGTTGAGGCCCATGTGAACCGACATAACCACCCGCAAGGTGGTATCCACAGCTTCCAATTCTTCGCAGGCCAGGCCCAGGGCGATGTAATCCATGCCCTGCCCGCCATAGCGCTCCGGCAGGCAAATCCCCAGGATGCCCAGTTCACCCATGCGTGGCAGCACGAAAGCGGCCATCTCTTGCGCCCGGTCGCTGTCTTTGATGATCGGGGCGATCTCCTTCTGAGCGAATTCGCGGACCATCTTTTGTACCATGCGGTGCTCGTCTGATAGTGCAAAGTCCATAGCTGATTTCCTTCTGTTGTGTGGCGATAATTTGGATGCCGCAATTATAACAGCCTGGCTGTTGGTTCGCTTTTTACCCACGCGGCGGGGATCGCACAGGCGGCCGCCCCCGCTCCTTGATATAATCGTGCCTATGCAACTCCCACGCACAAACCGCCTGTGGATGCTGCTGGCCCTGGTTGCGCTGCTGGCCTTGCTGGCCCTGGCGCCGCCGTTCTACCAGGCCAACCAGGAACTGCAGGCTGCCGAAACTGCCCTGCGGTCTGGCGCCCCGGCCGAAGCCGCCCAACACCTGGCCAATGCCGCCCGCCGCCAGCCCTGGCGGGGCGATCTGTGGGAACAGGCCGGACATTACGCCGTGCAGGCCGGGCAGCCCGACCAGGCGATCCTTTACCTGGAGCAGGCCGGCGAGCGCCTGGATGGCGGGCTGACCCGCCAGGGCTGGCTCGATTTGGGCGACGCCCGGCAGCAACAGGGTGATACGGAGGCAGCGGTCCAGGCCTGGGAGATCGTTCTTTCTCTGGGTGAGGCGCCAACGGATGTCGAGGTCACCTCGCGCCTGCTCCAGGCCCATCGCGCCCTGGGCGATTACCCGGCGGCGCTGCGGGATGCCCAGGCCCTGGTGAATCTCCAGCCAGGCGCGGCGCAGTGGCAGTTCCAGTTGGGGATGCTGCTGGCGATCACCCCGCAGCCTCTTTCCGCCCTGGACCCGCTGCGCCAGGCTGCCGAGCTGGACTCTGGCCTGGCGCCGGTTGCCTCCCGGTTGGAAGGCGATTTGCTGGCAGCCTCGCTGGTGGACGACCCGGCCTACCAACTGCTGGTCGCCGGGCGCTCTCTGGCGAACCTGGGTGAATGGGGGCTGGCGGCTGAGGCTTTTCACCAGGCGATTTTGGCTTATCCGGATTACGCCGAAGCCTGGGCTTACCTGGGGGAGGCCCGCCAGCATCTACCGGTTACACCCTCCGGTGCAACTGGCGCGGGCGCGGGCCTGGCTGAGTTGGAGAAAGCCCTGGCCCTGGATCAGAAATCGCTGGCCGCGCACATGTTCCTGGCGCTGTACTGGTCGCGCCAGGGAGAAACCACCCGGGCAGAACAAATCCTGCGCCAGGCGATCGAACTCTATCCCCAACAACCGATCCTGCAGGTGGCCTTGGGCGATGTGCTGACCTCGGCTTCGGAACTGGACGCGGCCTACGAAGCTTACCTGGCGGCCGTCGAGATGGCCCCCGGCGAGGTGGTCTATCTGCGCCGCCTGGCCAGTTTCTCGCTCAGTAATGGCTACCTGGTTGAAGAGGTGGCGCTGCCGGTGGCGCGCCAGGTGGTGATCCTGGCGCCGCGCGATGCAGAAAGCCTGGACTTGCTGGCCCAGGTGTTCTTGAAATTAGATGACCTGGACAGCGCCCGGCGCTTCCTGGAACATGCCCTGCTGGCTGATCCCAACTACGCGCCAGCCTACCTGCACCTGGGCCGGCTGCACCTGCTGCGCGACGAGCAAAGCGCCGCCGTGCAGGCCTTCCAGAAAGTTTACGAACTGGCCCCCGGCAGCCCGCTGGCGGAGCAGGCCCAGGATTGGCTGAAGGCGTACATCGGCGGCGGGCTTACGCCGTAAGCGGGCCTACGCCGTAGGCCCCTACGATGCAAATCTATGCGATGCCCACTGGTTGGTTCAGGGTTTTTCCAGGCCGTGGGCAGATAGCAGGTTGGCGTCTTCCATCAATTCTTGCGTAGGCCCATCGGCGACCACCAGGCCTTCATCCATGATCACCATGCGCGGGAAGAGTTCGCGCACCATGAGCATGTCGTGGGTGGAGACCAGCATGGTGATGGGCAGCTCGTCCAGCAGGTGGATCAACGAGCGCCGGGCGCGCGGGTCCAGGCCGGCGGTGGGCTCGTCCAACACCAGAACTTCAGGCTTCATCGACAGCACGGTGGCGATGGCGATGCGCTTCTTTTCGCCTACGCTGAGGTGGTGTGAAACGCGGTCGATGTAGCTGCTCATGCCGACCGTGGCCAGCGCCTCCTGGACGAGCTGGCGCACTTCGTCCGGAGGCAGTCCCTGGTACAGCGGGCCGAAAGCGACATCGTCGTAGACCGTGGGCGAGAAAAGCTGGTCGTCCGGGGTTTGGAACACCAATCCCACGCGGGCGCGCACTTTGCCCAGGTTCTCTTTGATCACCGGCAGGCCGGCCACGCTGATTTCGCCGTGTGGGCTGGACAGGATGCCGTTGAGGTGCAGGATCAGGGTAGATTTCCCGGCCCCGTTGGGCCCGACCAGGGCGACTTTTTCGCAGGGCTGGATGTGCAGGGAGACGCCTCGCAGGGCGGCGTGGCCATCCGGATATGAAAATTTGAGGTCGTGAACTTCGATCGAATGATGCATATCTGATAGGGCGCAAGCGTTGCGCCCCTCCTAGTGTGTGTTTACCAGAAAAGCAAGGCCAGGGCCAGCAGCGCCAGCAGCACCAACAGGCTGAGGCCCAGCGCCAGCCTGTTGCCCGCGCCCAGGGGGGGCAGGGGGGCGGCGCGCACCTCGCCATCGTAGCCGCGCGCCAGCATGGCCATGTAAATGCGGTCGCTGCGCTCGAAGGCGCGTAAGAACAGGTTGCCGGCCATGCCGCCGGCCACGCGCCCCCGCCAGGCCAGGCTGCCGCCCGGTTTGAGCCCGGCCTGGTCGGAGTGGCCGCTGCGTGCCGCCCGGGCGCGCATCAGGCGCAGGGCCTCGTCCACCAGCACAAACAGGTAGCGCCACATCAGGCCGAAGATAGCCACCAGCAGGCGGGGGATGCCCACAGCGCGCATGGCGACCAGCAGATCGGGAAAGGTGGTGGTGGTGGCCAGCAGGATGGCGGCTTGCACCGAGATCCACGATTTGAGGGCAATGGAAATGAAGCGCTCGAGGCCGGTGTAAGTGGCGGTCAGCGTCCAGGAGCCCAGGTCGAAGCTGAACCAGGCCGGGCCTTTGAGCGTGAAAACCACTGGCAAGGCCGCCAGGACGAATGGCAGGGCCAGGCTCGAACGCTTGAGGATGTAGCCAACGCCCAGTTCAGACAACACTTCGATCGACAGGATCAGGGCCAGGAGCAGGATATACACCGGCCAGGCCCCGGCAGGAGTCAGGGCGGTGGTCAGGATGAAGGCCAGCGCCAGGACGAACTTGAGGCGCGCGTCGATGCGGTGCAGCAGGCTGCCGCCGGGCCGGTAGGGATCCAGGAAATGAACGTGCATGTTCAGCGGTTGGCAGGCTGGCGGCTACGCCGTGTGTAAGCCACCGCCAGGCTGATGCTGAAGACCACCAACACGCCCAGGATGCCGGCGATGATGGTAGCCAGGGCCTCGTTCGATATGCCGGGGAAAACGTAATCGGGGACGATTTCATACAAAGGTCCGCGAGCTGCTTCCAGGAAGCCCCTTTGCCCGGCAACCCATTCCAGCCCATCCGGATGGGCGGAGGCCAGGGGCGAGGCGATCGCCAGGGCGATGGCAATTGCCAGCCCGCCCAGCCACACAATGGCCCCGCCAACCGGGCTTTTGGCATCCATCTCCAGCAGATCGCGGCGCGTAGCATAGATGAAAGCCAGCGCGCCCACGGTGATCAGGCCCTCGCCGATGCCGATGAGGGCGTGGATGCCGGCCATGGCCGGGATGGCAATGTTGGCCGGCGAGGTGCCGGAAAAGGCCAGTTGCAGCCCTGCGGCCAGGGCGGCAATTTCGATGGACAACCAGGCAGCCAGGAAACCGCCGGCGAACAGGCCCCATTTGCGCCCGCCGCTCAGCTTGCGCACGGTCTGGTACACCATGTAGGCCACGGCTACGCCGATTACCCCCATGTTGAACACGTTAGCGCCCAGGGCCAACAGGCCGCCATCCTGGAAGATCAGGGCCTGGACGCCGACCACGGTGGTCATCACCAGGATGGCGGCCCACGGCCCGAGCAGGATGGTGGCAAGGGCGGCGCCCATCAGGTGCCCGGAAGTGCCGCCGGCCACGGCGAAGTTAAGCATCTGCCCGGCAAAGATGGCCGCCGCCAGCACGCCCATCATGGGCACCTGGCGCTCGCCCAGGTCCTTGTTGACGCGCACCAGGGCAACGCCGATTACGATGGCGCTGATCGCCCACAAAACCAGTGATACGGTTACGGACAGAAAACCATCCGGAATGTGCATGGGTGCAGGTGAGTACAACATAGTAACCTCCTTGTGAAAGAAAAAAGATTATTTCTGGCAAACCGGGCACAGTCCGAAGAAGGTGACGTGCATGCTGTCGATGCGGAAACCGGTTTGTTCCTGGAATTGCTCGTAGAGCTGTTCCAGCCAGGCATGATCGATATCCATCGTGTAACCGCACGACCGGCAGATCAGGTGGTGGTGAGGGCGCTCGGCGATCTCGTAGGCCAACTGCCCGCTGCCGATGTGGGCAGCCAGCACCAGTCCCTGTTCCACCAGGAAGCTGAGGGTGCGGTAGACGGTGGCCTCGGTCAGCCCGGGCATGGCCTGGTGGGCCATTTCGCAGATCTCCTGGGCGCTGAGGTGGCGCTTGGCGCCCAGCAGGATGCCCAGGATCGCCAGGCGCTGGGGGGTCATGCGGTAGCCGCGGGAGCGCAGAATTGTGATATATTTCTCGATCATATGATTGCTCGTTATTGCAAGTATTCGCAATTATAACCAACTATCTATAAGGGGCAAGGGTTTTTGGTTTGTTTTCAGCAGATCTTAACTTTCTGGTGGTTGACAGAATCGGGGCTTTTCTTTAGGATAAGGATTGGAAGTAGAGTCTTTTTATCCGCAGATTGCACAGATTTCTCAGTGTAAAAACAAAATCAGTGTAATCATCCGGATGAAAGTCGCGCCAGTTCCACAAAAGCTTCCTTCCTGATTGATGGTGAAGGTGTTGCAAGAGAGGAGCGTGTAGCATGTCGGATTATCAGTCGACTTTTCTGAAAACTGCGGGGATCATTTGCCTGGCGGTGTTCGTGCTCTCGGTTGTGGTGCTGCTGCCGGCGATCAATGCTGCCAACCTGTTCTTCGACGCCGATTTCTACAAGCAGGCGCTGCGCCAGCAAGACGCCTACGCGCGCTTCCCCAAGCTGGCCTCCGAGCAGATCATGAGCGCTCTGCGCTCGGGCACGCTCTCCGGCGGCCAGGGCGGACAGAACCCCGGCTCGCTGCCCTTCGTCAAGAACATGAAACAGAGCGACTGGGAAACGATCGTCTCTGGCCTGGTCCCAACCGAGTGGCTGCAAACCCAGGTGGAAGGGCTGATCGATGGTTTCTTCGGCTACCTGAATTCCGACGCGCCCGCGCTGGAGATGAAACTTTCGATGGCGGAGGTCAAGAACCGCGTGCGCGGCGAGCCAGGCTGGCAGGCGATCTTGCAGGTGCTCAAAGCCCAGCCTCCCTGCGATTTTTTGGACCTGTTCGATTTGTTTTTCGGCATGCTCGATGAGGGCCTGGCGGGCCTGCCCTCCTGCCGTCCGCCGGCCGACCTGATCAACGAATTCAAGCCCGACATTCAACAGGCGCTGGGCGAGATGGTTGACGGCGTCCCGGACGAGTTCGATGCGGCTGCCGTGGTGCAGGATTCCTTGCCGGCCGGTTCTTCGCTGGAGGACCTGCGCACGGGGGTGCGCGGGCTGCGCGCCCTGGCCTACCTGGGCTTGCTGGCGCCGCTGGGCAGCCTGGCGCTGGCCACGCTGCTGGTGGTGCGCTCCTGGCAAGACTGGCTGGTGTGGTGGGGGCTGCCGCTGGTGATCGGCGGCACGGCGGCCTTCCTGCTGGCTTTGGCTACTCCAACGCTGGCCACGCTGCTCATCGTGAACTGGATGGTAGCGAGCATGCCGGCCGGGCTGTCGCAAGGTTTGGGGCTGACCCTATCCAGCCTGAGCCAGGCCCTGTTCGAGACCTTCGCCACGCGCGTGGCGCTGCAAGCCGTGGTGATCGCCTTCATCGGCTTCCTCATGGCGGGCATCTGGCTGGCGGCGCGGGCAGCGGCGGAGGTGCAGCGGCGCAGGCTGCGTTGAGCGGGGACCATGGGCTGATAATGGTATAATATTTTACGTTAATTGAACATTAGAGACCTTTTCTGCTTCTGTTCTACGACTAATTATGTATAGCACTGCCGATAAACAACCCACATTGATGAAAGAATCAGGAGAGAAACCATGAAATCCACTCGACGCAACCCATTTATTCTTGTGCTGATCGTTCTTTTGATCAGCGTGCTGGCTCTGGCTGGGTGCGACTCTGCTTCGCTGGCCAACACGGCTGGTCAGCAGAACGCCCAGGTGCAGGCTTTGCAAGGCGCTCAGATCGTGCGTCTGGTCGAATCGAAGCTGTTTGTTTTCCAGGATGCGCGCATCAACAACCTGGCTGAAGCCCAGGCGAACCTGATGGCTGAAAGCCGCCTGGCCGTCCTGCAGGAAGCAAAAGGCGAGACTTTGCAAGATGCCCAGGGGAACAGTCTGCAGGTTTCGCAGATCCAACTACTCAAGGATGCCCAACAGTACGGTTACCAGTCGGCCCAGGTTGTGGTTCTGAAGGAGGCGGAGAGAGCTGTCCTGCAGGAAGGCCAGAATTACACCCTGGTGGAAGCCCAGGGCAATGCGCTCCAGAATGTACAAATCGTTTTCCTGGCCGAAGCGAAGCTCGATCTGGCCCAGGACGCCCAGGGTGTTGCCTTGAAGGACAGCCAGAACAATCTGTTGATTGTAGATCAGTTGTACCAACTGGCGGATGCACAGGGCAATGTGTTGATGCCGAACCAATATTTCTTGCAGCAGGATAGTCGAATCGTGGCTTTCCAACCCGGTGAACAAAACGCCGAGCTTTCCGGCATGGAGCGCGCTGGCCAGGCTGGCGGCACTTCCGTCGGGCTGATCATCGGCGTGGTGGCAGTGATTGTGATCGCCGGCGCCTTCCTGGTGCTGCGGCGCAAGCCGGCCAAATAAAACTGGCTGAACCTGAAGATATTCGGAATCCGAAACTATAATAGTCGGTTTTTACTAACCCCAAGGTTTTGATGCGAACGACGGCATTCTTTACCGTTGTCGATCGCATCAGCCTTGGGGTTGGAGGTTTTATCAGGAGATTTACCCATGCTGCGAACGATTTTCTTGAAAGTCGTTACCTGTCTGGCCATAGCGCTTGTTCTCGGTGCATGCCAGTCGCCTCCGCCGGTTGAATCTGAGATTGGTAAGCGCATCGAAGTGCTTGGGGGCGCTCTGCCAGAAAACCAGGCGGAATACCAGGAAGTGCTCGAGGCGCAGCCGCTGCCCTTCGATGCTCTGGAAGCTGCTGTGCGGTTGCGCGGCGTCGATCCGGCGAGCCTGCCTGAGCCAGCGCAAGCTGTGCCGGAATACAAGCCCGGCGATGCACGCAAATTCTGGGTTCACAATAATGATACCTTCGAGTTCAGCCAGATCGAAGCCCGGCTGGTGTATATCTCGGATCACGCTTGGTTTTGGTTGGATAGCGGAGTAGAGCCGATCAAAGAGGATGGAAGTGTAGTTACTGAAGCCGATTGGCAGGCTGCCGGGGAGTCATTCGATGCCTCCTACGAGGCTGTGCGGGCGGTCTTTGGCCATGAGGAATCGCCCGGGTTGGATGGCGACCCGCGCCTGTATATTTTGCATTCCGATAAACTCGGTCAGGTGGGTGGCTATTTCGGCGATAACGACAGCTTTCCGGCGATGGTTGATGAGCACTCTAACCAGGGCCAGTACTTCTACATCTCGACATCGGGAGCGGGCGATATCGCCGGGGACTATTACAAGCTGACCCTGGCCCACGAGTTCCAGCACATGATCCAGAGCGGAATCGACAAGAACGAGGACGGCTGGCAAAACGAGGGGTTCAGCGTCCTGGCTCAGCAGATTGCGGGCATGCAGGGCGATATCGCTGTTCAGGCATACTTGATGAACCTGGACCAATCCTTGTGGTACTGGAGTGGAGAGTCATCCGATTACGGGCAGGCTTATCTGTTCATGGAATACCTGTACGAGCAACTGGACATGGATTTCATCAAGAAGCTGGCAGCGAATCCGGCTAACGGACTGGCTGGCATCGATGCTGTGCTGCAACAGACTGGCTTTGCGCGCACCGCCGACGATTTCTACGCGGATTACATGTTAGCGCTGGCGATGAACAACCCATCCCTGGACGATGGCGCTTATGCGTTCAAGGAGATCCAACTGCCGTTTGCTGTACTCACCAACAACCTGCAGCTATCTCGCCTGCCGGCGACTTACGCCAGCGATGTGAATCAGTATGGCGGGATCGACATCCTGCGCTTCGAAGGTAAAGGCAAGGTGAAGCTAACCTTCGAAGGCGCCCAGGCAGCCCAGTTGATCCCAACCGAGGCACATGGCGGAGGGCGCATGTGGTGGTCGAACCGGGCAGACGGCTCGATGTGCGATCTGACCCGCCAGGTGGATTTAAGTGGGGTGAAACAGGCCACGCTGAGCTATTGGAACTGGTATGACCTGGAAGAAGATTGGGATTACGGCTACCTGCTCATTTCGCAAGATGGCGGCAAGAGTTGGTCACCTTTACGCACCAGCGCCAGCCGCGACACCAATCCGAATGGCAATAACTATGGCAGCGGCTTTACGGGCCGCAGCGGTGGTGGGGAAACGCCAGCCTGGATTCAGGAGACAATCGACCTGAGCGCATATGCTGGCAAGGTGATCTGGCTGCGTTTTGCCGTGATCACCGATACTGTGCTCAACCGACCGGGATTGGCAATCGATGACATCGAGATCCCAGAAATTGGCTTTGTCGATGATGCCGAGAGCGATGTGAGGGGATGGAGCACGGATGGTTTCGTGCGCATTCACAACCGAGTACCACAGCTCTGGCGAGTATTCGTGGCATTGACGGATCAGGACGGCCAAATGTCATTGCAAGAATTGCCATTGGAGAATGCAGGGGGGGCTCTGGAAATCAATTTCCGAGAAACCCCTTCTGTAACCATCCTCATCACCGCCCTGACGCGCCAGACGAGCGAAACAGCGCCCTACCGGATCACTTTTGCCCGCCCATAAGAGCTCAAAATGCCTGCGCTGGAACTGGTGATTGCCCTATGTGTGGCAACGTTGATCCCGTTGGTGGCGCTGTGGTTCATCTACAAGCGTGACCTGTATGCCACCGGCTCTATCGACAGCGTGGTCATTTCTTTCATAGGGGGCGCTGGAGCGTTCGTAGTAGCTTACCTGCTGCACTCCTGGCTGCTGCGGCAGGGGGTTTCTTTCCAAAACCTGTCACGCAATATCGCCCCTTTCAGCGAGGAAATCCTGAAGGCGCTGGTGCTGATCTGGCTGGTGCGCCGCCGGAATTTCACGTACTTCGTGGATGGGGCGATCTACGGTTTCGCGGCCGGGATCGGCTTCGCGATTGTGGAGAATTTCAATTACATCTTCGGACAGGAGAGTTCTGTCCTATCTGTGGCGATCGGGCGCACTCTGTCCAGCAACCTGGTGCATGCCACTACGAGCGCATTGGTGGGAATTACTTTGGGGTTGGGACGCTTCCAGCGTGGTTCATGGCGGAGGCTGTTATACCTGTTGGTTGGGCTGCTTGCCGCCGCGGCGGTGCACAGCGGCTTCAATCATATGCTTTTCGAACTCAATGCTTCCCCGATCCTGGTGTTCCTGTACGCGGTTCTGGCTGGCCTGGGTGGCTCAGGCGTTATTGTGGGGTTCATCCGCGCCGGGCTGACTAACGAGCGCCGCTGGATCGAAGAAACGCTGGGCGAGGCCGACCGGGTGACCAAGAACGAAGCCCGGGTTGTGCACCAGTTAGCAGAGGCGGGGGTGATCCTGTCGCCCCTGGCGCAACGCTTCGGCAAAGAGAAAGCCACTCTGATCGGTGAGTGCCTGGTCACGCAAGCCCGGCTGGGCATCCTGCGCAAGACGTTGGAAAAACTGCCCGAGGAATGGATGCGCCAGGAAACCCAGGCCAACATCGATCAAATGCAGATCGAGATGGATGCGCTGCGTCGCAGGGTCGGCGCCTACCCGATGTTATATTTGCGCAATATCTTCCCGGAAACCCAACGGTCCGTGTGGTCGCGGCTGGAACAGGTCACCGAACCGGTCGCGGATAACAGCGGCCTACGCATGACGGATATCGTAGATGAACCGGATGAACTGCGCCGCGCGGTCATGAGGCTGCTCTTGAGAAAGAGGGGGCGCGCCACGTTGGCTGAGTTGGAAGAAGGCTTGCAAAGCCTTGCCTCTGAAATACTGCCCACTCAGGCAGAGACCTCCCAGGTGCTGGCAGGGTTGATCCGCAGCGGATGGTTGAGCCGCCGGCTAGGCCAGCCGGAAACTTACCAGGTTAATCTAAAGCGTAAGGAAGGTGCCAGGTTATCGAATGATATCTGGGGCCGGCTGGAAACTTTATCGCTTGGGCAGGCCGGGCAGCGAACGGATGGCGAAGAAAGAGAAGGTCTTTGGAAATCTCTGAAAGAGCAGCTCGAGGAACAGGTTGCTGCCCAGCCCACGCCACAGGCCAAAGGCTGGTGGTCGGGCCTGGCAGAGCGAATCCCGGAAGATTAGGGGCGTATGCTTTCTATTTGCTCTGCACTTATCTCATCATCGCGCACTTGATCTATGTGGAAAGAGATCACTTGAGTGATTTCAACATAGACGGATTGACCCTGGCAATTTACCTTATCTGTAGAAGCGCTCCGGCGGGTTTTGGGGTCTCTCTTCGGCAGGCGCAACTTTTGCACCGGGCGGGCTGTATTGATTTTAGAGAGGATCGCTTATCCCAAGTGTTTGTTGCGCTGAAGATGAAAGCAAGCGTAGCCTGGAGTCTCATTCGCCTGTGGCTGGTCGTCGCGATGGCTGCCAGCGCGCCCTGGCCTTTGATGATCCAGCCTACAAAACCATCCAACACATCCTGAAGGAAGGATTGGAAAACCAACCCCTGCCGGTGACATTTCCAGCGCCACCGGCCACTACTTTTGCACGCACACCCGAAGAGTTGGTTGGCCATCTTCCAGGAGGTGAAGCATGGAACTGAAACACCAGCTTACGCCACAACTCAAGCATCTGCACTTATCCGGCATCCTGGAAACCCTGGATGTGCGCACTCAACAGGCGCTTGGCCAGGAAGCTGCCCGACAAGGCTTTCAGGTTCTGTTCGTCAATACCCACAAGATGCTTCAAACCATTCACGGTGGGCGAGCCGATGGATCCTTGGAGCGCCGTTTCAACCTTTTCTTACGCCCCGACTTGCTGATCCTGGATGACTTCGGCCTCAAACCCCTCCAACCGCCTGCTCCTGAAGACCTGTACGATGTGATCAACGAACGTTACGAACGCAGCAGTATCTTGCTGACTTCCAACCGCGCCCCAGCAGAATGGCCAGACCTGTTCCGGGATCCGCTTCTCGCTTCAGCAGGGTTGGATCGCCTGACCCATCGCGCTGAAATGGTTGTTATTCGCGGCGCTAGCTTCCGCTCTCAGGGCCGTTCTCGCTTAGAACAGGAGGTGATCCCAGAATCTCTACTTGCCCCATAATGTATCCCTCTGTACCTTGAAAACCAACAACATGGCTGGGGAATATCCCCCAAAATGAAAACGAGAACAGATGCTTTGGAAAGCTCTGCTCCCGTTTTGTTGGGGGGGACGATTATTTTACCGCACTGTAACTCTATCCACAACCCGTTTCCCCGGCTATTTCAGAAGCTTGCCATTGCGTTGACTGGGTGGCGCGTCTGGCCGAAAACTCGTGGCACACTTTCGGGGTTCTTCCGCAATTTACGTGAAACTATCACGAAGTATCTGAAAACCCAATTACCTTGCGCCGCAATAAATCAAAACTTGCCCGCCCATACATTTGGCGTTTGATCAATTTGAGCCGGTGAACCTGGCCTTCGGTTTGAGCATTACTCCATTCGAGAGAAAGTGCAGCCTTTACAGCATCATAATCGCCTCTCAAGCTGATTGCAAAGCGCTCAATCTCAGGGATTTTGCAGCCGCTGGCTTGAGTCAACCAATTATCCAGATCCTCAGATGTCTTCTCTCTAATCATTTCGCAGAACTCCCGGACCAAGCCCAACATCCTGGTGGCTGTTTGTGATACCTGGCAAAATACCTGGTAGGCAATCTCCTGATCAGGCTTGAATTTTTCAGGGCGCATTATCAATAACCAGGATGCTTGGCGCGGCGTAAGTGAGAAACCGGAATAGTGACAAATGGCACTTTAATGATTTGTTGAGACTTGCTCAACAAGTTCCAAACAAGCCACACTGTCGGGATGGTAATGTGCAAACAAATTTGCATAAGCTTGCACAACACCCGGTCTCAGGCC
>JBFMFR010000056.1:0-45208 GCA_040752025.1 Chloroflexota bacterium | reverse complement strand
TCGACGATCTGAAACGCAAGGTTCTGGCCTTCATCGAGTATTACAACCGTACCATGGCTAAACCGTTCAAATGGACCTACCAGGGCAGAGCCCTTTCTGCATAGCTATTTATGCCAAGATGTACTAGGTAAATCAAAGTCTGCCCGGTAATTTTGACACAGGCTTTGCGAAAGATGGTGTCAACTTCGCTATCCCCCTCGACATATAAACTTACGACTTGATCATCGCGCGTAAATACTTTTAGAATCTTTCCAAGGATGTCGGGCGTTCCAGCGCCTGTCCCCAACAGGCTGTCGGACCGCTCCACCGTAAAGGAATTCTGCAGCGCAGTAACCGGCTTGGCGCTGGCCGGATCGGCCAGCATATCTGCGGGCTCACAGTCCACAATGACGCCATCGGGGATAAAGCCTGGCGACATTTTCGTGCTATATCTTCGCGCGTTTTCTTCGCTGGAACTTGCTCGCAGGCGAGCAAGTTGTGTGACATTGATCCGCTCTCCATTTGATGAAATTACGATCAAATCACTATTCTGATTGGACTCTTGGGCAGAGAGATCGTGGCGCAGGAGAAGGCCCAGGAAAGCAATCAGTAAACCAAGATAGAAGATTGCCTTCAATTTCTCTATCATTTCACTCCTCCGCTAGAATCAGCACTTCCAGGGCCTTCACCTGAGCAGGGTAACTCTCCAGAATTATCCCGGTGAATAGCACTTCGACCAACATCCCCTCTTTTAGCTGGGCCGGGGAAACCTGCTCAACTTTCTCTGCCTGCTTCTGGTAGACCTGGGTGTAATCTTCTATGCTGACATAATAGGCGCTGATAAATCCTGTATCTTTGTCCGGGGCGGCTTCCACGTGGATCATACCAATTTGGCCGTCTTTGCCATAAGTATCTACAATCTTGCCGCGCACATCTGCCGGCTCAGCGCCCGTCGCCAAAAAGCCGCCGGGCGGCCGGGTGCGCGTGGGGGTTGGCTGGATGTCTGTCGGCGCAGGCGTGGCTGCAGGTTGGGCAACCGGTAGGCAGGCAAAACAAACCATGCAAAACCAGCGTAAAAACAAGCATCTGGAACACTAGATTAGATTGTTTCACATCACACCTCCCTCCTAAGGGGATATCACAACAATAACGGTGTTTGCAAACCCGCCCCTACGGTTACTTTGCGAATGCTCCGGCCTGCTCTACCTGGCGGCCTCTGAGCACGTATGTACCGGTCAAGTAAGTGGACAGGAAGATCAACCCGAATGGGATCCAGGTGCCCAGGAGGCTGGTAAACATCTCGAAGCTTTTCTCGATAAACATGGCGACCACGAAGAAGTCCATGGCGATGGCGAAGAGCATAAATAGCAGACCGGTCTGCAAGGGCGTGGTGTAGTTGAATCGCCGAAAGTACACCCGCGAAATCAGGCCGAAGATCACCGGCGCGCCCAGGGCGTGAACGATCAGGGTGGTCTGCATGCTGGTCACCGCCCGCCCGATCCCGATGATCGCTCCGCACAGCGCCCATCCCACCAGGGCGTGCGCCAGAAAGATCAGGATTTTGGTAAATCGTTTCGTGTTCATATTGGCCTCACAGCTCCAACATCTTTCCTATGATTCCAGCGAGCGATCCAATTTATCGAGCAGTTCACCCAACTGCTGGATTTCGTCAGGGGACAACCCCACGCAGCAGTGTTTAAAAATCTTATCCAGACTGGGCGTAGTCTGCTGCAATCCTCGCCCCTTCTCCGTCAGCACGACCAGGCAGCTGCGCCGGTCCTCAGTGCTGTTCTCGCGCCGCACCACGCCCTTTTTTTCCATCGTATCCACGATGCCCGTGATCGTCGCCGGGGTGTAACCGCTGGCCTCGGCCAGTTCCTTGAACGGGCGCCTGTCCCTTTCCCACAACAGCGTCAGCAAGAAGAACTGCGGCGGCGTCAGGCCGCTTGTCTGGATGGTCTGGCGTTGCATTCGTTTCAACTTCTTACCGACGCCTTCGATACGTTGGAAAATGTCCGGCATACTCAGGGGACGTTTGGGTTTGTTCATTGGCTCTGCACCTGGCAAGGTTTCAATCGGCTGCAAATCTTTTGCTTCTGTATTGTTCGGATACATATATTTAGTATCCTAATTATATGGTAGCTAACTTTTTTGTCAAGAGGTGAAATCTACAAAACCGGATTTTTGAACCACCTTGGCGGCAAAATCCGGTTTTTAATTCGTAAAAAATCACCCGCGTTTCAGTCAAAATCTGGCTAGAATTATGTCAGGAATTGACATAATTAAGCTCTAAACTGAACATGCACTTGGCCCGAAAGCCAGAAAGACAGAAGCCCATGCCCAACACCGCCATCCGCCTGCTCACCCTGATCATGCTCTTGCAGCGCCAGCCCAACCAGAAGGCCGGCGAATTGGCCGGAGCCCTGGGCGTTTCCGTGCGCACCCTGCACCGCTACATGGAAATGCTGGACGAGATGGGCATCCCGATCTATTCCGAGCGCGGCCCCTACGGCGGCTTCTCGCTGGTGCGCGGCTACAAGATGCCCCCACTGGTGCTCACCCCCGAGGAAGCTGTGGCCGTTTACCTGGGCGCCAGCCTGGTGGACGAAATGTGGGGGCGGCTGTACCAGGAGGCTGCCCAGGGCGCGCTGGCCAAGCTGGACAACCTGCTGCCCGACGAGCAGCGCCAGGAAGTCGCCTGGGCGCGCCGCACCCTGGTAGCCACCGGCATGCACCGCGCCGATCTGAAGAACATCGAGACGCACCTGGAAGTGCTGCGCCGCGCTGTGCGCGGCCAGCGCCGTATCGAGATGCTCTATCGCAGCTCCCAACAGCCTCACCCGGCGGCGCGCCAGCTCGACCCTTACGCCCTGGTGCACCGCTGGGGCTGGTGGTACGTGGTCGGGTTCTGCCACCTGCGCCAGGCGGTGCGCACTTTTCGCCTGGACCGCATTCTGGAGTTGAACCTGCGCCCCGAGACCTTCAAGACGCCGCCCACTTTCGACATCCGCCAATACCTGGCGCAGGGTTTCGCCGAACAGCCGCAGATCTCGGTGCGGCTGCGCTTCGCCCCCGAGGCGGCCCTGCTGGCCCTGGACAGCCGCCCGCTGTGGGATACGCTCAAAGAACAGCCGGATGGCGGCCTGGTCGTCACTTTCTCGGCGCCGGACTTCGCCTGGGCAGCCTCGACCATCTTGAGCTTCGGCCCGGCTGTGACTGTGCTGGAACCGGTCGAGCTGCGCCGGGTGGTGCAGGAATGGGCCCAGGGCGTTCTCAGGCAGTACGCTCCAACGCCAATACATTCGAATTCAAAGGAGAAGTAAACCACATGACTGAACCTGTCGAAATCATGGATGTCGATGCAAACAACCTCGATCAGCAAGGCTTCTTTTGCTACAAGAGCAAGCCCAAATCGCCCGGCTACCAGCACAAGCTGGCCTGGCTGCGAGCGCGCTTCGCCGAGGGCATGCGCATCAAAATCTTGTACGAGGGCAAGCGCTCGGTGGGCTTCATCGAGTACACGCCCGGCGAATACGCCTGGCGGGCGGTCAACGCTCCCGGCTACCTGGTGATCCACTGCCTGTGGGTGGTGGGCAAAGGCAAGGGTAAAGGCTACGGCACGCGCCTGCTGGATGCATGCCTCCAGGAGGCCCGTGAAGCCGGCTTCCACGGGGTGGTGATGCTCTCCAGCAGCCGGGTATGGCTGGCGAGCAGCGAGCTGTTCCTGAAGAACGGCTTCGAGCGCATCGACCAGGCTCCGCCCTCCTTCGATCTGCTGGCGAAACGCTTCGATGAAGCTCCACTGCCCAGTTTCCCGACAGATTGGGAAGCCCGCCAGGGGCGCTACGGCGCCGGGCTGAGCGTGATCTACGCCGACCAGTGTCCCTACATGGAGGATGCTGTGCGGCATATCGCTGAAGCCGCCCAGGAGTTAAACATCCCGTTCCAGGCGATCCAGTTGACCAGCGGGGGGCAGGTCCAGGCGCAGGCATCTTCCCCCTACGGCGTCTTCAACGTGATTTACAACGGCAAGCTGCTGTCATACCACTATTTGCTCAAAGATGATCTGCTGAAATTGATCGAACCGCCTTCACAGGAATGAAGCATGAATCACACTACCCGCCCTATCCAAATTTCCCCGGAACTGCTCACCTGGCTGCTGGAATCCGGCGAGCCCTGGACGCGCTACCGCGCCCTGGTCGAACTGCTCGGCCTGCCGGAGGATGATCCGCAGGTGCAGGCTGCCCGCGCCGAGCTGCTGGCCCACCCGCAGGTGGCAGCCCTGGCCGAAGAAGTGCGCGGCTGGCCTGGCTATGTCTTCCAGCGCCATAACGACTCCAACCACCCTATCTACAAGTTCAGCACCCTGGCCGATTTCGGCCTGCGCGCCGGCGATGACCTGATGCAGCCGGGCCTGGAAGCCGTTCTCGCTCACCAATCCCCTGAAGGCGCTTTCCAGAGCCTGGTAAACATCCCGCGCACCTTCGGCGGTACGGGCGTGGATACCTGGTTATGGGTGCTGTGCGACGCGCCCACCCTGCTCTACGCCCTGCTGGCTATGGGGCTCGAACAGGATGCGCGCGTGCAGCGCGCCGCCCAGCACCTGGCCGGCCTGGTCGACGAAAACGGCTGGCGCTGCCGCGGTGCAGAAGAGCTGGGCAAGTTTCGCGGCCCGGGGCGCAAAGAGGCCCCCTGCCCGATCGCCAACGTTTTCGCCCTGAAGGCCCTGTCCCTGGCGCCCGGCCTGCTCGACAGCCCCGCCACGCGCGCCGGGGCCGAGATGCTGCTCTCTCACTGGGAGCAGCGCGGCGAAGTCAAGCACTACCTGTTCGGCATCGGCAGCGATTTCCACAAGCTGAAATACCCCTTCGTCTGGTACGACATCCTGCACGTGGCCGATGTGCTCAGCCGTTTCGCCTTCGTGCATCCCGATCCGCGCTTCCAGGAGATGCTGGCAGCCATCCTGGCCCAGGCCGATGAAGGCGGTCGCTATACCGCCGCCTCGATGTACAAAGCCTGGAAAGGCTGGTCGTTCGCCGATAAGAAGAACCCCTCGCCCTGGCTGACCCTGCTGGTCTACCGCCTGGTTAGCCGGGTGACGGATCAAAAGACCTGACAGGTTTTAGAAACCTGTCAGGTCTGGCCCCTCAACGATGAGGTAAAACAGAAAGGAATCAAAGGTTATGGAAAAGCTCGATCTGAAGAAGACTTTCAAAAATCTATACGCACCCTCCGCAAAGAACGTTGAACTCATTGAAGTTCCCGAATTCAACTTCGTGATGATCGACGGGCGTGTGGCCGCCGGAGAATCGCCCCAGGCCTCCACCGAATTTCAGGATGCCATGCAGGCCCTGTACGGCGCGGCTTACACCCTGAAGTTCATGTCCAAGCTGAGCAAAGTGAATCCGGTCGATTACACCGTGATGGCTTTGGAAGGCTTGTGGTGGGTGCCCTCCGGCCAGTTCGATTTCCTTAAGCGGGAGGACTGGCTCTTCACCCTGATGATCATGCATCCCGATCACATCACAGCGGAGATGTTCCAGGAAGCTCTCCAACAACTCCGTAAGAAGAAACCCGGCCCGGCCCTGGACAAACTGCGCTTCGAGCGATTCGCCGAAGGTCTCTCTATCCAGGTCATGCACATGGGCCCGTATTCGCAGGAGCCCGCCACATTGGAGCGGATGGACGCCTTCGCCCAGGAGAACAACCTGCGCTACCGCGGCAAGCACCACGAAATCTACCTGGGCGACCCGCGCAAAGCCCAGCCGGAAAAACTCAAGACCGTCCTGCGCCACCCCGTAGAAAGGATCTAACCATGCCTCTCGCCCCTCTAGATGGATTCAAATCCATCCCCACCCATCACTGCATCACCGGCTCGATGCGCCACGTTTACGCCTACAACCGGCACGAAATCAGCGAGGATATGCTGCTTGGCATCGGCGAAGGCGTGGGCTTCATGTACTGGCAGCAGAAAGGCAGCCCGCCTTTTATCGGCGGGCGCAACACCCCCAAGCCCAGCATGGAAGAGATCGCCGGGCAGCGCACGGGCGTATCCATCCAGTCGTACCTAACCACCAGCGCCCGCCGCGCCCGGGAAAGCCTGCTGGAAATGCTGGCCTCCGGGCAGCCGGTCATGCTGCAAGTGGATATGGGCTTCTTGCCCTACTTCGATTTTGGCGGCCAGGAATACCACTTCGGCGGGCATGCCATCGTGGCCTGCGGTTACGATGCGAAGACCGGGCAGGTGCTGATCGCCGATCGCGACGGCCTGTACCCGGTGCCCCTGGCCGACCTGGCCAAAGCGCGCGGCTCCACCTTCAAACCCTTCCCACCCAAAAACCGCTGGTACAGCTTCGATTTCAGCCACAAGCGCCTGCCCAGCCGCGCCGAAATCTACCAGGCCATCCAGGCCCAGGCGCAGTTCATGCTCGCGCCTCCCATTCGCAGCTTCGGCATCCCCGGCATTCGCAAGGCCGCCCAAGCCATCCCGCAGTGGCCGTCTACGCTTAGCCCGGATGAGATCAAGTGGACCCTGTTCAACACTTACATCTTCATCAGCCCGGTAGGCGGCTCGGGCGGCGGCAACTTCCGCTATATGTTCAGCCGCTTCCTGGGCGAGGCAGCCTGCCTGGCAGAGAACCCAGACCTGGGGGAAAGCGCCGCTGACTTCCAGCACATCGCCGACAAATGGCAGGAACTCAGCGCCTGGTTCCACCAGGCATCCGAACAGGCCGATCCTGCTGCCCAGCTCAAGGATTGCGTTGCACCTCTCAATGAACTGGCCGACCTGGAGCAATCCGCCTGGGGCAGGCTGCGCCAGTTGGCCCAGTAGCCCCAGAAACGAAAAACGGACCCCGCCTGGGGTCCGTTTTTCGTTATCCAAATTCAGGTTCAGTTGCCCTGCCCATCCGGGGTGGTGTTCCAACGCCCACCGCCTGGGCCGCGCCCCTGTCCGCCAAAGCGACCGCCGCCGCCACACGGGCCTGCGCCGCCACCAAACTGCCCCATCTGGCCCATGCGCTCCAGCATCCAGTCAGCCTGTTCCTGGCTGATGACGCCAGCCGCAACTGCCGCTTCCAGGGCTTTGCCGCGCGCCTCGATCATCTTGGCGCTGAACTCCTCTTGCGTCATGCCCTGCTCCTGGGCATAGCTCCACAGAGTCTTGCCCTCATCGTGCAGTGCTTCCAATTCATCCGTGGAAATATCGAAGGTTTCTGCGATGGCGGCCTGCATATACTCGTGCATCGGGCCGTATTCGCCATCCTCCTGCCAGCCGCCCATTCGCCCACCACGGCCGCCGCCGGAGTGCCAGCCGCCCATCATCCCGCCTGGCCCGCCGCCCTGCGCCATCCTGCTGGCCGCGTAAGGGGCCTGCGCCAGGAACGGAAATTGCGTCTTGGCGTAAGCATAACCCGCTGCACCCAAGGCAGCTACCAGGGCGATCACAACTGCACCAATAATCAAAATTTTCTTCATCGTCATACACTCCTTCTTCGTGTAAACTTGCAATCTATGCTTGCATCGAACTGCCTATAGGATATCGCAAAGTTGTGAAGAAGTTGTGAATTTATTTCGAAACCCCTGTGAAGATTTTACCAGACCTGCCCAAATCACTACACGTCGCTCAAGGTACGCCCCGATTGGCCATCCCCTGCATCCAACAAACGGCTGTGGACATCCACTGCCTCTAAAAACGAGCGCCGCATCTCGTCATCGCCAATCCGGGCCGCGCGTTCGAACAGCGTATGGCGCGCCTGCGCCAAAACCTGCGGAGCGCGCTGGTCTTCCTGCATCTCCAGTGTCTGGAAACACACCCAGTACACCATGGCGACGTCCCCGACTCTCTCCAGTAAACCTGCACCTCCATCCCGCCCGGCGGTTTCTGCAGCCAACTGTTCCAGAATCTGGTTGACATAGCCTGCCGCCTGGTTCAAATCCGAGCGCAGCAAGGCTACCTGTGCCAGCCCTGCCAGGGGTTCCAGGGCCAGGTGGCTCTCGCCCGTCCTCTGGCGTAATTCAAGCGCCTGCTGGAAGGCCTGCTCTGCCTGTTCCAGTTCGACTTGATTGGCCAGAACATGGCCCAGGTTGTACAGAGCCAGAGCCTGGTGGCTCTGGTTGCCCAGTTCCTCGGCCAGCTTCAGGCCGGTGCGAATGCCTTGCAGCGCAGCCTGGTCATCGCCCAAAATGTGATCCAGCAGTCCCAAAGTGGCCCAGACCCAGGCCTGGCTGTCCAGATCGCCGGACTCGATGTACAGATCTCGAGCAGCTTCCAGGTTAGTCCAGGCGCGCTTGTAATCTCCCAGGTATTGGAACACCTGTCCCAGGATAGCAAAAGCCTCCCCCTGACCGCTCTTGTTCCCCGATTGGCGATGCAGCCCAATTGCCCGCTCGGCATATTCGATCGCTGGCAAGATGTCTCTCTGCAGGAAAGTAACCTCGCTCAGATTATTCAGCGTCACGCCCTCGCTGCTCCAGTTACCGCTGTCCTGCCAGATCGCCAGAGCCTGCTCGTAATATTGCCGCGCCTGGTTGTAATCACCCAGGTGCGAACACACGAACCCCAGGTTGTGCAAAGCCCGCGCCGCGCCAGCCTGATTGCCCAGGTCAAGCTTTATTTGTAATGCCTGCAAGAAATACTCGCGCGCCATTTCGCGCTTGCCATCCATATCAGCCAGCAAACCCAGGTTATTCAAGATATTGCTCTCGTCATCCCGGTTGCCCAACAAGCGCTGCAACTGTAACGCATTTTCCAGGTGCTGGCGCGCCGTGGCCACGTTATCGCCGCGGGCAGCGATCACCCCTAACAGGCGGTGGCTGGCTGCCTGTAAGGATTGCACGAAACGCTCATCCAGGGGGATCAAGGCAGGCTCGCTGGATTGCAAGTTATCGAATTTAAATTGCTGCAGCGAAGCCAGCGCACCCTCGACCCGGGTGCGCGCCTGCTTGAGGTCCTGCACCATCACTGCCCTGCCCCACTCCACCTGCACCCACAATTCCAGGTATTGATCCTGGCACAGGCGCGCCAGTTGCATAGCTTGCTCGAAAAGGGCCATCGCCTGTCCGCTCATGCCCAGGTCTTTGAAAAAAGACACCTGATTGACCAACAACCAGCCCAGCAAACGCTGCATCGCTTGGATATCGGCTGGCTGCATTTCAGCAGGCGCCGACTGCAAAGCCGCCTGTAAATGCGCCACTGCTTGCTGGAATAAGGCCTGTCCATCTCCCAGCAGGCCCACCAGGGTGAAATACTGCGCCATGGCGTTGCAACTGCGCCCCAGGGAAGCCAACCGCAGGCCGCTCACCGCCCAATTCCAGGCTGCTCGCAAGTTTTCGATCTCATCACTGATCTCATCCAACACCTGGCGGTCGTTAGCCAGGGCATACTGCCGCTCGTAAGCCATGTGGGTGTAGTGCTCGCAGTGCCGGTCCCGGGCCTGGCTGGCTACTTCAGGATACAGGCCGAGTTTTTCCTGGGCATACTGCCACAGCAACTGGTGCATTTCGTAACGCCCGTCTGGCGTCCGGTGCAAATAGGCCTTAGAAACCAGCCCATCCAGGAAAAATGGAGAGGCGCCTGCCACCTGTCGCCCAGCCTGGCCGCGGAAACCACCGTGGAAAACGGCCAACTGGCACAATGTGATTTGCTCGCTCTCCGACAACAGGTTCCAGAACGAGTCGAACACTGCCAGCAGACTGCGCTGCTGTCCGGGCAAAGCGTGGGAGCCTTCGAAGAGGAAACCAGCGGTAGATTCGATCTGGCTGGCGATCTGCTGCGGAGAGAATGAACCCACCCAGGCGGCCGCCAGCTCGAGGCCCAGCGGCATGCCTTCCACCAACTCGCAAATGCGCACCACTGCCGGGGCGTTCTCTGCAGTCATGACGAAATCCGCCCGCGCTCGTCGCGCGCTGCCCAGGAACAATTGCACCGCCGTACAGCGCTGCAAATGCTCCCAGGAATTGTTTTGCGGCAGAGGCATGCCGTGCAGGTCGTATAGCGCCTCTTCCGGCAACCCCAGGCGCTCGCGCGAAGTCACCAGCAGATGTACGCCTTTGGCTCTTTGAAATATCTGCGCCAACAGGCTGGCGCCCTCGCGCAGGTTTTCGAAGTTATCCAGGATCAAGAGCATTTCTTTGGCGTGCAAATAGGCCAGCAACTGTTCCTGGGGCTCTTGCGGGCCAGAGAAAGAATAATGCAGCGCATCTGCGATCGCCGGGACGATGGAACTGGGATGGCTGATCGCGGCCAGAGGCACAAAATAGACCCCGTTCGAGAAGGCTTCCAGGCTCTCGGCTGCCGCCTGGACCGCCAGCCGGCTTTTGCCCATCCCACCTGGTCCCAACAAAGTGACCAATCGTTCGGAGTGAATCAACTGCTTCAATTCCGCCAGTTCAGCCTCGCGCCCGACGAAGTCCGCTAACCCACTGGGCAGCATTGCAATCGGCGCAGCCAGCCTGCGCTCCAACCAATCCCGTAGAGGGAACCCTTCCATGTCACGATGCACGCGCCAGCCGCCTTCGCGCCGGTCGAGCAGCCCCAGAGCGATCAGGTGCACCAGACCCTCCTGAATGCGCCTGGGCCAGCCTTCCGTCTGGCGGTGCAGCCAATCCACGAAAACTTCCGATGGCTCCCATTGCAAACTTTGGCGCACCCACAAGTGCACCCCTTCCGGCGAAAGCGCATCCAGGGTTACATCCTGGTGCAAGGGCGCATCCAGGTGTAAGCTAGAACTGCTGCCCGGACTGCTCGTTGTGTACACCAGCAGTAACCTGGGGAAGTGGCTCGAGAAGAACAGGCCGCGCCAGAAATCCAATGTGGACTGGTCGATGTCTGCAATGTCATCGAAGCTCACCAGCAAGCCGGCGCTGCCCTTATCGTGGATCCATTGCGAAATGGCCGCCGAAAAAGCCTCCGTTCCTTCCCACACCGACGGCAGGTTGCGTCCGCGCAGCGCCTCCGAAAAAGCGCCGTACAGGCGCGAGCGCAGCGCCGGCTGGCCGCGGATATCCAACACGATATAGCCCTGCAAGCGCGCCGCCTGGTGTATTTCGCGCAAGAAACGGCTCTTCCCAGAGCCCGGCGCGCCCCTGACCTGTAGGACACCGCGCTTGTGTTGAGGCAGCACATTCAGCATATCCCGCAGCGTTTGCAGCGCCTGGTCGCGCTCGATCAGGCGCGAGACCTCCGCCAGCAGCGGCGCCACTTCGCTCAGCGGGTCCTCGCTGATCACGCGATCGCGCCCGCCGCGCTTGGCGTGGTAATGGCGCTGGTCCGCCAGCTCGAAAAGCGCCTGCGGCGTAGAAGCATCCTGCGGGAAGCAGGCGATCCCCATGCTGAGCGACACTGACAGCGGCGGGTCGCCGTGGAAAGGCTTGTTGCGCAGCGTTTCCAACATGCGCTCCGAAAGTCGTGTCGCCTGGTCCCGGTCTGTGTGCGGCAGCAAGATCACGAATTCATCCCCCCCATAACGAAAGACGATATCGCTGCTGCGCACCATGAAGGACAGGCGCGCGCTGAACTCGACCAGTACCTGATCGCCGCGCGTGTGCCCAAAGGCATCGTTGATGCTCTTGAAATGGTCCATGTCCAGCAGCGCCAACGACATATTTTCGCCGTAGCGCCGGGCGCGCTCGACTTCCTCTTGCAAACGCTGGTTCAAAGCCGCCCGGCTATAGATGCCAGTAAGCGGATCTAATAGCGCCGATTCTGGGCACATCGTTCATCTCTCCCCTGATCTCGCCATCCCGTAAACGCATAATCAGGCTATCTCCAACAGATCGATCTGTATATCGCCAACCCTCGAACACGTCCGGGCAGGTCTATTCCTCGCCAGCCAGCAGGCGCATCTTTTCCCAGGGCGGCACATTGCTCTCCTCCGCCAGGATCGTGCGCAGCTCATAGATCTGGTCGCGCAGCACCGCTGCCTTCTCGAACTCCAGGTTGCGCGCGGCTTCCTTCATCTGCTTCTCCAGTTCAGCGATTACTCGCTGCATCTCAGATTTTTGCAGGCTCGCCGCCCCGCGCGTGCGGTATTCACCCTGCGGTTCGGCCACGGCCCGCACCGATAGCTGGTCGGTCAGGTCGCGCACCGCCTTGAAAATGCCCACCGGCTGGATGCCATGCGCCTCGTTATACGCCACCTGTTTGGCGCGCCGGCGGTTGGTCTCATCGATCGCCCTACGCATCGAGTCGGTCATCTGATCGGCGTACATGATCACCTTGCCCTCGACGTGACGGGCTGCCCGCCCGATCGTCTGGATCAGAGCCGTCTCCGAGCGCAGGAAACCCTCCTTGTCGGCATCCAGGATCGCTACCAGCGCCACTTCCGGCAGGTCCAGGCCCTCGCGCAGCAGGTTGATCCCCACCACCACATCGAAAACACCCAGGCGCAGGTCGCGCAAGATGCCCACCCGCTCCAGCGTGTCGATTTCCGAGTGCAGGTAATGCACCTTGACGCCCAGCTCCATCAGGTAATCGGCCAGCTTCTCCGCCATGCGCTTGGTCAGCGTGGTCACCAGGGTGCGCTGGCCGCGCTCCACGCGCTGGCGGATTTCGCCTACCAGGTTGTCCACCTGGCCCTCCACCGGGCGGATCTCCACCTCCGGGTCCACCAGCCCGGTTGGGCGGATGATCTGCTCCACCACCTGGTCGGCGCGCCCCATCTCGTGCGCCGCCGGTGTGGCCGAGGTATAGATCGTAAATCCCATGCGCTGCTCGAACTCGTTGAACTTGAGCGGGCGGTTGTCCAGCGCCGAGGGCAGGCGGAAGCCGTATTCCACCAGCGTCTGTTTGCGCGAGCGGTCCCCGTTGAACATCCCCCGGATCTGCGGCACCGTCATGTGCGACTCGTCCAACACCAACAAATAGTCCGTGGGCAGATAGTCCATCAGCGTCCACGGGGCCGTGCCCACCGCTCGCTGGTCCATATGTCGCGAGTAGTTCTCGATCCCCGCGCAGTAGCCCACCTCGCGCAGCATCTCCAGGTCGTACTGCGTGCGGCTCTCCAGGCGCTGCGCCTCCAACAACTTGTCTTCAGCACGGAATTCAGCCAGGCGCTGCCCCAGTTCGGTCTCGATATCGGCGATGGCCTGCTTGAGCTTGTCCTCCTCCGTGATGAAATGCCGGGCCGGGTAGATCGCCGCCGATGTCAGCTCCCGCCGCAGCTCGCCGGTCACGCTGTCGAATTCGATGATGCGCTCCACCTCGTCGCCAAAGAAAGTAATCCGGTAGCCGATGCGGTCCTGGTAGGCCGGCACCAGGTCCAGGCTGTCGCCGCGCACGCGGAATGTGCCCGGTCGCAGGTCCAGGTCATTGCGCTGGTAATGCCCTTCCACCAATTGGCGCAGCAAGGCGTTGCGCCGGTAGATATTGCCGCTTTCCAGGTTGATCACCACACGCCCGTACGCCTCCGGGTTGCCGATGCCATAGATGCACGAAACCGAGGCCACGATGATCACATCCCGCCGGGACATCAGCGCCGTGGTGGCTGCCAGGCGCAAGCGCTCGATCTCCTCGTTGATCTCCGACTCCTTCTCGATGTACAGATCGTGGCGCGGTACGTAGGCCTCTGGCTGGTAGTAATCGTAATACGAGACGAAATACTCCACCGCGTTCTCGGGGAAGAACTCCTTGAACTCGGCGTACAGTTGCGCTGCCAGGGTCTTGTTATGCGCCATCACTAACGCCGGTTTTTGCATCTTCTCGATCACTGCCGCGATCGTGAAAGTCTTGCCGGTGCCCGTGGCGCCCAGCAGCACCTGGTGGCGCATATTCTTCTCGATCCCTTCCACCAGTTGGCGGATGGCTTCCGGCTGGTCGCCGGTCGGTTGGTAGGGGGCGTGCAGCTTGAATTCCATGCGTGGCATCCTCTCTAGACCCTGATTATACTATTGCTGGGGCTGGATGCCGGTGAATTGCCCCGCCATCCCCGGGCTCGCCTTCACCGGCGGGTGTTCTAACTACCCGGCTCTTCTGCCCCCTGGCGCAGCCCGGCGATGAATTCCTGCATATGCTCGAAGTGCGAGCCCTGCCAATACACCTGCCCGCAGGCCGGGCAGCGCTGGAACTCATCGAAATACAGCCGGGTAAGCGGCTCCAGGCGCTCCAGGACCTCCTCCTTCGGCGCCGATTGCAGCAGGGCGTTGCAATGCACACAGCGCCCGAAAGGTGTGATCGCCGGGTACAGCCCGTAACGGTTCAGGATTTCGATCACCTGCTGGCGCGGCTCCAAAGCCCGCACGCTGTATCCCTGCGTTACCAGCGAGCGCATCAGCAAGCGGCGGTCGCGCGTCAGCAGGATGCGCCTTTCCCGGCTGGAGACCTGCGCCAGTTCCTCGTCTTGGAAATTATTACGGTAAGCTACATCGAAGCCCAGCAGGCGCAGGTAAACCGCCAGCTTGCCCAGGTGGTTATCCAACACGAAGCGCGCCTCCGGCCCTGTTTCGTACGCTATCGGCAATACCGGCGGGTGCACTTCGATGCGGTCGCCATCCTGCACGATGTATTTCTGATCCACCGGGGCGCCGTTAGCCGTCAACCGCCCTACCTCAGTGTGCGGCACCCCGCACGACTCGAACAGGTGCTTCACCGATTGATCACCCTGGAATTCGATCTCGAAATCCACCTGGCGTTTATCGGCAGGCAGCAAATCGTTCAGCGAGCCAAAGAAGTGAAAGCAGGCCGTCTTGTACGCCATGCGCTGAGTCTACCACGCAATACACCTCTCCCTCGGGGAAAAAGTAGCCATCCAGCGCCTCGCCAGGCGATTGACGCCCCCCGCCAAACATAGTATCATCATAACGCCCAGGTTGGTCGGGCGATCGCTGGGCGCTGCTCCGCAGCGCCTGGAGGAAAGTCCGCACTCCACAGAGCGCGATGCCGGGTAACACCCGGGGCGGGGACCGGTCTACGACCGGTTACCTGCCGGATCGGGCCACAGAAACAGACCGCCGAAGGACGCCCGTCCAGGTCAGGGTGAAAAGGTGGTGTAAGAGACCACCGGCGCGCCTGGCAACAGGCGCGGCCAGGCAACCCCTATCGGGAGCAAGGCCAAGCAGGGGCGAGGTGCTGCTCGCACCGTCGAGCCCCGGGTAGGCTGCTAGAGCCGGACGGAGACGCCCGGCCCAGATAGATGATCGCCGGGCGGAGGGCTTCCCTCCGCTTACAGAATGCGGCTTATAGACCGGCCTGGGCAAACCCTTCTACTACTGGTTCACCACTGGCAGAGAAACGTTATAACCGGACGTCACCCTCCCCAGGTGCGCAAACGCCCCAACGATGGCTTTGACGTAATCGGTGAAGTAGGGCATGTTCAATGTGCTCACCGTGTCGGTCAATTCGTGGTAATGCGGCGTGTGGTCGTCCCAATCCTCGATCACTTCAACCGCCGGGAAACCTTCCGCCCAAAAGGAGAATTGGTCACTGCCGGCATCGCTCGAGGCATACACCAGGGGGATCAGGTCGATCTGGTAAGCCAGGATCACATCGCTCACCATCCTGCTCAGCACTCGATCCTGGTACCCCGCCTGGCCCGAACGGATATCCATCTCGATGGTCGCAGGCGAATTGGGTGTGTTGTAAGCGATCATATCCAGGTTCAGCACGCCCAGGATGGGATCACCGCGCTGCGCGGCATCCTCGGCATATGCCTCGCTGCCCAACAGGCCCTGTTCTTCACCGGTGAAGAGTACGTATCGCAGGGTGCAGGTAAACTGGTAGTGGCTGAGGATATCTGCTGCCATCAATACGCCGGCCACACCGCTGGCGTTATCATCGGCGCCCGGCGCCCGCGTCGTGTACGTAGGAGAGGTGTCGTCCAGGTGCGCCGTCAGCAGGTATATGCAGTTCTCATCTGATCCAGGCTGCTCGGCGACCACGTTGCTCCGCGGCTCACCCGAATACTGCCAGATGTGGTAGCTGGTCACCAGGCCCAGGTCTTGGAAGTGCTCGTAGACGTATTGGGTGGCTGTCTCGATGTAAGTTTCCGCCTTTGTGGAACGGGTATACAGCGTAACCGGGATGCCGCCGATGGTGACAGCCTGTTCCCCACTCAGCCCGGCAACGTAGTGATACAGTATGCTGCTCTGCACCTGGTTGATCATCGCCTGCACGATCGGATCTGGCGTAATCGCCAGGGGCTGGCTGCCGGCCTGGGGCCAGGTCTGCGAGGGCGGCGCTAATGAAGCCGCCGCCGGACCAGTGAACAGCATCACCAGCGCTAACAAGACCAGGAAGAAAGATTGTCTGAAACATACCACCTTGTGATTTCGGCAAAATTTGTAAAACATACCAATATTGTTTAGAAGCATCTGAATTTCCTTGATGTTTTTAGATTTGAACCCATACCGCAGTAGTTTTCTACAGCGGGTGCATTATATTCACTTTGTCCGTTCTACAGGTTAAGAAATCATTTGTTTTTGACAACCTTCATAAGATGTACAGACCATCTTCACAACTCCTTCACAAGCCCGGGCTAAAATCGCCTCCTGTACAAAATATCCTGTATTTGTGACACTTTTGCGTTGGAGGTTCTATGATCACCCTGTTTGGGAAACGTATGCGCATCTTTCGCCCGCGCAGCATCTGGATCCGCAAAGTCGTGCAGGCCTTCTTCTTTGTCCTGATCGCACTGATCGCCATCAACCACACCCTGGCTGAAAGCGGTGAGGGCATCCCGCTGCTCTCGAGCGCCTCCCTGCACGCCCTGTGCCCCTTTGGCGGCGTGGTCACCATCTACCAGTACGCCACCGCTGGCAGTTTCGTGCAGAAGATCCACGAGTCATCCTTCGTCTTGATGATCATCGCCTTCCTGCTGGCGATCCTGTTCGGCCCGGTTTTCTGCGGCTGGGTCTGCCCGCTGGGCAGCGTGCAGGAATGGGTCAGCAGCCTGGGGCGCAAATACTTCCGCCGCCGATTCAACCACTTCGTGCCCCAAAAGCTGGATAAAGTCCTGCGCTACACGCGCTACCTGGTGCTGGCCTGGGTGATCTACATGACCGCCGCCAGCGGCACGCTGGTCTTCGCCGCTTACGACCCTTACTTCGCCATGTTCAACCTGTGGAGCGATGAGGTCGCCCTGGGCGGTGTGTTCATCCTGGTGCTCACCCTGGCGCTGTCCTTCTTCGTTGAGCGCCCCTGGTGCAAATACGCCTGCCCCTATGGTGCGGTCCTGGGCCTGACCAACCTGTTCCGCGTCTTCGGCATCCGCCGCAACCAGGCCACCTGCAAGGCCGACGGCGCCTGCTCGATCCTGTGCCCGATGAACATCCCGGTCGATTCGAAGACCGTAGTGCGCGACCACCAGTGCATCTCCTGCCTGGAGTGCACCTCCGAGGCGGTTTGCCCGGTGGCCCGCACGGTAACCTTCTCCACGCGAGGTGTCAAATGACGCTCACTTCCAAACCCCTGGCCATCCTGGTCATCACCATCCTGTTCGGCGGCATCCTCTTCAGCAGCTTCCTGGGTTGGTGGAGCACCGAAAGCAGCAAAGTGGCCGTCACTTACACCGAAGGTGAGTTCGCCGGCCAGGCCAACCCGGCAGATATCCGCGGCTCCTACACCTTCGGTGATGTCCAGACAAACTTCGGCATCCCCGCCGAAGTGCTCGCCCAGGCCTTCGCCGTGCAAACGGATGACCCGGCAGCCTACCAGGCCAAGAACCTGGAAACCCAATACGAAGACAGTCCGGTCGAGATCGGCACGGCTTCCGTGCGCCTGTTCGTGGCCTTCTACCTGGGTTTGCCCTTTGACCTGAGCACCGACATCTACCTGCCGCAAAGCGCCGCCAGCCTGCTGCAAGGCCGCCCCATGACCCCCGAGCAGGCCGCCTACCTGGAAACGCATGTCGCCGCAAGCGCAGAGCCCGGCGCCGGGGCCGCTCAGCCCACGCCCACCCCGCAGGCCTCTGAGGAAACCCAACCTGCAGCCGCCTCCGAGAGTACGGCCCTGCTCATCAAAGGCAAGACCACCTTCGCCGAGCTGCTCGATTGGGGCCTCTCGGCGCAGGATATCGAGCAAATCCTGGGCGCGCCCATGCCTGCCAGCGCAGCTACCACCCTCAAAGATTTCTGCAGCGCCAACGGCCTGGATTTCGAGACGATCAAGCCTGCCTTGCAGGCCGCGCTGGAAGCCATCCAACCATAACCGCCACAATTACCCGAAAGCCCCGTCTACCGTATTCTGCTTCGGGAGGCGGGGTTTTGGTTCTCATCAATGTCTCCAGCCAATTCCAACTTTACACAATGTGTCCATTTTTGTTATAATATAGTCACATTGTGCCCTGGAAGGAGGTGCCATGTGAGTGAAGTGACCGTAGGCATACGCGACTTGAAAGCCCGCCTGAGTGAATACCTGCGCCGCGTACGCAGTGGACAGATTATCGTGATCACCGATCATGGGCGGGTGGTTGGGCGTATTCTGCCGGCCGAGCAGCCCCAGGAGGAACGCCTGCGCGCCCTGCAAGCCGCCGGTCTATTGGCCTGGAATGGCGAGGCCCTGGAGCCCCTTGACCCGCCCGCCGCCAACCGCAGCTCGCACACCCTGGCAAGCCTGATCGAGGAGATGCGCACGTGATCCTGTATCTGGATTCCAGCGCCCTGGTCAAACGTTATATCGCCGAAGCCGGGTCGCAGCAGGTAAAAACCTGGATTGCTGCGGCAAGGCCAGCCGCCACCGGATTGTTAGCGCACACCGAAATCGCTGCAGCCATCTGCCAGGCAGCGCGCCTGGGTTGGATCGGTGTAGAAGAAAGCCAGCGCGCCTTGCACCTGTTTCAATCAGAGTGGGAAAGCCTGGCCCGACTGCCAATCCTCGAGGCCACTGCCAGCCGCGCCGCCAGCCTGGCCTGCCAGCACGACTTGCGCGGTTACGACGCCGTACACCTGGCCTGCGCCTTGCTCTACCAGGAAGGCCTGGGGCTGCCAGTCACCCTGGCCACCTTCGACCGCTTGCTCTGGCAAGCCGGGCAGGCCGAAGGCCTGTTAGTGCTGCCAGAAACCCAACCCTGACCCAGAAGCAAACAGAGCAAACCATGAGCGAATATCAATACCACGAATGGCAAACCATCGATCGCCTGCTGACCTCCGAGGAACAGGCCACCGTCAGCCAACTCTCCAGCCACATCGATGTCAGCCCCAGCCAGGCAGTCGTCACCTATCATTGGAGCAGTTTCGGCCACGACCCCAAACAAGTGCTGCTGCAATACTTCGATGCTTACTTCTACATGGCCAACTGGGGCAGCCTGCACCTGATATTCCGCTTCCCCAAGGGGCTGCTCGATGAAGCCGATATCGAGCCCTACTGCGTTTACGAATACATCACCTTCGAAACCGTAGGCGACTACCAAGTGCTCGAACTGGATTTCAGCCCCGAAGAAGGGGAAGGTTGGATGGAGGCCGAGGCCGGCCTTTCACAATTCATTCGCCTGCGCGCCGATTTACTGGCCGGCGATTACCGCCTGCTCTACCTGGCCTGGCTCAAAGCCATGACCTTCAATCGCTATGCATATGTGGATGAAAGCGAAGCAGACAATGACCCCGACAGCCCGGCCTATGACCGCGAACCGCCTGTCCCGCCAGGGCTGAAAAAGCTCTCACCAGCCCTGCAAAACTTCATCCAGGTTTTCGACCTGGACCCATTCCTGGTACAGGCTGCTGCCGAAGCCAGCCCCGATCTCAAGCAAGCCCTGGCAGTCGATTATGGCAAGCTGGTCGCCCGCCTGCCGCGCTCGGAATGCTACGATTTCCTGACGCGCCTGGCCGAGGGCGATCCCGGCGTGGGCCTGGCCTTACGCAAACGCCTGGCGGCCTTCCTGCCGCAGGAGCGCCCGCAAGCCGCAAAGCCGCGCACCCTCCAGCAGTTGCTCCAACGCGCCGCACAGATCGACCAGGCCGAGCAGAAGCGCCGCGCCGAGGAAGCTCGCCAAAAGCACATCGCTGAAATGAATGCCCTGGCTGCCCGCGAAGTGCAGATCTGGTAGCAAATCGAGCGCTTGCTCGACGAGGGTCGCAAAATTGCTTCGGTGTACGATGAAGCCACTGCCCTGCTGGGGAAGCTCGAGCAGGTGGCCGACTTTCAAGGCAAGCCCGATGTTTTCCAAACGCGCCTGCGCCGGCTCGCGCAAAAATACGCATCCCGGCCCTCTCTGATCGAGCGCTGGCGTAAAAAAGGCTGGATCTAACCAGGAGAAAAATATGTCCAAGAGAACCTCTGATCGCGCCGCTCACATCCGCACCTACCTGCAAAAGAAATCCAAAAGCGAGTTAGTGAATCTGCTGCTAGAGCTCATCCAAGGCATGGATGAGCCCACTCGCCAGCGCTTTTGGGAGTACCTGGCACCTCCTGGCATGGCGATTGCCGATCTGCGCTATCCCTCGCCAGAAGATTTTCTGGCCGAATTGGAAGAATTCAACCAGGAAGTCACCGAGGGTGAACATTTCGATGAAGATGCCGCCACATACTTTGGTGAAGATTCCTATTATGATGACGAGGACGAATACGACCCCGATACTCACAAAGGCCTCCAGGCGCTGCGCGTATACTTTCATGAAACTGGCACTTACTTCGATGCCGGGCGCTACGATATCGCTGCCCAGGGATATAAAATACTGCTGGAGATTGTGCTGGATGAACCAGAAGAAACCCTGGGCCTATCCTCCCCGCTGCAATACCTGGAATACAGCGAGCATACCCTGGTTGACCATTATTTCCAGGCGCTGCAAGAAAGCCAGTCATCAGGTGCGTTCTACCAGGAGGCGCTGCGCTTTCTGTCTTGTTACGATGCTTCCGGCAGACGCCATCTGGAACGCTTCCTGACCTGGGTCGGCCCGCAGGCGCGCCCGGAACTGCAACAGCATCTGGAAGCCTGGGCAGATGAACACGCCCGCCTCGATTTTCACACCCCCATGCATGGCCTGCCCTTGCAGCTACGCCTGCTGCTGCGGTTCTATCAGGAAATGAACCGCTCTGACGATTGTCAATCCCTGTGGGTGCGATTCCGTCGCCTGTACCCCGCCTGTTACCTGCCGCTGCTGAAAGCCCTGGAACAGTCCGGCGATTGGCAAACTATTCTGGAATACGGGCAAGAAGCATTGAAAATCGCTGAAACGCCGCCTCCCACGTACATACTGCACTATGAATGGCCCTTTCCTGACCAACTCACCCTGCGCAGGTACTTGGCCCGCGCTTTCGCCGCCCTCGGGCAATCAGTTAGAGCCCTGGAAATCTACCAGCCTGTGCTCGAATCGGCCCTGCGCTTCGAAATCTATGCCGAAGCCCGGCAGTTGGCAGATGCCATCTCTATAGAGCGCGGCCGGGCTTTCACCAACCAGATAATCGAACAACTGCGCCGCCACGGAGCACAGCAGCGCTACCTGCTCTGCCAGATTTACCTGAGCGAGCAACGATTCAACGAGGCTTACCATCAGATAGATGACCTGAAAGGCTATATCGGCATGGATGAGGTCAAACTGGTAGCCAAGGCGCATCTCATTGCTGCCCTGGGCCCCCAATCAAACGAACGCATGGGTGTTCACCTACGCGATCTGTACGACAAGATTGAGCACAGCGAGAAAGACGCTACGCAGTTCCTGCGCCAGGTCCGTTCCCTACCGCCGGACCTCTCCCGCGCCGAAGCCCTGGAGCGCGCCGAAACCATCTACAGGCGTTTGATGCAAACACACATCGACAACGGGCGTAAAACTTACGCCACTGCCGCTTACTACTGCGCCTTGCTGGGCGAGATTGCTATCCACGAAGGCCGTTTGCCTGCCTTTGCTAGCTGGTACACTGATTTCATGGAAAGCTACAGGCGCTTCCGGGCACTACGCGCCGAGATGGAAACCAAGGTTGGGCCAGTATTGCGAAGCCGCCCAAAAACAAAGTGATTCCTTAGCCAGACCTTGCAGCCGCGCCTGGGCGGATTGGCGCAGTTCGAGTCGTTTTTTATCCGATTCTAAGCTACTGTTATCGAAATTCTAACAAAATCCTGTAATAATATTGTAGAGTTATTGTATAAAATTTACAGGAGGTTCGTATGAAGTGGTCTTGGAAAATCGGTTCGTTTGCAGGGATTGGCGTCTTCATCCACGCCACCTTCCTGCTCATTATCGGCTGGGTCGGCCTGAGCTACTGGCAGCAAACCCGCACCCTGGCCGGAACATTGGAAGGCATCGCCTTCACGCTGATCTTGTTCGGCTGCGTGGTCTTGCACGAATTCGGCCACGCTCTCACCGCCCGGCGCTACGGCATCAAAACCCGCGATATCACCCTCTACCCCATCGGCGGCGTGGCGCGCCTCGAGCGCATGCCGGATCAGCCCATCCAGGAGCTGTGGGTGGCGCTGGCCGGCCCGGCCGTCAACGTGGTCATCGCTGCGCTGCTCTTCGGCTGGCTGCTCATCTCCGGCTCACTCGCCCCTCTGGCCGGCCTGAGCCTGACCGCCGGCCCGTTCGTCGAGCGCCTGATGCTGGTGAACGTCTCGCTGGTGCTCTTCAACCTGATCCCGGCCTTCCCCATGGATGGCGGGCGCGTCCTGCGTGCGCTCCTGGCCCTGCGCCTGGATTACACGCGTGCCACGCAGATCGCTGCCTCGGTTGGACAGGGCCTGGCGCTGCTGTTTGGCTTCGTCGGACTGTTCACCAACCCCTTCCTGCTCTTCATCGCCTTCTTCGTGTGGATTGGCGCCGCCCAGGAAGCCTCCCTGGTGCAGATGAAATCCGCCCTGGGCGGTATTCCGGTCGGCAGAGCGACCGTCACCGATTTCCAGGCGCTCTCGCCGCGTGACAGCCTGGCCCGCGCCGTCGAGCTGATCCTGGCTGGCTCACAGACCGATTTCCCGGTTGTTGAAAATGGCTCCGTGGTCGGCGTGGTCACGCGCAACGATGTGCTCGCCGCCCTCTCCCGCCAGGAACAGAACGCTCCGGTCACCAGCATCATGCGCCGTGATTTCGAAGTGGCAGATGCCAATGAAATGCTCGAAACAGCTTTCCTGCGCCTGCAAACCTGCGGCTGCCACACCATGCCGGTTACTTACCAGGGCCGGCTGATTGGCCTGCTGACCAGCGACAACGTCGGCGAATTCCTGATGATCGCCTCCGCCCTGCGCCAGACCCGCAGCCAGGCAGCCGCCCCGCGCCCCTGGAACATCAATCCCGGTTTGGGATAACATCATGCCGCGCGTGGTTGTGATCGGAGCAGGTGTTGGCGGGCTTTCGGCCGCCGCCGCGCTGGCGCGCGCCGGCCTGGAGGTAACTGTGCTCGAAGCCCAGGTCTACCCAGGCGGCTGTGCCAGCACCTTCTTCCACCAGGGCTACCGCTTCGATGCCGGCGCCACCCTGGCAGGCGGCTTCTACCCCGGCGGGCCGATGCACCTGCTGGCGCAGGCTGCCGGGATCGACGCCTGGCCCGCCCGCCCCGCCGAGACCGCCATGCTGGTTCACCTGCCGGACGGAGCGCGCCTAACCCGTCATGCCGGCGACTCCCGTTGGGATGATATCCGGGAGGCCTTTGGCCAACCCGGCCTGGAATTCTTCCGCTGGCAGGAGCGCACCGCCGACGCCCTATGGGACCTGGCTCTGCGCCTGCCGCCCTGGCCGCCGCAGTCGCTCTCCGATCTGAGCGCATCCGCTTCCACCGGCCTGCCCTGGCTGCTCGGCCACGATGCCGCTTCCCTGGCGCTGGACGCCTTCCGTCCCGTGGCTGCCCACTTGCGCCAGGCGTCCGAGCGCCTGCGCCTGTTCGTAGACGCCCAACTGCTCATTTCCGCCCAGGCCATCAGCCAAAACGCCAACGCCCTGTACGGCGCCGCCGCCCTGGACCTGCCCCAGCGCGGCGTGGTTCACCTGGCAGGCGGTATGGGCACTATTTCCGAGAAACTGGTCGATGCCATTATTCGACATGGCGGACGGGTGCTCTATCGCCACGAAGCCACCCGCATCCGCACCCATCTCGGTCGCCCGGTAGCCGTGGAAACCAAACGCCAGGGCGATTTTCCGGCCGAACTGGTCATCGCCAACCTGACCCCCTGGGATGCTGCGAAGCTGTTCGATGACGATCTTCCCGGACCGCTGCGCCGCCTGCCCTCCCGCCCCGCCAACGGCTGGGGCGCATTCGTCGTCTACGTTGGCCTGGACGGCTCGGCTGTCCCGCCGGACTTCCCCCTGCACCATCAAATCATCCTGCGCCGGCCCCTGGGCGAGGGCAACAGCGTTTTCGCCTCGCTCAGTCCGGCCTGGGACGCCAGCCGCGCCCCGGCCGGCCAGCGCGCCCTCACTCTCAGCACGCACACCGCCCTGGACGATTGGTGGCATGGCGATGAGCACGACTGCCCGTCTTACGAAGCTCGCAAAGCCGAACTGGCCGGAAAAATGCTGGCGGCCGCTGAGGTAGCACTGCCCGGCTTGCGCGACGCCGCCCGCCTGGTGCTGCCCGGCACGCCGGTCACCTTCCAGCGCTTCACCCGCCGCAAGTGGGGTTGGGTAGGCGGCTTCCCACAGACCAGCCTGCTAGCCACCTTCGTCCCGCGCCTGGCCCCCAACCTGTGGCTGGTAGGCGATTCGATCTTTCCTGGACAATCCACCGCCGCTGTGGCGTTGGGCGGCCTGCGCGTGGCGCACATGGCCTTGAGTCAGGTGGAAACGCCACAGCCTGCCACTCCACCTTATTGTATAATTGAGGAAAGCGCATGAACACCACCGCCGGTTGGCCCCGCCATGTGCTGCGCCATGGACACGCATCACCCTGCCCCAATCGTGTATCGCGCTAGAGGGGCCTATTGATTCAGAATTGTGAGGGAATATGAAAGACACACTGCGACAAATATCCGTAGTCTTGACCGTTTTGGCTACCATCACCATCAACGCCCTGGCCAACGCCTTGCCCATCAACGGGCAGAACACCGGGGAAATCTCCGACCGTTTCCAGGTCTATTTCGTCCCGGCCGGGTATGTATTTTCTATCTGGGGCCTGATCTACCTGGGGCTGATCGCCTTTGCCATCTTCCAGGCGCTGCCCTCCCAACGCGCCAATCCCCGCCTGCGCGCGGTTGGCTGGTGGGTCTCGCTCGGCGGGCTGGCCAACATGGCCTGGATTTTCCTGTGGCACTACGAGCAGTTCCCCCTCACGCTGTTGGCCATGCTGGCGCTGCTCGCCACCCTGGTCGTCACCTACCTGCGCCTGGGCATCGGACGCAGCACGGTCCCCGCGGCGGAGAAGTGGGCCGCTCGCCTGCCCTTCAGCGTCTACCTGGGCTGGATCACGGTCGCCACCGTGGCCAACGTCACCTCCCTGCTCGATTTCCTCAAATGGGACGGCTTCGGGATCGCCCCCGAAATCTGGATGAGCCTGGTGCTGGCCGCCGTGCTGGCAATTGCCATCGCCATGAATTTCACCCGGCGGGACGTGGCCTACGCCGCCGTGATCCTGTGGGCGCTGGCCGGCATTTCGGTCAAACACACCGCCATAGCTGCCGTGGCTATCCCCACCTGGATCGCCTTCGCCCTGGTGGCGCTGACCCTGGCAGCCGCCTTTTTCCTGCCCAGGCGGGAACCCGGGGCCGCGGCCTGAATTCGAAGCGACCATTTTCGGACGAACAGAAATCCATCGAACGCAATAGACGGAGGTAAACATGGACATCTGGATGATATTGAAGATTTTTGCTGCCCTGGCCACCGCCGCCACGGGGTTGCTGGCCTTCTTCAAACCCGGCGCGGCCTACGGTTTCATCGGCCTGAATGCCGATGGCCCGCGCGGCGTATCCGAAATCCGCTCGATCTTCGGCGGCCTGTTCATCGGCCTGGGGATCGCGCCGCTTTTCCTGGGCGACGCCGCTTATCTCATGCTGGGTATCGGCTACCTGGCCATCGCCGTGACGCGCGCCTTCTCCATCGTGTACGACAAATCCTATGCGCAATCCAACCTGATCAGCCTGGGCATCGAAATCGTCCTGGGCATATTTCTGGTCATCTAAGGAGTCTCACCATGACTGTACGCATTGTCACTGACAGCACTTGCGACCTGCCTGCCGAGACCATCGCCCGCTACGGCATCCACGTGGTGCCGCTCTACATCAACGTTGGCAAACAGGGCTACCTGGACGGGATCGACATGACCCGCGAAGAATTCTATAACCGCCTGCCGATCTTCGCCGAGCATCCCACCACCGCTGTGCCCTCCATGCAGCGCTTCCGCGCCGCCTACCAGGCCCTGGCCGACGAAGACGCCAACGAAATCTTATCCATCCACATTTCGACCTCCCTGAGCGCCGTGGTGGACGTGGCCCGCGCCGCCGCCCGGGAAACCACCTCTGTGCCGGTCACCGTGCTCGATTCGCAGCAGTTGAGCCTGGGCACTGGTTTCATGGTCGAGACCGCCGCCGAGATGGCCGCGGCCGGCAGCCCGGCAGCCGAAATTCAGGCCCACCTCGCTTCGCAGATCCAGCGCAGCCACGTCTTCGCCGCCCTGGACACGCTGGAGTTCTTGAAGCGCAGCGGGCGCATGAACAAATACCTGGCCAATTTCGCCTCCTTGCTGCAGATCAAGCCCATCCTGACCATGTACAACGGCCAGCCCGGCACAGAGCGGGTGCGCACGCGCGAACGCGCCCTCAAGCGCCTGGTTGAAATGCTGGAGGCGGTCGGATCGCTGGAGCGCGTCGCCCTCGTCCACACCCACGCCATCCCCGAGCGCCTGGCGGCGCTGCGCGCTCAGGCCGCCGCCCTGCTCCCGCAGGGAGACCTGCTCAGCGTCGATATCACCCCGGTCATCGGCACACACATCGGCCCGGGCGCGGTTGGGTTTGCCGCGGTTGGGGCCTCAGGATAACGACGCGCCTTCGCAATCACAACCAAATAGCCTCTGTCAAAGGCAAGGCGCAGGCGAAAGGTTGCCTGGCGCATCGCTTTCGGGTGTACAATCACATCGTTCATCCAAGAGCGAAGTGATTTTGCACGAGGAAGACCCGTTCTCTATTTCTGGAATGATCCTACCGCCTGGGGCACGCTAATTTTCATGCGAGATCGCTGATGAAACGAATAGTTCTGCTCTCAGCTTACAACGTTCGCTGCCTCACTCGCTGGGGATGTCTGTTACCATTGCTGGCCGCGGCATGCACCATCCCCCAACCCACAGCCACACTGCTTACCGAAGAGGCGGGAAACACACCGGCAATAGCACGCCCAACATACACATCCGCCTTTGTCCCCACGCGCACCCCTGCCCCACCCACGCCCACGCTGAGCGAAGTAGAGCAGCAGGCGCGACGTTTGCTGGAAGCCAGCGCCAACCGCATGTTCGATTGCGAAACCAGCTTTCCAGGCTGCGGCGGCACTTTCCTGCTGCGCGTCCTGGAATTCTTGCACGCCCACCCATCGACCCCGTATCGTACTGCCTTGATCGAGCATGTAGTTGACACCAGCGTGGGCGCCTACCGCCAGTTGCAATACGAATGGCTGGTGGACGAATGGATCGACCAGGCGCTGGTGCAGCCTTTCCAGGCTGCAGGCGGCCTGCCGGCTGGTTTTGCAGAAAGCTGGCCGCGTGGCAAGATCATGCCCGCCGACCTGGACAACGACAGGGCCCCCGATTACCTGGTAACCGTCAATGCCCTGCCGCATACCGATGCGCTGGCATCGATCAGGCTCTATTGGCTCTTCTCTCGAGATGGCCAATGGCAGCAAGAGCAGTTGGTGCGCACCGTTTCTGAGCATGGGCTGGAGCTGCTTTCGACTCGGGATGTGAACGCGGATGGGCAGGCAGACCTGGCCTATACCCTCACCCATTGCGGGGCTTCTGATTGTTTTGCCTATTTGCGCCTGCTCACCCGCCAGGAGGGTAGCTGGCAGCGGATTCCTGTTCTGGCGCGGTATGGCAACGATGAAGCCGCGCACACCAACGGCTGGAAATTTACAACCGGGCCAGATGGAAGCACGATGCTGATGATGGCACAAGGCGGATCAAGCTCTCCACAGTATGCCCCTTCATTGGCTTACAACGTGCATTTTGCCTGGCTGGGAGAGGCTTTTATCCCGGTCAGCATTTCGCCGCTCGAGAACAGCCTGTATCTATCCTCGCTAAAAATCCAGTGGGCCGATCGCCTGGCTGCAAGCCAGCGCTTCGCCGAGGCGATCCCCGTGTTGGCTGAGGCACTGACAGATAAAAGCCAGCTCAAATTGAGCCGCTATGATCCCCCATTCATTTTATTCCGCCTGGGGATGGCACACCTCTACTTGCAACAGCCGGCCGAAGCGCGGGCAGCCTGGGCGCAGCTTGTGCAAGAGTATCCCGACATGGCCATCAGCCGGGATGTAAGCCGCCTCAGAGCGCTGATCGACCAGCCGCAGCCCGCCTGGAAGGTGTGCGATTGGTATTTGCGCCAACGCCCGAATTGGTGGCAGCCAGAATTGGGTCACCCGGTTTACTACCATCCTTTCGATCTGTCCACCTGGTGTGATCCCTGGCTGTTGGTCACCCTCCCGACCTGGGAACGTGGACAGCCCCTGGAACAACAGGCTGCCCACCTGGGTTTAGATTGGCAGTTGCTATCAGACGCCTATGATCTAAATGGCGACGGCTCGAACGATCCAATTGCCTTATTGGAAGGCGAAGCCTGGGCCTTTTTGACCTCTGGAGAACACTACCAACCCCTGTTCGCCGAAAGCGAACTGCCCCTGGGCGCCATTCAAGAACCGTTCCACGGCTCACCAGATTATCCAAATAAACGCACCTTGCAAATCGCTGACCTGGATAGAAACAGCAAGCCTGAAATCTGGATTCTGGAGGACATCCGCGTAATGGTCTGGCTCTGGCAGAGCAGCCGGTTTCAAGGCCAATGGCAGCAATTTCACCTCCAGGATAAGGGATACTGGGGCAAAGCCCGCCTGGAGGATGGCATGGTGCGCGTGCGCATCGCCGAGTTCCCCTACTCTGAAGAGCGTGTCATCGGAGAATTCACCTACCAGTTGGTAAATGGCAAGCTGCAGCGCACCAACCCGCCTTTGCAGAGAACAAGCTCGGCAGATACCCTTTCGGCGGCCCTGGAGGCGCTTTATCATCAAGATGAACCGCAGCAGGCGCTGCACGTGCTGGAAAACTTTACGCCGCAAGCTCCTGAACGAGATTGGAGCGCAGACCCCTTTGAGCCGGATTTGTATTTGGACTTACAGTGGGAATACGCCGCCGCCTGCGCCTTACGCGCTCTGGCGCATGAACACCTGGGAGATAAGAGTGCAGCCGCGCAGGAATGGCTCATCCTCCAGCAGAAGTACCCACACCCTGCCTGGCTGGGGCTGGCATTCGATCTGGGCAAACTGGTGCAGCCGCCAAACTAGCCGTCTATTTGACTTGTGTGCAAGATATCGGTATCGGATGTATAATAAGATTACTTATCCGATACTGATACGCTTCCATATGGAGAAAATCAATGCTCGATCCACGCCTGCTAACTCGCCTGGAGCAGAAGAAAGCTCAACTGGATGCCCTGCGCCCGCTTCCAGCCGCGGCGCTCGCCCGGCTCAAAGAGCAGCTTACGATCGAATGGATCTACAACTCCAACGCCATCGAGGGCAGCACGCTGACTCTGCGCGAGACACAGCTTATCCTGGAGACAGGCCTGACCATCGGCGGAAAAAGCCTGCGCGAGCATTTCGAAGTGCTCAACCACAAGGATGCGATTGAATACGTTGAGAGTCTGTCCGGGCAGGATGCCCCGCTCTCGGCCTTTCACGTGCGCCAGATTCACAAACTGGTTTTGTCGCGCATCGATGACGAAAATGCCGGGCAGTATCGCCGCACGCAGGTGCGCATTGCCGGCGCGCAGCACGTTCCTCCAGAATCGTGGGAAATCCCCCAACAGATGCAGGCCTGGGAGACCTGGCTCCAGCAGGCCGAAAGCGAATTGCACCCGGTGGCGCTGGCGGCCCTGGCCCATCATAAACTGGTCGCCATCCATCCATTTATCGACGGCAACGGGCGCACAGCCCGTCTCGTCATGAACCTGGTGCTTTTCCGCTTCGGGTATCCGCCAACCGTAATCCAGCGCGTGAACCGCAGGCAGTATTACCAGGTATTGATGCAGGCAGATAACCATCGCCCGGCGCCGCTGGTCAATTTTGTAGGCAAAGCTGTAGAACGCAGCCTGGCGTTGTATTTGGAAGCCTGCATCCCGCGCACCACGCCCCCTCCTGCGGAGGAGCAATGGATCAGCCTGGCCCAGGCCGCCCAGGGCACACCCTACAGCCAGGAATACCTCAGCCTGCTGGCGCGCAAAGGCCGCCTGGAGGCGATCAAGCGCGGGCGCGCCTGGCTAACCACGCGCCGGGCCGTAGCAGAATATCGAGCATCAACGGAGAAGTGAAGGGAATCGGTTTGCTTCATCGAACCGGATGCTCCGTATCCAGGCAAAGGCTGAGCTGCGTAAACGGGATGGTCACTGTCCCCACCAAAATTCTTCCGATGAAAACCTGGTAATCCCCTTCCTGCAGCGGGCCGGTTTCATACTCGAGCCTCCCCGCCCCGGCGCAATCTAATGTACACAGGCAGCCCTTATTAACGCCAAATTGTGAGCTGTCCAGCGGCCTTACCGCAAAACGAGAGGTGAGACGGACAGTGAACGCCGCCTGGTCGATCTTCATACGCCCGGTGCGCCCATAGACCAGCGTGCAACTGGAGGAGTAACAGCCTGATGAAATCACCTGTACCCGCAAATCGTTGGCCGGCAAATCATCCAATTGCATTGGCCAAAAACACACACGACCCTGATTCTTGATCACCTCCGTTCCTAAAGGCAGCAGCCAGGGCGCTTCGATCACCCCACTAGAAGGTCTGTCCGGCTGGGGAGCGCAGGGAGAGGCCGGGTTCCACCAATACCCCAGGAACATCCAGGAGGTGCCCAACCCGCCAACGATCAGCAGGACAAGCAAAGCCAGGGATATCAAACGCTTTCTCACCAATCACCTCCTACACCGGCGGCTGATTATCCTCGCCAGCATCTCGAACTGATTATACCCCCGGCGAACGTTCCAGGCCTCTTTCCCAATCTGCGCCAATCTGTGCAATCTGCGGATGAACCCCCCTCGCCTGTCCAGCCAACGGCACGGATCGCCCCAAAAAGCCTTGACGAACTGCGCATCTACATGCAGAATCAGGGCTGTGAACCTGGCCCGCGCCGCTTTCACTGTTTCAACAGGCCGGTCAGTGCATCCACAACCCAATCCCATTCAGGAGGTTTCCACATGCCCCGTAAACCCGAATCGCGCGGCGCCTGCGCCTACTGCGGCGAAGTTTTCACCAAGCGCAGCGCCGCCAAACACCTGGCAGCCTGCCCCCGGCGGCTGGAGGCTCTGCAAGCCGCCGAGTCCAGCAGCCGCCCGCTCGAAACACTCTGGCTGCTGCGCGTCCAGGACGCTTACGATAAAGATTTCTGGCTCGACCTGGAGATGAACGGCTCGGCCAGCCTGGACAAGCTGGACAAATACCTGCGCGCTATCTGGCTGGAATGCTGCGGCCACCTGAGCAAGTTCACTATCGGCGGCTGGGGCGGGATAGAGGTGGGCAAGGCGCGCAAAGCGGACAGCGTTTTCGATCCGGGCCTGGTGCTGCGCCACCTGTACGACTTCGGCACCACCTCGGAGACCGACATCAAAGTGGTGGACTACCGGCAGGGCAAGCCCACCAGCAAACACCCCATCGCCCTGCTGGCGCGCAACCTGCCGCCCATCGCGCTGTGCATGGAATGCGGGCAGCCAGCGGCATGGCTGTGCATCGAATGCCAGGAAGAAGGGGAAGAAACCGGGTTCTTATGCAGCGCGCACGCCGAAGAGCACCCACACGACAGCTACGGCGAACCGATGCCGCTGCTCAACTCGCCGCGCACAGGCATGTGCGGCTACAGCGGCCCGGCCGAGCCGCCTTATTGATGACCGGCCCCATCGCTCCGCTCGACCGCCTGCGCGGCTGCCTGCTCGGCCTGGCGGTGGGCGATGCCCTGGGCGCCACCCTGGAATTCCGCCCGCCGGGCAGCTTTTCCCCTCTGGAGGACATGCTCGGCGGCGGGCCCTTCGACCTGGCCCCCGGCGAGTGGACCGACGACACTTCCATGGCCCTGTGCCTGGCCGAGAGCCTGCTCGAATGCCAGGGTTTCGATGCCGGCGACCAGATGCGGCGCTACCTGCGCTGGTACCGGGAAGGCTACCTGAGCAGCAACGGGCGCTGCTTCGACATCGGCAACACCGTGCGCCAGGCTTTAGAACAGTTCGAGGCCAGCGGCGAGCCCTTCAGCGGCTCGAGCGACCCGCGCTCGGCCGGCAACGGTTCGCTGATGCGCCTGGCCCCGGTGGCCATGTTCTACGCCCGCCAGCCGCTCGAAGCCATCCGGCGCTGCGCCGAAAGCTCGCGCACCACCCACGGCGCCCCGGCGGCAGTGGACGCCTGCCGCTACTTCGGCGCTTTGCTGGCCGGCGCCCTGAACGGTGCGAGCAAGGTTGACCTGCTCGCCCCGCGCTACAGCCCGCAAGCCGGATACTGGCAGGCGCAGCCCCTGTGCGCCGAGATCGACGAAGTCGCCTGCGGTTCCTTCAAGGAGCGCCAGCCGCCGCGCATCCAGGGCAGCGGCTACGTGGTGCGCTCGCTGGAAGCCGCCCTATGGGCCTTCCACCACAGCGATTCGTTCCGGCAGGGCTGCCTGCTGGCCGCCAACCTGGGCGATGACGCCGACACCACCGGAGCGATCTACGGACAACTGGCCGGGGCCTTCTACGGTGAAAGCGGCATCCCCTGCGAGTGGCTGGAGCGCCTGGCCATGAAAGAAGTAATCGATGATTATGCTACACGCCTTTTCTGCTATAATTTGAATATAGCAGTACTTGGAGGTCAGAATGACCATTGTACAGATTGAGTTGCCAGAGAAAACGGCTCAGGAGTTGGATGCCCTGGTGAAGAAGGGGTGGTTTACAGACCGGGCTGAGGCTATTCGCTTAGCGTTGGCAGAGTTTCTAGGACGCAATCGCCTGGAACTGATGGAGCGGTTTCAAGAAGAAGACATCCGTTGGGCATTAGATCAAAGTAAAACCGACGATCATACATGATCATCGTATCGAATACTGGCCCCATATTACACCTCCAGGAAGCCAAATGCCTGGATTTACTAAGGCTGGCCGGGGACATCCACACCCCTAAGATGGTGGAAGCCGAACTCACCCACCTTTTACCGGATTTCAAACTGCCCGCATGGATCAATATTAATTTACTGGAAGAACCTTTTCAGCAACTGGCAAATTCCTGGATGCAAGCCGGCCTCCTGGATCCTGGCGAAGCAGAAGCGCTTTCTCTGGCTCGGCAATTGAACGTCAAGTGGTTTCTGACAGATGATGCAGCAGCGCGCCTGTTTGCAAGTGCAATGGACATCGAAGTACACGGCTCGCTCGGAATCATACTATGGGCTGCTGCCGTTGGCTATCTCACATACGTTGAGGCTGTCGAGTATCTGGACAACTTGATAAGTTCTTCTGTCTGGATGTCACCTAGAGTTATCGCCAGCGCCCAAGATGCTCTCACGAAATTTTACCGGTAATTGGAAGGCGCGGTGCTTTACTGGGCACTAAAACGCGCCAGGCCAATCTCAATACATCTTTCAATCCCGCCCTGTCCACAATCCACAGGATCAGCAGGTAAGTTACTGCCCCGCTCGCCACCAGCAGAGTCAATTCGAGCCCATCGGCCAGCAGCGCCGGCTGCACGCCCCTCACCCAGCCCTGCACCATCCCGGAGCCGCGCAGCCCAAACACCGCCGCGCCCATCAAAACGCCGGACAGCAGGCTGGGCCCCAGGCTGCGCCCCGCCTCAGCCAGGTTGGCCCCGGCCAGGCGCAGCGTGACCGCCAGGTAGACCAGCCCGGCCAGGCTACGCATGCACGCCAGCATCCAGGCCAGGCCTATGATTCCGACCCCCCGGGACAAAGCCGCCCAGGCCACCAGCAGGAAGAAAGGCGCCTGCGCCACGTCCAGCTTGAACTGGATATCTGGCCGGCCGGCCGCCGAAGTGGCCGCGCTGCACTGCGTCAGCAAAGCGTCCACCAGGCGGAAGACCAGGTAGGCGCGCAGCACCGGCGCCGCCTCCAGCCACTGCTCGCCAAAGAGCACCTTGATCCCCAGGTCGGCCAGCAGGAAAACCCCGATTTGCATCGGCAGCGTCAGGGTGGCAGTCAAACGCAGCATATTCAGGTAAATGCGCTTGAACTCCTCCATCCGGGCGCGAGCGTTCGCCAGGACTGGCAGAGCGATGTTCGCCAGCGGCACCCCCACGCTGATCACCGCAAAGGCGGATTGGTCCTCGCCCAGGCTGTACAACCCCAGGGCGCGCGCCCCCATCAATCCCGCCGCGGCGTTGTCGATATAGCCGCACAGGTAAGACGCCAGCTTACTGCCAAACAGGTTGCGGGTGAAACGCAGCACATCCCGGAAGGCGCTGGCTGCCGGCCAGCGCTGCGGGCGAAAGCCGCTCGCCCACCAGGCCGCCGCGCTCAGGCAAACAGTCGAGAACAGCACCGGCAGGACCAGGCTCCAGGCGCCCAGCCCTCGCCAGGCCAGAGTCACCCACCCCACAAAGAGGATCATATCCGCCAGCATCAACAAACCCTCGTACCAGGCGAACTGGAAGCGCTTGAGCAGCAGCGCCCCGGGCACCAGTCCCATCGCTCGCCCGAAAAAGGCCAGCCCCATCACCCACACCAGGCTGGCGTCCACCTCGAAACGATACAGGCGGATCAACCCTGGCGACAGCGTCCACACCAGGATCACCGCCAGGCTGCTAAAAGCCAGCAGAATCCAGAAGGCGGCGCTGTCATGCTGCCCCTGTTCGTCCCGGAAATACACCACCGCGTCGCGCATCGGCGCTTCGATCAGGCTCAGCAACCCCTGGTAAACCACCAGCGCCAGGCCGAAAGCCCCCAGGTCTTCAGGGCGCAGCATGCGCGTGTACGCCAGAACGCCCAGCGTGCCCGTCAGGCCATTCACCACCTGCCGCACCGCCGCCCAACGCAGGCCCGGCTCGATGCGTGGATTGATCTGCAATAATTCCATCGCCTCTTATTCTATCAGGCGAAAACCAACCCGCACAGTCCATCGAAAAACCAGCCCGGTGAACCGGGCGCTGCTACCAGGGCGGGGACTTCATCCCCGCTTGTTTTTGGGGAGCACCAACGCCAGGTTTCAACCCGTGCGGTTGGTCCCGGACGCGCCCCGTCTCTCTCAGCGCCTTGCGGGAACCACCTACCTCATATTGGTCAGGGCCAAACAGGAGATCCCTGCACCACTCTGAGCACAGGGACCTCCCTCAGTTCGATCAAAACTTACAGCAATTCCCAGCCCTCTACGGCCGTCCGGGCAGCAGCCCACCACCGCCCCCCCCGCCGCCACCGGGCTTGACCCCTGGGCCGGAGGGGCGGTCGCCCAGCGAGCGCTCGAAGTTGCCTACGTTGTCACGCGCCTGGCGGTTCTGGCCGCGCGCCAGCTGCCCGGTGATCTCATTCAGCCTGCCTGAGAAATCCCGCATCTTGGGCCCGCCGTGAGCGCTGAAGCCTGCCGAAACGTTGGCCCCCAACTGGGCGATGCGGTTCAACTCATCCCGGCTGATCTTATTATCGCCCAGCGAGCCGCGCACCAGGTCAACGAAGTTGAAGGCTTCCTGCAACGTCGACTGAAGATCGGTAGGAACGTGATCGGGTTTCACATTCAGGGCCTGGTTGGCGCGGTTCTCACGGTCCACCTGGGTTCTGCCCACCCAGTTCTGTGCGTGCTCCTGGACCTGCGCCAGGCTGGCGGCAGCCGCCTGGGCGGCGTTCTCCAACTGGTTGATCGTCTCTTCGGCCAGGGCCAGCCCCTGACTCAGGGTGTTCTCGATCTCCACCAGCGAGGCTGCCAGGGCAGCCGTGCTGCTGGCCATAGCTTCCAGATCCTGCTCGACCTCGGTCAGCAGGCTGATCGTCTCGGTTGCCAGGTCGCCGTACAGCGAGTAGTAAACGCTGATCAATTCCTCGGCGTAAGCGATCGCTTCTTCCGCACCCTGTACGTACACCTCCACGGTTTGCACCTCGTCGTAGGTAACGGCATCATCCGAAGTGGTTTGCGTGGTGGCTGTGCTGGCCGTAGTCGTGGCCGTCACTGCCTCGTTCACTGCCTGGTCGATCAAAGCCGCCAGTTCCTCTTCGGTCATCGTGATATATTCGACCTCCGGTCCTGGCGTCGGCGTGGGCGGCATAGCCACTGCCGTAGCCGCGATGGCCGCGTCGATGGTGGCCTGGGTATAGGCCTGGGCGCTGGCCGTGGCGGCGATAGCCGCGTTGATCGTCGCCTGGGCGTCAGGCGTGAAGGTGGGAGCCGCCGCCGGGGCAGAACTGCTGCATGCCAGGGACAGGATCACCAGTAAGCTGAACAACAGGGTCGGGATTAGCGTGCGTTTCATGGGTATTTCTCCTTTGCTTTGGAATTATTTTGGACTGATCTTACCGGTCTTGGGGCTTGCGGCTTTGCAGGATCATGCGCAAACCATTACGTGGGCGCAGCGTAATTGCTGGCTGCACCGTCAATTGACAACCTGGCAGCAGGCCCGGCTTCCAGTCCTGGGCCAGGATTGCCAGCGCCAGGGTCATGGCCATCCAGGCGAAATGTTCGCCGATGCACACCCGCGGCCCGCCGCCAAACGGGAAATACGCAAACAGCGGGCGGCCCGCCTGCTGCCCAGGCCGCCAGCGCTCGGGGTCGAAGCGCAGCGGGTCGGAGAAGTAGCGCGGGTCGCGCTGCGTCACCCACGGACTGATGAGCACCGTCGCGCCGCGCGGGATGCAGTACCCGCCCAGCGGGTAATCTGCCAGCGCCTGGCGAGCGATGACCCAGGCCGGCGGGTACAGGCGCAGGCTCTCGCTCAGCACCCGGCGCGTGTACGGCAGGCTTTCCAGGTCTACAGCGGATGGATGGCGTCCGTTCAACACACCGGACAGCTCGGCATGCAGGCGAGCGCCAACCGCGGGAGACTGCGCCAGCAGATACCAGGTCCAGGTCAGGGCGTTGGCCGTGGTCCCGTGCCCCGCCAGGAACAGCGTCATCACCTCATCGCGCACCTGCCGGTCGCTCATCCCCGTTTCGCCATCCTGGGCTGCCAGCAGCCGGGCGAGCAGGTCGTCGGCCTGGTTGCCGTTCCCCCGCCGCGATGCGATCATGCCCTGCACCAGGTCTTCCAGGCGCTGCGCAGCCCGCCGGGCGCTGCGGTTGATGGGCAGCCAGCCTGCCAAGCGAGCCGGCAACCGCTGCATCCAAGCATACACCGGTGAAGTGAGCAGGTTGAACTGCGCCACCAGGTCAGCAGTCGCCTGGCGCAGTTCGCTGGCTTCGTCATCCACATCAACGCCGAACAGCGCCCGGGTCACGATGCCCATCGTCAGGTGCGCCATCTCGGCTTGCATATCCACTACCTGCCCATCCTGCCAGTTGCGAGAGATGCTCGCCGCGCCTTCAACCATGTACTGAGCATACCCGGCGATGCGCGCCTGTGAGAAAGCCGGCTGGATCATGCGCCGCTGGCGCAGATGCAGCTCGCCTTCACTGGTCAACAGTCCATCGCCCAGTAACACCCTGGCGCGTTGAAAAGCCTGGCTCTTGACGAAATTGCGCTGGTCATCGACCAACACCGCTTTGATAAAGTCCGGGTGATTGAGCAGGTACAACTGGCGCGGCCCGACCCTGAAACAAACGATATCGCCGTGCTGGCGCGCCATGCGCGTCAGAAAAGCCAGGGGATCACGCCGGAAGGCCCACCACTGTTCGCCGGGCAGGCGGCCATTGCGGGGTCCAGGGGGATAAGGGAGGGTGGTCATCACAATCTTGTGCGGGTCAGCGGGCGTACTTTGCTCGATCATTATCCTTAGGATAACCGCTTTCCCCCTGGTTGTCTGCCTGCCTGGGTAGGGAATCTCCCCCCTACTTTCGTAGGTATTTGAGCTATTTAGCCGCCAGGCAGGTCCTGCGCCGATACCAGCCCGTAGCGCACCGCCAACAGCGCCGCCTGGGTGCGATCTTCCACGTGCAGCTTGCTCAAGACATTGCTGACGTAACCTTTGACCGTCACCTCTGAAAGCGAAAGCGCCAGGCCGATCTCCTTGTTGCTGCGCCCGTGTGCGACCAACGCCAGCACCTGGCGCTCGCGCTCGGTCAGCTCTCCCAGCGGGTCTTGCGGGGCGGGCATGCGCTCCATCAGGCGGCGAGCGATCTCGGGATGGAGCTGCGGTTCGCCGCGCGCCGCGCCGCGGATGGCCTGCACCAGGTCGTCGCCGCGGATATCCTTGAGCAGGTAACCGTTCACGCCGGCGCGCAGGGCAGCGTAAAGCTGGGCGTCCTCACGAAAACTGGTCAGCACCAGGATCGCCACCTGCGGATAAGCGGCGCGGATCGCCGTGGCAGCCTGGATGCCGTCCATATCCGGCATTTGCAGATCGAGCAGGATCACGTCCGGGCGGACGGCGGCAACCCCCTCCAGCGCCTGGCGGCCGTTGCGCGCCTCGCCCACCAGTTCCATATCCGCTTCCCCCTGGATGGTCATGCGCAGGCCGCGCAGCACGATCTCGTGGTCATCCGCCAAAAAGATGCGAATTTTGGAGGGCTTTTCAGCGTTCGGAATTTTTGCTTTGGGATTCATCTCGCCGCTTCTCCTATCGGAATGCTGACTTTCAGAGTCGTTCCAGAGCCAGGCTGCGTCTCGATTTCGAAATCCCCCCCGAGAGACTGGACGCGCTCGCGCATGCCGCGCAGGCCGAAGCCAGACGCGCCGGCCTGCTGCGGGTCGAAGCCGCCGCCGCGGTCGCTGATCCACAGCCGCAGGCGCCCACCCTGGGGCAGGATGCGGCAGTTTGCCTGCGCCACGCCGCTGTGCTTGCGCACGTTGTGCAGCCCTTCTTTGATCATCTGCAAGAGCTCGTGAGCCAGGTGATTGGGCAGCAGCAGGCTTTCCGGGCTGTCCAGTTCGACCTTCAAATGCGCGGCGCCGGCTTCCCTTTCCAACTGGGCGCAATACTGACGCACCAGGCCGACCAGATCGGCCTGCTCTTCAACGATCTGCTCCCCCTGGGGAGCGCGCAGTTGGGCCAACAGGGCGCGCATCTCTGCCAGCGCCTGCTGCGCGGCGGCTTCCAGCTCGCTCAGCCCGCTCACCGCCGCCGGAGGGTCGCGGCGCACCAGGCCGCGCAGGGCGCGGGCGCTCAGGTTCATGCTGAACAGCGCCTGCGTCACCGAGTCGTGCAGCTCGCGCGCCAGGCGCTGGCGCTCCTCGAAAGCCGCCAGGGCGCGCTGCTGGTGCAGCACCTGCGCGGTGCGCTGCTCGACGCGCGCTTCCAGCTCGCGGTTGAGCTGGCGCAGGGCTTCGATGGTATCGGCGTAAGCCAGCGCCAGGGCCGCCTGCCCGCTCAAAATGCGCAGTTGCGCCTGCTCGTCGCGGTCATACGAGGGCCCGGCGCGGCGCGGCCCCAGCCAGTAGCGCCCCAACGGCTGCCCCGCCACCACCAACTGGGCGTTCCAGGCCGGTTCCGGGTCGGTGCGCCCGGGCACATCCGGGGCCGGGAAGAGCGAAAGGCTGGCCCATTCCGCTCCCAGCCGGGCAGGCAGCTCATCTGTCAGCAGGTGGATGACTTCCTGGCGGCTGACCACCCGCCCCAGCGCGGCCTGGGCCTCGCCAACTGCCCGCTGGAAGTTCAAGCGGTCCGGGTACAGGGCCTGATCGATGCCGCGCTGCACGCGCTTGCGCAGCGGCTCGAAGCCCAGGGCCGCCACGAACAGGCTGAACACGGCGGCTGCGCCGCGAAACTGGCTCCATACGTTCGCCAGCAGCGCAGTCAGCCCCACGGTCAGGCCGAAGTACACTGCCAGCAGCAGCAGCGACAGGGCGGCGTAGGCCAGCCCGCGCCGCAGGGCGCTGTCGATGCCGAACAGGTCGTGGCGCAAGACCGCGTAGGCGACGCCTAACGGCACCAGGATCTGCGCTGCCAGGAAAAAGTTGTACGAGACGAACTCGAAGCGCAAGAACAACCCAAGTGGGCGCAGCAGCGCCGGAGTTTCCGCCAGCACCAGGCATAAGAACAGCAGGCGCGCCTGTTGGGCCGCCCGCCGCTCCTCAGGGGCGCTGCTGCGGCTGACGCGCAGCAGCAAAACCGCCGCGGCCACCGCCAGCCCTCCCGTCCAGGCCAGCAGGCTCCAGCCTGCCACAATCCGCAGCGTTTTGGCGCCTGCCAGCAGCACGATGAACAACAACGCCAGGCTGGCCGCATACACCCAGGCCAGCGAGCGGTCTGAGATGTGGGCCCGCCGCGGGAAGCGCGCCGCCAGGTGGAAAAGCAGCGGTCCCAGCAGGGCGCCGTTCACCAGGCGTAATAGCAGGTAGGCCGGCGCCGCCTGGATCACCGGTGTGCTCAGGAAATACCCCGGCAGGTCTTCGTTCTCCAGGGGCGTGATCAAGATACTGGCCATCACCGTTGCCAGGCAGGCTGCCAGCAGCGTCCCGGGCACGGGGCGCAGCAAGGCCGGCAGCCAGCCAGCCAGCAGCACCAGGAAGGCCACCCCTAGCGAAAAGCGCGTTGCCAGCACGGCAGGCCGCTGTGGCAGCCAGGTCAGGCTCGCCAGGGCCAGCACTTCCAGCGCCAGGAACACGAACGCCGGCCACAGCCTGCGCCGGTCAAGGCGTGTCGAGCCGGTAGAGTCCATACTGTCCATCTGCATACACTTCTCGCAAAGCCGGGCAGGCCGCCGCCTGGCTCTCAGCCGGCAGCACCACCTGGGTCACCCCTTCTTCAGCCAGCGAGGCCAGCGCCCCGCAGTCCTCCCGCTTGTAAACACGCTCGCTCAGTTGGATGCGGCGGTACCACTCCAGCACATCCGCATCCCGGTACGGGATCGATTTAAACTCGACGTAGGCCGGCGCTCCGCTGACCAAACGAAAATCCTGCATCTTGGTCGGGATCAAATACACCTCGCCGGGCGCTTTGTGCTGCGCCACATAGGCCAGCAACAGCCGCTCAGGCGCTGCTGCCTGGCGGGCGAAATCCAGGCGCAGGCGTACGCCACCCACCAGCACCGTCAGGGCGATCAGCCCCAGGCTGGCCGCCTGGGCCCAGCCCCGGTAAGGCGCCAGCCGCGAGCCCAGGCGCTGCGCCAGCTCTGTAATCAGCCAGGCCAGCAGCAGCGCTGTGGCCAGCGGCGCCAGCCAGGTGGACATCCGCCAGGGGAAGAGCAGCGCCAAAGTCGCGCTGCCGGTCAGCACCTGCACCACCGTCAGCGTCACCGCAACGGCGAAGGGCGGCGCCAGCACGCCCAGCAAGCGCTGTTTGCGCACCCGCCACAGGGCCGCCAGCACCAGGCCCAGCTTGAAGACCGCTGTGGCGTCGAACCACCAGTCCACCCGGGCGTGGTGCGGGATGCGAAAATCGATCAGGATGTGCTGCGCCTGGGCCGTGGTCCCAGGCGGTGTACTGCCGAAGTTGAGGTACACGTAAGCCACGACCGGCGCTACGGCCAGCAAAGCCGCCCCGCCCAGCCAGACCGGCTTCTCGAAGCGGCGCTCTTCCCAATAAGTCAGCAGCATATACGTAAAAGTCAGCGCCGCCGCGCTGAGCAGGTAGGTGGGGTGCAGCGTGGCGGCCAGCACGGCGCACAGCACGGCCCAGATCGCACGGCGCTGGAGGAACAGGTAAATCGAGAGCAGCAGCAGGACCCCGAACGTGCTGGGCTGGAACACCGGTCCGAGCAGGCGCTGGTCGGCCACGCCGTCCTCCAGCACGTAAGTCCAGTTCTCGCCCAGCGCTCGCGACAGGGCAAAGCGCAGCCCGGCCGAATGCACCAGGAACAGGCCGGCCAGGTAGGCCAGGAAAAGCGTGGGCGAGCGCCGCAGCGGGAAAACCTGCTCGACGATGCCCAACAGGCTGAACAGGTACACCCCCATCAGCAGGGCGTAATACGCGTAGAAAATTTCCTTGCAGTGCAAAACCCGGTAAGTCCATTCCACAATGAACGTAAACACCGGCGTGGGGTCGAGGGTGTTCGCCAGCCAATCCTGCGCCAGGCTGCCATAACCCGCCCGCGCCAGGCCGTGCAGGAAGTATTGGTTCTGGTTGGAGGTGTAGAGCGGCGACTGGGTATATGTCAAAGCGAAGACTGCCGTAAGCAGCAAAAATCGCCCGGCCACGGGCAGCCAGTGAAAGCGCAAGCCTCGATGCGTGTGCATACCGTGCGATTATACCCCGATCATTTGGGATCAACGAATGGGGTCAACGAATGGGTGCGGAACAGGAAGTTCCGCACAAATAAACGAAAGGGGCGGATTGCTCGATGGGGTGTGGGGAGGGTGGGACTCATCGACGGCATTTTTGAATAAAAATATTAATCGCAGTTTTTTGGAGGAACGAAGGTTCAGGGTGCAAGTTAGAAGGTAGAAATTGTAAGGTGCAAGTTGCAAGGCGGGAATTAGAAGGTGCAGGAAGTAAAGGGCAAGTTGCAGGATAGAAAATGCAAGGTGCAAACCAGGAATTCGCAGGTGTGAGGTAGAGGGTAGGCGCATACCTGTTTTTAGCACAGATGTTCGGAGAAGGCAAGGGGTTAAATGGGAAATCCCCCGAAGTTTAACCCGTTGGGGGATGCGCTGATTGGGCAAGAAGGCAACCGGGTAATAAGGCAACCAGGTAATTGGGTGAGGACGGCGGCGGACGTGCATCGCACGGCGGCAAAGTGCGCCGCTTGAAGATGCAACGCACGGGGAGGCGCGCCGGGTCGCCTGTTCAAAAACCACGGATTTGTAGACTGGTAGAATGTTTTCGAGTATAATCTGGTGCGTTATCGTTGCCAACGAGCGGTAGGCGGAAAGCGCAGCACACGCTCCCAGGGGACTCGAAGATAGCAGGATTAGCGGTGGGCCTTCGAGCGCAAGGGGGACAGTCACGATATGCACGGAGGTAATTCTATGATCGCGCGTCTTACCCAACCGACCAAATCTACCCTTCCGGCCGCGCTGCGGCTGGTTCACGCCCTGGTGATCCTGGCTCTGCTGCTCTCCTCGATTGGGACAGTCAGCCGGGTCGAAGCGGCCGCGCCGGGCGCGGCGGCGCAAGCGGAGGCGGCGCAGACGCAGCTTGAAACAGCCACCCTGGCAGGCGTTCGAGCGGAACCGCGCACCAGCGGGGTGCAGGCTGCGCCCAAAGCGCGGGTGGAAGCGCCGCAGCGCTCGCTGCCAGTTGAACCAACGCCCTCGGGAGCGGTCTATCTGGCCAGTCAATCCCACATCGCCCGGTCGCGCAATTTCTATGCTGCCTGGCCACATTGGGAAGATGTGACCGGGGGGGTGTTGATAACATCTACCTTGCACACACGTACGCCGGTGATCATTGATTTCGTACTGGACCCTTTCGACCCAATGCACCGCGCCTGGGTAACAGTAGGTGCACTAAAATTAAATGCACTGGCTGCTTTTGGCAGTGTGTGGAGAACGGAAAACCTGAACGCTACCCAGCCTGTTTGGAAGAAGGTTTTCGACGCAGATAGTGTTCTGCAAAGTGGAGAGATCTGCGAAAATTACCTGGATGGGGCATGGGTACCTCGCGTACAAGCCAGCCATGTTCAGGAGAATCTTCTCTATATCGCCGTTGAGTGTGGTTGGGGACTCTCTACTCCAATGTTCGTTGGAAGATCTGCGGATGGGGGGAATACCTGGGGAAACTGGTCGAATCAAATGGGGAACGGAGGGTCAGCGTCCATCGGTTTTGCACTTTCCGGTCATAACGCTAACCGCCTGTGGATTGGAGTAGGAATGGGAGATCCAGAAATTTGGCAATCTGCGAATGGCGGGAGCGAATTCGAATGGCTTGCCGAGTTCGGCACCTGGTGGCATCCCTTCGACATCCACGTGCCGGCTGACGAAAATTCGGCGGATCAAACGATGTATGCATCCATAGATGGTGGTAGCAAGGGGGTACATTTGTATCGATCCCTGGATGGAGGTACGGACTGGATTACAAAAACCGCTACGATCGATGGGACATTTTATCCGGTAGAATATTATAACCATGCAATCGGATCGAATCCAAAGAACAGCCAGGAAATCTATTACACAAGTTTTTTCACCAAGAACAACGTTCGTTATTGGAATCTGTTGACCTCACAGGATGGCGGTGAGAATTGGAGTGTTGCCAGTGTGTTCACTGATACACAACACGTACCTGGTCGAATGAGTGCGGTATGGGCGTGGCCGGGTGATGGGCAGCACCTGCTGACTGCATCTCACGTTGAAATAGGGGATTCTGCGGATCCGGCGCGAGTAGCAATGTATTCGCCAGATGGAGGACAAAACTGGGAAAACAAAACGGGGGATTATTTTACGACAATAACCAATCACTACCTCGGGGCACCTGGCACGAGTGGAACTATGGCCTCCGTAACGATCGTAGACGCCCAGGCAGTGCAGTCGGCATTGGCAAACACCTGTGACGAGGACGACTGCTTTGGAACAACGTACAAGGAAGCCCAAGACACTGTAAACGGGCCGATCAATACGCACACCGGCGGGTACGATTATGCCGTGGAAGACCTGTCGGCGCCGACGGCGGCCGGGCCGCTGGCTTTCGAGCGCAGCTACAGCACGCTGGTGACAGGGGTCTACACCCACACCCTGGTCAGCCGGGTGTACACCGATACCCTGGGCTACGGCTGGACGCACAGCCTGGACACGCGCCTGGTGTTCAGCGACACTCTGACCGGCCTGCCGGGGGTGGTGTTCAAAGCGCGCGGCACCAACCGCTACCAGTTCATGGACAACGGCGACGGCACGTACCAGCCCTACCCGGGCCTGTGCGCCACGCTGGAATTGGGCGAGTTCAGCCTGCAAGGCGTGCTGACCGACACTTTCCGGCTGCGGGACAAGGCGCAGAACACCTACCTGTTCTACGCCCAGGGCGACCTGCGCGGGCGGGTGGGCGAGTACCGGGACCCCCAGGGGCACGCCCTGTTCTACCAGTACGATGCGCAGGGCCGCCTGGTCAAGGTCATGGAGCAGGTCGAGTTCGACGACCCGGGCAGCGGGCGCTTCCTGGGGTTGGACTACAGATGTTTAGAACCGTCAAGGGTATTGAGAGAAAGTTGTTGAGGGCAGCCAGGGAGAGAAGTGGATCGCCGGCGTAGTCGTAGTAGAGGGTGTGGAAAAGTGGGTAAGAGCGAAGCGGTATCC
>JBFMFR010000055.1:0-46734 GCA_040752025.1 Chloroflexota bacterium | reverse complement strand
TTGTCTTCATCAGTTATCAGCCTTTCTTTCGGCCCCGCTCCTTTGCGACGCTTGCGTTGCTGACCATCTTTTTTAGTCAGATTATCAGCTGGATTGGCCACCGCCAGTTTTTCCTTGAATACCGGAAACAATCGTTCGAACTCATCCAGGTGTAGTCCGGTGGCTGCAAGAAATTCTTTCGGCTTTTCTTTCAATTGGGTATAGGTTATCATGTCCCTATTTTACTATTGCGGATAACGTCTATTATACGGGGTTGGCGGCAAAATCAAAGCGTTTGGGATAAACCGGAGCACAACACCATCATGGCCAAGATCAAAGATGCGTTCTTACTAGACAGGAAAGTTATCTTCCTCAACCACGGCTCCTTCGGCGCCTGCCCGCGCCCCGTCTTCGAGGCTTACCAGGCCTGGCAGCGCCGCCTGGAGGCGCAGCCGGTGCTGTTCCTGGGGCGCGAGCTGATCGAGCTGCAGCGCCAGGCACGCCAGGCCCTGGGGATCTACCTGCACGCCGCCCCGGATGACCTGGTCTTCGCGCCCAACGCCACCTACGGCGTTAACATTGTGGCCCGCTCGCTTGCTCTGAAACCCGGCGACGAAATACTGACCAGCGACCACGAGTACGGCGCGTGCGACAATACCTGGAACTTCCTGTGTCACAAAAGCGGGGCGAGCTACGTCCGGCAGTCGATCCCCTTGCCCATCCAGTCGCCCGAAGTTTTCTTCGAGCGCTTCTGGCAGGGCGTCACGCCGCGCACAAAGTTGATCTACCTGAGCCACATCACCTCCCCTACTGCCCAATACTTCCCCATCGAGGCCATCTGCCAGCAGGCGCGCCAGGCTGGCATCCTGACCCTGGTCGACGGGGCGCACGCCCCCGGGCAAATCCCCCTGGATTTGGAGGCGCTGGGGGCCGATTTCTACACGGGCAACTGCCACAAGTGGATGCTCAGCCCCAAGGGCGCCGGGTTCCTGTACGCCCGCCGGGAGGCGCAGTCCCTGGTCGAGCCATTGGTGGTCAGTTGGGGCTACAGCGCCGACGAGAAAACCACCAGCGGTTCGCGCTACATTGACCTGCTGCAATGGAGCGGCACGCACGAACCCGCCGCGGCGCTTTCCGTCCCGGCGGCGATCCAGTTCATGCAGGAGCATGATTGGGATGAGGTACGCCAGGGCTGCCACCAACTGCTGCGCCAGGCCTTGCAGCGCATCGAGGCGCTGACCGGGCTGCCTTCGGCTTATCCTGAAAACCAGGAACTCACCCCGCTGCCGCCGCAAATGGGGGTCGCCCGCCTGCCGCGTCAGCGCGACCTGGCGGCAGTGAAAGCCCGCCTGTACGATGAATACCGCATCGAAGTCCCGCTGGTCGAATGGAACGAAGAGCATTTTATGCGCATCTCGATCCAGGGGTATAATTCCCGCTCGGATGTGGACGCGCTGGTGCAGGCACTGGCGCAGATCCTACCCTCACAAACCGGGTAACTCAGGATGATCTTCAATCGAAAGTGAATACTCCCATGAATTCTGCCTCTCTAGCCCGCCCTCAACTCCGCCTGCTCGATGAAGAGCAAATCGTAACCGTGCACCATTCCGCCCTCAAAATCCTTGCCACCACCGGCGTGCGCGTCGATTCGCCGGAGGTCCTGCGCCTGCTCGGCCAGAAGATCGGCGCGTCGATAATCCAGGAGGGGCGCGTGCGCATCCCGCCCGAGTTAGTCGAATGGGCGATGCACAGCGCCCCGGCGCAGATCGATATCTACGACCGCCTGGGGCAGCCGGCCTTCCGCCTGGGGCAGGGCCGCGCTCGCTTTGGCATCGGCGTGACCACGCTCTACTACCAGGACGCCGGGGACGACAGCCGCCTGGAGCCCTTCGCCCGCCGCCACATGCAGGAGATGGTGCGCCTGGGCTCGCGCCTGCCCAACTACGATGTGATCTCCACCGTGGGCATCGTCCAGGATGTGCCGGCGGAGGTTTCCGACCTGTACGCTGTGCTGGAGATGGTCGCCAACACCACCAAGCCGCTGGTGATGCTGGTCTCGGACGAAGAACGCTTCCCGGATGTGCTCGACCTGTTGGAAAGGCTGCACGGCGACCTGGGTGAGAAGCCTTTCGTCATCCCCTACTTCAACCCGCTCACCCCGCTGGTGCTCAACCGGGGCACGCTGGACAAAATGCAGCTTGCCATCCAGCGCGGCCTGCCGCTGATCTTCTCCAATTACAGCATGGCGGGCATGTCCACTCCCATCCAGGCGGCCGGCACATTGGCGCTGCTTATGGCTGAGCTGTGGGCCGGGCTGGTCGTCAGCCAGTTGATGCGACCCGGCGCGCCGGTTATCCTGGGCATCCTGCCGGCTTATTTCGACATGAAGAGCATGGTCAGCTTCTACGACCCGCACAGCATGCTGCTCAACCTGGCCTGCGCCGAGATTATGCAGCACTACCACCTGCCGCACTGCGGCACCTCCGGCTCCGGCGCCGGCTGGGGCCCGGACCTGCTGGCGGCCGAGACTTACTGGATGAACCACCTGACCGCCTGCCTGTCTGGCGGCAGCCTGGCGCCCTTCGTGGGCGATACGCTGGGGTCGAAAGCCTTTTCGCCCACCAACGTGGTCTACGTGCACGAGATCATCAGCCAGGCCCTGCGCTTCTCGCAGGGCTTTCCGCTGGATGAGGCCGCCCTCGGGCTGGAGGAGATCGACCAGACCGGCCCGGCTGGTGACTTCCTGCTCTCCCCTTCCACACTGGCCAACTTCCGCCAGGCGTATTACAGCAGCCCGATCTTCCCGCGCTGGAGCCTGGAGAAATGGCAGGCGCAAGGCAGCCCGGCGGCCATCCAGGTGCTGCGCGAATACACCCGCCAGGTGCTGCAAAGCCTGCCCATCCCCGAGGATCACTCAGACTTGATCGCCCGGGGAGAAGCATTCATCCAAACATTCGGAAGATGAATCCCCTGGAGATAACCATGAAAAAACGCGCTGCAATCCTGGTCCCTGTACTGGCGCTGATCGTCATCCTGTGGTTCGCCTTGGCCCCGCCGCGCTTCTGGCTCAACCTGACCCGCCGTGTGGATCTGAGCGACCCGGTGGCAGCCGGGCAAGCGCTGGTAACACAGTACGATTGCCAGGCCTGCCACCAGGTGCACGGCCAGGGCCGCCCCTTCGGCCCCAGCCTGGATGGCGTCACCCGCCGCCTGGAGGCTGACGAGCTGCGCCTATGGCTGCGCCAGCCTCAAAAGGTCAAGCCCAACACCACCATGCCCAACCTGCGCCTGTCGGACAGCGAGATCGAAGCCATCATCGCCTACCTGGCCGCGAATGACCAGTGAGTGAGAGCATAAGAATTACTGGTTTATCTGCAATTCGGCTTCGACCATGATCTCGACCAACCGCTCGAAAGAGGTCTCGGCCTGCCAACCCAGCTTATCCCTGGCTTTGGAGGGATCCCCCACCAGCAGATCCACATCGGCCGGGCGCATGAACTTCGGATCCTGTACGATGTAATCGCGGCAGTCCAGGCCGACAGCCTCGAAGGCCAGCCTGGCGAAATGCTCCACCGTGTGCGTACGCCCGGTGGAAAGCAAGTAATCGTCCGCCTGGCCCTGCTGCAGCATCAGCCACATGCCGCGCACGTAATCGGGGGCATAGCCCCAATCGCGCTGGGCGTCCAGGTTGCCCAGGCGCAGCTCTTTCTCCAGGCCCAGCTTGATGCGCGCCGCCGAGCGGGCGATCTTGCGGGTGACGAACTCATGCCCGCGCCGCGGGCTTTCGTGATTGAAACAGATGCCCGATACGGCGTATAGATCGTAGCTCTCGCGGTAGTTGACCGTGATCCAGTGGCCGTACACTTTGGCCACCCCGTAAGGGCTGCGCGGGTAGAAGGGCGTGTTCTCGGTCTGGGGCACTTCGCGCACCTTGCCGAACATCTCGCTGGAGCTGGCCTGGTAGATGCGCACATCCGAATCGACCAGGCGCAAGGCATCCAGCAGGCGCGTCACGCCCAGGGCAGTCACCTCGCCAGTGAAGACCGGCTGCGACCAGGAAGTCTGCACGAAAGATTGCGCTGCCAGATTGTAAACCTCGTTAGGCCGGTGCTCATTCAGAATATCAATTAAGGAAGCCTGGTCCAGCAGGTCGCCCGACACCAGGGTCAGGCGATCCTGGATGTGCTTGATGCGCTCGAAGTTCACCGTGCTCGAGCGGCGCACCATCCCGATGACTTCATACCCCTGCTCCAATAGAAACTCAGCCAGGTACGAACCATCCTGACCGGTAATGCCCGTGATCAATGCTCGTTTTGTACTCATCAAATTGCTCCTTTCACATGCAAGCATACAACCAAAGTCATTTCCTGTCTGCTAAGCAACTTAGCAGGCATACGGCTGATTTTGAGGTATAGTACAGGCATGCCGCGAGCCAATGCCCACGCACACGAATTCCCCTCTCAACCGGCTGGAGCTGCCTGATGCACATAGACTCTGACAAAACCAAGCCCTCCCCGCGCCGCGCTGCCCTCGAGTCGCTCGGCAAGCGCGTGGCGCGTCTGCGCAGCGCCCAAGGCTGGACACAGCAGGCCCTGGCGGCCCGGCTGGCGGTCTCGCGCGTGGCCGTCTCGCACATCGAGATGGATCTGACTATCCCCAGCGAGCGCACCATCACCCTGCTGGCCGGGCTGTTCAAGTGCTCTCCACACGAACTGGTAGAAAGCACCCTGTACCCGCGCCCCAAGGCCGAACGGCTGCCAGCGGTGGCCTGCTGCTATACCCCCCTGGAGCTGGAACTGGCCCTTTTGGAGAACGATTTGGCCTGGCTCGAGCGGCTGGCGGGCGTGAAAAGCACGCCGGCTGAGGCGCTCGCGGGAGAAATCCAGCAGCGCTGGAACGCAAGGCTGGCAGACTGGGCCGCAGACAGCATCGACGAGCGCGAGCGCGAAAGCATCGCCGCCGCTCAACTCAAGTTAGCGGCGGCGTTCAACAGGTCGCCCGAAACCTCCTGAAGAAACGGACAATGCGCAGGACAGCCCATCCTGCCAGGGTTACATCAAGCGAGTCGAGTAGACCGTGCTGGAGAGCACCTCGGTCAGATCGTCTCCATCTTTGATCTGGCAATAGGGCACCCTGAGCGCTTGCAAGTAGGCCGTCAGGCTTTGAGGCGAAAAATGCCCACCGAAAGTCGTACTGTCGATCAAGACTGCCACCGGGCGCAGGCCGCGCCGCAGCAGCACATCGGCTGTGCGATAAACGTTATCCGAACCGCTCGGGGTGATCATCACGGCGGTACTGCCGCGCGGCAGGTGGCGCGCCTGCGCTTCGACCAACCCGTGCAAAGGCAGGTCGCCTTCCGCCTGCAACAGAGCCAGCGCTTCCAGGATCTTGCTTAGCTGCCGCCCGCCGCGGTCAGCAGGCAGGACCTTGAGCGAGTATCCGGCCATCACCAAGCCTACGGCCCGGCTGCGCTGCAGGTAATAGCGCGCCAAAGAAGCTGCGATCGTCACCGCATATTCCAATGTAGATGGCGGCAACTGGAATTGAAAGCGCTTCCGCCAGACATCTTGAACATTGAATTCCTGGAGCTTGGTCGGCCTGGAGGCCTGGACAGAGCGCGAGGCATCCACAAAGATCCATACTTCGGCCAGGGGGTCCAGCTCGAATTCCTTGACCATCAAGCGGTTGCGACGCGCCGTGCTGACCCAGTGGATGCGGTTGAGCGGATCGCCGGGAGCGTATTCGCGCACGCCCGCCGCGTTGGAAGTGATCTGAGGGGTGCGCCGTCGCAGCGCTTCGCCGCCGGGCAGTAAACCGGGCGGATTCGGGAAGCTGTGAACATCCACCAACATCGGGTAGACCAGCAGCGACTCCTGGTTTGGGAAAGTGTGGCTGACCGGGAACAGGCCGAATAAATCGCCCGAAACCAACACGGTGGGGCCGAGCGGGAAAACGCCGCGCTTCGAGAGCCGCGCCCGCGCCAGGTAGGTGCGCCGTTCGCGCCCACCGATCATGGTCAAAACGTGCGAGCCCTGCGCGCCGGGAAGCGAAGTATCGTCGCGTACTTCGATCCACAGGCGTGGCAAGCGCCCGGTGTTTACGACTTCGAAGCGCTCTTCGAAGATTTGCCCAACTTGCGAGCGCAGCGTGCGGGCAGAGCGCTGCACCTGAACCCCGCGCAAAGCTACCACCGACATTACCCAGCTTACCAGCAAAATGCCTGCCCAGACGTAGCTCAGGCGGAAGTATAGCTGGGAGCCAGTGACAGCTCCCGCCAACAGGCTGAGCGCCAGTAAAATGAAAACGACGCGCTGGGCGTACGTCATGCTACGCCTCGTGAGCAGCAGCCCGGCTGGCAACGCGCTCCATGATGGGCCGGCTGGCGGTCGGGTCACCTCCCGGCACAGGCACACCGTGCAAAATTTCATCAACAATCTGTTGGGCACTCAAGTCTCGCAAACGCGCCCCGGGGCCCAGGATCACACGATGCGCCAGGGTGGGCACGGCCAGGGCTTTGATGTCGTCCGGGAGGACATAATCCCGGCCTTCGATGGCGGCGCGCGCCTGGGCAGTGCGGTGCAGCGCCAGGCTGCCACGCGGGCTGGCGCCCAGGTAAACCTCGGCATGCTGGCGGGTCTGCTGGACCAGTTCGATAATGTAGCGCTTCAACGCCGGCGAGACAAAAATATCTTTGACCGCCTCTTGCGCCTGGGTCAACTCCTCCAGGGAAACCGCCTGTTCCAGACTCTCGAAGGGATGGCGATACTGCTGCCGCTCCAGGACCCGGATTTCATCGTCCGCCACCGGGTAGCCCAGGCGCAGGCGCAGCAGGAAACGGTCTACCTGTGCTTCCGGCAAGGGGAAAGTCCCTTCATACTCAATCGGGTTTTGCGTTGCCAGAACCAGGAACGGGCGTGGCAGGGCGCGTGTAACCCCATCCACAGTCACCTGGCGTTCCTCCATAGCCTCCAACAATGCTGCCTGCGTCTTGGGCGTGGCGCGGTTGATTTCATCGGCGAGCACAATTTGCGCCATCACCGGACCCGGGCGGAACTCGAACTCGCGGCTGACCTGATTGAAAATCGACACACCGGTCACATCGCTGGGCAGCATATCCGGGGTGAACTGGATGCGGCTGAACGAGCAGCCCAACGATTTGGCCAGGCTGCGCGCCAGCATGGTCTTGCCTACACCTGGCACATCTTCGATCAGCATATGACCCTGGCACAACAAACCCACCACCGCCAGTTCAACCGTCGAGCGCTTACCCACGATCACTTTCTCAATGTTCGTGACGACTTTCTCAGTGAAATTCTGAACTTCTGTCATAGTTTTCTCCAGGATGTAAAGGCGGAACAGGGCCGAACGGCTTCGCTCGAAAGTTCGGAAGTTCCGTTGGTTACAGGATTCAATTCTAGATAATCATCGATTTTAGCACAAACACATTAAGTACCATCCAAAAGAAGCAATAGTTCAAAACACGCCTCTGGCGGTAACGTGCAGCAAACAGGATGATGGTCAACACCAGGCCACAAGCAAAGCGCAGCATTCCTCCTGTCTCTCGGAAGGTCGAAAAGGGCACGAACGGGATAATCAGGCTGTTCAGCAATAAGGCTAATACTACCATATTTCGCTCGCCCGCCAGCCAGAAGCGCAGCGATTTCCACACACCCCAAACGGCGGGGAGCATGATCGTGGGAGCAAATACTACCAGCATGGCGATCATGTACTGCACACTGAAAGCGCCAATCCTCCAAATCCCCATGAACGGGATCCATTCGAAAGGCGTTGCCATGTCGCCGCCGGAACCGACGCCTGGCTGTCCGAAAACCGACCACAGCCAAAGCTGGAACAGGAAAAATGGGATCCCGGTCAACAGACTTACGCCCAGCGCGGAGCGCCATTGGCGCTCGGAAAGGTAAGCCAGCGCTACTGCAACTACAAACAACACAGTGACTTCTTTCGCAAATACAGCCAGCCCCAGCAAAGCCCAGCCCAGCAGCTTGCGCTGGCGCTGCAGCGCCAGGAAAGCCCCGGCAACCAACCCGTAGGCCAGCGGCTCGGTCAGGTCCACGATCACCGCCAGCAGCAGGCCGGCCCACAATCCGTAAACCAGCGCATACCACGGGCTGACACCCCAATCTTTCAAAAGCTGCGCCACCGCCCAGGTTCCGGCCCCCTGCGCCAGGATGCCCAACAGCGCCAGCATCCACGGGATGATCTCCGGTTTTCCAAGCGACAGCCCGCGCACCAGCAGCGGCAGCAGGATGCGCTGGTAGCGGTAGGCCGGCACATCCAGGTGCGGTGCGACCTGCGCCGGACGCAGGTCGCGCGCCATGTAGTAAACGAACTGCCCATCGTAGCCCGGCTCGCCCTGGGGATCGCCCTCGGCATAACGCGGGCCGAGGCGCGCCAGCGCCAGAGGGTCGCCGCCTGCCAGGGCGATCACGACGAGCACCAACAGGGTTGATACCAATCCGGTCAACATGGCCGGGTTGATCCAGAGCGCAGGAGTTTTGTATCTTTCAAGCCACCTGGTCATCAGGCGATCCTTTTCCAGCGTCGAGAGGCGAATAAAAACAAAACGGTGGCCAGGCTAAAGCTCAGCCCAATCCAGAACGAGGCCGGCCGGTAGGAGAATACGATCTCGTGCTCACCGGCCTCCACTCTGACTGCCCGGAAGAGGTAATTGGCTCGCAAAAGCGGGACCTTCTTGCCATCCAGGCGCGCCGTCCAGCCCGGATACCACACATCCGCCAGCGCCAGCCAACCCGGCGCGGCCAGCCGGGCAGCAATGCGCACCTCTCCAGGTTCATCTGAAACGATGCTGATCTCGTTCGAAGCCGCGCCGTCCGGCGTGGCCAGGCATTCTTCACCAGGCTGCGCCTGCCGGTCCTCCAGGATCACCGTCGTCGTCAAATCTTCGGCCTGCGCCAGCGCCTGCCAGGCCTGCTCACCCTCTGCAACTGTGCGGGCGCAAGGCAGCCAACGGGCGCGCTGGCTGCCTTGCAGCGCAGCGAAACGCACGCCGTAGGGCGCGCCGGCGTCAACCTGTTGGATGACGCCCACACCCATCCAGGAAAGCAAGCGCTGGCGCAGCGGTTCATCGCTTTCGGCCAGCCGCTCCATCCAGGTAGCATAGCGCCCCGGCAGCAGGGGGTCGAAATTGTTGGCCGAGGGCAGTCCATCCAGCAAGTTCAAATTCGGCAGTATGACCGCCCGCAGGTTGCGCCAATCTTCGCCAGGGTCAAAGGAATCAAAGCGTAAAAAGCGCTCGTACTTCAACTCGCGCTCGTCTTCCGCCGGGATGAAAACACGCTGCCCGGCAGACAGGCTGCGCACATCAGAGGCCAGGGGGGAAAAATGGTAAGCCTGCAAATCGACTCCCGGGTTCAGCCCCAGGCCGGCCACGAACAGGTCTGCGGCCACGAACAGCGCCACGCCCCAACTCCAGCGGCCCACCGCCGGACCAGCCGCCTCGCCCGCTACCGGCGCCACCAGGCTCAATACTCCGGCGCCGATGCCCCACATACCCGCCAGGGCCGTGGCCCGGATGAAACTGGGGCTGATATCACCCATCAAATACCAGGCCAACCCGGCGCCCAACGAGACGGCGAAAGCCCCAGCGGTCCCCAGGCGCGTCCAGTACAGCGCCCGCTTCTCCGGACGGCGCCAGGCCTGCGCTCCCAGGGCAGCCAGCATGGCCAGGGCGAACTCCGCCCACAGCATGTAGCGCGCCGGCGCCTGGAACAGGCTAAATGTGGGCACGTGACGGTACAGCCAGGGGAAGACCGGGGTGTTCTTTCCCAGGGCCAGCAGCAGCGCCAGGCCGAAGACGAAGAGCAAGAACCAACGCAGCCGGCTGAACCTGGCTTTCAGCCCTTCGGGATGGCTCCCGGCCTCTCTTTCAAGATATTTCCCCGCCCGAATGCAGCCTGCCAGGGCCAGCAAAAAGGGCAGCAAGCCGATGTAGATGGCATCTTCCCAATAGTTGGCATAGCCCCAATAGTCTCCACGCACCGGGGTGCCGTACAAATCCGGCGTCAGCAATGTCAGCAGCCGCCAGGGCCAGAAGGAATAGGTCATGGCCAGTTCGTACTCAACCGCCGACGACCGCTGCGATTGCAACAGGTATTCAGCCGTGGGCAGCAACTGCACCGCTGCCAGGCCCACCGCCAGGCCCAAGGCCAGCGCCATGCGCCCCCAGGCTGCCAGGATCGCCCGCCGCCTTCCCGTTGGCGCAGCCTCACCGCCTGCGGACTCCCAGCCCCAATACCCCGACCACATCCCCGCCAGGATCAGCGTGTACCAGGTTGTCTGGGCATGTCCGGCCAACAGTTGCATCCCCAGGCATAGGATCAATCCCCAAAGCGGAGGATAGCGATCTTCTCCATCTTCCTGGCGAGGCGTCAGGCACAACAAGATCCAGGGCAGCCAGGCTGCGGCAGCGTTGATGCTCAGGAAGCCAGCGCGCGCCACCATGTAACCGCACAAACCGAAAGCCAAACCAGCGATGGCCTGCGCCAGCCCTCCCAGGCCTATGCGCCGCACCAGCCGCTCCATGCCCATCCCCGCCCACACCAGGTGCAGTATCACCAGCAGCGCCTGCACCCACGCCAGGGCCGATAAGCCGCCCAGCACTTCAGCCAGCAGGTACAACCAGTGTGGGGGATAGAACAAGGCCGACTGGTAGTTGGCCAACAGCGGCGCGCCCATGCCCAGCAATGGATTCCATAGAGGCAGATGTCCAGCTCGCAGCGTCTCCCAGGCCCAGTGCCACCAGGGGATGAATTGCAGCATAGGCGTACCCCAGAAAAGGGCCTTGCCCATCACCAGCAGCGGCGCGAACCAGCCCAGGCTGACCAGGGCCAGCGGTATAAAAGGCAATTGCAGGGTTTGAGTCAGGCGCTTCATCATCGCTCGCTTCTCTCGATTATGGAGATTCGGCCGCCACCTCGAATACCGTGTAGACCCCAGACTGGAAGACCGAACGCAGGTAGCTGGCCTGGGTGGGTTCCCAACTGCCCAGGGCTTGCTCAGTTGGTCCCCAAAACACATAACGGACCTTTTGCTGTGTAATCAGGTTCAACCGCTCCTGGCCCAGTGTTCCAGGAGAATAAAAACGGCTGACGTCACTGCGTAAAACTGCCAGGTTCACACTCTCTGGTCCATGCCCGATCACCACTCGCACAGGCGCCCAGGCTGGCAGAGCATTGCCGGTCTCGTAGGCCGACAGAACCTCATCTCCCACCTGAGCATGCTCAGCCAAGTAAAGGAAGCAGGCGACCTCATCAGATGGGCGGAAGATCGGAGTCGTGGGGCGCAGGGTTGACAAAACCCCTCCGAGCAGGAGAAATAGTGTGGAAGGAAAAGCCAGGCAAAACAGCCACGCGGCCCAACGTGAGCGGCGGACTGCCTCACCGGCTTGCGAGCGCCAGCCCTCCATAGCGATCATCGCCAAAACAACCCAGGCCACCCATCCCCCCTCCGGCAGGCGGCGCTGTAAATTTACCGGGACATAAGCCAACAGCGGTAGCGCCAGCGCCCAGCACACCAGCAACCCGCCCCGCCAGGCATCCTTGCGCCAGGTGGATATCCCACCCACCCAGGCAAAGGGCAGCACCAGCCCATAGGCCAGCAGGTAATGCGCCGGGTGCGGTGAAAGGATTAGATTCTGATTGGTCCACAATTGCAGGAAGGGATCGCTGCGCATGGCCCATAGATTGTAAAACACCAGCACGACCGGCAAGATGCCAGCCCAGATCGCCAGGAGCATTGCCCTTCGCCAGCGTGCCCAGCCGGGCAAGGTGCCCTGCCGGCTCATCCACATCTGCCAGGCAACCATTCCAGCCAGGTATAGGCCGATCACCCCGCCGATTACCAGGGTCACCAGAGGCTGCGCCAGGCCAGCCAAAAGCCACAGCGCAGTGATCTTCAAGGCTGGTTTCGCCAAGCCCTGATCCGGCGCGTCCAAAGCGCGCAGGTAAGCCAATAAAGCCCAAAGCAGCAGAGCACGCGCCAGCGCAAGGTGCGCGAAGCCGTACAGGCCCAGGAAACCGAAAGTCTCCGGCGAATAAAACTCTAGCGGCAGCGAGCCCAGCCAAGAGTCTCGCCCTCCCAAAACCAAGATCCAGCCCAACCCGCCGCCCAGGGTCGCCAGAGCCAGGCCAAAGCGGCGCAGCGGCACGCTCTGGATGAAATATGTCAGGAAATCGTAGGTAGCCAGGACCGCCAGGAAACCCGCGCCAATACGGAACCAGTGGTACAGGGCAACGAGCTGCACGTGCATCCCCGGCGGGGATACCAGCTTGCCCAGCAGCAGGTAAGGCAGGAACATCAGCACCCCCTTTTGGGGATATGCCGTGTAAGGGGTGCGAAAGAGCCAGGCGCCGTAAGCCCCACTCAACATCTTGGCGATATAAGAATTCCCGTCCTCCACGGCGAAGATAAAGCCGCTGAAGACGGACTGCTGGTTTTCGAACGCATATCCCAGCACATAAGGCAGGCTGGTGAGCGCCATCACCAGGGCGGCAAAGACCCACACCCAACGACGCTCGGCATAGGTCACGCCTGCAGCTGGAGATCCATTGGTCAGTGCTTTGTTCATCGCAACTGCCTCGCACGTAAAAACCAATCGGCCACCAGCAAGATCAAAGCGCTGGCGCAGGCCAACAACCCCCAGCACAAACTGGCCGGGCGCAGCCGGAACAGCACCTGGTGTTGGCCTGCTGGCAGCCAAACGCCGCGCAGCAGCTTTCCTACCGGCTCAACCGGCGACGGCGCGCCATCCACCCAAACCTGCCACCCCGGGTAGAAAACCTCGGACAGCACCAGCAGGCCAGGGCCTTGCGCTTCGACCTCGATCCGATTTGCCTGCCAGTCAAGCGCATCGACCGTCTGCACAGGCCCAGGAGCCAAGTCCTGGGTAGGCTGAACCCAGGCGCGCGGGCGCGCCTGTTGGTTGCGGTACAGGCGCGTCTCGCCCTGCCGGGAGACCAGCTCCAGGCCAGCCACGGGCAGGTTGAAGGCTGCTGCCACGTAGCCCACGTTCAGCCACCCCAACCTGGCAGGGTCAGGTATATACCCGGCGTTATCATTGGCAGGATCGCCCTCTGCGAAAGCCGGCAGCGTGACACTGTAGCCCTCTCCCGGCACTCCGCTGGCCGGCTGCATAAAACGCACGTAAGCCTGCAACTGCAATGGGTCCACGCCATCTGCCAGTTGCAGGCCATAATTTGCCGCGGTGTGCTGCGGCAGGCTGTACGAGGGAGAATATACCCGGAAGAATCCCTGCTCCCCTGCCAACATCTGGGCAGTTGCCTGTCCTTCTGCAAAAACCGCCGCAGTTGAACGGCCTGCAAACAACGAACGGTCCACCAGCATCCAGTCCACCAGGCACAGGCCGAACAGGAGCACCAGCCACAGGTTGGTTGGCAGCTTTTGAGCCATGCGTAGAACGATGACGAGCGCCCCCGCCAGGAGCAGACCCGCTCCCCAGGTAAACTCCAACGCCAGGCGCTTCGTCAGCAGCCAGCCGCCCAGCGTGAGCGCCAGCACAAAGGCGTTCAACCCCAGCAGCAGCAGGTTGGCTTTGCGCTGTTCCCCATTCGAGATGCCATCCAATAAGCGCTGGACAGCGCTGCCAGCCAGCGCCGCCAGCGACAGGCCCACCAGGAACAGAGCGCGGGAAGGCACGCGCAGCCAGTTCAACCCGGGCAGGCCCGCCAGCGCAGTCATCCCGGGGAGGTTCTCTCCGAGTGCGTAGAGCAGAGCCAGGAACCCCAGCCCGGCCCAAAAGCGCCCATCCGAACCGCCCGGCGACCACAAGACAGCCAGCAGCGCCAGCACGAAAACCACTGCGCCCACGTAAGTGATGTATTCGTGGAAGCCGCCGAAATCAGGGAAGAGCAGGCCCAGCATACGCCCAGGCGGGAGCGAATATGTCAGAACATCCTGAGCCGTCATAGCTGCGCGCGTCGACAGGCGAGCGAACTCCAGCAAGGGCAGCCCCAGGGGAGCCGCCAGCAAACCCGCCACAGCCGTCTGTCCCAACAAACGTCCCAGGCTGGCAGGCAAGGCGCGCAGCCTGGCTCGCCAGCCGTCCGCCTGCCCGTGCGCCAGGGCATACAGCCACCAGGTTCCCCCGGCGTAGGCTGCCCAGCGCACATCTGCCAGGAAAATCATCGCCAGGATCACGGCCTCTAACCCGGCGAAACGGGGGCGCTGCGCCTGGCTGCGCCGGCGGTAAGCCCACAGCAGCCAGGGCGTCCAGGGGATGGCATAAAGCAGGGTCAGGTGTCCAGCGCCGTAATGGGCGTACAGCTTGGGTAGAGCCGCAAAAGCCAGGGCAGAGAACAAAGCCACCGGGTGTGAACGCCCTTCGCCGCGCATCAGCAGGTACATGCCCAACCCGCCCCACAGCAGGTGCAGGAAAACCCCCAGGTTGAAGGCCAGGGGCAGCGGCAGCAGCAGCGCCAGCCATCCGGGGGGGTACCACAAACCCGACAGCGGGTTAGCGAAGAAGGGCGCGCCACTCAAAATCAACGGCGACCACAGTGGAAGGCTATGCGCATCCCACAAGGATTGACGCAAGTAAAGCGCATTGGGGTAATGGGCAATGGTGATATCCGAAAAGGCCGCCTGTCTGGATGGATACGGGAAGGATAGCAACGCAGGCAGCAAAACCGCCACAGGCAGGACCAGTGGCCACAGCCGCTTGAGATGCATCCACCCGTTGGCGCCTGCCTTTCCGTTCAAGGCGCATCCACCTGGTAGATCTGCAGTTGCCCGAAGTTTTGCAGCGGGGTGATGATCCCATCCAAATCCGGCAAACTACCCAGGGCGCGTTCGCGCCGGCCGTAGAGAATGTAGCCGACGCCTCGCCCTTGCAAGAAGTCAATCGCCTGCTGGCGGTTTTGCCCGGAAAAGAACTGAATCACTGCCTGCTCTTCTACCTGCGCACGGACCGTTTCGAAGGGATGCCCGTAAATCACCCGCCGGCCAGTGTGCGCCGGGATGAACAGGGCCAGTTCCGGCGCAGCCAAAATCCGGGCATCCAGGGGCGTATTGGCCGCGATCCATTCCAGCGCCCGGGCCTCATCCCGGCTCAGGTACAGCAAGGGATCGTGGGTCTGCGCGCCGTGAACAGCGGCCAATAAGACAAAAAGGTTGGTCGGCAAAGACAGGATCAAAACTGCACTCGCCAACAACCTGGCCCGGCTTAGCCCCAGGAATTCCGCCGCTCGCGCCAATCCAAACCCGGCCAGGCCGGCCAGCGGCACAAACAGACCCATCAAGAAGCGCCGCTGCAAGCCCAATGGCAGGGCCAGCATCACCAGGCTGGATACCACCCACACCAGCCAGGAACGTCCCGCCATCTGGCGATTTTTCAAGAGAAACCATGCCCCAGGCAAAGCCAACAACAAAGCCGGCGAAAAAGACAGCAGCAAATCCCAGGCCGGCGGCGCGGGGGTGATATTCTGGGCGTTCCAACTGGCGAACACAGGATCGACTCGCGTCACCCAGTAATCATACAATAACCACGGGCCGCCTCCGACCAGCACAGCCACAAAGCGCCGCAGCAGCTTCGACAATCGCCCCACTTCCGCCCGCCTGGCCCGCTCATCGGCTTGCGCCTGCCTGGGCCGAGAAGCGATCCACTGGCGGGTGAAGAGCCGCGGCCAGAGTTCCCAAGCAATCAGGCCGCCCAGGATCACCAAGACCAGAACCACGCCAAATGGCGACATCGAAGCCAGCAGCAGCGCCAGAACCACAGCAGTCCAATCGGAGGCATCGCCAATGTGCCCTCTACCCTCGGGCAGCATCAGCAAGAACAATAACAGCGCCAGGCTCAGCGGGAAGTGCGCATTGGCGTAAGCCGATAAAAAAGGATAGGCTTCAGCTACCCAAAGATCCGAAGTGAACATTTGAAAAGGAACCGCCAGCCAGCCCAAACCGGAGCCAAATACAGCCAGGACAAAGGCCCAAATCCCCCAGGGTGACGGCACGCCTTGCACGATCAAAAAACGGTAAAGAGCCAGCAGCAAAAATACCGTTCCCACCAGTCGCGTCAGGTGGTAGACCAGGATCAACGGCAGGCCAGTCAGGCGAGCCAGGTGACCCAAGAATAAGTGGAACGTAAAAAAATAAGCTCCTGCACCCGGGTCAGCCGTGTAAGGCAATCGCATGCGCCACTCCCCAAGCCAGCCCTGGTACATTTTAGCAAGATAGGAATTCCCGTCCAGGGGATTGATCAAGAACCCCCCAAAGGCAAAGTCTGTCCCGCCCACCTGCAGCGCATACCCATACGGTACAATAATCAAGACCAGGAGGAACATCGAAATGACGAAGATTCTAGAGCGCATAGGCGGTCTCAGCTTGACAAACTGGATTTGTGGGCTATGAACACTGCTAATATACAATGTACCTCAAGGCATGTCAAGCAACTTCGAACTTCTCTACCCAAATTGCTAATTGGTTAGGTCAAAACTCTTGCCTTCTCAGACAACCACCTCTATAATCTAACTGGAAGTTGTACACACTGACCGACCGTTTCTTACCAGACAAAGTCTGACCATCATGAGCCAACCTTTCAAACTCTACCGCTTGCAACAGATCGACAGCCAACTGGACTGGACGCGCGCCCGCCTGAGAGAAATCGAAGCCGAACTGAAAGATAATGAGGCTTTGCGACGGGCTCAACAAAACGAAGCAGATGCCGCCAGCCAACTGAAGGAAACTGTCCATGCACTGCGCCACGCGGAGGAAAACGTCCGGCAGCAGCGCTTAAAGATCGAGCAGAGCGAATCGACCCTGTATGGCGGTAAAGTGCGCAACCCCAAAGAACTGCAAGATTTACAAAACGAAATTGCTGCGCTGAAACGCTTCCTATCCGTGCTCGAAGATCGCCAACTCGAAGCTATGCTCGCCGAAGAGGAAGCCGATAGTACTCACAAATGCACTCAGGATGCGCTAGAAGCAGAACGAGGGCGCTTTGCACAGCAATCCGAGCAGCTCGACCAGGAGAAAGATCGCCTGTTGAAAGAAGCTGACCGTTTCGAAGAAGAACGCCGGGTGATCATCCCTTCCATACCCGTTGAAGATCTCGGTTTATACGATCAGTTGCGCCACAAGCGAGCTGGCATCGCTGTGGCGAAAGTCACGGACCGGGCCTGTTCGGCCTGTGGCTCCACCCTCAACGCCGCCTTGCTGCACGCGGCGCGTTCCCCCAGTCAAATCAGCCGCTGCGAAACTTGTGGGCGCATTCTCTATATCGGGTAATCCATGAACACCTTCCTGCGCAATTTTCGGCTCGATCAAATCTCATTCTGGTTAGGATTCCTGGCCGGCTCCTTGCTGTGGTTCTTGATAACAGGGCTGCGGCCTTATCTTGCCAGGCTGCGAGAGCGCATGCGCATCAACGCTCAAACCTCCCGCGGGGAGGCCATGCGCGAAAACGAAATCCGCCTGGGCAACGATAGCTTGCAGGTAGCTCAAAGCTGGCACATGGCCGCGCCGCTGTTTTCCCTGGATGAGATTCTGTTGCCGCCGCGTCTGCTGGCGCCCCCTGTACAACCTGAGGCTGAAGAAAATAAATCCATATCCGATATCACCGATTGGGTCCTCCCTTATATGCCCGATTGGCCAGAGTTGGGCACCTTCTACGGCGCGCCTACCATCACCCTGGCAGAAGCCTTGCAAGGTGATGCTCATATTGCCGTCATCGGCCAGCCTGGCAGCGGCAAGACCGTTGCCCTGGCGCACCTGGCCTCTCGCCTGATCCAGCGCGACCCTGAGCTTGGAGTGGTCGTCGATTACGTCCCGCTGCTCTTGCACGCTGCCGACCTGATCCTGCCTCCAAGCGATCCAGACGATTTATCCATCACCTTGCTGGAGGCGATTGCGCGGTTTGCTTCCCCCAAAAGCATGAAGCGTATGCCCAAGCTGCTGGACTCATTGTTCGAGAGAAAGCGCGCCTTGCTCTTGCTGGACGGGCTCGATGAACTTGCTCCAGATCAAATGAATCAAACCGTTGAGTTCCTGCGCAACCTGTTGGAACAATACCCCGATCTGCGCGTGGTAGTCAGCGCTTCGCCTTTTTATCTGGACGGATTGCTCGCCCTGGATTTTGTATCCATCCCGATTGCGCCCTGGAGCCAGAACCAGCGCGAAGCTTTCATCCATCGCTGGGGAGATCTTTGGAGACGATTCGTTCTGCCAGTTGGCTCCAATGAAGGTGATGCCAATTACCTGCTCATGCTCACTGGCTGGCTGCTGACCGATAGCGCCAACCTGAACCCACTCGAACTTACCCTCAAAGTGTGGGCTACCTTTGCTGGCGACTCGCTCGGGCCAGCTCCCTGGAATGCCGTGGAAGCGCATTTGCGCCGCCTGATGCACGGTCAACCAGCCAAGAATCGAGGAGCGCTGGAGCACCTGGCTTCACAAATGCTCCTGTCTCGCCAACCCCTGACCGAGCGCCGCTCTGCCGAAGCCTGGCTGTCTGGCTCGACCACACTTCCGGCGAACGAACCCGTCTCAGAAATGCAGGAAACCACCAGCAAAGCACGCAAGGATCTTGTCAAAGCCCCCGGAGCTATGCCCGATCTGCTTGCCAGCGGCCTGATGATCGCCCGCGCTACCGAGCAGGTGAGCTTTGCCCACCCGATGCTGGCTGGCTACCTGGCGGGCCAGGCACTGGCCCAGGATTCTTCTTCGTGCAGCCAGTTTCTGACCCAACCCGATTGGACAGGCAAACTGCTCGCCCTGCAGCATGCTGCGCTGCAGAATGGGCAGACAACCTTCGTTGAAGACATGTTAGACGAGGAAAACATCGACCCGCTTCTGAGCGGTATGTTCGCTGCCGCGCGCTGGTTACAGCGTGCACCGGCACAGCTCACCTGGACCGTAACGATCATGCGCAAAGTCGCGGCCCTGTTCCAGAAAGAACGCCTGCCCAGGACCATCAAGGCACGCGCCCTGACCGCGCTAATCTTATCGGGCAACCCGAGTGTAGCGGTTCTGTTCCGGCAGATGCTGGGATCTCCTCAAGAGGAACTGCGCCAGTTAGCCGCCCTGGGTTGCGGCGCGCTGCATGATACCAAGGCGATCAGCGAGTTGAGCAAACTTCTCGGCGATCCATCACCCAATGTTGTGCGCGCTGCTCTGCTGGGTCTGGTCGCAATCGGCGACAAAAACGCCCTGGAGGTTGTGGCTTACGCCCTCTTGCATGGCGATGAAAACGTGCGCAGGGCCGCCGCGGAGGCATTAGCGAACAACTCTGAAGAAGGGCATCCGACTTTGCAGGAAGGCAGCACCCTGGAAGATCCCCTGGTGAGGCGGGCGGTTGTGTACGGGCTGGTGCGGACGAAACAAACCTGGGCAATCGAAACCCTTGAAAAACTGCGCTCCGAGGATAGCCAATGGGTGGTGCAGGATGCCGTCATTCAATTATTGTCAGCCCTGGATCATCCCAACCCGCACATCCCCACGAAATTGCCCGTTCTGACACAGGCCCCCTGGTTGATCGCTTTTGCCGCAGAACGTGGCATGGGTGTAGCGCCCGGAAAGCCCGCTTACGATTTGCTCTATCGGGCTGTCAAGGAAGGCACAGAGGAACAGCGCCTGGCAGCCATCTACTATCTGAGCCGCAAAGGCGATAGCAGCTCAATTATCCCGCTTTATCAGGCTTACTATACGACTTCTGGTGAACTGTGCGAAGCAAGCTTCAATGCCTTGTGGCAACTGGCAGCCACAGGCATTGAATTACCCCCACCTATGCAGTATGGACTGAAATAACGCTCCTTTCAGCGTCTGTCAGGCAATCTTTTTGAGGATGCGTTCATGCACTGTCTCTGCATCCAAATCCAGGACAGAGACCAGTTTATCGTGCCCACTTGCACCGGCCACAATTTCAATATTCGATGGGGGCACTTCTAAAACCTCAGCAAGAAACTTGACTAACGCTTTATTGGCCTCCCCTTCCACAGGCGGAGCAGTGAGACGGACCCGGATAGTGCCATCGCTCTGCACTTCCACAATCTCGTTGCGCCTGGATCGCGGAGTCACGCGGATTGCTAATGCAGCGCCTTTGCGGCCATTGTGTAAATGGTATTGTCTTGATGTCACAATCGTTTTCCTTATGAATAAATTAGAACGATAGTATTATACCGCGCAAAATTGATCCGACCAGTTGAAGCAGGATAATCAGCACAAACGGGCTGAAATCCAGGCCGCTAACAGGTGGAACAAAGCGCTGGATTGGCCGCAGGAATGGGATCACCAGGCGATCGATGAAGCTGCGAACTGGGTGGAACGGGGACATAAAATAAGATAACACCACCTGAACGACAACCACCAGGCTCAAAAACTGAAAAATTCGGTAAATCAGATCAGCCACAAAGACCATTTCACGCTCCTATTTTCACGCATCTATTGTATCTGCACGCGGCCCCATGATCGCTGTGCCGACGCGCACCAGGGTGGCGCCCTCTTGGACTGCCACCTCGAAATCTGCACTCATCCCCATCGAAAACTCCGTCCAGGCTACGCCTGGAAACGCCTTTGCCAGGAAACTCCCCAAACGTTTCAAACGCTGGAAGTAAGGGCGCGCCTGCTCCGGATCGGGCAAAAACGGAGCCATGCACATTAATCCCCTCACCTGCAGCCCAGGCAGTTCGATCACCTGTGCAAACGGCTCCAATAACTCACCCCATGCCCGTTCACCCCAGGCCGGCCAACCGAACTTGCTCTCCTCGCCGCTGACATTGCACTCCAGCAGCACCGGCATCCGCCGCCCGAACTCGCTGGCAAAACGGCTCAAGCGCTGCGAGATTTTCAGACTGTCCACCGAGTGAACATAATCGAAATGTTCTGCCACCAGGCGGGCTTTGCGGCTCTGCACATGACCGATCATATGCCATTCCAGGCCCTCGCTTGCACTGCAAGCCAGCCGTTTGGTCACGCCTTCTTCGGCGTAGTTCTCGCCAAACACACGCACACCGGCATCGAGCGCCGCCAGCACCGCACCGATCGCGTGCCCTTTCGTCACCACCACCAGCTTGACCGACTCGGGGTCTCTGCCCACCACCAGCGCGGCCTGCCGGATACGCCCCAGCACGGATTGGTAATTCACCCGGATTACATCTGTGTCCATTCTGTACACCACCTAGCTGTCAACGAGGCAACGCGATTACAGGGCAATCAGCGCCCCAAAACGACCAGTACGCCCGCCCTCTCCACGGTGAGAATACCAATCTTCCAAATGGCAGGCAGTACAAATCTCCGCTGTCTCGATCTGAGATACTCCAACCTGCTCCAGGATCAGGCGATTGGCGCGCCACAGATCTAATTCTACCCCATAACGGCCATTCCCTCGATGTTCTACTCCGAGCAGGTCACCGCCATCTGCACCAAATGCCTGGCGCACCTGTTGCACAACTTCGGGGCCGACCGGATAATGGTGGGGGCCAATCGATGGACCAATGCCGGCCAGAATGTCTCCTGGGCTGGAGTTATACCTGGCCTGCATCACCTGCACTGTCTTAGAGGCCACCCGGTTCACGGTCCCTTGCCAACCGGCATGCACCATGCCCACAACTCGACGCCGGGGATCATATAAGAAAATCGGCACACAGTCTGCAAAGCGCATGTATAAAGTTACCCCAGGCTGAGCAGTGAGCATGGCATCGGCGCGCAGGTGCGCCGCATCTGCCGGTCGCGGGGCTTCGGTGCACACCACCTCGATCCCATGCACTTGCCAGACATCATACATACTTTCAAGCGACTTCCCGAGCGCCTGGAACGATCGCCGGCGGTTCTCGAGCACCCGTTCAGGGTCGTCCCCCACCGTGCCGCCCACGTTTAACGAAGACCAGGGCGCAGGGCTGACGCCTCCCTGGCGAGTGAAAACCGCATGGGTTATCCCGTGTTCTTCCAGCGAGTCAAACGTAAAATATCGTATCGAATCTGGTTGTTGAAAAGCCATTGAATGATCACCCCGCCCCACTCGCCGTGATGTTGCGCACCCTGCGCCACTTGGCCGACATGATGTTGCGCGTTTCCGCCATCGACTCCTCCACAGTAGGTATGCCGAACCACGCCGTGAAAAAGCCGAACATACCACCGGTCAGGGTACGCAGCATGGGCGTGCTCTCTCGAAAGGGCAGGAAACTGAGCGGCGGCTGGCTGAGCAACTGGCTGAAGCCATCCAGGCCAACAGGCGCAATCGCCAGCGCCAGCCACAAATACCAGGGCAGCGTAGATATCCTACGCCCGGTCAACGAGAAGATGATCCCAAACAGAAAGATACCGGTATAAATTGCCACATCGCGCTCGCACAAGGCAATTTTATACCCCACGTACTCATTCCCCTCGAAATGCGCTGCTGCGTAAATATCGGCCGCCTGGCTGCCCTCACTCATGCCGGTGGCCTGATTGAAAGTCAGCAGACCTTCAACATGGGCCGCGGCGCGCGGATAAACGATCTGCTCACCAAACAGAAAGAACGAGCGGAAGGCCAGTTGGTGGCACACGAAGCCATAGGCCCGGTAAATGAGATTGGCTGGCCTCTCCATACCATAACTCATCAACACCGGAGCCAGGGCTGCCAGGCCTAAATAGAACACAACAAAGAAGTTGATTATAGCCACGTAATGGTTAGAAAGCCACAACGAAAAGCCGTCTGCTCGGGTCCAGGTTCCACCCAGGATCGAGATTTGCTCCAGCTCTAACTCGGCCAGCTTATCGATCTGCCGGACGCGATCCTGGGCCGCTCCCAGGGTCATCTTCAGCTCAGAAGGAGAAATCGGCGCCCGCAATGTGTACGGCCCGACTTCCAATACCGGGATGGAAATGCCATATTTTTGCTGCAATTCTTCGGATTGGTCAATATCAACGACTTCTAATTCATGAGGATATTCAGCTCTCAAGTCCTCTAGCAGCCCCTGCACTTCGTCGCACAGATGACAATCTTTGCGTCCATACAATCTCACAGCAATCATTTACCTACTCCAAGAGCGTCAAGATAACTCGCCAATTGGGTTTCAGTTATCTGCCCAATATGGCGAAAACGGATCATTCCCTGTTGGTCGATCAGGTAGGTGATCGGCAACATGTTTACCTGGTAAGCCCTGCCCACTTCACCCTGTGCGTCCAACAGAATGGGGAACGGAACCCCAACTTCCGCGGCGAAATCACCGGCTGCCTTTTCCGACTCGCCATTATTTACCCCCACCACCACCAGTTCGTCGGGGTATTGGCTTTGTACTTGCTGAAAAAGCGGCATCTCTGCGCGGCAGGGCGTGCACCAGGAAGCCCAAAAGTTCAACAAAACAACCTTCCCCTGCAAAGAGGAGAGTTTCAAAGGCTCCCCGGAAAGGTCTCCCAACTCGAAATCCACGGCCGGCTGATCCAGGCGCGCCACATCTTCCAGGCTGTTCGAGCCCGCCGCTTGCCGGCTTTGCAGCCAGGGAATGCCGAACAACAGCAAGACTCCCAATCCTATTCCAGCCAAAAGGCCTGCCAGGATCAAAGGAAAAGTTCCCCGGGATTTCGGACGATCATCCAATTATTTCGCAGTCTCCTTATATCTCCAAGATCTCCTTCGGAGCCGGAGATTTGATCAAGAGCGCCATCGGTAAAGCAATTGGGAACAGGCTGGCGCCGAAAAACCACCAATCGAAGAAATTTCGCCCTTTGCTCCTGGCAATGAAAGCCGGGATCAATCCCAGGAATGTCAACGCCACCAGGCCAACCAGCAGCCAGCGCCCCAGCACCAATTCGTCGTAGTTGCCGAAGAACGAACCCAGGCCCGCCAGGGTTTGAAAACGACCGCTCAGCAAGAGCGCGCCAACCAGGATCAAGATCACCCCCATGACAATTTCAACATAGCGCATCAGCTTACCATATCGCCGGATGACCGTGGTAACCAAACCGATTTGTGTTGACGCCAGCAGGAATGGAATAGCCAGGCCGGCTGAGTAAGCGGAAAGCAGCACAACCCCTTGCGAAATCGAGCCGCCGTTCAGAGCCAGGGTCAGAATGGCCCCCAGCACGGGCCCCACGCAGGGCGACCAGCCCGCCGAAAAGAACACACCCATCAGCGCGGAAGAGAGGTAGCCCAGGCTGCGGTCCGGCATAGATTGTGGGCGCAAATCGTATTCCAGGAAAGGGATGCGCACAATGCCAGTCATGTGCAAGCCGAACAGGATGACCACTGCCCCGCCGATGCGCGCCAGCCAATCGCGCAGGCCGTATAGAACCCCGCCGAGGGCTGAAGTGGCAATCCCTAGAGAAACGAACACCAGGCTGAAGCCAAATACGAATGCCAGGCCGTGACTGAACGTCAGCCAGCGGTTTTGCTCGCCGCCAACCGCAGAGGACGCCGAACGGCCGCCCAGATAGCCAATATAGGCGGGCACCAGGGAAAACACGCATGGGGAAAGGAAAGAAGCCAGCCCTGCGATGAAAGCCAATCCAACCGAGATATTTGCAAATTCCATAAACCTGAATCTCCTCTCAATCCTCGACAACCAACACTTTGGTGCTGCCCTGGCCGGAAAACTGGATATCGCCCGGGTCGAAGGGAACTGACGGCAGCGTCCAACGGAAAATCCACTTGGCGTCATCTGGTTCCGCATTCACACAACCGTGCGAACGGGGAACGCCGTAGTTATTATGCCAGAATGTGGAATGAATCGCCATCCCCTGACCAGAAAACAGCGTAGTCCAGCCGATGCCGGGCAAATCGTAGCCGCCGCCGGTGGTGCCGCCGGTCATGTGCACCGAGACCATCTTGCGCCAGATCGAATGCTTCCCCAGGGGCGTGGCCCACTTTCCCCCTGGTTTATCCTTGTCAGCCAGTTTCGGGCCGGTTGAAACCCGGCAGAAATACACCTCCGACTGGCCTTCGAAACAGGCCAGCGTCTGGTAGGTCACATTGACGACCACCAGCTTATCACTCGCCTCCGGGCTGATCGGATCGGTCTCCTCAGCAGCCAGCGGGCGGAAAGCCTCTCCTGGTGCCCAGAAGAAATCCCCGTAACTGCCATACTTCTCGCCCGCCCGATACCACACCTGGCCCTGCTCGTCCGTTTTGATCTGGTCAACCCACATGATCTGGCTGTAATACAAACGCGGCGTGGAGGTATAGTCCAGCCAGGGCGAGCGGGCGGGTGGGTTAGCCAGCACCAGGTCGATATAGGGCACCGTCACCTCCACCCACATCCCTTCACCTGGCAGGCTCTGCAGTGGCTGGTTAGGCAAGTTGCGAACCTTCTGTACGTTGGGAGCATAGATGAAGCCATCTGGCGTTTCTACGAAACGCTGATCATACCACAGCGGGCGTGAGCCCACCACTTCACGCTGCCAGACCACGACTTGATCTTCGGACAAAGTGCCCACGGTGGGGCTCTCGTCATCTGGGCGCGCCTTCAGATCGATGCCGCCGCTCAACACCCTTCCCAGGCGTTCCGCTTGCGGAAAATCGGGCAGGGCGCTCGCAGTCCCGAACGCCAGCCGGCGGTACCATGGACGCAAGGCCAATCCGCCCAGGCTAAGCGCTGCCAGTTTGAGGAACTCTCGTCGCGTGAAATCCCTGTGCTGCATGCCTAAGCCTCCACCACTTTGATGGCGGTGCTGTCCTCGCCGGTAACGGTTACATCCACCGATCCAGGGTCGTACGTCACGTTAGGCATCGTCCAGCGGAAGATCCACTTGGCATCCTCCGGGCTGGCATTCACGCAGCCATGCGAAACCGGATCGCCGTAATTATTGTGCCAAAAGGTAGAATGGATCGCCACCCCGCCGGTGGCGAAGATCGAAGTCCAGGCGATCCCAGGCAAATCATAGCCAGCCCCCGTCGTGCCGCCGCTCATTTGCAGTGAAATGTACTTGCGCGTCACGCGGTGCTGCCCGACCGGCGTAATCCATTTATCAACGATATTGCCATACATGTCGAATTTGGCTCCAGTTGAAACCCGACAGAAATAGATCTCGGCGTTATTTTCGTAGCAGGAGAGTATCTGGTGACTGATATCTACTTCGATGCGCTTGTCCATCACCTCTGCGTGGATGGGCGTTAACTCATCGGAGGGTATCGGGCGAAAAGCCCGGGCGTCTGCCCAGAGCATATCCACACCTCCATAATAATTCGGGTTGATGCGGTAGTAGCTGCGCCCCTGGTCGTCCGTCTTGACCTGATCCACCCAGAAAACCTGGCTGTAGTACACACGCAAGGGTAATCCCTGTTCCAACTTGGCTTCCACCCAGGAGTTCGAGGAGGGTTCTTTTTGATCCAGAACAGCTTCAGTGTAGGGCACCGTCACTTCCGCCCACATCCCAGGTCCCCTGCTCGAATTGGCCAGGCTGCCAACGGGCTGGTTCGGCTGGTTATAGACTGGTTGCAGATAAGGGCCGTAGATGTAACCATCCGGCGTTTCCACCCAGCGCTGGTTAGAAAAGATGTAAATTGGCAGGCTGCCAGAGGCTTCGCTTAGCCAGGGCACCACTGCGTCTTCGTAAAGCACTCCCACCGTGGCGCTTTCGGGGTTGGGGCGCGCCTTAAGTTCCACCATGCCCACTGCCACCCTGCCCAGGCGTTCGGCCTGGGGAAAATCGGGCAGTGCCAGCCAGCGGTTCCAGGGACGCAGCGCCAGGCTGCCCAATCCCAATCCGGACAGTTTGAGGAAATCTCGCCGCCCGAGCCGGGAATTGCTGGTAAGGTCACTCCGGCCTGGGATCGCCATATTCGGAAGCTGTGCAAAGCGTTTCATAGCCATCGTATTTCGCTAAACCTGAAGCATACTCGTAAAATAAAAGTGGGTCAATAGTTTCGCCAACACCAGGGGATTAAGATTTGCTGAGAACCACATCATATAAATGAATACAGGAAATAGCACAATTATGCCTTGACGAACCAGGCCTTAGCCCATAAAATTAGCGTCGCTGATATTTAGCATCGCTAATCTTTTTGGATGGATCGCCGTAATTTATGGAACCCTCTACCTCTCTAAACACCAAAGCCGAGCTCCAGGCAGATGTGATTGCTATGCAGCAGATCGTCCTGTGCATGGGCTGGCTTTCGCAGCGCCGCCTGGCGCGCGAGCTGGAAAATTTCCACATCACCCTGCCCCAATTCATGGCATTGCGCGCTATCCGCCTCCATGCTCAAGGTTGCACCATGACCGCCTTGGCCGAAGCCTCTCACCAGGTTTCTGCCACCATGACCGGCATCATTGATCGCCTGGTAGATCAGGAACTGGTCGAGCGCCAGCGCGACTCTGCGGATCGACGCACCCAGCGTGTCTTCCTGACTGCAAAAGGAGAACGCCTCCTGCAAGATATCGATCACCAACAACGCCTGCGCATGCAGTATGCCATACAAAACCTATCTCCTAGCGAGCGCCGCCAGATGCTGCAGCTAATGGAACGGTATCTTGAGTTTGCACAAGTCGAACTGGAGGGCCTGGAGTCATCCCATTTACCGAGAGAATCAAATCGATGAAAACATTGAATAAAAACATCCTGATCCTGTTCTTCACCCTGGTCGTGGTCATGCTGGGCTTCGGCATGGTCATCCCGATCTTACCGTTCTATGTGAAAAGCCTGGGCGCCAGCGGCACTGCCCTGGGCGGCTTGATGGCCACCTACGCAGTGATGCAATTCATCTTTGCCCCTGTGTGGGGCAGCCTTTCCGATCGCTACGGGCGCAAGCCGGTCCTGATCCTGGGCGTGCTGGGCAATGCCATTGCTCAGCTCCTCTTCGGCCTGTCCACGCAATTGTGGATGCTGTTTGCCTCTCGCATCCTGGCTGGCATCCTTTCATCTGCCACTTTACCTACCGCCATGGCCTATGTTAGCGACAGCACCACTTCCAGGGAACGCGGCGGCGGCATGGGGATAATGGGCGCCGCCATGGGCATCGGGATGGTGTTGGGCCCCGGCATGGCTGGCATGTTGGCCAAGAATTCTCTGGCAACGCCTTTCTTCCTGGCATCTGGCCTTTCAATGCTTGCACTGCTGTTGATCCTGGTAATCCTGCCCGAATCCCTGCCCAGCCAGGCTCGCGAAGGAGCCACCGGCAAACTGCAAGGCCCGCAATTTCAAGAAATGTGGCAGGCACTTTTCAGTCCAATCGGTTTGCTATTATTCATCTCCTTCTTGCTCAGCTTCGGCCTGACGAACTTCGAAAGCGTCTTCGGTTTATTCGCTCTGGAACGCTATAATTATGGGCCAGAGCAAGTCGGCGGTTTGCTGACCTACATCGGCTTGCTTTCCGCCATCATCCAGGGTGCATTCACGGGTCCGCTCACCCGGCGCTGGGGAGAAACCGCCATCATCAAAGCCTCACTGCTGGCCTCCGCCCTGGCTTTCCCGCTGATGCTACTGGCCAAAAACCTGGCGGGAATCCTGCTGACCGTGGGCTTTTTCATCCTGAGCAATTCCCTGCTGCGCCCGGCGGCCTCCTCACTGATCTCTAAGCGCACCACTGTGGGCCAGGGCGTTGCCATGGGTTTGAATAACTCTTTTATGAGCGTCGGGCGCGCCTTCGGCCCCTTGACGGCCGGCCTGCTCTTCGATATGAATTCGAACTTGCCTTACCTTTCCGGTGGAATCATCATGCTGGTTGGTTACGTGATCGCTCTGCTCTGGTTGGGGCACCAAACGCCGGGGCAAGAACAGCCATAGCGCTGGGATCACACCTCCGCACGATATTTTCGCAAGCGCAAACTGTTGCTCACCACAAACACACTGCTAAAGGCCATCGCCCCTGCCGCCAGCATGGGGTTGAGCAAACCCGCTGCAGCCGCCGGGATGAGCAGAACGTTATAGAAAAACGCCCAAAACAGGTTCTGCTTGATAGTTTTCAATGTGCTCCGAGAGAGAGAAATGGCGCGCGCCACGCCGCGCAAATCCCCGCTCATCAGGACCACTGGCGCCGTGGCCATCGCCACATCAGTTCCCGTCCCAATGGCGATGCCGACTTCAGCCTGCGCCAGCGCCGGAGCATCGTTGATTCCATCACCGACCATGGCAACCACCTCACCAACGGCCTGCAAGCGCTTCACCTGGGCAGCCTTATCGCCCGGCAGCACTTCCGCCAGCACTGCATCGACGCCCACCTGGCGAGCGATCACCTCGGCAGTCTGCTGGTTATCACCAGTGATCATCGCTACGCGCAGGCCCATACGATGCAGCGCCTGGATGGCTTCAATAGAACCTTCCTTAACGGTATCTGCCACACCGATTACGCCTTGCACAGCGCCATCCACTGCTACCAGGATCGCCGTCTTGGCCTCATTTTGCAGGTTTACCACCGCCTCCTGCAGGCCGTTCAAGGACAGATTGCGCTCTTGCATCATGCGCAGATTGCCCACCAGAATCTGCCGTCCATCCACCTGGGCCTCAACCCCGTGCCCTACCAGAGCCTGGAAGCCCTGTGGCTCGCTCAAAATCAGGCCGCGTTCCCCAGCTTCCGCCACGATAGCTTCTCCCAAGGGATGTTCACTGCCTTTCTCGACCGAAGCTGCCAGCCGCAAGGTTTCAGACTGTAGTACTGGAGTGGCTGCGGATTCGCCTCTCGCCTCCAAGATCTGTTCCCCGATCAGGATATCCGTCACGGCAGGCTGGCCGCGCGTGATCGTCCCGGTCTTATCCAGCACAACCGTCGTCACCTTGCCGGCGCGCTCTAGAGCTTCGCCCGATTTGAGCAAAATGCCCAGTTCGGCGCCCTTACCAGTCCCCACCATGACCGCCGTGGGTGTTGCCAGCCCCATGGCGCAGGGGCAGGCGATCACCAGCACAGCCACCATGTGGATCAATGCGCGCGTAAAAGCGCTGATCTCCGAGCCAGGCGGCAACGGAACCAGGAAATACCAGATCAAAAAAGTTGTCAATGCCAGAAGGATCACTGCCGGCACAAAAATCGCTGAAACCTGGTCAGCCAACTTCTGAATAGGCGCCTTACTGCCCTGCGCTTCCTCCACCAGGCGAATAATCTGCGCCAGAGCCGTCTCCTTGCCAACTTTTACAGCCTCGAACTTGAGCAACCCCAGCTTGTTGAGCGTAGCTCCAATCACGTTGTCCCCTGGGCCTTTCTCAACCGGCAGCGATTCGCCAGTCAGCATCGATTCGTCGACAGCCGAACGCCCTTCGACGACCACACCATCCACGGGGATCTTCTGCCCTGGGCGCACGACCACCAGGTCGCCCACCAACACAGCATCCACGCTCACTTCCATTACCTGGCCGTCGCGGATCACGTAGGCTCGTTTGGGTTGCAGACCGATCAGTTTTTTGAGCGCTTCGCTGGTGCGTCCCTTGGCGCGCGCTTCCAGGTATTTACCCAACTTGATCAGGGTGATGATCACGGCCGCGGTTTCGAAATACACGTGCCCACTGATCAGGCCGAAAACGATTGGCAATGAGTAAAAATAAGCTGCCGAAGACCCCATAGCGATCAGTACGTCCATGTTAGCCGAGCGGTTGCGCAGCGCCTTATACGCGCCGACATAGTACTGCCAGCCCACGTAAAACTGCACCGGAGTTGCCAGGATGAACATCAACCAGTTGCCCCAGGCTGCATGGGCGACACTCATCGGCAGCAATCCCAGGTCGCGCCCCATCGAAAACAGAAAGAGCGGCACAGTAAAAAGCAAACCCACGATCAGAAAATGCCGTTGTTGGGCAATCTCGGCTTCGCGCGCCTTGCGTTCGGCGTCTTCTATCTCTCCGCCCATCTGCATAACTTCGAAGCCAGCCGTGGCAACCGCTTTGCGCAGGTCGACCTGGTTAACCAGCGTGGGGATATAGCGCACACGCGCCCGCTCGCTGGCAAAGCTGACCTGGGCTTCCAATACGCCCTCGACGCCTCGTAGCGCCTTTTCCAAGCGGCGGGCATCGTTATCGTCGCTCATGCGCCGGATCAGCAGATCCGCCTCGCCGGTCGCCACACCATAGCCGGCGCGCTCCACGCGCCCGATCAGGTCACCCAGACCCGTCAGGTTCGGATCGAATTCGACCGAGGCGCGCTCTGAGGAAAGGTTCACCAAAGCCACCTGTACCCCATTGACTTTCTTCAGGTTTCGCTCGACAGTGGAAACACAGTTTGCACAAGTCATCCCGGTGATTGGCAACGTAACTTGTCGGGTTTCAGGCATAACACCTCCAAAACTTACAAAAACGCACTACGGATTACGGTTCCGTAGTGCGCATGATTTATCTCTGCCCCGTGTGCTTCTGATAATCCGGGTTCACTCCGCAACCGGGTAATTGATCTCGGCCAACAAAGCCTTGATCTCGGACTCAGTGGCGGGGGCATCGAAAGCGATCGTAGCCTGCTTGCTGGTCGCATCCACCGTCACAGACTGCACACCAGCCAGCTCACCCACCTCATTCTGAATCGTGTGAACACAGTGGTTGCATGAAATATTCGGAATTGAATACGTTACAGTGGTCATCGCTAAGCTCCTGAAAACTCATGTTTTGGTTGACATCTCAAATACTTCTTTGATTTCTGCCAATACGCGCTCGCGCTCATCCGGATCGTCACCGCGCACTGCTGTAATCAAGCAGGAATGCAGATGACCCTCCAGGATAGAAGTGCTGATCTTGTTCAGCGCCGATTGGACGGCCTGGATCTGGCGGATGACGTCGATGCAATAGGCATCTTCCTCGATCATGCGCTGAATGCCACGAATGTGGCCTTCGGTGGTCTTCAACCTGCGTAAAGCATCTTCGTTTTTCACTACCAGACCTCTCTACCCCTCCCCAGGGGGGTGGGGTATTTATATTGTACCATCTTTATCAACTTTGTCAAGAGAGAAATTCATCGTGAATCGTCCCCCCCGCGTGTTTTCTCATGCCTCCCTGCGCGAGGTAGTTACTTGGACAGGGCCATATCGATTTGCTCGATGAACACATCCACGCTTACATACCCCATCGCCTGCCACAGCACCTGACCTGCCCCGTCCAATAAAAAGTAGTGCGGCATCACTCGATAGTTCAAGGCATCCTGGAAAACCAGTGTCCCCGGATCATCTACGTCCAGGTAGATGAAAGTTACCTGACCTTGATAGCGCGCTTCCAGGCCGTGAACGATCGGGGCCATAGCCAGACTGGCGCCATCCCAGAAAGCGAAAAACTCGACCAGTTGCACCTTTCCCGAAGCCAATTTCACAGTGCCGGGATCTGTAGCGTGCAATTCAGAACTCACCCAGGGTGGCAGGGGCACAGGCGTCCGCGTGGGAGTCGCCGTGATTGTTGGCGTCAGGCTGGCCGTAGATGTCAGCGTGGGCGAAATCGTGGGTAAGGGTGTCGCGGTTGGCTGGGGTGTTGACATATTGGCATCACCGCTGGCTGCGGTCAATGAAGCCGTTGGGGAAGCTGATGGAAGCGTTGCCGTAGAGCCAGGGCTTTGCGAGCCCGGCCCTGGGTACACACTACCAGCAGATTGTGTATCAGTCAACGCAGCAGTAACGCTGACCGTAACGCTTGCAACCGGTGTGGTCTCAGTTGGTAAGGGTGTTTGCGTGCTGCTGGCAGGCGTTTCGGAACTAATTGTTGGGACTGCTTCCGTGGTGTCAACGCCCGGATAAACCCCAAGAATAGTCGCCGTGACGATCACCGGCGTCTCCGATACCACCAGCGGTTGAGCCCCGCCGCTTCCAGGCCCCGGATATTCGTCCATGGTTTGTTTAGGGCTTGGCGAAACCTGCCCCACCGCCGTTCCCTCGGGCTGACCGGTACTGGCAGCCAGGATGGTCACAGGCAAATTACACGCCAATCCGAGCAACAGCCCTGGCAAAACCAGAACATACAACCATCTCTTCAAATTGACCTTCATACCATCACACCTCTTCAACCGGTCAATATCTCCTGGCAGCCGGAGCGACCGCCAGAGAAATCATAACAGAGATACAATCATTGTCAAGCAAAGCCCAGGTAAGAATTTCTTGACAGCCAGGGCTTTCGCCTTTACACTAACGCCACATTATGAACCGTTCTACCCTTGGCACAATCCTGATTCTGTTGGCAGGGGCGGCCTGGATCTGGCTGAGCAAAGCGCCGCCAGGCAGCATGCTGGCCGAAATCCCTGCACCCCAAACCGGCTTCATGGCCCCGGATTTCACCCTGGAAAGCAGCACGGGTGAAACCATCACGCTGAGCGATTTGCGCGGCCGGCCCGTCTTGGTTAATCTCTGGGCCAGTTGGTGTCCTCCTTGCCGGGCTGAAATGCCCGCCATGCTGCGCGTCTACCAGGATTACAAGGCCCAAGGCTTCACCCTCCTGGCAGTCAACGCCGCCAACCAGGACAGTTCCACTGCGGCTCTGGATTTTGCCCAAGAACTTGGTCTGGATTTCCCCATCCTGTTCGATTCACAGGGAAGCGTTGCGCAACAATATCAGATCAGCGCCCTGCCCACTTCTTTTTTCATCGATGCTCATGGCATCATCCGAGAAGTTGTCGTTGGCGGGCCAATGTCCGAAGCGCTCCTGCGTATCCGTATCCAGCAGTTGATTGAAGAAACGCACATAGAGAGCCCGTAATGCTGCCCATATTGAGAATTGGCCCCCTTTCGATACAACTACCGGGTTTGATCCTTCTGCTCGGCGCGTGGCTCGGCCTTACCCTGGCTGAGTTGCACGCCCGCCGCCACCAGATCAGCGCCAGGGATATCTACAACCTCAGTTTGATCGCCTTGCTTTCGGCCATCGTTGGTGCCCGCCTTTACTACGTATTACGCTATCCAAATGTCTTCTCTCAAAGCCTGCTCAGCCTGTTTTCACTCAATCCCGGGCTGCTGGACCCGATCGAAGGCGCGACCACCGCAGCCATCGCTGCCATCATTTACGGACAGCGCAGAAATCTGCCTTTCTGGTCAACGCTGGACGCCCTGACCCCTGCCCTGGCCTGTACGATGATCGCCATCTCCCTGTCCAATCTATCTTCAGGCGCGGCCTTCGGCGCGCCGACCAGCCTGCCCTGGGGCATTGAGCTGTGGGGAGCCCATCGCCATCCCACCCAGATATACGAAACCCTGGCAGCCAGCCTGATCCTGTTCATCCTCTGGCCTGGCCAATCCTGGCTGCGTGCATCCTTTCAAGGTGAATATTTCCTGCAATTGATTGCGATGAGCGCGGCAGCCCGCTTACTGCTGGAGGCCTTCCGCGGCGATAGCCTGCTCTGGATGGGCGGATTTCGCGCCGCGCAGATCATTGCCTGGCTGATCCTGGCCGGGTGCTTGCTGGCAATCCGGTACAAACAGCGCCTTAGTGCCCCACCAAAACCGGTTGGATAATGCCACCTTTCGTGTGTTTCTCCATCTAACAGTTGTTACGAGATCAAATTGTGGAGGAATATTGCATGACCATGGAACTTGGATTTGAAATCCACCTGAATCTACCTTATGAGGAAGCCATCGAAAAAGTGACCGCAGCCCTGAAAAGCGAGGGCTTTGGTGTGCTGACCCGCATCGATGTAAAAGCCACCCTGAAAGAGAAGCTGGGCCAGGATTTTCGCCCTTATGCCATCCTGGGCGCTTGCAACCCGCCTTTAGCTCACCAGGCCCTATCTGCGGATGCCAGCGTGGGGCTGATGCTGCCATGCAATGTAACGGTTGAATCTGACCTGCAGGGCGGCTCCATTGTACGCGTCGCCAATCCCGAAGTAATGATGCAAGTAGGCAGCCTGGGTGACAATCCAGAATTGCGCCAGGTAGCTGAAGCAGCGCGCGCGCGCCTGGAACGCGTCGCCCAGGCGCTTGCCTGAAAAGAGTCGCACATGGATCAGGTTTTTATCACCGATCTGGTAGCACGAGGCATTATTGGGGTTTACGATCACGAACGCCAGGAGCCGCAAGATATCCTGATCAACATCACCTTATTCACCGACCTGCGCCAGGCCGGTAGGAGCGACCGCATCGAAGACAGTGTGGATTACCACGAGGTAGCCCGCAAAGTACAGGCGCTTGCCGAAAACAACCGCAGGCGCACAGTTGAAGCCCTGGCCGCAGACCTGGCTGAAGCCTGCCTGGCCACACCTGGAGTACAACGAGTGCGCCTGCGCGTCGAAAAGCCCGGTGCAGTACGATTTACCCGCTCAGTAGGCGTAGAAATTGAACGCCAAAATGAGTAATTTTTAGAGCATCTGCGGCGAACCGCGCGAGATATTTTCCAGGAACTCCTGCCGCGTTGCCGGGCTGTTGCGAAAAGCGCCCAGCATGGCAGAAGTGGTCATACGTGCATCGTGTTTCTTCACGCCGCGCATGGTAGCGCACAGGTGAAGCCCCTCGATCACAACGGCCACCCCCCAGGGATGCAGCAGCCCCTGCAAGAAATCCGCGATCTGCCGCGTCATACGCTCCTGCACCTGCAAACGACGGGCAAACATATCGACGATGCGCGGGATTTTGGATAGGCCCACCACCCTACCGCGTGGGAAATAGGCCACATGGGCGCGCCCCAAAAAAGGAAGCAGGTGATGTTCACACAAACTGTAGAACTCAATATCCCGTACGATCACCATCTCGTCATAAGACTCTTCGAACAAAGCTCCGTTCAATAAAGCCACGGGATCCTGCCGGTAGCCGTCCAATAACTCGCCATACATCCTGGCAACCCGGTCAGGTGTGCTCTTCAGACCTTCCCGATTTGGATCTTCACCAATTGCCTGTAGAAGCTCTCGCATTGCAGTTTCAACTGCCGGATAATCGATCGAATCGCCCGGCAGCAACTCAGCTAGCTTGTACACTGAGTTGTCTAATTTTTCCATATTTTCCTCGAAGACTTAGTTTTCGTTTCGCAAAACAGGCATTACAGCTCTTGCGATGTCAGGGAGGAAGTTTAACCTGATTATTCTGAGAAGTCAACGCGCCAGGAGAAATTCCCATACACTTATTGCTATCCTATCGAATTAACGCTAAAATAAGATAAGATCACCCCTGATGCGGAGGTATCCATATGGAATTGAGGCAGATACTAAACAGTGTAGATTTGTTCGAAGGCCTGAGCCAGGTAGAACTGGAACAGGTTGCAGGAATATGTACCGAGAAACGCTTCATGAATGGGGATATCATTGCCCAGGAAGGCGATTTTGGTACCGAGTTATATATCATTACGGAAGGCTTTGTCGAGGTGCTGCTTGGCGAACGCTCGACGTCAACAGCCAGGGTGGTCGTCTGTCTCGGAAGCGGACAAATCATCGGAGAGATGGCATTGTTGGATCAAGGGAGGCGGTCTGCTTCGGTACGCGCCGCTTCTGATCCAACCGTGGTGCAGGTGATCCAAAGACAAGATTTCGAAGCATTGTGCCAAAGCAATACCAACATCGGTTATATCGTCATGCGCAATCTGGCAGCCGATTTATCATTCAAGTTGCGCCATCGCAACCTGAGCGAACGTTAGGTGCTTTTATGCCTGTATACAAAGTCAGTTACGTAATTATCGGTGATGATGATCCGGGCTCGATCACCAATCAGGAAACCCCGCCTCGAGCAGGTGACTTGATCAAACTTCGCAACCAGGAATACGAAGTAGTCGAAGTCCTGGAATTGGTCCCTCCACGTGGCGATTTCCATTATATGCACGCTACGTGCCGACCCATACACAAAGTATCTTGATAAGCAAAGAAGAGGCGAGGGGATTCCCTTCGCCTCTTCCTCGGAACGATCTATTCCCAGCGATCAGGTTACTTTCTAGCCGACTTCCGGTTCGATCAAGCCGTAAGAACCATCACGCCTGCGATAAAGCACGTTAACTGCATTGGTATTAGCGTTGAAGAAGATGAAGAAGTTCTCGTGCCCCAGCATACTCATTTGCTCCAGGGCTTCGATCTCATCCATCGGCGTCAACAAGAAGCGCTTGCGCCGGGCGATCACAGGACCGAGTTCTCCGCTTTCCTCTTCTTCCTCCTCCGGAGGCATCACCAACTCAACAGCCGGACGGCCATCCCCACGCCCGCGATAGCGTTTGCCCTTATAGCGTTCAATCCGGCGCTGCATCCTCTCGAGGGCTGTATCTAATGCGGCAAAAACATCATCTGATCGCTCCTCAGAACGCAAGATAAAACCCTTCCCACGGACCGTGATTTGGGCTACCTGGCGATCCCCTGCACTGCGCGCCGACTTGACATAAGCCAGATCCACCCGCGCCTCTTCAATTTCCGGAAGGTAGCGGTCTAACTTCGATACTTTCTTGGTGACATAATCTTTGATGCGATCCGTCACCTCCATGCTACGACCGTAAATATCTACTTCCAAAGCCATATGTACCTCCTGGTTTGTTGGATTTTACCCTGACCGGTGGTAACTTTCATCTACCACAGATCGGGTTTGTGCCTCGCTTGAGGCCGCTAGAATATACTCACGCCAGCACGCGCCCGGCTCCACATTTCAGCCGGGTTGAAGTCCAGTCCAGCACGTGCCAACGTCAATCCGTAGACTTGTTTTGCACCAACCTGCAACAGTGCATTTGTACAGGCATGCATAGTTGCCCCGCTGGTAGTTACATCGTCCACTACCAAAATCGACCGGTCGATCACCCAGCGTTGATTGGCCTGGAATGCCCCAGACACATTCTCGTACCGTTGAGCCGCCCCTAAGCCAACCTGCGAAAGAGTTTCGCGCACTTTGCGAAGCGCACCCGCCTGATAAGACAGACCGCAACCCAGCGCGACCGGAAACGCCAGCAAAGCCGCCTGATTATATCCGCGCTCAGCCCGTCTAGCAACCCCAATTGGCACCGGAACAACCAAATCTACAGCCCAACCCAGTTCTTGCAACAACCTGATCAGGGGACGGGCTAATATCTCCCCCAACGAAACATCACCCTTGTATTTCAGGCAGTGTAGTGCCTGGCGCAAAGCCCCATCGAAACTCGCCCATGAGCGCAAACCGGAATACCTGGGCGGAGATGCCTGGCAGTCCGCACACACTTCTGGCCCATCATAGGGCTGTCCACAAAGGTTACAAATATTTTTCGGGAGCAGGCGAATCGACTCTTCGCAATCTGGGCACCAACGCGAACCCGCCCTGCCACACCCACCACAACGTGGCGGGTACAGCCAATCCAAACCAGCCCAGGCCATTTGATACAAACGGTACACCGGTCGATTTTTTATTCCCGGCACAGAGGCTACACCTCTCAGATGCGCAGGCTGATGAAAGAAACGTTGCCCGAGCAAGCAAACAGATCAAACTTCCCGATTAGCCGCCTCCAAGGCCAAACATAGGAGCCAGCGACGATGTGACCAGGCGGAAAGCTGCTGGCGTCATCAACACAATACAAATCGTGGGGAAAATCAACAACGTCATTGGGATCAGCATTTTAATTGGCGCCTTATGGGCTTCTTCTTCAGCCCGCTGCCGGCGCTTGACGCGCATCTGGTCAGATTGGATGCGCAGCACTTTGGCCATACTCACGCCCAACTGTTCGCTTTGGATAATCGCAGCAACGAAACTGGTCATTTCCGGGATGCCGATCCGGTCCGCCATATCGCGCAGGGCCTCCCTGCGCAACTTGCCCAACTGTACCTCTCGGATGACTCGTCCAAAGGCCAGCGAAAGTTCATTATCCCATTTCTCATGAACTCTCGACATAGCGCTGTCGAACCCCAGGCCTGCTTCGACGCAGATCGTCAGCAGGTCCAGAGCATCTGGCATCGATTTGCGAATTGATTTCTGGCGGCGTTGGATGATGCTATTTACCAACATTTCGGGGATATAAAACCCGAAGCCACCCAACAAAGCGACAATCATCAGCTTTCTGCCCCAGGTCCAATTGAGTTTACTGGCATTGAAAACCACCAATAACAAAACAATCAGAGCAATCGCCAGGATGAATCGCAGTCCCCAGAACACTGTAGGGTCCAACCAGCGCGGGTTACCAGCCAGTTCGAGCTTCTTCGATGTAGCCTGCAAGGCATTTTGCGGGGTGAAACGCAGCGCGAATTCCCCCATCTTACGAGCAAAAGGCATAATCACGCGCTGGGAAAGCGGCTGAGAAAGTTCGATTTGCTCCAGTGTGACAGTTTCACCACGCTCGGCAAACTCTGCCAGGCGTTCCTGAATCGGGTCGGCAGTATCCTGGCTATCGCGCAGCCCAACCACGATGAGGGCAATTGCGCCGCCTAAAATCAAAACGAAGACCAACAACCAGATCATAGTAGCGCCTCCATTTCTCGCTTATCGATACCTACCATCCAACACTAAACCTCTACGTTAGCAATTCGGGTCATGATGAAATAACCTGCGGCAATCATCATACCTGCGATGATCAAAACGATCACGCCAGGGGGAATGCAGCATGGGATTGCTGGATATTCCTTGAAGAACTCCATCATGTAGGGTTTGTTTACAACCCACAGCACCAGAGAAATGATCACCGGCATGAGCGCCAAGAAACGGCCCGAGTAGATCACCTGAGAAGTCAAAACACGAATCTCACCTTTGATGCGCACCCGCTCTCGAACGGTGTAAGAGATCGTGTCCAAAATCTCTGCCAGGTTACCACCGACTTCACGCTGCACATTGATAGCAGTGACCACCAAATCCAAGTCCTCACTGGGGATGCGCCGCAGCAGGTTATCCAGCGCTACTTCCATCGTCAGACCTAATTGCATCTCTTGTACCACTCGGCGGAACTCATCACTGATGGGAGTGGGCATTTCTTTACTGACGGCCTCCATAGCCTGCACGGTCGAATAGCCTGCCCGCAGTCCATTCACCATCAAGTTAAGCATATCCGCGAGCTGATCATTGAAACGCACCAGGCGCTGTCCTTGAAGGCGCTTGACCCATAGGCGCGGCAAGAACAACCCGACCACGAAGCCTAAGGCCATAAAGCCAATCGTATAGGGGTTGTTCAGCGGCCCGCGTCCATTGAGAACCCAGGCTACTACTGCGGTGCCTACGCCCACGATCACACAGGTGGCATAATATTCAGCAGGCCTGATTTTCAAATCCGCCCGGGCGAGCTCCTTAGAAACCCCCTCACCCGCTTTTGACCCTTCGAGCATACTGTTCAGCCAATCGCCAATTGGGCTGACGCGCTCGCCGCTTGGCCGTGCTGCTGTCTCTGCCTCTTCATCCAGGTAGCGGCCCAGGCGTTCTTCCACCAGCGAATGCTCACTGCGTGCTGTCACAACAATGCCAATAATCACCACCACGACGATTATCGCCCCGCCAATGATCAGGATCGTCATCATAGGATCGTCTTCTCCAGCCAGTGTAGCTTCTGCATGCTAATAGCGACGCCGATCTCCAATGCCAAAGATCGAAGCCGGCAGGTGAATGCCCGAGGCTTCAATCTTATCGATGAATTTTGGCCGCAGACCAGTTGGGCGTAACCGGCCAATCACTTTGCCTTCATCATAACCAGACTGCTCGAACACAAACAGGTCCGTCATCGTGATGATATCGCCTTCCATTCCACTGACTTCGCTGATATTCACCACTTTACGGGTACCATCCCGCAGGCGCTCCTGGTGAACTACCAGGTCGATCGCCGAGGAAATCTGTTCGCGAATAGCCCGCACCGGCAAATCCATGCCTGCCATCATCGTCATCGTTTCCATACGAGAGAGCGTATCGCGCGGCCCATTCGAGTGCGCAGTGGTCATGGAGCCATCATGGCCCGTGTTCATGGCCTGCAACATATCCAGGGCCGCTTCATCACGAATCTCACCCACGATGATGCGATCGGGGCGCATACGCAGAGCATTGACCACTAACTGGCGGATGGTCACCTCGCCTTTCCCTTCGATGTTTGGTGGGCGAGATTCCAGCGTAACCACGTGTTCCTGGCGCAATTGAAGCTCAGCCGCATTTTCGATCGTGACAATGCGCTCGTCGCTAGGGATAAACTGCGACAAGATGTTCAACAGGGTGGTTTTCCCTGAACCAGTGCCGCCAGAAATCACGATATTCAGGCGAGACTCTACGCAGGCCTTCAGAAACTGCAGCGCCTCCGGTGTAATCGTCCCAAACTGCACCAGTTGCTCGATAGTGATCGGATTCTTGAAGAATTTACGGATGGTGATCACGGGCCCAACCAGGGAAATCGGAGGGATAACGGCGTTTACACGCGATCCATCCGGCAAACGCGCATCCACGTACGGGCTGGACTCGTCGATGCGGCGGCCCATCGGCGCTACAATGCGGTCGATGATGCGCATAACATGATCATCGCTTTCAAACGAAACGGGCACACGCAGAATCTTTCCGGCTCGCTCGATATAGATGTTCTTGGCTCCATTGACCATGACTTCGGTGATGGCCTCATCCTCGAGCAAGGGCTGGAGCGGTCCGAAACCCAGGATCTCGGCGGCAATTTGCTCGAACAAACGATGTCGTTCAGGGCGAGACAAAACAATACTTTCCTCAGCCAACACCTGCTCGAACAATTCCTGGATCGTATTGCGCACATCGCTAACTTTGGATATATCCATGGACGGATCTAATTCGGCCAGCAATCGATTCTGAACGCGCGTCTTCAGATCCAGGTAAGTATCCCGCTGCGCACTTACACCTGGAGGCGCTACTCGTCGCGCCTGCAAGTTTCCCAGGCGAGAGGGACTCTCGCCACTCTCACCTGCCCCTTGGGGTGATTTGCCTTGCCCCTGTTCAATCCGCTTCAATAGAGACATTGAATAAGCCTCCTGGTCTACTACTAACGTTTCACCGGTACTGGAGCATTCTCGGGCTCTTCCGTTAATTCAGCAATCCTTTGGCGAATCGCATCATCTAAACCGAGAATGCCCTTGGCAATCGGTCGTGTGCGATCCCCCGTCATGAAAGGGACACCTCTATTGACTGACGGGACAACCACACGATCGTCGAAAGGTAGCACAGCCACAATCTCATGCTTGAAACTCTCGCTAATTTTTTCGGGCATGATCCCGATGCGCTTGTCAAAACAGTTCATCACGAAAAGGACCTTGCGGCGTTCTATATTCAAGCTCTCGGCCAGATCCAGGTACAGACGAGCATTCTTTATCGAGGGGATGTCCTGAGTCGTGACCAGCACAACAATATCACTGGCATCCATCGCAGCCAGAACCGCATCAGTCAGAATCGCTGATGTGTCCACGACAATGTAAGCAAAGACCTGCTTCAGGTATTCCAGGACTTTGGCAAATTGCTCGCCGCGCACGTTCTCGGCATATTCTGGGCGCGTTGGCGCCGCCAGGATCTTCAAGCCGGTGGCGGCATGTTTGATCATCACCTCTTCGACGATATCTTTATCGAGTTCATCTGCGCGGGTCGCCAATTCCAGGATGCTGTTTCTGACCTGTTCGTTCAAGAAAACTGCCACATCACCGAACTGCAAGTTGCCATCCACGAGTGCTACAGGCGTTTCATCGCTCTGCATTGCCACGGCCAGGTTGACCGCCAGCGTGGTAACGCCTGTGCCACCCTTGGGGCTGTAAACACAAATCACCTTGCCCTGCGCTGCTTGAACCATCCTCATCGCTGCAGGTGCACCTGGACCGGATTGCGATACTGCTGCCTTGGAGCGTTCTTCTTGTGCCATCTTACCTGCGCGCCGGATGGCAGCCGTCAGTTCATCCACAGCAGGGGGCTTGGTCAGAAAATCGCGCGCCCCCGCCAGCATAGCCCTACGCATGTAGTTCGAGTCGCCTTGGACCGACAAGATAACGATCTGCGTCGCCGGATTGTTGCGCCGGATCAACTCCGTGGCCGTGATGCCATCCATATCTGGCATATTGATATCCATCAAAACCACGTCAGGCTTCAATTCCTTTGCCGAGTCCACTCCCGCGCGGCCAGAATGCGCCGCCCCGACCACTTCTACATCCTTCTCGAATTGCAGGAGCTTGCGGATATTCTCGCGTGTCTCGGCTACATCATCGACGATCAGGACCCGAACTTTCTCGCCTTCAGCCATTTACTGTCTCCAATGAAGTTATGGTCTCGCCGTTGGTTGTGGAATCGCGGTTGGTTGGGCAAGCACATCCAAACGTGGTTGAACTTGGTAAGGCAGCCGCACTGGCACTGGGATCTGGTAATTTTCCAACAAATACTGCAGCGTTACAGCGTTGAAACCTTCGGTGCTGTCATTCTTGGGGCTGCGCAGCGCCAAAGTGAGTTGGGCGCCGCTGAACATCAAGTAGTTCAGGGCTATCGCGTGCTGGGGCGATACGATCAACGTAATCGTTTCTGGCTCTATCGGTTTTTCGGGTGCCTGCGTCGGTTGGCCCTGAAGCACAGCCTGGTTAGCGCCTGGGGTAAGTTGGGCGCCAGGCACTGCCGGTGTGGGCGACGCGACCACCAGGGGGAAATCTCCCAACTGCAAAACCGTTGCCTTGCGCACCACCATCTGGCTGACCAGGCGTGGGCGCTGCTTCTCGGAAGGCACAATGTAAATCGCCTGGCCGAGCACCGGGTCAATCACCACGCGCCCGAACACACCTGGGTTGATCGGCATCGAAGGGAGGTAAGCGCCAGTCGAGTCTGGAAGCCCCTCTTGTGAAAGCGAAGAGACATCGACCGTCAGCGGATTCTGCTCCTTGGTATCCGGGTCAGGCGGGCCAGAGGCAATTACCACGCCAGTCAGGTTGGGCAGGATCGTTTGAAATTCCGTATCCACATCCACCAGCAGCAAGGTGGCGATGATATCCACCTGGTCGCCGGTGCGGGGAGCGAAGGAGACCCCACTCAGGCGGCTAACTGGGATCGATACAGCCACACCTTTGTCCTCGATCTTGAGCGCCCAGGGGGAGCCCTCTCCCTCAACTAACAGCATCGTATCCAGGATAATCGTGCCTTCTGGGATATCGAAGGTCAACACCCGTCCAATCAGATCCTGCAACTCGGTTGCTTCGAACATCGCTACAGGAACTTTATTATCTTCTAGAGGGGCCTCCATTGGAACGAGCAAATCTTCAGAGAGGACCGTGCCCTGAGTGAGGGCTCGGTTTGCGGCAAGCACCATTGGTGGGGGCGGGGTAACAGTGATCACGATTTGTTGTGCCGCCTGCCGGCCTGGTGCAATCACTCGCGTGTAAACCACCGCAACTGCAACCAAGCCCAGGATCAAGATAAACGCAAGGTAGAAAAATACTCGCCCGCGACGCATCATTGCCTCCAACTTGTGATATTTCTGGCGAAAGGCGAATCTCCTCCATCATCTTTCTTGATTTGTCCGACTTTTCGCCTTTGATTTGAAGCGGGGCACGCCCGCTTTTTTGTCGGGCGGCCAACCTTTTAGATTTTCGATCGACCGGACCCAACGCCTGACTGCTATTATTAACTAATCATACACTTTTAATAGTAAAAGTCAAGTTAAGTTGAGACTAATCTTGCTATAGTCTACCTGATAATGCCAATCTACGCTACCCTTTTTCAACCAACTTCACAAGTACGTAAGTCCTAATAGTTGGAAAAGCGCAGGATTCGCCTGCGGATACAATAAAAGCCTTGCTTTGCAGCAAGGCTCTTACGACGATCTACTAGGATTATCCGATTTGCATCAGATAACCGGCGGATGGATTAGACGTTCGCAACGATGTTGCTGAACACATTGCCGATGGCGGGTCCGAGCAGGGCTAGAATGACAATCACAACAATCGCGACCAAAACAAGAATCAACGCATATTCCACCATGCCCTGACCTTTCTCTTTCGGAGCAAACAACATGGCTTTCACCTCCTTTCGTTCTAAGAGTCCTCGAATATCCGTTACCGAGCTAGCTTTATTATAGAGAATAAAGCAAGAAAACGCAATACCCTTTTATCTTAAAACTCCTAACAATTATGTAAAGATCGCGGCCTTGCAGGCAATTTCAGTCTGGCTGAGCAATGGGTGCAGGCGCGGGAATCTGGAAAGTCACGCGTGTGCCCCGGCCAGGTTCACTATCGATATCTATGGAACCGCCCAACATCTCAACGCGGTCGCGGATGACCTTAAGCCCCATGCCGACTCTCTCAGTCAAAATTTCTTGATCGAAGCCCTTCCCGTCATCTTCCACTGATACTCTCACCTGTGCATCGCCCAAATCTACCAAAACTTTCGCCTCAGCAGCCTGGCCGTGGCGGATCACGTTATTCAGCAACTCTTGAATCGCGCGAAAAACCATCACTTCCTGATACGATTCCAATCTGCGTTCGGTACCGGTAATCGACAGGCGCATTTCAATTCCAGATTGCTCCTTGATCGCATCCACGTATCGTTTTAGAGTAGGGATCAAACCCAGATCATCCAACATCATGGGGCGCAACTCGAAGATGAAATCCCGAACTTTGCGGAATGTGCTCGTGGCCGATATCTTCAAGTTGGAAAGTTCCTCTTTGGCTTTGGCGGGATCCACTTCAAACAGGCGCATGGCAATCTCTGTTTGCAGGATAAAATTCGAGAGCGCCTGCGCTGGCCCATCATGCATCTGCCGAGACAGGCGCTGCCGCTCGGATTCCTGGGCTTGGATCATCATTTCCACAGTTTCTGCCGCCGCCGAAGGGCCGGCCCCATCCCCACCCGCGAAATCCCCTCCCTCGATCGCCTGCAACATCTTCTCCATTAAAGCCACATGTCGAGTCAGGTGGGTTTGGTCGCTCTGCAGCTTTTCCACCTGGCCACGCATGACGAATAACCGTTGTTGAGCATCCAGCGCCGAATCATACGCCATGCGGATATCGGCACGCGGTAGATTTTCAAACTGCGCCTGCACCTTCTGCAAGTGCGCCGTTATCGAGGCGTTACGTTGCGTCAGCTTGCTCACTTCAACCTGACTCTGCTCAAGCATGAGCGCAATTTCCTTTAACTCTTTCCGGTATTGATCCAGTTCGGTTTGGATCTGTTCCTTCAATTCATCCCAAACGTTCGTTCCCTTTTCCAGATCATCGCGAAACTCCATAGCGTTTACTCCTCTACCTCGTTTGTTTGCCCATGTAATCTTACCCAACCTCGGCGCAATGCATATAGAGCAGCCTGTGTCCGGTCTCCCACACCCAGCTTGCGCAAAATAGAAGTCACGTGATTCTTCACTGTCTGGTGGCTGATGCCCATCAGGATAGCAATCTCTTTATTGCTCAAACCGTTCGTTACGTGAATGAGAACCTGCATTTCTCGACTGGAAAGCGGTTGATATGGCTCTCCCGGGTCGCCATAAAGGCGCATAGCCCCATCCGTATGTTCCGATATCCATTTATCCAGGCTGTCAGCATCCATGAGTCGCTCGCCGATGACAAAACCGCCTGTCAAAACCTGGCGGATCGTCCAGGCCAGTTGCTCTGGCTGGATATCCTTGGTGCAGTATGCTGAAGCGCCAGAGCGCATGGCATGGATTTTTTGTTCCGTGTCATCGTAAGCCGTCAGCAAGATCACCTGCGTGGGAATCTTCTCTAAAGCTATTTGTCGGGTAACCTGCTGCCCGTTCATAGCTGGCAAATTGACATCCACGACAGCCGCGCGGGGCAACAAGGACCGGATCAAATCCAGGCCTTCTTCGCCACTGGCAGCCTGTCCTACCACGGCAAAATCTGCCTCTAACTGAAGTGAATCGACCACGCCCTGTCGAAAAAGGGGATGGTCATCCACTACGACAATGGTAATTTTATCCATCACAAACCTCAAATGATTCAGTAAATGAAACTATTATGAGTATAGCACAGGAATAGTATCTACTCACAGGGTATCAGGGAGTGGTAGAGCAGGCTTGCCGATCAGGGATTGAAGGGCGTCAAAGGCGTTGCTGCCTTTCAAAGCGGCAGTATCGATGACCGAAGCCAAGGCAGCATAAGCA
>JBFMFR010000054.1:0-48923 GCA_040752025.1 Chloroflexota bacterium | reverse complement strand
GCGTCTTCACAACTTTCGTGTATACTTTATGGCGATCAGTCATGGCTTGTCTCCTCTTTGGCTTTGTTCACCTTGAGGATACCACGTCATGACTGATCTTTTACATCATTTTGTACGGTAGAGAAAAAGATATTATAGCTGACGACTGCTCGAGGATTGGGCACATGCGCTGCTCCAGGATGCCGTCCGCCATACCTGGTTCGACGAGGATGAGTTTGATCAAAGCTGCAGCTCAATCACCGACAATCTTTAGATTCAATCAAGATCTGTGGCAACCCATTTTTGGTGGGATGGATAGACACAATAACAACTATTATTATGGTTGTATATATTGCAATTAAGGCCATTATGTACTATAATAATAGTTGAAGAGATGATAGCTTGTATGTAGTAACGAAAAGGAATTACCCGAAATGACTGATTTCAAGCGGCCAGACAACCCAACCCATTACCCTCGCCAACGGCGGCGCCGGCGGCGTCGCGACTTTGTCGGAGCTTTACGGCAAAGCCAATCGCCTGAGGACCTGCCAGTGGCAAATGTCGGCCGCCGGCTGCGAGAAATACGCACCGCGGGCGATCTCACCATCCGTGACCTGGCCAAGAAAAGCGGGTTGAACGTCAATACGCTCAGTATGATCGAAAACGCCAAAGCCTCGCCCAGCCTGGAAACTTTACAACAACTTTCGTTGGTCCTGGAAGTGCCGATCACTGCTTTTTTTGAAGCCAACATGCCAGAGAATCAGATCGCTCACTATAAATCTGGTAAACGCCCACGAGTGGAGTTTGCCCACGGACTGCTGGAAGACCTGGGGGCCGGAATGCCCCGCCGCGGCGCTGAGACATTCCTGGTAACGCTCAACCCTCATTCGAGCAGCGGTGAAAATTTCATCGTCCACACTGGGCGCGAAACCGTTTTCTGCCTGGAAGGACAATTGACTTACACCATTGAAGATCAGCTCTTTATTTTGGAGTCAGGTGATAGCTTGTTCTTTGAAGCACATTTACCCCATCGCTGGCAGAATACAGGTACAAGGCCAACCCGAGCTTTGTTGGTGCTCTGCCCTTCTGATGAACAAGATCGGCCAACCGAGCGGCATTTTGCGCTAGAGGCAGTTCCCAGCGAGGTAGCGTGAAAACATGAGCCAGGAATCGAAAGCAATGAACCTGTCATCTTTCAATAAGCGCATCTACACCATCCCAACGTTCAAGGCCGATGTTTGCCGGATTTTCGACCACATCGATGAACTCCGCCAGGCCGCGCGTGGCGGGCGTGTGAACCAGGCCTTCGCTCAGAAGATCATGTTGGTAGTCTCAACTGTAAACGGCTGCCGTTATTGCAGTTATGGCCACAGCCGGGCAGCGCTGACAGCGGGAGTATCAGAGAGCGAGCTTCAGAGCTTACTGGCTCTAGACCTGGGAGCTTTTCCTGAAAACGAAGTCGTCGCGCTCACCTTTGCGCAGCACTATGCCGAGGCAAAGGGCCAGCCTGACCCAACCGCCTGGCAGCGGGTTGTAGCATACTATGGTGAAGAAACCGCTAAGGACATCCTGGCTTATCTGCGCATGATCACCTTTGGTAACCTGCTGGGGAACACCTTCGATGCCTTATTGAGCTGGCTAACCGGTAAACCAGCCGCAGACAGCAGCCTGGGGAACGAATTGAAGATACTACTGGGCGCTGTGTGGATGCCTCCCTACAGGTTGATTCGAAGGGGGTTTTGCCGGAAAGAATCTGGGAGGGTTGAGCAATCTGTTGTTTTGGATAAAAAAGGATCGGGAGGTTGATGTGTCTATTCAAGTAAATCACGATTTGTGCGCCGGTTGCGGCATTTGTGTAGAGGTATGCCCCGTTGAGGCGATCCAATTGGTGGATTATTGGGCAGAGATTGATGAGGCGTCGTGCACGCAATGTGGAGCTTGCGTAGACGCTTGCCCCAACGCAGCCATCACTGCCATCTTTGCGCCAGTCCATAGCACGCCAGCCACAGCACAGCCCGCGATACCATCCCAAATAATCTCTGTAACCACACCAATAAGACAACCGGAAGTTCCTGCTCCTGCCCGCAGCCTGGCGCCGCTGGCCAGCGCAGCATTGGGATATTTGGGGCGCGAAGTTGCTCCACGGCTGGTAGATGTGCTGGTTGCTGCTCTGGAGCGCCGCTTGACGCGGCCAGTGACAACCACGCCCACTGCGGTGTCTATTTCTTCCAGGGCTATTGCGGATCAGAGTCGCGGCGTACGGCGACAAGTCCGCTATCGCCGCGGGCGTAATCGTAAAGGTAACGGAAATTGCATAGAAAGGAGGTGAAGAATATGCCAGGATTTGATCGCACAGGTCCGCAAGGCGCGGGTCCAAGAACCGGACGCGGCATGGGCTATTGCAATAGCCCGGCCTCTGTATCACGATACGGGTTTGGCTTTGGGCGCGGAGGCGGGGGGCGCGGCTGGAGAAATCGCTTTTTTGCCACCGGCATTCCGGGTTGGGTTTCTCCGACACCGGAGCAAGAAATCGCTGATCTGGATGCCCAGGCCAACTGGCTGAGAGAGCAGCTCGATGCTATTCAAAAACGCATCGAGGAACTCACAGCGAAGTAACAGGTATGGTGCGTGGGATGTTTAGATTCTCATCCCACGCACTGGCCCAACAATAAGCGGGAATATGGAGAACAAGGGAGGGACTCACTATTGCCGCCCTTTTCTTGAGAATTTGAGGCTGTGAGGGGCTTCGAGTATGGAATTATGGATTCACCTGCTCATTTACTACATCGTGCTATCCATCTTGCTTTATGGTTCGCTCGCTTATAACCCACGTATGTGGTTACATCGTATGCCGCCTGGCGTGATCGCCAAGGTGCCAGCAAAAACTCCTGGTGAGAAACGGCTCCTTCTGATGACTGCGATCCCTTTTCTATTACTGGTGGTTGGCTATCCCATTGTATATATTCTTCAGCTTGAAGCCAATTGGCTGGATTATTTCTTGATCCTGTGCGCTTTTCTCGCCGGGTTCGACGTGTGGGATACGCTCATACTTGACCTGCTAATATTCTGCAAACTTACCCCTGGCTTTATCATCATCGCCGGGACAGAACGTGAAGATTATGCAGAAACCAAATATCACCTGGTTAGCGGCCTAAAAGGATTGGTCATTTCGATTATATTTTCGGGAGTTCTGGCAACCATCCTGTATTTTTATTCCAGGTAATTTCACTTTGAAAAAGCAAATGCCAACTTTTCGATCAGGAGATTCACATGCTTGACAAAAACAAAATACTCGAAGCTTTATCTCACGTCAATGATCCCGAGTTACATCGCAGCCTGACAGACTTAAAAATGGTGCGCGATGTGCGCATACACGGCGGCAAAGTTGAAGTAACGATTGCCCTAACGGTGCCTAACTGCCCGCTCAAGAGTCAAATCGAGGCAGATGTGCGCGCGGCAATAACCGCTTTACCAGACGTCCAACAAGTATCGGTAAAGCTGGCTGTCATGACTGAAGAGGAGCGCAAAGCCACCTTCGGTGAGCCCAAGGAGGGCGCAGCTATCCCTTATAACAACATAAAACGTGTAGTGGCCGTGATGAGCGGCAAAGGCGGTGTAGGGAAATCCCTGGTTACCGGCTTATTGGCAACCGCGCTGGCGCATGAGGGCTACCTGGTGGGAATACTGGATGCTGACATCACCGGCCCCAGTATTCCCATGCTATTCGGATTGCACGGGCCGGTGGAACCCGGGCCCGTTGGCATACGGCCATTACAAAGCCAGACCGGGATCAAAGTAATTTCGATGAATCTCCTGCTAGAGAACGAGGACCAGCCAGTTATCTGGCGGGGACCCCTGGTGGGCAAAGCGATCACGCAGCTATGGGGAGATGTGATGTGGGGCGACCTGGATTACCTGCTGGTGGATTTGCCGCCCGGCACTTCGGATGCATCTCTGACCACGATGCAATCGCTGCCAGTCAATGGGATCGTGATGGTTACAACTCCACAAAGCCTGGCATCCATGGTCGTGCGCAAAGCCGTGCACATGGCACAGGCGGTCAAAACCCCCATTGTTGGCGTGGTGGAGAACATGGCTTATTTCGTTTGCCCGGATACTGGTAAACAGCATTTCATCTTCGGCCCCAGCCACGCTGGCGAGGTCGCAAAAACCGCATCTGCCCCGCTGCTGGCGCAATTACCGATCGACCCGCAAGTGGCGGCCCTATGCGATGTGGGTGAAGTTGAGGCTGTTGATCTCCAGGAAATCCCCGCATTGCTGGATGCATTTACAAAAATAGACGCCATCCACATCGAGCGTCGCACTTCGGGTAAGAAATCACTCTCTGCGAAAGCTCTAAAGTTGATCGAAAGCAAAGAAAACCTGGGAAGCCTGGATCATCCAGATGCCAGTGCCAGGATAACAGGCTGGTGCGGCGACAGCATGCAGATCGATTTGCGGTTGGCAGGAGAGGCTATTCAAGAAGCCCGCTTTACTACAGATGGTTGCAAAGCCACAATCGCCTGCGGTTGTATGATCACTCGCATGGTCCATGCAAAAACATTAGCCGAAGCCCAGAGAATTACACCACAAGATCTGCTAGCTGCCCTGGGCGGGCTGCCTGAAGATCATGAACACTGCGCTGAACTGGCAGTAAACACGCTGCGCCAGGCTATAAAAAACACTGTTGATGCACACAAATCGTTATCCCTACCTGGATAGGAGTGAGAAATGAGCGAAAAAGTCAAGATCGGGATCATCATATGCGACCGCTATCACACCTGCGCGGGGGGCAAATGCCTGCGAGCAATGAGGAACAGGGAGGGCGCTTTCGCCCAATACGCCGGTTCTGAAGTTGAACTGGTAGGCTATACCACCTGCGACGGCTGCCCGGGCGGCAATGTGGAATACACCGGAGAGGAAATGGTGAAGAATGGGGCGCAGATCATCCACCTGGCAACGGGCTTGCTGGTCGGCTACCCACCTTGCCCGTATATCCACACCTTCAAAGCTTTCCTTGAAAAGCGCTACGGGGTGAAGGTTGTCGTGGGTACACATCCCATCCCAACAAAATATCTGGATCTGCATACGAGCCTGGGAACGTGGGAAGGCACTGAATGGGCCTCGCTTTTAGAGGCCACCCTGGCAGACGAAGCTACTCGAAAGGCTTATAACTAATCAGAGAGAAAAAGAGATGGCAGTGCGTGAAATCCTTATATATCCTGAGCATAAACGGGCTCTACGGGAAAAGAGCGAAACGATTCCTTTCATCAACCAGAAGATCCGTCGCTTGATCAAGGATCTCAAAGATACCCTGGAGGCCAGTTCTGATGGTATTGGCCTGGCCGCGCCACAGATCAATATCCACAAACGCGTTGTGATCGCCTGCCCAGGGAGCACTACGAATGGAACATGGCAGGCTGGCCCACCTGTCGCCTTGATTAACCCGGAGATCATCGAAGCCGGCAAAGAGCAGCGTGATTTCGATGGCTGCCTGAGTTTTCCAGGCTTGTTCGGAGAGACAAAACGTCCGCATCATCTCCGTGTGACCGGGCTGTATGAGAATGGGGAGCCTTTCGATCAGGTTTACGATGGCTTCAACGCTGTAGTCATCCATCACGAAATTGATCACCTGGATGGTGTATTATTCATTGATCGGGTTGAAAATCCACAGGATTTGTACACGATGGGAAGAGATGAACATGGCGAAACGGTGCGAGTGCTGGTGGCGACAGATCTATGGCCATCCTGATGGTTTTTCTGCCTGATTGACAGGCTAAATGTGAATAGTATAGGAGCATCCATGTTCACAAGCACATTCGGAAGCGTTCTGTTGGCCAGCACCCTGGCATGTGTCGTTACCACGATCGGTATCTACATTATTGCAAAGCATGAAAAATGGGGCAATCAGAACGTGGTCTATTTTATGAGCTTTGCCGCCGGCGTGCTGATCTCTGTATCATTCATTCACATTGTTCCAAAAGCCTTCGGTATGAGCATCGCTGCACCTATATATCTGTTGGTTGGATTCATGGGGCTTTATTTTTTCAACCGGTTTATCAATGTAATGGTTTGCCAGGATCGCCAATGCCTCGATCTTTCGATTGGCATTATTCCCATGATGGGCATTGGTCTTCATTCCTTTATTGATGGGATCATCTACTCAATAACTTTCAATGTCAGTATATTCACTGGCGTAATGGCGGCAATCGGTATGGTGCTACACGAATTTCCCGAAGGAGTGGTAACTTTCCTGCTATTAGAGCGAGCCGGTTTTTCACATAAAAGATCAGCTTTATATGCTTTTTTGGCAGCAGCGCTATCGACGCCGTTGGGTACGGTGGTTTCTTTCCCACTTATTTCCAAGATAGATCGCTCCAGTTTAGGCATTCTTCTGGCTATTTCTGCAGGTGCTTTGATTTACGTAGGCGCTTCTCACTTGCTGCCCGCCGTTGAAAAAGAAAATCGCAGATATACTCTGATTTCGTTAGGGGCTGGCATCCTGATCGCTGTGTTGATTGTTATTTCTAAAGGCTAAAGGAGTAAAGCCATGAAATACGTTTTTGGGCCGGTGCCTTCACGGCGGCTAGGGCAATCCCTGGGAATTGATCCTATTCCGCCTAAAACCTGTAACTGGAACTGCGTGTACTGCCAGTTGGGACGCAGTGTCCCAATGACGAATAAACGGCGCGAGTATTTTCCCCGCGAAGATATCGTAGCCGAGGTTGAACAGGCTTTAGCCGCTCACAAGCCAGGCGAAATTGATTGGGTCACGTTTGTCGGTTCAGGAGAAACAACCTTGCATGCCAGCATTGGCTGGATGATCCGAAAAGCGAAACGGTTAACCCACTTGCCTGTGGCTGTAATTACCAACGGGTCCTTGTTGCATTTGCCACAAGTCCGTGAGGAGCTGGTTGTCGCAGATGCGGTCTTGCCCACTCTGGACGCCGGAACAGCCAGACTCTACCGCAAGATCAACCGGCCTCACCCGGATATTACTTTCGATCTGTTGGTGGAGGGGTATGTTGCTTTTCGGGAAGAGTATCGAGGACAGTTCTTAATCGAAGTTATGCTGATACAGGGATTGAATGATACTCCGCAGGCGCTGTGGGATATCGCCAAAGTGCTGCAGCGCATCCGGCCAGATGCCGTGCAAATCACACTGCCCACGCGACCGCCGGCAGAGCCCTGGGTGCAGCTACCGCATGAAGAGAGTTTGATGCAGGCCATAGCCATCCTGGGAAATAGCGCCGAGGTGATCCACCCGGCTGCAGGAAGTTTCGACCTGGGCGGCAACGATAACCTGGTAGATGCTGTAATTGGAATCATCACCCGCCACCCCATGCGCCAGGAAGAACTCGAACGCACCTTGGGCCGCTGGTCGCCGCAAAAGGTGAGCCAAACGTTGAAAGATTTAGAAGCCAGCGGCCAGGCGCAGGTTGTAGAACGCTATGGAACGCGTTTTTGGAGCGCAGCATTTGCGCGCTACCCCATCGATAAACCCAAACGAGATTGATTTGCTGCCCACCTTTTTGTGCTTGTGTTCGATGAAACCTACATTTTTATAGAGAGCAAGGAAGAGTTATGTATAAGAAAATTCTGGTTCCTCTGGATGGATCAAAGCAGTCAGAAGGAGTTCTGCCGCTGATCAGTATGCTTGCCAAATCGAATCAAGCCGAAATCGTACTTTTACGCGTTGTAGAATACCCCTATACGCTGTATTCAAATGTTTACGAGGATTCAGCTCTAGACCCTGACCTTATGAAAAAGATCCAGGATGAGAAAGACTCAATTTACAGTGAAGTAGAAGGTTACCTCGAGAAAGTGATGGCAAAGCTGGTTTCAACTGGTGTAGAAGTAACCATAGAGGTATGCGAAGGGCCAATCGTAGAAAGTATCTTTGAATCTACCAATCGCCTCCAGGCTGATTTGATTGCTTTGGCAATGTGCAGTCAAAGCAAGTGCACCAGATGCATAATGGGGTCAATTGCTTCTCGCGTGTTACATGAGTCGCCGGTAACGGTGATTATGGTGCGACATCAAGCAATCATCCCTGGCGCTATTCTGGAGCACTATACGCCCCTGCAGGACAGGCAGACATTCGCATGAAACCATTTGAGACGGATATTGTTCTAAAGGATGGCTCTCTGGCTTATGTACGGCCAGTACGCGCCGAGGACCAGGCTCTTCTGGTCAACTTCATCGAGAAACTCTCTGAAGAGAGCATCTACCTGCGCTTCTTCCATGCCATAAAACCAGAAGAGCTGGTGAAAGAGTTGATGCCTGGCCCAGAAAAGTTTGCACTGCTTGTTCTGCGGGAGGGAATGGTTATCGGTCATGCAATATATACAGCATCCCTACCAGGTAGGGCTGACATTGGCGTAATTGTCGCCGATACCTATCAGGAGAAAGGTTTAGGCACCATTCTTTTGGGACAGCTTGCCCAGGCCGCGATCTCGGCCGGAATATCGTTGCTGGAAGCGCAAGTGGTGCCAGAAAACGCTCGCATGCTGCGAGTCGTGCGCGAGCTGGGTTTCCCAACGGTTCTGACAAGTGAGCCAGGATTCATACATGTTACTTTTCCGGCTTCTCTCCTCCCCGATGCACTGGTACGGTTCGAGCAGCGCGAGGCCGTTGCTGCGGTAGCCGCCATGGAAAAGTTCTTTGAGCCCCGCGGGATCGCAATCATTGGTGCATCGCGCCAGCGCGGTGGTATCAGCGGCGAACTCTTTCGGAATATCCTGGAGGCTGGATTCCAGGGGCCGGTCTATCCAGTAAATGCCAAGGCAGATGTAGTTCAATCGGTTGTGGCCTACCCTTCTGTAATCGATTGTCCAGGCCTTGTTGATCTTGCCTTCATCGTTGTACCTGCCCAGGTGGTGTTGCCAGTTGCCAGGGAATGTGCTCAAAAAAGAGTGAGCGCGCTGGTGGTTATTTCGGCGGGCTTTGCAGAGGCAGGTGAAGCAGGTGCCCAGATGCAACAGGAACTGGTGAATATTTGCCGCGAAACCGGTATGCGCCTCATTGGACCCAATTGCATGGGGATCATCAATACCGATCCCAAAATAAACCTCAATGGGCAGTTTTCTCTTTATAAGCCTATCCTGGGGAAAATTGGTTTTCTCTCGCAATCTGGGGCTTTGGGCATAGCCATCATTGACTACGCCACCCGGTTAGGTCTGGGCATGTCAACCTTTGTTTCTGTTGGGAATAAGGCGGATATTTCCGGTAATGATCTTATCCAATACTGGGAGAATGATGACAACACTAACCTGATCCTTCTTTACCTGGAATCCTTCGGCAATCCGAGAAAATTTACCCGTATTGCCCGGCGGACAGCCAGAAAAAAGCCGATCATTGCTGTAAAAGGCGGGCGCTCGGCGGCCGGTTTTCGGGCAACCCAAAGCCATACAGGCGCCCTGGTGGCCGCTTCTGATTTCACAGTGGATGCCCTCTTTCGCCAGGCCGGAGTCATCCGCACAGACGTCCTGGCTGAAATGTTCGATGTAGCCGCCCTACTCACAACGCAACCTGTTCCCCGAGACAATCGCGTGGCGATTATCACCAATGCTGGCGGGGCGGGTATCCTGGCAGCCGATGCTTGTGAAGATCTCGGACTCCAAGTGCCTGAATTGGCCACTGACACACAGGCTACGCTCATGAGTTTTCTCTCGCCAGCGGCTGGGGTGAGAAATCCTGTGGACATGGTAGCATCCGCCTCATCCAGCGATTATGCACGCTCTATCTACACTGTGGCCAAAGATCCAAATGTTGATGCTCTGATCATCATCTTCATCCCACCCATGGCTCTTCGCCCAGAAGAAGTAGCCAGTGAGATTTTGAAGGCAGCGAAAGCCATCGACGGGCGCATTCCAATTCTTAGCACGTTCATGGCAAGCCACGGTTCGCCCGAGATACTCTCAGATGGTCAGATTCGCATTCCTTCCTATCCATTTCCAGAAACGGCGGCGCGTGCCCTGGCAGGCGCGGTGCATTACGGCAAATGGCTGGCCACGCCTGAAGGAAATACCGTGAAATTCTCCGATGTTCGCAGAGAAGAAGCTGTAGCAATCGTTGCTCATGCCTTACGAGATGGAGAACGTTGGCTCACTTATGAGGAGACCGAGAATCTACTTAATTGCTATGGCATTCCACTGGTGAAAACGCGGCACGCCGCCACCCCAAAAGAGGCCGGGCTGGTCGCAAATGAATTGGGCGGGAAACTTGCTCTGAAAGCAGTCGCTCCCGGATTGGTGCACAAAACAGAGGCCGGCGCAGTTCGCCTTTCGCTGGAGGGGGAAAATGAAACGGAAAAGGCGGCTGAAGCGATGTTGGCAAAACTGGATGCGGCAGGATTGAAAGGGGTAGGTTTTGTTATCCAGCCTATGGCGCCCGCGGGTATCGAGATGCTCGTAGGCGTCACGCATGACCCGGTCTTTGGGCCAATCATGGTTTGCAGCGCTGGCGGAGTTCTTGTCGAGCTGCTAAAAGATATTGCCATTCGCATCACACCGCTGACCGATCAAGATGCCAAAGAAATGATCCGTTCGCTGAAGACATTTCCTCTTCTCAACGGTTATCGCGGCGGACCGCGTTACGATATCACTGCGCTTGAGCAAATTATCCTCAGGGTGGGTGCGCTGGTAGAAGGTGTTATGGAAATAGGCGAATTAGACCTCAACCCTGTGATTGTATTGCCCGAGGGGAAGGGAATCTCTATCGTGGATGCCCGCGTCCGCGTGGCCGAGGCTCTTCCACCCCTGCCCTTTGGCGCCAAGAACGCCAGGAGCGAGCAAACAAATGAGATTTAGCCCTCAACAGTTTCAATAGGAAATGGAGGTATGTTATGCCAACAGACGCGAGGTTCTTGCAAAATTACCCCTGCTTTCGTGGTCTACCTGAGGAAAAACTAAAATCGATAGCTCAGTTTGCCAATGCAGTATGTTATCTACCAGGGCATACCCTTTTCAACGAGGGTGAGCCAGGAAAGTATCTATACTTCCTGGTAAAAGGTGAGGAGGTCGATGTGCTTCTCTTGCGCGAATTGATGCAGCAAGATTGCGCGTTAGGCTTCATGATTCAAAAAAAATATCATCAACGTGTTGATGGAGCGTATTTTGGATCTGCGCCTGAAATTAGCTTTGAAATAGCGCCAAACTTGAGCAATAAGGAGTAAAGCTATGTGCCAGGCAACAGTTTTTCTAGATGAAAAAGAAATCATGAAAGATGTAATGATTGTCGAACCACTGCCCGAGGGAGTACGTTTGGTGACCCTCTTTGAGCCGGTACAGATAATCCCTGCATCCATCCGCCAGATTGATCTGATCAAACATCGAATTTTTCTCGAATCGCTGAATGAAGTAGAGAGCCATGAAAGAACAAATGAAGCTGAGAATATTGATTCCACATTGGATTGAGCACAACCAGGAACACGCCCAGGAGTTCATGGGGTATTCTGAGGCAGCTGGCGATGCAGCAGTTCACCTGCAAGAAGCAGCTGAGCAAATGGACCGCGTAAACCAGGCTCTGGCTGCTGCGTTGAAGAAATTAGATGGAGCGCCTGCTCATGAACATGGACACACACATCACATGTGAAAGTACTTGAGCTATAATGGGGTTTACGATGAGATGTGACCGGTGTGGCGAGCAAATCCCCGATGGGGAAGAGATGGAGCATTTCGGTAGAACGCTTTGCGAAGAATGTTACATGCAAGTCCTATCGCCTGCGCGCGCCTGTGACCCGTGGGCTGTGCGGAGTGCACAAACACTATCACAAATTGATGGTGCAGATACGGGATTGAGCCTGGCACAAACAAGCATCCTTCAGGTGTTAGAGGAAACAGGAGGCATAGAAACAGGCGCTTTAGCGGATAGGCTTCAGATGAAATTGCCTGAGCTGGAGAGAGAACTTGCCACGCTGCGCCATATGGAAAAGATACGCGGCCAGATGCGAGCAGGTAAAAAGATCATCTGCCTGTGGGAGGTTTGAATACCCGATTAGAATTTGCAAAAGACGCAATTTACAGAAAAATCAATTCAAAGAAAACAAGTGAAAGGAGTTTGTCATGGGTACTAAAGGTCGTCAAATCGTAGGAATGGATGTGGATGAGTTGCTGGGTCTGCTGAACCAGGCATTTGCTGATGAATGGCTGGCTTACTACCAGTATTGGTTGGGCGCTAAGATTGTCAAAGGCCCCATGAAAGATGCCATCGCTGCTGAGCTCCTCCTGCATGCAACGGAAGAACTGGCACATGCAGATATGCTGGCGCTGCGCATCATCCAATTAGGCGGGACACCGCTTATCAGCCCCGAGGAATGGCTCAAGCATACCCACTGCGGGTATGAAGCCCCTACAGATCCGGTTGTCAAACAAATTTTGGCGCAAAATATCAAGGGCGAACAATGCGCCATTGAGGTGTACCAGAAGCTTCTCCAAATCGTTCGGGAACCGGATCCGGTAACTTACAACATCGTGTTGACCATTCTCGAGCAGGAAGTTGAGCACGAGGAAGATTTGCAATCCCTTGATGAGGATCTGGATTTGCTCATGGTACGAAATGGATAGGAACAACAGCATATCCTATTCCATACCTGGTAGAAAAACTGCAAGATTATAAGAACAAAAAACGCCGGAGTCATTATCCGGCGTTTTTTCTCTATGCCTCCCACGGTAGTCCGAGCTCTTGGACTATGTTCCCTCTTCCCACGAGTTCAGATACTTCACCTGCTCTTCGGTCAGCGTATCGATGCTCACCTTCATCGCGTCCAGCTTCAATCGAGCGATCTCGCGGTCGATCTCAGCCGGCACGCTGTAAACTTTCTTCTCCAGCTTCTCGGCGTTGCGCGCCATGTACTCCAGGCTGAGCGCCTGGTTGGCAAAGGACATATCCATCACGCTGGCCGGGTGGCCTTCAGCCGCCGCCAGGTTGATCAGGCGCCCCTCGCCCAGCAGGTTGATCAGGCGACCATCCGGCAGGGCGTACTGCTCAACGAACGGCCTCACCAGGCGCTTATCCTGGGCCATCTCTTCCAGGGCCGGGATGTTGATCTCTACGTTGAAGTGGCCCGAATTGCACACGATGGCCCCGTCTTTCATCACCTCGAAGTGATGACGGTCGACCACGTTGAGGTCCCCGGTCAGGGTTACGAAGATGTCGCCAATGGGAGCCGCTTCAGCCATCGGCATCACCCGGAAGCCATCCATCACCGCTTCGAGCGCCGGCAGCGGGTCTACCTCGGTGACGATCACATTGGCGCCCATGCCACGCGCCCGCATTGCCAGGCCGCGCCCGCACCAACCATAACCCGCGACCACAAAATTCTTTCCCGCCAGCAAAACATTCGTAGCCCGCACGATGCCATCGATCGTCGACTGGCCCGTGCCATAACGATTGTCGAAGAGGTGCTTGGTCATGGCGTCGTTGACCGCCACCACCGGGAAGTTGAGGGCGCCATCGGCAGCCATCGCCCGCAGGCGGATCACACCCGTGGTGGTCTCCTCGGTGCCGCCCACCACACCCGGCAGTAATTCGCGCCGGTCCTTGTGCAGCGTGCTCACCAGGTCAGCGCCATCGTCCATGGTGATGTGCGGCGCGTGATCCAGCGCGGCGTTGATGTGCTTGTAATAAGTCACGTTGTTCTCGCCCTTGATGGCGTACACCGGGATCTCGAAGTGCGTCACCAGCGAAGCCGCCACATCGTCTTGCGTAGACAGCGGGTTCGAAGCCGTCAAAACCACGTCTGCGCCGCCCAAATGCAAAGTGTGCATCAGGTTAGCTGTTTCCGTAGTTACGTGCAGGCAGGCCGAAACGCGCAAACCGCTCAAAGGGCGCTCTTTGGCAAAGCGCTCGCGGATCAGGCGCAGCACGGGCATCTCGCGTTCGGCCCAATCGATTCGCCGCCGGCCGCCTTCCGCCAGCTTGGTATCTTTCACATCAAAGTTTTCCATCAATCATCTCTCCATTCGGTATGTCAGTTTCAGGATTTCCTGGTTATCTCTCACCGGTCTTGTACAGTAGATAAGATATCTAACTTGCCCTGGTCATCGAAATGCTCCCGGAAGCGTGTGACAAACGCCTGCGGTGTAAACCTGTGCCCCTGCGGCCCCTTTTGTTCCAGGCAATAAGTCGCCGCCAGCGCTCCCATCCCCGCGCAGGTTTGAAAATCTAGCCCCAGGCTGTAGCCGCGCAAGAAACCGCCCCGGAAGGCGTCGCCCACGCCCGTTGGGTCTGCAATACTCTCCGGGTGTACCACCGGCGCCTGGTAGGTTGCCTCAGCCGTATAAATCGTGGAGCCGGCTTCCCCGCGCGTCACCACCACAAAGCCACCCGGCTTTCCATCCAGCATCTCCTTCGCCCCCCAGCCGGTCATCTTTTCGATCAAAGCAAACTCATAATCGTTGACAAATAGTGCCAGGGCCCCGCGAATGCCCGTCTTCAGATCCTCGCCCGTCAGGCGCACAATCTGTTGGCTGGGATCGTAGATGTAAGCCAACCCCATCTCCTGGCATTCAACAACGTACAGCTTCATGGCTTCCGGGTCGTTCGGCGAGATCACCACCAGGTCAGGGCGGTTTTGTTCCAGCTCGCGCAGCGAAAGTTGCGCCGCGTGCGCCATCGCTCCCGGATAAAAACTGGCGATCTGGGCGTTAGCGCGATCCGTGTTTACAAAGAAAGAGGCCGTGAAAACCCCTGGGATGGTGCGCGCCCCTGAAACATCCACCCCCTGGCTTTCCAGCCAGGTGCGGTACTCTTCGAAATCCTCGCCCACCGCTGCCCACAGGCGTGGGTGCTCGCCCAACAGTGCCAGAGTATAGGCGATGTTGGGGGCGATTCCGCCTCGCAAGCGCACCATCGAATCCACCAGGAACGATAGGCTGATCGACTGCAGCCGGTCGGGCAGGATATGCTCCCGGAAATACCCCGGGAAGGTCATCAGATAATCGAACGCCACCGAACCGCTGAGCAGGATGTTCATACTTCTGCAACTACCTTACGCAAGTTTTCTTCGAAGGGCGGGTAGACCACGCCGTTCTCGGTGACAATCGCCGTTAACAAACGATGAGGTGTGACGTCGAAGGCCGGGTTGCGCGCTTTCGCCCCTTGCGGGGACACCGGCTGCCCATTGGCCTGGATGTTCAACACTTCGCTGGCGTCGCGCTCTTCGATGGGGATCAAGCCACCATGCGCCAGCGAGAGATCAATCGTAGAGGTCGGTACGACCGAATAAGCCGGCACGCCGTTATCGTGAGCAGCCAGGGCCAGCATATACGTGCCGATCTTGTTGGCCACATCCCCGTTCGCCGCCATGCGGTCGCCGCCGAAAAAGACTTTCTGCACCTGCCCAGAGCGCAAGAAGTACCCCGCAGCGTTATCCGAGATGATTTCATAGGGGATGCCATACTGCTGCAGTTCCCAGGCCGTCAGGCGCGCCCCTTGTAAGCGTGGGCGCGTCTCGTCCACCAGCACATGCACGTGCTTACCCAACTCGTGCGCCATGCGCACCACCCCCAGGGCCGTGCCCCAATCCACAGTCGCCAGCGCACCGGTGTTACAGTGATGGATGATGGTGTCGCCATCGTCGATCAGCACCGCCCCATTCCGGGCCATGCGCTGGTTGATCGCTACATCCTCATCAGCAATGCGCTGCGCCTCCGCCAGCATCACCTGGCGAAGCTCATCGACCCCGCCCAGGTCGTCCACCTGCCTGGATTTATCCAGCATGCGTTTCAAAGCCCAGGTCAGGTTGACTGCCGTTGGCCGCGCCGCCTGCAAGACCTGGGCGGCCTGCTCCAGGTCGGATCGCAGTTCAGTCACATCCCTCGCCCCGGATCGCTGCGCCGCCAGCGCCAGGCCGAATCCAGCCGTAGCGCCGATCGCCGGCGCACCGCGCACGACCATATCGCGAATCGCGGCTGCCACTTGCTGGTAATCCGTGTAGCTCTGCACCACGAATTCGCCCGGCAGCACGCGCTGGTCGATCATGCGCACGCAGTCCTTGATTTCATCCCATTCTACAGTCCGCATTTACCCTAAACCATTCTTCGATCGATTTCTTTTCCGTTGACGGTTAGCGACAAAAACGCCCGCAAAAAACGCTCTCTGGGGGGAGAGCGTTTCGGATTTGGAGCGTTGAGAGTGTAACATGCAAAAGCCTGTTTGTCAAAGGAATCCGCGCGCATGCGCGCTTCGGACATTGACACGATTTCCAGCCTCAGGTATAGTCAGCTTCATGCGACTCAAACCCATTATGCTCCTGATTGTGCTTTCTTTGTTGGTGCAGGCCTGCACGCGCGATGCTGGCGGCTGGCGGATGGGCCCAACGGCCACACCCACCAACACCCCCACCCCCGCACCAACCTCGACTCCCACACCACGCCCATCACCTACCCCGACGCCCACGCCCATCCCGGCTGCCCGCATCCAATCCGGTGACCAGGCCTTGTTCTACGGCGACTGGGAGCGCGCTTTGCAAGAATACCAGACAGCCCTGGACTTCAGCACCGAGCCGGAGACCCGCGCCGCCGCCCTGCTGGGCCTTGGGCGCACGCAATTGCTGCAAAAGAATTACTACGAAGCCATCCGCACCCTCCAGCAAATGATCCAGGATTATCCCGATACGCCGCAAATCGCGCATGCCTACTTCTTCCTGGCGCAGGTCCATGAAGCCCAGGACCGCCCCAGCGAAGCCGCAGATGCCTACCTGAGCTACCTGATCAACCAACCCGGCTTGATCGACGCCTACGTGAAAGATCGCCGGGGCGACCTGTTGTTCGCAGCAGGTGATTATCCCGGCGCAGCCGAAGAATTTCGCATCGCCTTGCAATCCCCCAGCCTCCTGGATAAAGAGTTCCTGCAGCTCAAAATGGCCCGCGCCTATGCCCTGGCTGGAGACACCGACACAGCCTTGAGTCTGTATGATGATCTCTTCCTCCGTACAGCCAGCGATTACACCCGCGCCCTCATCGATCTGCGCAAGGGCCAGATCTACACGGAACTCGACCAGCTAGAACAGGCCCACGCCGCCTACCTGGACGCCGTACAAAACTACCCGCGCGCCTACGAATCCTACTCAGCCCTGTCTGCCCTGGTAGACGCCGGAGTCGAGGTTGACGACCTGGAACGCGGCCTGGTAGATTATTTCGCCGGACAATATGGCGTCGCCGCGGCCGCCTTCGACCATTACCTGCAAAACGACCCCGCCGATCCCGGGACCGCTCTGTATTACTACGGTCTGGCCAATCGTGCCCTCGGCGGATACAAAGAAGCCATCGCACAGTGGGATAAGATCATCCAGAACTATCGCGACGACCGCTTCTGGGATGACGCCTGGGAACAAAAAGCCTACACCCAGTCGGACTTCCTGGATGACTATGAAACCGCCACACAAACCCTGCTGGATTTCGTAGAAAAAGCTCCCGATCACCTGCGCGCTGGCGAGTTCCTCTTCGATGCCGCCCTGGACGCTTCTCTAGCCGGGAATCTGGAGCAGGCCGCCGATCTGTGGGAGCGCCTGATCAACGTATATTCCAATGATACCCTGGCACCACGCGCCATCTTCTTAGCCGGCATCACCCGCTACCGTCTGTCCGATTACCAGACCGCCCAATCGGATTTTCAGCGCTATCTATCTGTGGTGGTTGCGCTTGGAGATCGTGCTGCGGGTCATTTCTGGCTTGGCAAGGCCCAGTTCGCCCTCGGCGATGAGCAAGCTGCCCGCGATACCTGGCAAACCACGGCCTCGATCGATCCCACGGGATACTACAGCGAGCGCGCCCGCGACTTGCTCTGGGGGCGCGCCCCCTTCGAGCCTCCCGAAGGCTATGATCTGGTCATTGATCTACCCGCGGAGCGACTGCGCGCGGATGAGTGGCTGCGCACCCAATTCAACCTGCCTCCCAGCACAGACCTGTCTTCGCCAAGTTCCTTGGCCAACGAACCCGGATTATTGCGCGGTCGCGAGCTTTGGGAGTTGGGCTTATACGATGAGGCCCGGGCCGAGTTCGAGCAAATCCGCCTGGCCGTGCAGGATGACCCGGTGCAATCCTACCGCCTGGCTGGTTACCTGGTTGAGCTGGGCTCTTACCGCCAGGCGATCATCGCTGCCCGCCAGGTTCTCACCCTGGCCTTGATGGACGATGCCACCAGCATCAGCGCCCCCGCCTACTTCAACCACCTGCGTTTTGGCACATATTACAGCGACCTGATCATGCCCCTCGCCCAGCAGTACAATCTGCATCCCCTCTTCCTTTTCAGCCTGGTGCGCCAGGAGAGCCTTTTCGAGGGCTTCGTCCGTTCATCCGCCGATGCCCGCGGTCTGATGCAGGTCATTCCAGCCACTGGTGCAGAAGTTGCCAAAAACCTGGGCTGGCCTGAAAACTACACCGCCGACGATCTCTACCGCCCGCTCGTCAGCCTGAATTTTGGCGTCAACTACCTCGACCGGCAGCGCAAAGCCTTCGACGGCGATCTGTACGCTGCCCTGGCAGCGTATAACGGCGGCCCGCTCAACGCACTCGAATGGAAAAAATCAGCTCCCGACGATCCTGACCTGTATCTGGAACTGGTGGGCTTCTCTGAGACGCGCAATTACATCCGCAGCATCTACGAGATCTTCACCATCTATCGGTTCATTTACAACCGCACATCCTGAGGTCGCCGCAGGTCTATTCCGGGTTCCTTCTAGGGGACCGGCGTGGCAGTCTCCGCCTTCGGCTCGGCGCGTCCGATCAGCAGGTACCAATCCGTCACGTTCATGAAACGATCGCTGGGATCGTACAACGGGCCCATGCTTACCCCCTTCACCTGGGCATCCAGCGCGTAGGTATACACCGGGTAATACAACAGCAAAGCCGGCACATCATTCCCAAAACGCACCTGGAAATTTCGATACAGCTTGGTGCGGTCGGCTACATCCACGTTGACTCGCGCTTGCTCCAGGTATTCGCTCACCTGGCGGTCATCCCATTGTGAGTAATTTTGGCCTGTGTTGGCCTGGGCCTGGTGCCAGAAAGGATAAGGGTCCGGGTCCGGCGAATGGGCCAGGTTTAATTCGACCAGGGCCGCCTGGTACGAACGCGGCTCCAGGTAATCTTGCATCAACTCTTCGTAGGGCACTGCTTTGAGCTTGGCTTCGACTCCCAGGCGCTCCCACTCCCCTTGCACCCATTCGGCGATTTTTGTGTAGGGTTCGCTGTCTGGATAGACCAATTCAAAAGACAGGCTCACGCCATCTTTTTCACGTACATTGCCCCCTTCTGCCGGGATGGTATAACCCGCCTTCTTGAGCGCGGCAACCGCCTGCTGTGGATCGTATTCAACCCGCGCCCCGCCCTCATAATAAGCCCAATTGTCGGGGAAAATCGGCGCGTGCGCCAGGATCGCCTGTCCGCCCAGGATGCGATCGATGATCCAGCGCCGGTTGATGCCCTCCAGCAGTGCTCTACGTACAGCGATATCCTGGAAGAAAGGCAAATCCGGCGAATCTAGATTCAGGAAAATCAGAGTCAGGCGCGGCAAACGCCCGGTAAACAGGTTCAGTTCCGGAGTTCGCAGCGCCTTTTGCAGCACATCCTGGGTGATCTGGCTGATGCCCATCACCTCGCCTGCCTCGTAAGCAGACATGGCCGCTTGCGCATCCGGGTAATACCGGAACACGAATTGATCGATGTAAGCCGGTCTACCATAATATTCTTGAAAGGCCGAAAGGACTACGCCCTTGATGTTCCCATTTTCCGCTTCCAATCCCTGGAAACGGTAGGGGCCGCTGCCCACCGGCTTGATGTTATATTCCGCCTGGATGATTTCATCGGCGGTATAGCCGCCCAGCAAGTGCTCAGGCAAGACTCCAAAAGTCAGGTAATCCAGGAAAGGTGCGAACGGTTCAGGCAGGATAAACTGCAAAGTGCTATCATCCAGAGCCTTGACCTCAACCTGGTTCCAGAAATTGTGCAAGTCAACCGGCAAAGGAATGGCTTCATCGCGCAGCAGCTCGACCGTGAAGATCACATCCTCGCTGGTTACCGGTTCTCCATCGTGCCAGACAGCCTGAGACCGGATCAAAAAATTGTAGACCGTGCCATCCTGCGAGATGCCCCAGCTATCGGCCAGATCGCCGTGAGGCAGTCCCCGGTCATCGAAACGTACCAGGCCACTGAAAATCAGGCGATCTACATCATGGTCGGCCGGACTGTAATAATCCAGCACTGGGTTCAACCGCCCCAGGGTACCGATCAAGGCTTCTGAATAAACTCCACCAGATACCGGCGCATCCACCGGCTCAACGCCCGGCAGCACCACCCTTTGTTGCCCAACCAGCAGCACCGCAATCGCTACCAGCGAGACCAACACAATCAGCAGTTGCCAACGAAGCTTTCTCATAGAATCAACTCAGAAACAAGCCTCCACCAATCGGATGCCCAGTCGCGAAACATCCAACGAAACTTGTTTTCTGCACGTATTCTCACCTTACAGCCTGCGCTAACTCGCCGCCACGGTTCCAGGAGCTTGTTTTTTAGGCGAAACCTTCCAATTTGGACGATCACAGAAGCAAGCCTCTGCGATCGTTTCAATCCATGCACTACCCGAGGACCGTAGTTACGATTGCCAGCACGAAAAAGAGCGCGCTCAGGCCAATCGTCACCCGGAACAACACTTTTTCGACACCTCGGCGAGCCGTGAAAACGCTGCCTGTATCCGCACCAGTCAGTCCGCCCAAACCCGCGCCCTTGCTCTGCAAGATCACACTGGCGATCAGAGCAATTGACGTTATAATCAAGGCAATATCTAGATAAGTCTCCACACGAGCCTCCTGCAATTAGCTTAGCTTATTTTTAAGCAGGGGGATTATACCTTCCGTTAGTCGAATAGTCAAATACTCAAAAGGTAACATGCACGAATTCGTGGTCAATTTACACATGCATACGGTCTACTCCGATGGGCACATCGACCATGCTGGCATCGTGCGCGCCGCCGCAGAAGCAGGCCTGGATGCAGTCATCGTCACCGACCATAATGTCCTGGTCAGTGGTCCCGAGGATTATTACCGGGTAGGTGAGCGCCGTTTACTCATGCTCATCGGCGAAGAGATTCACGACCAGGCTCGCCTGCCTCAAAAGAACCATCTCCTGGTTTTCGGAGCGGATCAGGAATTTGCCACCCTGGCTTATGATAGCCAGCGTCTGCTCAACAACATCCGCAAAGCCGGCGGCCTGGCTTTCCTGGCCCACCCCGTTGATCCGGCCGCACCCGCAGTAGGAGAGAGCGACATCTCCTGGGTCGACTGGCAGGTGCAGGGTTACACCGGCATCGAGCTCTGGAACAGCATGTCCGAGTTCAAGTCCCTGCTCAAGAGCAAACTCCACGCAGTTTACTACGCCCTGCAACCCCAACGCGTCGCCCACGGGCCCTTCCCGGAAACCCTGCGCCGCTGGGACGAACTGCTCGCTTCCGGGCAGCGCACGGTCGCCATTGGCGGTTCAGACGCTCACGCCCTGCCCGCCAGCATGGGCCCTTTTCGTCGCACGCTCTTTCCCTACGAATTCCACTTCCGCTGCATCAACACCCATCTACTGCTTCCCAGCCCTCCGAAAGGCGAATTAGAACATGACCGCCGCCTGGTTTTGGAAACCATTGCCAGTGGTCGCGCCTTCATCGGGTATGATCTACCTGCCTCGACCCGCGGCTTCCGCTTCACCGCCACCGGCCTGGATAAAACCGCCGTCATGGGCGAGGAGATCGCCGTTGGGAATGGGATCACTTTCCAGGTGCGGCTGCCCCGCCCAACACAATGCCACTTGCTCAAAGATGGCAAACGCATACAGACCTGGGAAAAGCGCGAGACCAACACCTACATCACCAAGGAACCAGGCATCTACCGCGTTGAAGCAACCATCGATTTTATGGGACGCCAGCGAGGTTGGATTTTTTCCAATCCAATTTACGTCAAATAAGCGATGAATTATCCGGTATACTTATACAATTCATCCCCTTCTCAGGAGGTTTTCTTTGAACAGCCGCTTTACCTCCCAACTTGTCTTGATGCTGTTATTGTTATTTTCTACTGCCTGTGCGCCTGCTGCCGCCACCCCGGATCAGAACATGGTGGCTACACTGGCCGCATTGCAAATCACTCAAACCGCGATCGCCGCCGGCCCAACCGCCACCGAGGTTCCATCTGCCACACCGCCTCCCCAGTTTGGCAGCATCTCCGGTGACCTATCGTTTCCTTCGGAGGGCACCCCTGCGCTGCGCGTCATCGCCTTCGACCTGTCCATCGGGCAAACCTATGCCGTTGAAACCGCGCCCAACCAGGCGAGTTATCGCATCGAAGATCTTCCCGCTGGCCAATATCATCTGGTCGCTTATACCCTGGATGCGACCCTATCAGGCGGCTATACACATGCAGTGCGCTGTGGGCTTTCTGCCAACTGCACGGATCACAGCCTGGTCGAGATCACCGTCGAGCCTGGCCAGGAAGTCACCGGCATCAACCCCAGCGACTGGTACGCCCCACCCGGTTCTTTTCCTATCGATCCACTGGCTCCTGCGCCTGTCTTCGGCACCATTTCCGGTTCGCTTTCCTTCCCCAGTGAAGCCATCCCATCTTTGCGCGTGGTTGCTTTCAACAGCGACACCGGGCAATATTATTATGTAGAAACCAACCAGAACCAGACCACCTATACCATCACCGGGCTGCCGGCTGGCGTCTACCACGTGATCGCCTACGTCGAGGGCGGCGCGACCGGAGGCGGGTACAGCCAGGCTGTGCCCTGCGGTCTATCCGTGAATTGCAGCGATCACAGTTTGATCGATGTCACCGTCACCCCTGGCCAGGACACCCCAGGCGTTGACCCGAAAGATTGGTATGCCCCGCCAGGGACTTTCCCACCCGATCCGGTCGCACCGCCAGTTCTCTCCGGCAGCATCTCCGGTTCGCTTTCCTTTCCCAGCGAAGGCATCCCACCTCTGCGTGTGGTTGCTTTCAATATTGGCACAGGGGAGTACTATTTCGTTACGACCGTCCAGAACCAGGGCACTTACATCATCGAAAACCTGACCGCAGGCGTTTACCACGTGGTTGCTTACGTGCTGGATGGCTCCTACGCGGGCGGCTACAGCCAGGCCGTACCCTGTGGGCTCTCTGTCAACTGCGCCGATCATAGCTTGATCGACGTAACGGTCAACCCCGACCAGGAAACCACCAACATCAACCCGGCAGATTGGTATGCACCACCAGGTTCCTTCCCGCCTGCCCCATGAATCTGCATCGCCAACCCGCCAGTTTTCCACTTCAGGACATTCTACCTATGGCAAGTTTGCCCAGCATTGACTATAATAAAGTAGGATCGGGAACGCCGTCTTTGAAGGACAGGAAGGATCTATGGAGGAAAGAAGAAAACGTAACCGCAAACAACTCAGGTTCTTTACGCGCGTCATCGACAGCCACACGGGACGCTTCTTGGGCTACCTGGCGAATCTCACCATGGATGGCGCCATGATGATCAGTCATCGCCCCCTGAATAAAGATACTGTTCTGCATTTCCAGATCGATCTGCCTGAAAATTACGCGCCGCAGAGCCAGTTGGGCCTGCATGCCAAAGCCATCTGGAGCCAGCCGGATACCGATCCTGAATTCTATAAAGTCGGTCTGAAATTATCTGAACTCACCCCACAGGAAACCGATACCCTTGGGCGCTTGTTAGACGAATTTGGGCTTGAGTAACCTGATCTGGCATCTAGGCCTCTCGACATACCAGCATGTGTTCCCAACCATTGGATGTTGTCGTAATTGGCAACGCTGGCATCGACACCAACGTTTACTTTTACGGAGACGACATCGATTTTAGCGTTGAGGCCAACTTTACCGAAAACCTGGATTACGTTGGCCAGGCCGGGGGATATGCCAGCCGTGGTTACGCCCAACTGGGTAAATCCACCGCCTATATTGGTTACCTTGGCGATGACTACCACGGTCATTTCATCCGCCAGGAATTCACCCGCGACAACATCGACGCCACTGCCATCTTCATCGATCCCGCCGGTACCGCTCGCAGTATCAACTTCATGTATCGCGACGGGCGGCGCAAGAACTTCTACGATGGCAAAAGCCACATGCACCTGCAGCCCGATCCGCAAATCTGTCGCGGTGTGCTTGCCAGGGCGCGCCTGGCCCATTTCAACATCCCCAACTGGTCTCGCCACCTGCTCCCAATCGCCCGCCAGTTGGGGCTGGTGATCGCCTGCGATTTGCAAGATATCATTTCTGTTGAAGACCCCTACCGCCAGGATTTTATCCACCAATCCGACATCCTGTTCTTCTCCGCCGCCAACCATCCCGATCCCACTCCTCTGTTCCAGGCCTTCCTGCGCATCAACCCTGCCCTGATCCTGGTATGCGGAATGGGCGCCCAGGGCTGCGCTCTGGCGACCCAGGAGAGCATTCGCTTCTTTCCCCCCCTTCACATGGACGCGCCGGTTATCGACACCAACGGCGCCGGTGACGGATTGGCCCTGGGCTTCCTGTCCAGCTATGTTCTGGATGGCTATTCTCTGGAAGACTCCATCCGGCGCGGCCAGATCGTCGCCCGCTACACCTGCACGCTCAAAGCCAGCACATCGAAGCTCATCTCTCCCCAACAACTTGAGAATACCTTCGCCAAACGATAAACCGGGTTGTCATTGTCATACCTTGCCCGTTCAACGCCCCAGGCTCTTCCAGCGCGCCGCATACTCCTGCGTAATTTGTAAATAGAGATCGCCGTACAGCTCACTGGGTTCGATGTACGTGTGCTCCCACCATTCGTTCCAGGTAGTGATGAAGATCCAGTCCGGGTCGCTCTGCAGCGCCGCTGCGAAAGTCGACCGGTAATAGCCCCCCTGCTCGCGCTCCTGCACCAACCCATCCCGCCCCGGAATCAGGCGGTCATCGTAACCCGGCTGGACTGTGGCGACCCACAGCCTGGGCCTGGGAGGCTCATCCAACAGGCCATAGTATCGCACCGCGCGCCCCACGCTCTGATAGGTCCCCGCCAGACCAGGCAGGGTGAAAATCCCATATTCGTGCAGCCCATCAAAGACCTCCAGGTTCGCCAGGTTATAACCCATCGCCAGGTATTCTGCCTCCAGGCCCTTGGACCGCAAATTCGTAAAAACCTCCTGCCAGGTTTCCAGGGGCACCGTCCCCGAAGCCCAGACCACGATCACTGGCTTCCCCTCAATCCGCATCAAGGCGGGGTGCTCTCCATAGCGCGGGATGAAATACTCCAGCCAGCGCTGGATTTCGTCTGAGTCGCGTGGACCATTGTCAGTCAATGTTTCGAAGTAGATCATAACCCTGAAACCGCTTGTCTCCGCCAGTTCGAGCAGCGCTGCCAGGTTCTGATCTGTATAATCTCCAGGTCCCCACCAGGATGAGATGAAGCCGTCGATGCCTGCCGTCTGCGCTTGCTGAATTTGCCTGGCAATCGCTCGCTGGTCATCAGAGGCATAGGGCACTGCCGGCCGGTCCTTCAAGATCGGGCTCGACCATTCATTAGTATGGTACCAGGGGTAATAGAAAGCCCATACCATCTTCGCTATTCCAGGTCGCTCCAACTGTGCCGTCTCCAGCGCTACAGCTTCGAACGCCTGCGCATCCAGCGAGAAGCGCAGCGGGTTCAGGCCTGGGTCTGCCTTGACGACTTTCTGGTGGCTGACCTGCTTGATCAATTTTTTCTCCCCCGCCGCCAAGGCATAGATGCGCACCGTGCTGCCATACAGCGCTCCTTTCTGCAGCAGGAAATCCACCCCCTGTTCGCCAGCCTGCGCTGCGAAGGCATAATCCACCGACATTCCCACCACGTGCCCCACTTCGGCGCTCTCCAAAGTTTGGTTCAGGCTCAGATGCCGGGGTTGCGCTTCGTAAGCGCTGGGACTTCCCTCCAACGCCGCCAGGCGCGCCGAAAGGATCGTCTCCGCATTCAACACCTCCAAAGTGGACCAGTCCGAGCTGGTGCTATACTCGATGCGCAGATGGTAAAAGCGAATCTCCTCTGGAACTGGCGTACTGACAGGTTCAGTCGGAGGAATTGGCAGGCGCGTGTCCTGGGCTGTTTGTGTCGGCGCAGGTTCAGTGTGCCTTGCAGGCGGTACACTCGTTGGCGCCTGGGTTTGCTTTGCCAGCGGGCTGGCCTCAGGCGGCGCGCCGGGTGTGCCCAATCCGATTACCTGGCAGCCCGCTACAGCCAGGCAAATCAACGCCCAAACCATCTTCTTTGACTTCATATCTACCTCCTGCTATAGATTATCCCGAAAAACTGTCCGAAAATCAAGTATCGCGGATATAATGGGTCTCAATTCATCCACCGCGGCCATCACTCATGCTTACACCCGCCCATGCGCCCTTCATAGGAGGAATCTCGTGCGCAGCATCTTGATCTTGATCTCCCTCAGCCTGGTCGTAGCCCTGCTTTGCGCCAGCCTGCCCCAAAGCCCCACCGTGCACGGCGACACAGACGCGCTGATCGCCCAGCTCGATAGCTCCGTGCCCAAGTGGCTGGCGCACTACCGCATCCCTGGCGTAGTCATCTCCCTGGTGGTCGACAGCCAGGTGGTCTGGACCCAGGCCTATGGCCTGGCCGACAAAGCCAGCGGAGCGCCGATGAAGGTTGACTCTGTCCTTCAGGCTTCTTCCATCTCGAAAACTACCGCCGCCTGGGGGATCCTCAAACTGGTCCAGGCTGGGCGCCTGGATCTGGATGCTCCCATCGAGAAATATCTGACCCACTTTCGCCTGCACGACTCTGTCTATGATAAAAACCAGGTGACGGCGCGCCGCCTGCTCAGCCACAACGCCGGGCTGAACGTCATCCGCTACAACGGTTACCTGCCCGATGAGCGCCTGCCCAGCCTGGATGAAAGCCTGGTAGAGTGGGAGGGCCAGGGGCTCGGGGTACGCATCATCCGCCAGCCTGGCACAGGTTTCAACTACTCAGACACCAACTACTGCCTGTTGCAGTTGGCTGTCGAAGGTATCACAGGTGAAGGTTTCCCGGAATACATGCAGCGCGAAGTGCTCGACCCGCTCGGTATGACCGACAGCGCCTACACCTGGACACCTTCCCTGCGCAGCCGCACCGTCACCGGCTACGATGCTCGCGGCGAGGCCTGGCCCACCTTCCAGTTCTCCGAGCTGGCAACCGCCGGACTCTACACCACTGCCCCACAACTGGCCCTTTTCCTCACCGCCGCCATGCCTGGCCCGCACGGCGAGCCCGTTGGGCGCGGCTTGCTGCCTCCCGAAGTGATTGCGGAAATGACCAGCCCCCAGGTTGAGATCCGCGGTTCGGATCGTTACATTTACGCTCAAGCTTATGGTTGGGGCTATTTCGTGGAGACCCTCTCGACAGGCGAAGCGGCTTTCTCGCATATGGGCGGCAACGAAGGCCACCGTTCGAACATCGCTGCAGTTCCATCCAAACGCAGCGGCATGGCGGTCTTGACCAACAGCGATCTGGGTCACGAATTGTTCGCCGATATACTCACCACCTGGACCACCTGGTTGGGAGTAGGGCCCTTGATGGTAGCGAATACCATCCAGGTTGCCCGCCGCATCATCCTCGGCTTATGCGGCTTCATGGACACCCTGGCGCTGGGCTTCTTTCTCATGTTGGCTGGCGCGCTGCGGTCCGGTCGCCGCTGCCTCGGCCTGGGCACTGGTCGCAAGCCACGTTTGTGGCGCGCCCTGGGCGCTGCTGCCCTGGTGCTGGGCATCCTGGCCTACTGGCTCTTCGGCGATTACATCATGCAGGCCGATATGCCTTCGATTGCCACGCCCCTGGCCCTGTCGATCACCTGGGCTGGCCTGGTCGGGCTGCTGGCCCTGTTCGCCCCCCGTTGCGACCCAAACCCTTCAACCTATGAAAATTAAAGTCTTCACCACGGGTGGTTCCATCGACAAAGCCTATTCCACCCAAAGCAGCAGTTTCGAAGTAGGCGAACCCCAGGTTGCCAGCATACTGTGCGATGCTAACGCTGCCTTTGAGTATGAAATTGAGCCCCTGCTGCGTAAAGACAGCCTGGAAATCACCCCGGCAGAGCGCGCCGCCCTCGTAGATCGTGTGCGTTCCGACCCGCACCATTACATTCTGATTACGCACGGCACCGACAGCATGATCGCTACCGGCCTGGCCCTGGCAGATATCCCTGGCAAAGTTATCGTGCTGACCGGCGCCATGCAGCCGGCCGAGTTCCGCCACACCGACGCCCATTTCAATCTGGGCGGGGCGATCACCGCCCTGCAAACCTTGCCCGAGGGCGTCTATATCGTGATGAACGGCCAGGTGTTCGATCCACAATATGCCAAGAAGAACCTGGCTCAAAATCGTTTCGAAACCAGATCAAGATGACTCTAGCAACCGGGACGGTCCTCAATCAACGTTATCGCATCGTCAAGCTGCTTGGCCAGGGTGGTTTTGGAGCCGTCTACCGCGCCTGGGACCTGGCCCTCAAGCGCCCCTGCGCTGTCAAAGAGAACCTGGCCGTAACCGCCGAGGCGCAGCGCCAGTTCGAGCGCGAAGCTCGCCTCTTGGCCAACCTGAGCCACCCCAACCTGCCACGCGTCATCGATCATTTCAGTTTGCCCGGCCAGGGCCAATACCTGGTGATGGATTTCGTTGAAGGCCAGGATTTAGATGAGCTCATGCAACAGGCCGGCGGGCCGCTGCCCGAGGCGCGCCTGCTGCCCTGGATCGGGCAGATTTGCGAGGCACTGGAGTATCTGCACCGCCAGAACCCTGCCATCATCCACCGCGACATCAAACCAGGCAACATCCGCATCACCCCGCAAGGCCAGGCCATGCTGGTAGATTTCGGCATCGCCAAGATCTACGATCCACGCGCCAAGACCACTGTCGGCGCTCGGGCGGTCACCCCCGGCTATTCCCCCACCGAACAGTACGGCCAGGGCTCCACCGACGCTCGCACCGACATCTACGCCCTGGGGGCCACCCTGTACAACCTGCTGACCAATCAAACCCCCGTGGAGAGTGTCCAACGCACGTTGGGTGCGCCCTTGCCCGCCCCAAGCCAGTACAACCCACACATCTCGCCTAACACCGAACACGTTGTGCTGCACGCCATGGCGCTGCTTCCCGAGCAGCGCTTTGCCAGCATCGGCGAGTTTCGCCGCTCCCTGGTTCACGGCGATCAGGCCCCGCAGGTGCTGCGCACAGCCCAGATGGCAGCTCCCCAAACCGCCAGCTACTCCCCTCCGGTTTCTTCGACGGCCCGGATGCCTGTCGCCCCTGCCCCAACGACTGCCGCGCCTGCGCCCACTGCCGTCCGCCAGGTTCCCTGGGGCTGGATCGGCGCGGGTGTTATCATGCTGCTGGTCGTGTCAGTCGCTCTACTGGCAGGCGGCGGGCTTACGTCTGAAAGCGCCCGCGCCACTTCCCTGGCCCGCACAGCTACGGCTCTGGCCCTAAACCCCACGAGCGCGCCTGCTGTCCCCAGCGATACGCCTTCGCCCGAGGTCGGCCACACTCCGGCCTCGTTTACGTCTACACCTTACCACCCGCCTACCGAAACCCCTTACCTTCCCCCTTCGGAAACGCCTTACATGCCGCCTTCAGAAACGGCCTACGTGCCACCCACCGCTACCCCCTGGCCTACGGACACCCCGCCCACGGCCCCACAGATAGGAGATTCCCAGGTTTCCTCCGTGGATGGCATGCAGATGATTTACGTGGGCGGCTTTTGGATCGATCGCACCGAGGTCACCAATGCCATGTATGCGTTATGCGTGCGCGCTGGGGCCTGCCCGCCCCCTGCCGAGGCCAGTTCCAACACGCGGGACGATTACTATGGCAGCAGCAGCTACGCCAATTATCCGGTGGTGAAAATCAACGTCAAACAGGCCAGCGCCTACTGCGCCTGGGCCGGGCGACGACTGCCCACCACCGCCGAATGGCAAAAAGCCGCCGGCAAGCAAAGCGGCAGCACCTACCCCTGGGGGAATGACATCGATTGCAATTATGCCAACATCAAAATGGGCGACAATTTCTGCGTTGGCGATACCAGCGCCGTGGGTAGCTACCCCCTCGGGGCCAGCCCTGTCGGCGCGCTGGACATGGCCGGCAACGTTTTCGAGTGGGTTTCGGATCGCTGCTCGCAAGGCAATACCGTGCTGGGTGGCTGCTGGAACGATGGCCCCGAAGCTGCCCGCCTGGACGCAACTTACTGCCGCACCCCGGATAGCACCAGCAGCAAGCTCGGCTTTCGCTGCGCCCAATAGAGGCTGCGCATGTCTGCACGCAAATTCAGGCGACCATCCGGCTGGGTGTTGGCCTTACTGGCCCTGGAATCGGTCATCTTCCTGGCCCTGGCTAGCGTCGGCGCCTGGCTGCTTATCGACAATTTGCTCCCAAACCAGCCAACGCCAGCCTCACAGGTCAATCTCCCCACTACAACAGTTGCCCCAATTGCTACGAGCAGTCCTACTCTGCTGCCAACCCCGCTACCGTCCACAACGCCCGCGCCCAGCCTCACACCCACCTTCACAGCCAGCCCATCCCCCACCCTGACCCCAACCACCACCCTGGACCCCTGGGTCGACCAGGTACTGGCGGAAATGAGCCTCGAACAAAAAATCGGGCAAATGCTGCTGATCGGCGTGGATGGCACACAGGTGACGAATTATTCGTGCAGCCTGGTGCAGCGTTTCCTCCCCGGCGGAGTCGTCTACCGCGGCGGCAACGTCATTTCGCCCGACCAGCTTTACGCCTTCTCATCTGGCCTGCAAGCCTGCTCGCAGCAGGTCGGCGGCCTGCCGCTGTGGATCGCTATGGATCACGAAGGCCAGTACGTCAACCGTTTCCTGCAGGGGGCAGCCATCTTCCCTTCTGCGATGGCCCTGGGCGCGACCGGCAACCCAGAGCTGGCCTACCAGGCAGCCTATGCCAGCGGGCTGGAACTGGCCTACAGCGGTGTGAACCTGGTATTGGGTCCGGTGGCCGATGTGCTGATCAATTACGACAACGATGTTATTTCGATACGCTCCTATGGCGACCAGGCGCAAATCGTGGGCGAATTCGTCTCCCAGTCCGTGCGCGGCTACCTGCAAGCCGGGGTAGTGCCAGTGCTTAAACATTTCCCCGGGCACGGAGGCACCACGGGCGATACGCACGAACTGCTGGCTATCGACAATGCCAGCCTGGCACAGCTACAGCAAACCCATCTGCCCCCCTTCCAGAGTGGATTGCAGGCTGGCGCTCCAGTAGTGATGTTTTCGCACGTGGCCTTCCCGGCAGTGGACGGCAGCGTTCAGCCCGCCAGTCTCTCGCCGAACCTGGTTGCTCTGCTGCGCCAGGATCTGGGTTACCAGGGCTTCATCCTGACCGATTCGATGGGTATGGGAGCCATCAAGAACAACTACGGCAGCGTAGGCCAGGCCAGCGTGCTGGCTGTCAGCGCCGGGGTGGACATGCTCCTGACCACCTCCGCCGAATCCGCCCAAAGCGCCTACTCCTCTGTGCAGCGCGCCGTGCAGGACGGCAATCTGGACCCCAGACGCATTGATGAAGCCGTGCGTCACATCTTGCAGGTAAAAGCCGCTTATCACCTGCGTGCTTATCCCCAGGCGCAGGCTCTCGCTCCGGATTGGGCTGCGGATCAAAAACTGGCAGATGAAATCGGCTATCGCTCCATAACCGTGATCCAAGATGATGCTGGGCTGCTGCCCCTGCCGCCTGCCCCACAGCGCATCCTGGCAGTGGGCCCACAGGAAAGCTGGGGGCTGTACCCGGCTTTACAGGCCGCCCTGGGGCAGTCTGGCTACAAGCTTCAACTGGTAACTTACTCAGGTCCCTGGAATGGCCCGGTGACAGAACGCAGTTATCTCAACACCTTGCCCATCCAGGCCTCTCAGTTCGATCTGGTCCTGGTCTTCACCTGGCAGGCGCACCTCAACCGCTTGCGCTACGCCGACAACTTTCAAGCTGCGTTGGTCAATAATCTGTTAGCCACCGGCAGGCCCGTCCTGGTGGTGATGCTCAAGTCCCCCACAGACCTGCTGGAATTCCCCGGCGCGCCCGGTGTCCTGGCGACCTTCGGCACTACCCAGGGACAAATCCAGGGCCTGGTAGATGCCCTGGTTGGGCGCTACCAGCCCGTGGGGCAAAACCCGTTACAGGGTCTTCCCTGAGCAAAACACCGGATCTTACCCCCAGGCGAATACCCGCCTGGGAACCAGTTTGAGCACCAGGTGCTGCTCATCATCCAACCAGGATTGCGGCTCCGCCTCTAAAACACCTTCAGGGCCCAGGTAGCGGGTATAGATACGCCCGCCGATCTCTTTTGCTGCGCCGTGATCGGTAACCCACTCGGCTTCACCCTCGAAAATCACCGCCCGCACGGGCAGCCCGGCCTCGTCTGTATCCACGGCCACGGAAACTTTGGGATTTTCCTGCAATTCACGCACCTTGCGCGTCGCGCGGAATGTACTGATCCACACCGCCCCTTGTTCCCACATGTACCACACCGGCACCACATGCGGCTGCAGCGTCTTGGAATCACAGGTAGCCAGGCGCGCCAGCAGCGGCCGCGCCAATAAATCCTGCACACCTTCTCGTGCAAGCGTCTCTGCAATCTTTGTGCTCATGCGTTTGCGTTCGCTCCCATTCTTTATTACCAGCCAAATAACCTCACCCCTGGATCAATTTCAGCACTTCAGGCAGCAGCGCCTGGTTCGTCGCCAGGGCCTCCTTGGCGTAGATCGTCGGGTTGCCCTGCCAATCGCCAAAATAGCCGCCCGCCTCGCGGAAGATCGGCGGGAAGGGCCCGCAGTCCCATACGCTCATCACCGGGTCGAGCATGATCTCGATCCTTCCGGTTGCCACCAGCAGGTAACCATAAGCGTCGCTCCAACCCGTCTGAAAATAACACGCTCGCAGCAAACGCTCCCAGGCCTTCTGGCGATTGAACATGGCGAAGGTCTGCGTGGATGTGCAGGAAAGTACCGCCCGGGCCAGCCTGTCCACAGTGGACACGTGCGCCGGTCGTCCGTTCCACCAGCAGCCATTCGTGTGCGCTGCCGCCAGCATTTCATCCAAAGCCGGGAAATAGGCCGCCCCCACCTCTACCTGGCCTTCGATCTCCAGGCCGATCAACACGGCGTAAAGCGGCACGCCGCGCACGAAGGATTTCGTGCCATCGATTGGATCGATGATCCAGCGATGGCTGGCCCCCTGGCGTTCATCCTGCCCGTATTCTTCGCCCAAGATGGCGTGATCCGGATAGCGCGCCTCGATGCGCTGCCGGATCAATGCCTCGGCCTGGCGGTCTGCGGCGGTAACCGGGGTGTCGTCGGCCTTGAAATCGGCTCGCACGCCGGCCTGGTAATAACCCAGGGTCAGCCGGCCCGCCAGGTAAGCGGTCTCGGTAATAAACTTCAAGTAATCAGAAAGGTTTTCATTTGCCATGCGCTGGATGATATCATAGGGTCGCGCTTTTCGGCAGGGACTGCTCCACACCCCGGCCGAATCGGGTAAAATCCTGGATATCTACCGATATGGAGTAATTAATGGTGCGAAAAATCATGCTAGGGAAAAAGGCCCGGATCGCCGCGCTGTGGGTGTTGGCAGCGCTGCTGTGGGCGCCTGCCTGCCAGTTGTTCAACCCCAATGCCAGCTTGCAAGAAACCCTGGTCGCTGTGCGCGTGCAGCAAACCATGCTGGTGCAAACAGACATCGCCCTGACGGACACTGCTCTCACCAGCCAGGCTGAAAGCACTCTGGCAACCACCACTGTTGAACCTCTCCAAACGCCCTCACCAACACCCGCTTTGCCGCTCGAAACGCCTCTGCCGGTCACGCCTGAAGGCGTCATTCCGGATCTGGATCGGCGCATGAAAGCTGCCAGGATCTTGCTCTTCGAGAACATGTCCGCTTCTGGTTATGTCCGTTACGTCAAAGAGGCCCTGGATCGGGATGACTATTTCTACCTGGATGTAGGCAGCGCCACGGGCTGGTTCAAGAGCCAACTGCTTTCCGCTACAGAATGGGACCTGGTGATCACCGCGGCCGAAGCCCGCCGCGACTTCGGCGGTGATTATTTCGAGATGATCGATGATCGTGTGGAAAATGGCGCCGCCGCTATCATCGAATACTGGGACCTGGATACCGCTCCGCAAGGCAAAGTCTCCCGCCTGCTGACGCGCTGTGGCGTACAGTTCCAGGCCGATTGGCAGAGCCTCGACCCGAGCGTCTTTTACTGGCTGCATCCCAACCACCCTATCTTCAACGAGCCGCACCAGGTGCCCAGCTTACACAACGCTGCCAGCCTGTGGTCAGGCGACATTGGCGACTTGATGGCCGTTCGCTACCAGGGCGGCAAACCCGTGGGGGATGCGACCATCCTGGCCAGCACCAATCCGGCCTGGCAGACAGATCATGGCACACTGGTGAGCTGCATGGGCGGGCGCATGATCCTGCAAACCTTCAGCTCGCACAATTACCAGGCCAACGATGTGATCCAATTATGGCAGAATTACATCTACCAGGTGCTCAAAAGCCGCTTCGCCGTCAGCCCCTCCAGTGTGCCCACCCCCGTCGAGCGCGCTGACCCAACCCTGCTTGCCGCGGCCACACCGCTGCCCGAGGATGGGCCCTTGCCCGAAATCGGCAGTCCGTTTCATTGCGGCGCAATATTGAATGCCCGCTTACTGGCCAACCCCAGTTTCCAACGCGATCTTTTCGAGCACCACGCCAAAGGGACCTTCCTGGTCGTGGAACTGGAATTCACCAACCTGGCCTCCTACCCTGTTCAGATTTGGAATGGCGATTATCTCGTAGAAGGCGAGTTGGATCGCAGGATTCTATCATTCCCTGCGGATAAAGCTTCCACGGGTTATCTTTTCATCCAAAACGGCGGTGGATTGTACCAGGATGTGATCCAACCCGGCGAACGCCACCGCACCCAGGTATCTTTCGATGTCGATCCGCTCGCTGGTCATTACACCTTGCTGGTACGGCCTGGTTTCGAGTTCGATGAAACAGTTTGTGAACTACGCATTCCTCTCACGCGTTAGCTTTGAAACGAACCTCAAGCCAGGTTCAAAAACCTGCATGAACTTGCGATGTCTGCGTAATAGCGGTAAGATTATCGATATAATGAGGTGATTATGCCATCTTCCTTCCGCAATTCCGTTATCCAGCGCGCCCGTGAAATTTGGGACGCCCGGCCCATCTTTATGGATACCGAGACCACCGGTCTGCACAACAGCGCCGAGATCGTTGAAATCTGCCTCATCGACCATGCTGGAGAAGTGCTGCTGGATGCCCTGGTGCGCCCGCGCCGCCCCATCCCACTCGACACGATGCGCATCCACGGCATCACTAACGAGATGGTTGCCCAATCGCCCACCTGGCTGCAAATCTGGCCTCAGGTTGAAGAGTTGCTGCGCAATCGCCTGGTCGGCATGTACAACGCCGAGTTCGACCAGCGTATGCTCCAGCAGAGCCACCTGGCCAACGGCCTGCCCTGGCGCACACCGACCTGGCAAGTATTCGACATCATGAAAATGTATACCGATTTCAGCGGCGCCTGGAAATGGCAAAAACTGGAGGACGCCGGGCGCCAATGCCGCATTCCCCTGCCGAACTCCCACCGCGCCAAAGATGACACTCTGCTGACCCGCGCCCTTTTCGAACATATGGCCACCAGCCTGCCATAATTTGCACAAAACCCAGCAAATACATTTTGCCGGTAACGGAGCCCGGCTCTTCGAGAAAAAGACATGACCCAAGTCAAGCAATTGTGGATAACAGGCCTGGTGCCAGCGGTATTCTCCCCAATGCACGCCGACGGCAGCCTGCACCTCGAGATGGTTCCCCGACTGGTAGAACACCTGGTTCAGAACGGCGCAGCCGGTTTGTACGTGTGCGGCAGCACCGGCGAGGGGCCTTCCCTGACCAGCGCCGAGCGCCAGGCCGTGGTTGAGGCCTACGTGCAGGCCGCGGCTGGCCGGCTGCCGGTCATCGTCCAGGTAGGGCACGACAGCCTGGCCGAAGCGCGCCAGCTTGCCGCCCATGCCCAGGCGATCGGCGCCGATGCCATTTCAGCCGTCCCGCCCGTCTATTTCCGCATCGACTCGCTGGAGACACTCTTGGACTGCCTGGCAGACATCACGGCTGGAGCGCCGGGACTGCCCTTCTATTACTACCACATCCCCCGCCTGACCGCCGCCCGCATCGATGTCGTGCGCTTCCTGCAGCTCGGCGCCCAACACCTGCCCAACCTGACCGGCGTCAAATACAGCGATTTCACCGTCTTCGAGCTGCAGGCTTGTGCCAGCCTGGAGTCCGGACGCTTCAACATGCTCTTTGGCTCAGATGAAATGCTGCTCGCCGGGCTGGTGGGCGGCGCCCAGGGCGCGGTAGGCACCACTTACAACTTCGCCGCCCCACTCTACAACCAGATCATCGCCGCTTACCGTCGCGGCGAACTGAACGAAGCCCAAAGGTTGCAGGGATTATCCGTCCGCATGCTGGAAGCGATCAACCGCTACGCCACGGCTGCCACCAACCTGCCCGCCATGAAAGCCATGATGAAGATCATCGGCCTGGACTGCGGCCCGCTGCGCCTGCCGCTCACCAATCCAACAGCACAGCAGCTCGAAACCCTGCGAGCAGAAATGCAGTCCATCGGCTTCTTCGAATGGGGCCAGAGGAGACAAGCGCCATGACTTACAGCCAATCACTACCCGGTAAAGAGTCTGAAACTTCAACCGCAAGCAGGCGTAAAGCGCCGCGCAAAGCCAGCGTCACTCTAGTTGGGCTGCTGCTCCTGCTGCAAGCCTTTTTCCTGTTCGCCATCTTCCCTACGTTGGTGGTCATCAACTTCGTCCAGCGACCCGAAGCGCACCTGGTGATGTTCATCCAAGATGGCAAATTCATCCTGCCCCGGGTTGAAGTTGAAAGCACACAAACGCTGGACATCCTGTTCTATTTCCCGGATGCGACCATAGCCATCCCAGGTCGCATCGTCACCGCCATCCCCTTCTCCTGGCTGGCGCCCGCTGTATTGCTGGTCAGCCTGTTCTTCCTGGGCACCTGGCGACCGGCCTGGGCCCTGGCATTGTTGCTGCAAGTAGCCTTGATGGTGCTATCTCTGGCAATCTATTTCTACTTCCGCCACCCCTACGTCTACCTGGTGATGGCCTATAGCATCTTCATGGTCTTCTACCTGAATCATTACGAAATTCAGGTGGCCTTCCAATCTCTGCGCACAGAATAGAGCGCCTGGCGACACAAAGCTTGAAACCCGGATTGACCTATGGATACTGATACTGACCTGCACCTGCTCCGCCGTTTCGAACCCGTATTGCACCTGACGCGCGGCGAGAAGTTCTTCCCCATGGACGTAGAACCCTACGTGCAAGCCTGCAGCCTGTGGGTTCAACGCCCCAACGAAGATGCGATCTGCCTGATTCCCCAGGATGAGCTCACCCTGGAAGCGCTCAGTGAGCCGCGGCCGGGCGGAGCCGACGTGGTGTACTATCTGCGCTTCATCGAGCCATTGGATGTTATCAAGTTGATCGCTTACCTTCAGGAGCAGCGCAAAAAAACGAAAGCCGCCGAACGCTTCCAGGCCGGGCCCGGCCGGCTGGCGCGCGTCGGCTACTCGTCCCGCTTCGCCGATCTGCTCTTCTCGCTGAGTTTATTGCTGCGCGGGCGTGTCCCTGGCGACACCAGCGCAGCCGCCGCTATCGAATACCAGCAAATCCAATCCAGCCAGAACCACTACTGCTATCACGGGCGCGTGGTGCGCCAGGGTGGCTGGATTGTGCTTCAATACTGGTATTTTTACGCCTTCAATAACTGGCGTTCGGCTTTCTTCGGCGTCAATGACCACGAGGCCGACTGGGAAATGGTCAATATCTACCTTTACCAGGATGACAGTGGTGAATATGTACCCGAATGGGCCGCCTATGCCTCGCACGATTTCTCCGGAGACGACCTGCGCCGCCGCTGGGATGACCCCGAGTTACAGAAAGTCGGCGAGCACCCGGTCGTTTTCGTCGGGGCTGGGTCACATGCTTCCTACTACACGGCCGGCGAATACCTGGCAGAAATCGAGCTGCCTTTCCTCTGGCCCCTGGCGCGTGCGACCAACTGGCTACATTCAACCTGGGATCGCTGGTTAGGGCGCGACTCAAACCGTAGTAAGCAGGCGAATCCATCCAGCCTGGATGTCTTCCGCGTGCCTTTCGTGGATTACGCCCGCGGCGACGGCCCGGTGATTGGAGCGGAAGGAGACCACAGTTGGTGCGAGCCGCGCTTGATCGGTCCTGAACCTCCTCCTTGGGTTTCGCAATACGCCGGTTTGTGGGGCCTGTACGCCCACGATCCCATCTCCGGCGAGAACGCCCCTGCCGGGCCGATGTACAACCGGGATGGCACCATTCGACGCGTCTGGTACGATCCCTTGGGCTGGGCCGGGTTGGATAAACTCCCGCCGCCTTGCGAAGCATTGAAGCGCCTGCGCGAGGAACAGCAGACCTTACAACAGCGCCTGGAACAGCGAAACGAGGAGATCGATCAAAAGAGCGCTGACCTGGCTCGCCTGGGGCTGATGGACGCGGCCCTGGGCAACCGCTCCGAATGGCTGGTACTGGAGTGGGAGCAGCGCAAGCAAATCCAGGCCCTCTCGCAGGAAGTTGAACAGTTACGCGCCCAACAGGCGGTTGACCACAAAATGCTCGAAGCACTGCAGCACTACGAAAACCGGCTGCTGGCAGGTGAGCGCGACCCGGCGCGCGACCACATCCAACGCGCTCACCGGCCCGCCTCCGCCAATCAGATGCGCGTCAATCGCCTGGTGGAATTGTGGGCCGCCTTGAGCGTCGGCCTGTTGATGATCGGCTTTGTATCCCTGGTGCTGTTCTACAGCCAGCATATCCTGCTAGGGCTGGTCGTGATGATCTCCATTTTCATATTCATCGAGTCGGGCTTTCGCCGCCAGATCGCTCAGTTGATCAACAGCCTGGCGATCGGACTGGCGATCGTCTCCGCCCTGGTGATCTTATTCGAATTCTTCTGGAAAATCGTCATCGGCGTTGTCCTGGCAGCCGGCGTCTACATCCTGTGGGAAAATCTGCGTGAACTGAGGCATTGAGGCTGCGTGAACCGATTCACACTCCAATACCTGGAAGGCAATCCGACCCTGGCAGAGCGGCCACAAAACACGGTGCGCCACCGCCTGCGCGCCGCTTTTCAGCGCCTGCCCATCACCGATCTGTTGGTAGGTTGGAACCTGCCGCCGGTCTTGCTGGAAACCTGCCAACAGGAAGCCCAACAGGCCGGAGCGCGCCTGTTCCGCTGGCATCCCCTGCTCACGGGCGATGGCGCTTTCATGCCGCGCGCTGAATGGCAAACCGTTGGCCTGGATGGGCGGGCGGTAGCGGGCTTCCAAAACATGCCCGAGTTCACCTTCGTCTGCCCCAACCGGCCGGCCGTGCGCCAGGCAGTCCTCGAACACCTGAACGAAGTCACCCGCCAGGGCGATTACCAGGGCGTCTTCCTCGACCGGGTGCGCTTCCCCTCCCCTGCCGCAAGCGCCAGCCCCCCAGCCCGCACCCTGGCTTGCTTCTGCAAGGACTGCCAGCAGGCTGCCGCGGCGGAAGGGCTGGATCTGGCCTGCGCCCAACAAGCCATTGCCCACCTGGCAAGCTCGCCCACCGGCAAACGCCTGCTGCTCCAGGCGCTGCTTGACCCGCACGCCCCGCTCGATCCACCGGCTCCCGACCAGCAAGCCTTGCAGGCTTTCCTGGCTTTCCGCCAGCGCAGCGTGACGCGCTTCGTCGCCGACACTGCGGCCCTGGCGCGCGCCAGGGGGCTCGCCATCGGATTGGACTGCTTTTCTCCCTGCCTGGCGCGCATGGTCGGGCAAGACCTGTCCGCCCTGGGTGCGCACTGCGACTGGATCAAGATCATGTGCTACGCCCACACGCTTGGCCCTGCCGGCCTGCCCTTCGAACTGCTCGGCCTGTTCGATTGGCTGGCGGCCGAGAGCGGCGCTCCCGAGGCCGAAATCCTGGGCTGGCTCTCCTCCGCCAGCCGCCTGCCGCTGCCCGCCAGCCGGGCCGGGCTGCGCTCGCCCGGCCTGCCGCCCGAGGCCCTGGCAAACGAAGTGCGCCGCGGGCGCTCCCAGGACGTGCTGCGGAGCACTTCGCTCCGCCAGCAGTTGCTGGCCGGCATCGAGCTGGTCGAGATGCCCGGCATCACCCACCTGACCCAGGCCCAGGTGCAGGCCGACCTGGCTGCCGTGCGCGCCGCCGGTGCCGACGGCCTGGCCCTCTCCTGGGACCTGTGGGAAATGCCCCTGGAGCGCCTGGATTGGGTGCGCGCAGCCTGGTTTCAGTAAATCACGGCCTGGGCGTCACCTGATAGAACGCGCGCCGGCAGGTCCGCACCGCCTGTACGTTGCGCCGTAAGCGCGCCCCATCAAGGGGCTGCATAAAATGCACCAGGCGCGCTTACCAGATGCCCGGCAGCAGGCGAAAACGCACCTTCGCTGCATACTCTGCATAACCTGGCAGTTCCTCTTGCAAGGTGCGGTCCTCCAAAGCCGTGCGCAGCACAAACAGCGCCGCGATCAGGCCGCCCGGCAGCAGCGCCCACAACGAGCCCAGCCCCAGCGGGATACACACCATCAGCAGGATAATCGCCGCGTACATCGGGTGGCGGATGTAGTGATAGGGCCCCGCAGAGACCACCTGGTGGCCACGGTCATCCTGGATGCGCACATAGCGGGCGGCATAGGTGTTGGTTGCCTGCGCCCACCACACCAGCGCAAAACAGGCCAGAAACCCCAGCCAGCCCAGCGCCTGCGTCCAGGCCGGCGGCGCTGACCACTGGTAACGTCCCGCGTCCAGCCCGGCAACGATCATCAAGGCCAACAGCAGCAGCGTGTACGCGCCCATGATGGCTTTATCCCACCACTTGACGTTCTCAGCCATGTGCGTGCGCTCGCGCACCAGGTCCGGGTCCCTGCGCCGCATCCACAAAGAGAAAATGGTAACGAGCAGGATGAAACCACCCACTAGCAGCCAGCCCTGCCACCAGTCCAGCCGCCCGGCGGGAAGAAACAACGCCGCCATAAAGATCAACAGGAAGAGTCCCAGGCGCAGCGTAAAACTGGCCAGCCTGCGCCCGAGGGACTGAGGTGAGTTGGGGGTAGTAGACATAGATCTTCCTTTCTAACGGATCAACCGAAGGTGTAACCCATATCGCGCACATCATCCAGCCAGCCATCCTGCGGTTCAACGATCGCGGGCAGATTCGACATCGGCGCCCAGAAAAGCCGGAATCGAGATTATAATACCACCTTTGTGAACCAACACCTGCCGGATCGACGCGATCTCTATTTTACCCGACTGTACTACTTCGTCTGCCTGGGTGGCGCCGGATTCATCTTCCCTTTTCTCAATCTATTCTACGCTCGCCAGGGTCTCAGTGGGACCCAAATCGGCTGGGTAGCGGCCCTGGGCTCCCTGGTGGCGTTGGTCGCCGCGCCGTTTTGGACCAGCCACAGCGAACGCATCAACAACCCGCGCGCCTTGCTGCAAGCTACCATCTTGCTCAGCGCCCTGGGCTACCTGTGGCTCAGCCAGCAGCAGGTTTTTGCCTGGATCGCCCTGGTGGCCGCGCTGCGCGTCCTGGTCAGCGCCGGCATCTACCCCATGTCTGACTCGCTGGTTCTATCTGTGACCGGCGGCACCAAGAGCGGCTTCGGCTCGGTGCGCGTCTGGGCTTCGCTGGGCTGGGCCATATCCGTGTTATTCGGCGGCTGGCTGGTCGAAAAGACCAGCTTACTGGCGGGCTTCTTCGGCGCAATCCTCACCCTCTTAGCCGGCGCGCTGCTGCTTTTTCCCATCCAGGCGCGCTACTTCTCACCCCCAGCCATCCAGCACCAACCAACCCAGGGTCTGCGCGCCGTGGTGAGCAGCCTGCGGGCGAAACCCATCATGCTCGCCCTGGGCGCCATGCTGGTGTTGGTCGGCCTGGGCAACAGCGGCGTACTGCAGTTCGAGACCATCTACCTGGACACCCTGGGGGCCAGCGAGGGTGTGATCGGCATCGCCAGCATGGTCAGCGCCGCTGTCGAACTGCCCGGCATGTTATGGGCCGATCGCCTGGTACGCAAAAAGAGCCCATATCAGCTTCTCCAAACCGCCATGCTGATGTACGTGCCGCTGCGCGCCCTGGTCTTTCTCTTTCCATCCGTAGCCACGATCCTGGTCGAGCGCGCCATTGGAGGCATCGCTTTCAGCCTGTACACCATTGCCCTGGTAAATTCCATCGCCAGGGGCACCCGCCCGCAAGAGACGCGCACGGCCCTGGCGCTCTACAACGTTACCCTGGCCTCTCTGGTCGCCATAATGGCCAATCCTCTGGCTGGCGCCCTATACGATCTGCTCGGCGCTCGCTGGCTCTATCCCTTCGCCATCCTGGGCTACTTCTTGAGCTGGCTGATCTTGCGCCGCAGCGCGCCTTAACCCGCCAGTTGAGCTTCGCCGGCCTCGATCCACTTAACGTATTCGTCATACTGGCGCTTGCAATACATCCCAACTCTTTGATAGAACTGCATCGCCGTAGGGTTGTCCGATTCGACCACCAACCCAACCTGCTCGAAGCCGCGCCGCTTGAACTCACCGAAAGCGTTCAACAGCAGCGCTGCCCCCAGCCCTTTACCGCGCCAGGCCGGCGAAACGCCCAACTGCCGCACCCAGCCCCCCTCGGGGTACTCGAAGCCCAGGCAGGCACCCACGATCTCCTCGCCCTCCAGCGCCAGGACCCACAGATCGGGCTTGAAAACATCAGGCCGCATCATAAATGCTTTCCAGTCTTCGAAATTCTGCGCTGTGCGTCCTGGGCGCTCGAAAGCCGCCTGGATAAAGGCATGCAGCCTGCGATCATCTTCCCCTGGTTTCACCATGCGCAGCGTAATCCCCGCCGGCCAGCGCGGTTCAGCCGTCACATCCTTCATATCGATGTACATCTGGAAGTGATACTTCACCGCTTCGAAACCCGCCTGCTTCACGATCTCCGCGTCGCGCTGGTTGACGTGCGCCAGGTAGGTGCGCGTCATTACCCGCGCCTTGCCCTCGCGCACCTGCAACAGAGAACGGGCGCGCCCCTCGCAGCGCGCCAGCAGCGCCCGGCTCAGCTCGGGGCCTTCCCAGGTTGGGTCGGCGCAGAAATCATAGCGGTAGACTGCCCCGACCGGCAACACCACGCCATACCCGATCAGGTCGCCCTGGGGGGTATAAGCCAGCCAGGCATCTTGCTGCATATCGATGACCTGCCAATCGTACAGCAAATCGTCCATATCCGAATCCGATTCGCCGTATTCCGACACGTCGCGGCGGATCATCAAATCCAGGCAGGCTGGAGCATCTGCTTGGGTGGGAGGGCGAAATGTTACGGAATCAAATGCGCTTATCATCATCAAACTCCATCTTGGGATCGGCGCAACCAGATGACGGATCGATCCAACCATCACGGGCGCGCGCTGAATTCAGATGTAACCTGTGCTGAAACACTTCTGCTGCCAGGCAACTGGCGCATGATATCACACAATGCTTGTTTTTGGGATGGAGTGGTTTGCCAGGTCGCCCGGCGCACGCGCCCGCACTTGAATGTGACAAACGTCACTGTCTGAAAAATGACATTCGCCATTTGATCCCCCCCCCCCCCAGATATGCTATATTGTATCCGTGTGGACCTCATCCAGTGGGGGTAAATCACCCTGATACATCACGCCTGACCACAGAAATCAAGCGGCCACTCGGGCCGTTCCAAGAAACAACATATGCCTGTCCGGAGGGGAACATGTCTGCTTTGTCTGCTTCTTCTTTGCTGCGCAAGCTCGGCCTGTCGCTGCTGCACGCCGTCCTGATCCTGTCCATGCTGCTGCCGGGATGGAGGCCGGCGCCCGTCCAGGCGGCCGCGCCGGAAAGCCCGGCGCCCGCCCCGCTGGCCGAGGCGTCAGTGCAGGCTGTCTCGCAGCCCGTCCAGGCGGCCCCCACCCCGCAGCCGCTGCCCCCCGAGGACCTGGAAACCAGCCCGCAGGCCGCCGAGGAGTTCGCCGCGGCGCTGGCCGCCGAAATCCTGGCCGGCGCCGCGCAGGAAGGCTTGCTGCGCCTGCAAGCCCTGGGGCCGGCCCGCCCCGGCGAGAACCTGATGCTGGCCTGGGGCCTGGACCCGGCGCAGAAGCCCAAGAATCTGGAACTGCATTTGCAGCTCCCGCCAGCCTTCACACCGGCCCCCGGGCAGGAAGGTAACTTCGATCCTGTTAGCGGCCGGCTGCGCCTGCCGCTCGACGCCAGCCAGGGCCTGCTGACCCTGGCGGTGGCCGCCGAGGCCCAGGGGCCGTTCGACCTGCAAGCCAGCCTGGTGCAGAGCGCCTTGCTCAGCTCGGCCAAGACCCTGGCCGAGCTGAGCCTGTCGATCCCCGAAGACGGGCTGAGCCGGCTGCCCGCCTCCGGCGGCGCGGCCCAGGGACTGGGCGGGCGCGTGCGCGTGCGCTTCCCGGCCCAGGCCGGCGGCCTGGCCGTGCGCATACGGCCCCCGCTGGCGGCCCACACCCCGCCCTTCTCGCTGAGCGGAGCGCCTTTCGAGATCGTCGCCCGCAGCCAGGCGGACCAGGTTGAAGTACGCCATTTCGAGCAGCCCCTGAGCATCGAAGTCGCCTACGACGCAGAACAGTTCGCCGGCCAGGAGGCCAACCTGCGCCTGTACTATTACGACGAAGCCCGGCGCGATTGGCAGATGCTGCCTACCCAGGTGGACACGGCCAACCAGCGCCTGACGGCCACCTCCGACCACCTGACCGTCTTCGACATCAGCACGACCAGTTGGGAAGAAAGCCGCCTGCCCAGCCTGCAAGCTTTCCAGGTCTCGGCTTTCAGCGGGGCGGCCAATTACTCCCTGCCGCTGTGGACGCCCCCCGGCCCGGGCGGGCTGGCCCCCAGCCTGAACCTGTCCTACAACAGCCAGGCCAGCGATAACGCCATCCTGGGCCAGACCCAGGCTTCCTGGGTGGGCATGGGCTGGTCGCTGGAGACCGGCTACATCGAGCGCTACATGTACAACACCGAGGACATCCTGGAAGACGATACCTTCGTCATCTCGGCCGCCGGGGTGGAGAGCCAGCTCCGGCAGTACCACCACCAGAACCAGGATTACTACTACACCCCTGACGCCGGGTTCTGGCGTATCTACTACGACGAAGATACTGACGTGTGGACGGCCTGGGACAAGAGCGGCACGCAGTACATCTTCGGCCTGGTAAGCAACGACCGCGCCATCTACCCCTTCGACCGCATCGACGACTGCGACGACATCGGCCAGGAGCCGCTGACCACCTACGCCACCTGGCGCTGGTCGCTGTCCAAGATCCGCAACATCTACGGGCAGGAAGTGACCTTCAGCAGCTTCCGCGACCAACAGCAGAAAAAGCACAAATGCTGGACGCCCCAAGTGCCCTTCTACGAGTATTACACCCGCCACATCTACCCCGAGACGGTCTCCTACGCCAACGGGCAGTACCAGGTGTACTTCGAGCGCGAAGCGCGCAGCGACTACAGCACGCGCTGGATCGATGAACACGCCGAGAACTTCTACCAGAGCTACCGCCTGAAAGCCGTGCACGTGCGCAACCAGGGGCAGGACGTGCGCCGCTACGACTTCACCTACGCCCCGGCCGCCCAATCGATCTACCCCGACTACCTGTGGTCGGGCGGCGGCCCGACCCTGACGCTGTGGAAGGTGGAAGAAGTCGGCCTGAACGGCGACGACAGCCTGCCCGAGACGATCTTCAGCTACGACCAGTTGCACCTCAGCCAGGGAGAGAACGGCTACGGCGGGGCGGTGCAGTTCACTTACGACGCCGCCCCCTGGTACGAGCTGGAGAACCACCGCCTGAAGCGCAGCTACATACCCCGCGGCTGCGTGGACTACGGCCTGCCCGGCCATCCCGACTGGCGCCCGATGATGCAGCTCTACAACCCCGGCCCGCGCGACTACATCGGCTGTAGAAGCCAGGGCGACCTGCTGCTGGCCGGCCAGGCCACCCGCGTGATCCCCTCCACCCTGCTCCAGCCGGGGGCGGGCTACCGCCTGTCGGTGAAAGTGCGCGGCGACTCGCGCACGGTCTCTACCGTGCGCCTGGGGCTGGTGGCCGACGGGCAGATCTACGCCGAAGAGTACAGCAGCATCTCCTCCATCGCCACGATCACCCTGGTCACCCGCCAGGCGCTGCCCGCCAGCGCCCGCAGCGGGGCGCTGTACCTGTACTGCAGCTCGGCCTGCCGGGTCAACGCCATCGAGATCTTCCAACTGACCTCGCGCTACCGTGTGCTGGAGCAGCGCGTCTACGATGGCGTGGAAGCCGCGCCGTCCGTGTTCCAATACCGCTACGACGAGCCGGCCACCAACGACAGCCTGCATTCGGCCAGCGCCTACACCCCGCCGGTCCCCGATCCGGAGATCCCATTTTATCCCCTGCCGCCCAACCTGATCTACTCCGAGTTCCGCGGCCACGCCGCAGTGGAGCAGATCGGCCCGGACGGGCGCGTCAATACCACCTACTTCTACCAGGACGATGACCGCCGCGGGCGGGCCAGCGCCAGCCTGGTCACCACCCAGGAGTTCCAGGACGATTTCACTAACGGCAGCCTGAACCCCTCCGCCTGGGAGGGCTGCGACGGCGGCGCGCCAGTGGTGGCGCGCCTGCGCGGCGACCCGGCGCTCAAGCTGCCGGGGGCGACCACCTGGCGCGGCGCCCAACGCCTGAACAGCAGCCTGACCGACGGCGATTTCGCCCTGGCGCAGTTCCAGTTGAGCGGGACGACCAGCAGCGAAGCCAAGCTGGCTTTGGAAAGCGGCAGTTACCGCTGGGGAGTGTACTTCAAGCCGGACGGCAGCCTGCAAGCCGAGTACACCGACGGCTCGGGAGCGCACCAGGCGGCCCTGCTCGGGCAGACCAGCTTCGCCCGCGACGCCTGGTACGTGGCGCTGCTGGCGGTCGACGACGACGGGCAGTTCCTGATGCGCCTGTGGAAGCGCGACGACCCGGCGGCGCTGAGCTTCTACCGCCAGGCCATGCCCGCCAACCAGACCTGGCGCCTGAAGTTTTCTTTCAAAGACAGCGCCGCTTCCGGCGGCGGACACGAACCCTACCAGGGCGGGGCCTGGCTGGACGGCTACAGCGAAGGCCGCCTGTACAGCCTGAGCGAGCAGTTGTACAGCGTGGTCACCGATCCGCTCTCCAACCTGCCCTGGGCGCGCCTGGACCACGCCACCAGCCTGAACTTCGAAGGCGACGCCGAGTGGGTGGGGCGGCGCGCCAGCTACACCTACGGCGATTACGGCAACCGCACGCGCAGCCTGGAAGCCGCCTGGGACGCCGGGCTGAACCAGTGGCGCGACTACCGCCTGGCGCTGACCGGCTATTCCCCCAACGACGGCGCGCCCTACCTGGTGGGCCTGCCGGGCATCCACAACCGGTACGCCTGCCCGGCGAACAGCTTCGACGGGGCCTGCTCGAGCAGTTACCCGGGCTTCCTGCCGGACAGCCTGCTGTTGAGCTCGTCGTGGAACCTGTACGATGGGCAGACGCTCTACAGCCAGGCGCCGATCACCGGCTCGCTCACCGCCCAGCGCACGCTGCTGCGCTTCGCGGGGGCCAACTACAGCGAGCCGCGCTACCTGGACCAGGCCTACACCTACGACGAGTGGGGCAACCCGCTGACCTCCACGGTCTACAACAGCGAGGGCAGCTACGCCCAACTGGCCCTGGAGCACGCCCAGACCATCACCAGCACCTACGACACGACCTACCACGCCTACGCCCTGGCCCAGACCAACGACCTGGGGCACACGTTCAGCTACACCTACGATTACAACCTGGGGCTGCCCACCAGCCTGACGGGGCCCAACGGGCCGGACACGAGCGTGACGGTGAGCTACGACAACTTCGGGCGGCCTGTGGATATCGTGCGCCCCGGCGACAGCGCCCAATACCCGACGATGCAGTTCAGCTACCACGACAGCCTGGCGCCGTACTGGATCGAGCTGCGCCAGCGCATCGAAGAACAGGAATATGCCACCTTCCGGCGCTATTACGACGGCCTGGGGCAGATGATCCAGGCGCAAACGCCGGGGACGGTGCTGGACACCGGCGTGTACACCGTGACCGTGGACACCTGGTACAACGACTACGGGCAGGTGGTGCAGCAGTCCGTGCCTTACACGGAGACGCTCCAGGCAGGCTTCCAGCCGCGCAATGCCAGCCGCGCCTCCAGCCACACTGCCTACGACGTGCTGGGGCGCACGGCCACGCAGACCGCCCCGGACGGGACCTTTGCCAGTTTCGCTTACTTCGACCTGGAAACGCGCCTGACCGACCCGGGCGGCAACGCCACGCGCACGCTGTACGATGTGTGGGGACGAACGGCGCAGGTGATCCCCTTGAACGGCGTGAACGTGAACAACCCGCTCAACCCGCAGATCGCCTACAGCTACGACGCCCTGGACCGCCTGGAGCAGGTGGTCAACAGCGGGCTGTACACCACCAGCCTGGAGTATGATTACGCCGGGCGCAAGACCAGCATGGAAGACCCCGACATGGGCACGTGGTATTACGCCTACGATGCGGTGGGCAACCTGGTGCGGCAGACCGACGCCCGCCAGCAGCGCATCTGTCTGTATTACGACGAGCTCAACCGCCTGCGGGGCAAGCACTACCGCACGGACGACCTCTGCCCCGGCACGCCGGCTTACAGATGTTTAGAACCGTCAAGGGTATTGAGAGAAAGTTGTTGAGGGCAGCCAGGGAAAGAGGTGGATCGCCGGCGTAATCGTAGTAGAGGGTGTGGAAAAGTGGGTAAGAGCGAAGCGGTATCC
>JBFMFR010000053.1:0-49867 GCA_040752025.1 Chloroflexota bacterium | reverse complement strand
TCTCAGGCTCGGTGCGCGCACTGAGACCCAGGATTTCGATCCCCACCACCTGCCCATTGACATCCAGGTCCAGGATCACCCCAGGCTGGACTTCTTCCGATTCAACAATCGCCGCCTCATCCAGCCGAAAGTAGAGCGCATCATTCTCTTTATCGATCTTCAGTCTCATCACGTTTTACCTTTACGCAAACGCCGGTCGAAGAACACTGTCACAATTCGATTAGGGATGAAACCGTCGTTTACCACAACCCGCAAGATGCGATTGTCCATTTCATCGATTGCTTTCGTGAAATGCAAATTGCCATCAACGCCGCGTTCCCAAGAATCCGCAGACCTGATTGTTCTCCATACCCATTCCTCAGAGATACTTCTCTCGGCCAGCATATCCTTTGCATGCGCGGTTAGAGTTGCACGGACTTGTTCATCCACACATTCATTTTACCATACCAGATTCGCCGAATTGGTATAGAGCCTTTCCCACAGATTTCCCAAATCAAAAAATCAGCGGCATCTGCAACCTAAAACCGTGTCACCCATTTTTTCAGGAGGGCGCTGCACGTTCTTTCGCGGCGTTACGCCATCTCGCGCCCACATTTCCAGGTAAAAATCGATCGAATCTCGAAAAGAGCGCTCCAACTCTTCTGGCAACCGGCCCTGAAAAGTGACCACATCGCGCAGCCCGATCACTTCGCCAGTAAAAATCTTGCCATCAGGATCATATTCAACAATGCCGCTGTAATTCCGGTGTTTCAACATACTACTTCTCCAGGTTCAACGCTCTACACCAGCTTCAATAATGCGTTCCCCCAAATTACGCCAAGGCGATATTGGGAAAGGCGATGGCTGTGCTAAAGAAGCCGGGCATACAACAATTATCCCCCTGCCAGATATGCAGTTGTTGCTGCAAGGAATTCGGAAGCCCACAATAAAGCATTTTGTACATTGCTCTCAGCGACGCCTGGGCTGTAACTGTAGTCGCCTTGACTACGAAGGTCTTGCACTGCGATCAGGTTTGTGGTATTTAGGATCAAGTTCCCCAGTCTTTGAGAACTCTTTTCCGTAATTCGCGATCACAGCGGCATGGCTGGAAAAGGATAAATTCTTCGAGAGCAGCAGCGCTTCTGCCGTGTAGAACATCGCATAATAGGCGCGTGAAGCAGCAAAATCCAGGTATCCTTCTTCTCTCAACAGCCTGGCTGCCTCCAGGCTTTCCTTCGCCTTAGCCAGAATCAAACCGATTTGTTCATTCATGCAGGTACAGCTTCGCGGCGTATATTCATGAGGAATGGGCTTCTCTCATGTTCAAAGCGATCTTTGGAGACAAAGGCTCGCGAGATTACAACATCATACTCAAGCGAAAGGCCAGCAACTAAATCAATTGTTCTATCGAGCATTTCCCCATAGTCAAAATCTTTTTTCATCACAACCAGAACATCGATATCCGAATCCGTTCGGGCCTCGCCGCGTGCCTGCGAGCCGTAAAGGTAAACGGCCTCCAACCGATCGCCCAGAAGTTGGGTTAGCCCGAGGCGCAATTCTTGCAAAATTTTGGCGAGTTTTTCGCTGTCCATATTTTAATTATACAATGGAAACCGCCCGTTTTTCAATCACGCGTCGATCTATGATCCTCGATCGGTGTTCTCTTGCGATTACTTGACCGACATCTCTACCCCTATCCCCCGGGGCCGCCGAGCACCAGCTCGGCCCGCCTGCTCTGCTTCAGCACCCATAACGTATCGACGACGGCGGGGACAGCGCCACGAATTTTACAAATGATCCGAATTCATCTCATTCCCACACCCGCCAATTTATTGCTGGGGGATGCGCTGAAGACTCCCGGAGATTCCAAATCTCCGGGAGTCTGGGAGGCGGGATGGCTCTGATGGCGCACAGAGGCGCGCAGGTTCGCGCGGGTTGTTTTTCTTATCTGCGAAGATCAGCGGGAATCTGCGTCCGGTTGAGGTTTGGGTGGGGTAGTGCTCGGGTACAACGCACGGTGTTGAAGCAGACACCCGGAGTTTTGAAAACTCCGGGTGTCTTATTGACCTAGCTTCGTCGGCCGCCACGTGCATCGCATCAAGAACAGATGCAACGCACGCGCCTGGGGCAGAGTCTGTGGGGCGGAGGGGGAGATTACAATCTTTTTGAACAAAGTTTAACAATTTTTTACACTGCGGGGATACAATCCTGGTATGGTGATATTTTTCCTCGTTCACAAGAAGGATACTATGACGACACACAAATCCAGGCTCAATTTTCAGGTACTATGGCTGCACGTATTGCTGATCCTGTCTCTGGCAGGGTGCAGCCGCCCCAGTGGTCGGGGCCCCGGCGTCGAAAACACGCCCCCGCCCACTCTGTCCGGCCTGCACGTGGTGCTCATCTCCTGCGATGCCTGCCGCCCGGAATACTTCGACCTGGCGGAAATGCCCAACCTGGAGGCGCTGGTGCAAAACGGCGTATCTTACCGCGGGGCGTGGGTGGGGGCGGTGCAAAATAACACGCCTCCCGGCCATACTCAAATGAGCACGGGGGCATTCCCTAAAAATAACGGCATCCTGGGCTTCGGCTGGAGCGATGGCAAGGGCGGGCGGGTCAATCCTACCAGCGTGAAAGCGATCAACAACGGCGAGATGGCGCAGATCGTCGCCGACAGCGGGGTTCCGACCCTGGCCGGCCTGTTCAAAGCGCAGGATCCCAACAATGTTGTGGCGGTGGTTGCCACTCACAAAATCTATGCCGCCCAGGGGCTGGGCGTGGGGCCAGCCGATTACATTCTGTATACCGAGAAAGTCAAAAAAGCTGGCGCGAAAGCCACCCAGCCAGCAAACTCCATCGAAGGCTACGAGCCGCCCGGCAAGGGGACTTTGCGCCCAGCGGCCATCCGGGGCCACGAGCCTGAGCAAAGCTTTCTGGACAATCCGGCGCTGCAAGCGGCTCTCGAACAGCCTGGCGACGATGCGCGCTACGCCTTCCACCTGGCCTCCAGCGTATTCAGCGCCTACCGGCCGCGCCTGCTGATGATCAACGTTTCCGAACCGGACGGATGGGGGCATAAGACCGGCGGGCTGACCGATCCAGAAAACATGGGCAAAGTTATGCTCGGCGTTGACGACGGCCTGGGGGAGCTGTTGCAAACCTACCGCCAGGCCGGCATTTTCGAGCAAACCCTGTGGGTCTTCACCGCCGATCATGGCATGACGCCGGCTTACGAGACCTACTACAACGAGGACGTCCGCCAGGCCGTCACGCTGCCCGGCGGGCGCGGGCGCGCCTCGATTCCATTGACCTATCTGAAGGACCCGGCGCTGGCCCCCCAGGTTGCCGACCAGCTCCAGGCCGCCAACCTGCCGGGCGTGGTTGGCGTGTATTATCGCACACGGTCCGGCAGCGGATATTCCTACCAGGCGACAGCCGGCAGCGCCAGCAGCCTGCCCGCCGGTCTCAACCAGGCTTACCTCTACCTGCTCGACACCTTTGCCTGCCAGGGCAGCCCGGATGTGGTCACGACGACTCGCGAAGGCGTGCTGTACGAGAGCGTCGACAAACAACGCCTGGGGGCGCATGGCGAGATCAACTGGGTCAACCAGCACATCCCGCTGATCTTCAGCGGGCCGGGCATCCAGCGCGGCGTGGTATCCGACTTCCCCGCCCGCCTGGTGGATATCGCCCCCACCATCGCCCGCCTGTCTGGAATGCCGGTGGCCGGGATGGATGGGGTGGTGTTGAGCGACGCCATGCTGGCGCCGGAGGCGCAGGATGTGCAGGTGCAGAGCGAGACCGGCGGCTGGCTGGCGCCGCGGCGCGATGCTCTGCGCAGCTTTGCCGGAGAGCAAGAGGCGGTTTCGACGCTGGGCACTCCCCGCCCGGCAAAGCCGCTTTCTACTACCACGCCCGGCAGCGCCGCCGCTGGCAGTTGGGGCAATCTGCGCTTCGAGCAGGATTACTTTCCAGGCAGCGAGGATGCGGCTGGCCTGTGGATGGGCGGCACTGAGACGATGGATATCTTTCCCTACCAGGGCAAGCTCTTTGCCACGATGGGCTTCTGGATGGATGACCCTTACGGCGAAGACAGCCAAATCCGCCCCTGGAACGGCGCGCAAATCCTGGTGAAAGACGCGGCAGACGCCCCCTGGCGCGTCGAAGTTAATTTCGGCCCAACTTACCTGCGCGTCGAGGCGATCCGCGCGCTGAGTTTTTCCACAGATTGGCAGGGCGGGTTATTCGAAGCGCCGGTCACGATGTTGATCGCCAGCCCAAATGATATCCATATCGAGCAGCAGCGCGTTGCAACCGCGTGGACGCGCGACGATCAAACCGGAAAATGGGAAAAGAGCACGATCGCTCAAGTTCCCCGGCAGGCCGTGGCGCGATCCTTCGGCGCGCATATCGATGCGGTCACCGGCATTCACCACGTTTTCGCGGGCGTTTCCTACGGGCAAATCCAGCGCGGCGCATACGATCCCGCCGCCCCCGGCAGGCTGCGCTGGGAGGCGGAAGCGGAACTGACCGGAACCGGGCGCATCATGGCCTTCGCCGAGTGTAACGGGGTGCTTTACGCAGCCACCGGCCTGGAAAAACGAGGCAAGACGATCACCGGCGGCCTGTTCCGCCGCATCGATGGGGAGCAGCCGCGCTGGGAGCTGGTGTACCAATATCCCTACAATGACAGCGACAAAGGCGAGGCCAACCTGATGCGCGGCCTGACTGCCATCCCTGACCCCAATGGCAGCGGGCGGCAGGTGCTGCTGGCAACCCGCGCCAACCCGGGCGTGATCGAGCGCATCGACCCGCACCATAACCACGCGGTGACCGTCGAGCTGGATATCCGGGAGCATTTCCAGCAGGCGTGGGGCATCGAAAAGTACAAAGGCGCGGCGCTTTCTGCCTACAACCGCTTCCTGCCGGCGGTGCATCCGATCACCGGCGAGGCGGTTCACCTGGTGAGCCTGTGGGTCACGCACCCCGAGCGCAAGCCGCCGCACAACAACGCCTTCTTCCTGGTGCGCCACGCCGACGCCACTTACGAACACGTGGAAATTTACGATCCTGCCCATCCTGCGCCGGCGGGCGACAGCCTGCGCGCCACGCGGGCAATTGCTATCTCGCCTTTCCCAGAAGATGGCGGCCAGGTGTATTACTTCGGCGGCTACGACTGCGCCGGGAAGGTAAGCCACAACACTGCCTGGATTTACACGGGCGACTGGATAACACCATAGGCGACAGACAGCCCGGGCTGAACTACAGGCACACGACCTGTCTTATCATTCAGCTACCGCCGGGATGATTTCTTTCGCAAAGGTTTCGAGCGGTGTAATCTTGTAAACATCCGGCATATTGAAGATCGCCTGTGAGAATCCAATCTCAGAAAGCCCTTGGATACGACGGATGACGCCATCTACTGTATCATTCCCGGAAAGATGCACTGTGCCGAGGCAGGTTTTCTCGATGGAGTCGTAATCGCGTCCCAGTCTCTCGCAGTGTCCTTTGAGGGTGTCGAGCGCTTTTTGCATGTTTTCTGTACCGACCCAATCTCCGATATTACAGGCGTCCGCATACTGAGCCACCATTCGCAGTGTCTTCTTCGGGCCTGTGCCGCCGATCATGATGCGTGGATGCGGGGTTGAGAGCGGGCGGGGATTATTGGTGATCGCCGGAGCCGAAAAATGCTTGCCCTTGAAGGATGTCACGTCACGATCCCAGAGAGCCTTCGCCAGTTTCAGATTGTCCTCCAGTTGCTCGAAGCGCTCTGACGTGGAAGGGTAAGGGATGCCATAGCCATTGGCTTCTTCTTCATACCAGGCCGCACCAATGCCAAGATAGGCACGACCACCGGAGAGAATATCGAGCGTGTTGACCATCTTCATCAGAACGGAGGGGTGGCGATAAATAACGCCTGTTACCAGTACACCCAGATAGGCTTTTTCGGTTAATCCTGCCATATATCCGAGCGTGGTATAGGCTTCCATCATCGGGTCAGTATAAGCCTCCCCGAACAATCCCTTGATTTGATAATAATGATCCATGACCCACAGGCTATAAAAACCTGCCGCTTCTGCCGTTGTGGCGATTTCTTTCAGTTTGGGTCGGATAGCAGCCGTACCGCCAGGGTACTTGAAAGACGGAATTTGTAATCCAACGTACATGATTAATCTCCTTTTCGATATTGTTCGTTTACAGTTGCACGCGTTTTGTTTACGACCCTCTTACGAATGAGCAATCACGGGATGAGGGCGATAGGGTTCTTCCAACCGTCCGATCTCTTCAGCCGTGAGCTGGACCGAGAGCGCGGCAAGGGCATCTTCCAGGTGATGGGGCTTGGTAGCGCCAATGATTGGGGAAGCAATGTTGGGCTTAGTATACATCCAGGCCAGGGCGACTTGCGCCATCGGCACCCCGCGCGCTTCCGCCACCTCGCTGACGCGGGCGACGGTGGTCAGGTTATCTTCCTGGGCGTAACGGCTTTTGGCGAGGGAATCGCTCTGGTAGCGGAGAGTTTCGTTTTGGGCTTCCGTCGCTTTGCGAGCTAGCACGCCGCGCGCTAACGGGGAGAAGGGGATCACGCCAACGCCCTGATCCTGGCAGAAAGGCAAAAGCTCGCGCTCATCCTCCCGGTAGATCAAGTTGTAGTGGTTTTGCATAGAAACAAAGCGCGTCCAGCCGTGCAGGTTGGCGGTGTATTGGGCCTTGGCGAACTGCCAGGCGAACATCGCCGATGCGCCGATATAGCGCGCTTTACCCGCGCGCACGATGTCATGCAGCGCTTCCATGGTTTCTTCGATGGGTGTTTCGTAATCCCAGCGGTGAATCTGATACAGATCGACATAATCCGTGCTCAGGCGTTTGAGACTGGCGTCAATGGCGCTCATGATATGTTTGCGGGAAAGTCCGTAATCGTTGGGACCTTTGCCCATCGGAAAACGAACTTTGGTGGCAATGACCACCTCATCCCGCGCGGCGAAATCCCGCAAGGCGTTTCCCAGGATGGTTTCACTCATCCCGCCAGAATAGACATCTGCCGTGTCGAAGAAATTGATGCCTGCTTCCAGGGAGCGTTTAATATAAGGCCGGCTTTGCTCTTCATTCAAAACCCATGGGTTACCTTCGCCCGGCAATCCGTAGCTCATACAGCCCAGGCAAACCCGCGAGACTTTTAATCCTGTTGATCCTAATCGTGTATATTCCATTTGAGTTCCTCTACTTGAGTTCCGAGTTATTTCTTGAAGATATCCTTTGCAACCAGGATGGCCGAGATTGCCCGCGGCCACCCAGTATAGAAGGCCAGGTGGATCATGACTTCGGCAAGTTCAGTCTCCGAGAGGCCGTTCGCCCTGGCCAGATTCAGGTGGCTCGAAAGCTGCTCCGTGTTTCCATTGGCGATCAGTGCCGCAACAGTAATCAGACTGCGGTCTCGGGGTAACAGCTCCGTACGCTTCCAAACATCGCCGAAGAGCACGTCATCCGTGAGTTCCGCCAACTTGGGTGCAAAATCCCCCATTAATTGTTGTGCACGAGATTGTTCTTTTTGTTCAGACATCTTGTATCTCCTCATTCATTTGCTGTGATAGGCGTTCAGTCATTAAACATCTAGTTTTCTTTCACCCAGCCATTTCACCATTTTTGGATCCCGATGATCAAAGAAACTACTGGTTTTGGTATCTAAAGTTGTGATCGCTGCCATTTCCTCTGTGCTTAATTCAAAATCAAAGACACTGATATTTTCGATCATCCTTTCTTTGCGGGTTGTTTTGGCGAGTGCAATAATGCACCTTTGCACAACCCAGCGAAGAATAACCTGGGCAACGCTTTTGTTGTGTTTGGCGGCGATAGATAACAGGGTTTCATTTTGGAAAATATTATTCCTTCCCTCGGCAAATGGCGCCCATGCTTCAATCATAACGCTGTTCTCCTCCAAAAACTTTTGCGTCCCAATTTGCTGTTGGAAAGGATTTACTTCAATCTGATTTATCGCCGGTGTTATTTGGTTATGAATCATCAAGTCCATGATACGGTCAGGAAGGAAGTTGGAAACCCCTATCGCTCTGGTTTTGCCTTGTTGATGCAGTTCTTCCATTGCCCGCCATTCGCCATAGACATCACCAAAGGGTTGATGAATCAGATATAGGTCAATGTAATCCAATTGCAAGCGCTTCAAGGAGTTATCAAAGGCTTTGATTGTGCCCTCATAGCCATTGCTCTGAATCCAAAGTTTAGTGGTGATAAACAACTTTTCTCTGGCAACGCCACTTTGTTTGATGCCCCTGCCCACCGCTTCTTCGTTCTGGTAAGAAGCGGCAGTGTCGATATGGGTATAACCAGTTTCAATTGCATCGACCACGCTGCGCTCGCATTCGGCAGGGTCAGTGATCTGGAAAACACCGAAGCCGAGAATCGGGATTTCGACTCCATTGTTCAATTTTATAGTTTGCATCATTTTCTCCTTGTGTTTCTTCAATAACGTCGCTATGGGTCAGTGGCCTTATGAACGAGAGCGAGGCTATTATCGGGGCACTTCTATATGTCTTTGCCAGAATTGAACAGCTAAGTCCACCCATCCTTCCGCATCGGTTTCTGTACCCAATCCAAATCCATGCCCGGCACTTTGATACCTGCGATATTCAACATCCACGCCGGCTTTTTTTAGATTCTCTACCCGCCTTTCCACGGTGTTGACGTTGGCTATCCAATCGTTCGCGGCCACGGTAATAAAAGCCGGGGAGAAATCGCTAGCATAGCTTGATTGCCCGGTATAAGCGATGACGGCGGTAGCTGGCTTTGGTAGATCGCCGCCTCCGTAAGCGGATACTCCGTTTAAGGCAATATTGCCAGCCATACGGGCTCCTGCCGATCCTCCCCATAACGAATAATCTTTTGTATCCACGCCAAGCGTTTCAGCATTACGGAAGATATAAGCTATCGCTGCGGCCAGGTCTGCGGTCGCATAACCTTCGCTACCGATACGATACCGTATTACAAGAGCGTTCAGCCCTAATTCACTGATTCGCTGTGCTAAAGGAAAACCTTCATGAAGAGAACCAACATAGGAAAACCCTCCCCCAGGGCATACGATGGCAAACGGCGCTCCTGGCTTCCCCCTGAAGAAAAAGATGCCAGTAGACTCTTTGGTGAGATCCTCCTGCTTTTCCTGTTCGGTGTCGTAGTAACCAGAATTATTATCACGAGGTAACAATAGCTCCCCAAAACCTATAAAAGCAGGGTGATTTACAATATCGCGGATAAAGTTACTGGTTGTCAGATGGTGATACATTTCACTGGTTTCTACTGAATATTCTGTTTCAATTAGATTCTCACCTGCTCCAATCGTATCTTCCTGTGTACAACTTGAAAGGATGAATATAAAAAACAACAACGTCAAGCTACGACTAAAAGTAGAAGCACTATTTTTTAACCAACTATGACCAGAATTGTGTTTTTCGCTTTTCAATTTAGTGTCTTCCCTATTTTGTCACTATGTTTGCACAATCTCAAACAAATCGCTCGTGCCCGCTTCCTCTGGCACCTTGCACCTCGATTTTTGCAGACTCGCTATCAAGCTCGTGTAGGTCATTCGGGGTAAGTTCGATATCAGCCGCGCCCATATTCTCCTCTAAGCGATGCAGCCTACGTGTTCCTGGAATAGGTACAATGAAGGGCTTCTGGGCAAGTAGCCAGGCCAGCGCAATTTGGGCCGGTGTTGCCTCATGCCGCTTGGCAATTCTGCCGAGAAGGTCAATAAATGACTGGTTGGCTGCCATAGCTTCTGGGGTGAAACGGGGAAACCAACTACGCAGATCGCTTTTCTCAAAGGTCTGGTCAGCCCTGACCTTGCCGGTCAGGAAACCCTGGCCGAGGGGACTCCACGGCACAAAACCCACCCCAAGTTCTTCACAAGCGGGTAGCACTTCCGCTTCTGCGTCACGTGCCCAAAGGGAATATTCGTTCTGCACTGCGGCTACCGGATATACGGCGTGCGCCCGCCGAATCGTTTGGGCGCTGGCTTCGGATAAGCCGAAATATTTGACCTTGCCTTCCTGAATGAGGTCTTTGACGGTGCCAGCCACATCCTCAATGGGCACTGCTGTGTCAACCCGATGCTGGTAGAGCAGGTCAATTGTGTCGATGTTAAGGCGCTTAAGTGAGCCTTCTACAGCTTTCCTGATATGCGCTGGTTGGCTATTTAGCCCTCTTCTTTCCTTGGTGTCGGGATCAACATCGAAACCAAACTTCGTGGCGATTACCACTTGTTCCCGAAAGGGGGCAAGTGCTTCGCCGACCAACTCTTCATTCACAAATGGTCCATAAATCTCAGCCGTATCAAAGAAGGTGATGCCTCGCTCCACCGCAGTCCGAGTGAGGGCGATCATTTCCTGTTTGTCCGGGGATGTACCATAGTTAACACTCATGCCCATACAGCCAAATCCAATGGCCGATACTTCTAAACCGTTGTTGCCAAGTTGACGCTTTTTCATATTTCAGGCTCCTCTTTTTATGTTCGGCCCCAATCCGCTCCAGCAGATCAATCACCACTCGATTGGCTTTGATCGCCTCTGGAGCAAAGCGAGGGTTGCGGCTGCGGATATCAGATTGATCGTAGGTGGTCTCCTCGGTGATCTTGCCGGTCAGGTAGCCGCGGCCCAGCGGGCTGTAGGGCACTAGACCGATGCCCAGTTCTTCGCAGGTCGCCAGTACGTTATTCTCTTCAATTTCCGTCCACCAAAGGGAGTATTCACTCTGCAGAGCGGTTACCGGTTGAACGGCATGAGCACGGCGGATTTGGTCCGCACTGGACTCGGATAGCCCAAAGTGCTTGACCTTCCCCTCCTGGATCAGATCCTTGACGGCTCCGGCTACATCTTCCATGGGCACGTCCGGGTCAGGGCGTTGTTGGTAGAAGAGATCAATCACATCCACTCGCAGTCCGCATGCACTTGATGAATTCGACTCGTCTGACGTCCAGATCGCTGTAATCTCGGATGCCACTATCGCTTCGATTTACAGGAGGAAGCAACCCAATCCGTTCATAGTAGCGCAGCGTATCTGCCGAAATATTACATTGCTCACTGATTTCTGAAATCTTCATAGCTTCACCTCTAAATAGAGTATAGCACTTAGAGTTCACTCCAAGTCAAGGGTTTTTATAAAATTCATGCAGGAATCCTGGATTTGCAAGCCGCTCCTGGCTTTGGGGCACCCGCAGCGCACCTGTGGCAAAAATTACAGCGCCCGGCGGGCTTATCGCCGCTGCCAGGCGCTGCATCTAGAATTGAGTCAAACGTAGTGGCTGGTAAGCCACCCCAATGTCTGCAATTTATTGAGAACGACCGCCCTAGCTCACCGTGTTGATCAACCCCATGTGTACCGCCTTGCTGACCGCCTCGGCGCGGTTAGAAGCTTCCAGCTTTTCCAGGATGTGCCGCACGTGCGTCTTGACCGTGTTCTCGGAGATGAACAGCTTGGCCGAGATTTGCGCCGTGGTCATGCCGTTCGCCAGGCAGCCCAAAACTTCCATCTCCCGGCTGCTCAGCCCGCTTTCGGCCACCCGGCTCTGATCGGCGCTCATCGCCGCCCGCAGCACCTGGCGCGTCACCTGCGGCGAAAGCACCGACATTCCCTGGTGCACCAGCAGGATCGCTTTGCGCAGTTCATCCGGTTCGGCGCTCTTGAGCAGGTAACCGTCCGCCCCGCCTGCAATCGCCCCCAGCAGGTCTTCTTCGCTCTTCGAAATCGTCAGCATCAGGATGCGGCACTGCTCAGGGCGCGGCAGGCTGCGGATCGCCTCCACCGCCTGTACCCCGCTCATGCCAGGCATATTCACGTCCAACAGCAGCACATCCGGCTGGAGGCGCTGCACCAGTTCGACCGCCCCTTCCCCGTCGCTGGCTTCGCCCACCACCCGGAATTCATCCATTTCATCCAGCAGGCTGATCAAACCCGCCCGGAACAGGGCATGGTCGTCCACCACCGCTAAACGAACCGGGTGAGCCGTACCTGGATTGCTCTGTACGCCTGTCATCCCATCACCTCCCTTGAACGCCGTGCGCTGCATCCGAACCAACCGCGTCCGGGAATGGCAGCCGTAAACGGATCGTCGTCCCCTGGCCGGGACGGCTGATCACCTGGAAATCTGCCCCGATCAACTCGGCGCGCTCGCGCATGCCGCGCAGGCCGTGGCGCGAAGCCATCGATACATCCTCGGGTGAAAAACCGCTCCCATCGTCGCGCACTTCCAACACCAGCTCCGCTGGCGTCTGGCGGCAGGCGATCCCCACTCGAGCGGCGTTGGCGTGTTTCCGCACGTTGCTGAGCGCCTCCTGTACGATGCGGATCAGTTGAGCGTGCACCTCCGGCGGCAGCTCGATGCAGTCTTTCATTCCCTGCAGATCGACCACCAACCCGCTGATCTCCTGGAAATCGTCCACGGTCTGCTCTAACCAGCCTTCCAGGCCGCAGTCAGATGGCAGGACTCGCAGACCGTCGATCGCCTGCCGGGCATCCTGGTATGCCTCGCTCAACGTGGTGTAGCACAAATCGGCGCTCTGGCGCGCTCGCTCGTTTTCACCCCGCCCCAGGTAGCCACGCATCTGCGCCATTTGCAGCTTAAGGAAACCCAGGGTCTGCGCCAGGCCATCGTGAATCTCGCGCGCCAGGCGCAGGCGTTCCTGCATCGTCGCCTGGTATTCCAGCTCTGCCATCAAATTGGCGTTCTGCACCACCAGGGCCACCTGCCCTGCCACGGTTTGCAGTAAGGCCAGTTGGCGCTGGTAAAAGCTGCGCGCCCGCCGGTTGCCCACCAGGATCGCCCCCAACACCTGGCCCTCGGGAGAAAGCAGCGGCGAGGCGATCAGCGCCCGCAAACCCGGCGCCGAGGCTGGGTCGCCGGATACATCGCCCAGCAGCATTGCCTCCTTGGAAGCCATCACCCCTTGCAGCAGCCCTTCCACGAATGGCCTGGCCTGCTGCGGAAAATTTCCCAGAGTCAGGTTGTCGCCGTCCGGGTCCACACCAGGTTGGCTGATCACCAGCATAGCGAAATCAGCTTCCAGGCTGCGGTGCACGTTTTCCAACAAACTGCCCAGCAGCGCCTTCAAATCGGTCTTCTGGCGTAGTGACTGCATCTGGCGCAGCGCCGCCAGCTCGTTGCGCCGTAACAAAATACCTTCCAATCCCAGGGCAGTCTCATCGATCAAGGCTCGCAGGTAAGGGCGAATGCGCTCATCCAGGTGCTGCATTTCGGGCAAAAACAGGTTGACCACGCCGAACTCGCGCTCGCCTCTGCGCACCGGCAAACACAACAGCCCGGACGCTTCCGCGAAAGGTCCCTTGAGCAGCGGGCAGTTCTCTGGCTTTTCTAAAGCGCCCTGCAGGTGATTGTCCCGCGCCAGTTCACAATTCCGGCAGCGTTCGCGCACCCCCGGAGTCGCCAGATACTCCACCCAGGCTTCCATCACCGGGAAGGGCAGTTCGCCGTGGCTGATGGCGGTCTGCGGCTGGCCATGTTCGTCCAACGGCACGAAGGTAGCCCCTTGCGCCCCGCTCAGCTCCACCAGCAGGCGCAGCAGCGGCTGGATGACTTCATTCTCATCGCTGGCTTCAGTGAACTTCTGACTAACCTGGAAGATCGCTTCCAGACGCTGGTAAGATTCCGCCTGGCGCTGCTCCGCCTGCTCCAGGCGCTGCATCAATTTCTCGCGCTGTTCGTACAGCGCGGCGACCCGGCTGAAAACCAGGTAAACCACCAGCAGACCCAGCAGGGCCAGAGCCCACAGCGCCACCTGGCCTGAAGGCGAAAGTTCTGCGAAGCGCTCCTGCTGCAATACTTCGTGGATCAAAGCGAAAAGCAAGATCAAACCTGCCAGGGCCCAGGGCAGCCAGCGCGCTGCCAGCACAGCCGACAGCCGCCGCCCGGCGCTGCGCGTCAAGGGATACAGGCGGAAGCGCTGCTCTCTCAACGCATCATCCTTGCCATGATCCTGGAAACTCATCAATCACGCCTCCATCCGAAATAGCCTGCGCAGGCTTTGTGTCTGCAAGTTCCTCCGCGCCCCGTGAGGGGGGTTCCGTAAAGCCGGATTCAACCGGCGCTGCTGGATAGGCCAGGGCGTTCATGCCCGGGCGGGTTAGATTGGCTGCTGCTACTTTCCGAAAGTGCGCAGGAATGTAACCATCTCCCAGATCTGTTCTTCACCCAGCGAGCCCTTCCAGCCCGGCATGGTCGAGTTGAAAGGTGCGCCGAGTCCACCCTCGGCGATCCGCCAGTACAGGTAATCGTCGCTCAACCCGGCCTGCGCCTCTGCCAGGTTGGAGGGCTTGGGGTTCAAGCTGGCGGAGATCGGCCCGTCACCCTGCCCGTGCTCGCCATGGCACGAAACACAGAAAACCTGGTAGGACTGCCCACCCCTTTCCGCGGCATCCGCCTGGCCCGCCAGGGGATTTACCTTGCCGGCGTATTCCGCTGGCGGCTGGGATCGCTCCAGGCCAGGCCCTGCCGCTGGCGTAGACTGGTCCGAACCTCCGCAGGCCGCCAGCCCCAGGATCATGATCAAAAGGCCCGCCCAAACCCAACTCTTACGCTGCATCATCTCCTCCTGCTGCTGGCTTACACCCCTGAACCCAACGTCGCCAACACCTCGGTGCTGTGCTCGGCAGGCTTGACGTTCTCGAAGACTCGCACAATGATTCCCTGTGCGTCGATCAAGAAAGTTGTGCGGAAAACGCCATCATATTCACGACCCATGAATTTCTTGCGACCCCAAACCCCGTACAGTTCGCAAACCTGGTGCGTTTCATCTGCCAACAAAGTGAACGGCAGATCAAATTTGATCTTGAATTTGGCATGCATCTTGGGCGCGTCCGGGCTGACACCCAGGATCTGCACCCCCGCCTGCTGGTAAGCGCTGTAATCGTCGCGGAAGTTACACGCTTCGGTCGTGCAGCCAGGCGTGTCGTCCTTTGGATAGAAATACAGGATCACCGGGCTGCCCCGGTAATCCGAGAGATTGCGTTCGACGCCCGTTTCATCGGGCAGTGTAAAATCGGGAGCCAGGGCTCCAGCTTGCATCACCACATTTTCCTCCTGAATTAAATCAATCCGACTTTGCGCAGAGTGGCTTCCAACGCCTCGAAAGTCATCGGCTTGATGATCACCAGCAGCGCCCCGGTTTTGCGCGCCTTGATCACCGTTTCAGGTTGGTCATCTGAGGTGACGAACACCACCGGCGTGTGTTCTAAGTTCGGATAGCGGCGCAGATAGGCCATGACTTCGAAGCCATCCACGCCCGGCATATTGATATCCAAAAAGATGATATCCGGGCTGAAATCCTTCAAGAGCGTCATCGCTACCCGCGGTCCATAAGCCGCCGTCGCATCAACGTCCAGCAGGTCCAACATCTGGCAAACCACATCAGCCGTTTCCTGGTTGTCGTCGATCACCAGCGCAGTCTTCATCCATTCACCTCAGCCACCAGTCTGCCCATGTCGGAGACATCGTACCCGGGCAGCGCCATCACCGCCGCCTGGAAAGCTGCGTCCTTCAGCAGTTCCAGCACAGGCGCTAACAACGCCGCACCATAAAACTCCGCCGGGATAACCAGTTCGTAATGTTCCTGGTACAGAGGCAGGAAATCCAAATCCAAAGCTTGCGCCGCGGCCGCGATACCCAGGCCTGCGTCCGCCCGCCCCGAACTCACCGCTGCTGCCACCGCCAGGTGGGTATATTCCTCCTGATTGTAGCCTTGAATCGCTGCGGACGCAATCCCCAGGCGCTCCAGGTGATAATCCAGCAAGACGCGCGTCCCCGCCCCGCGCTGGCGGTTGACGAAACGCACCTGCGAGCGCGCCAGGTCTTCCAGGGAACGGATCTTCAGGGGATTGCCCTTCTGTACCAGCAAACCCTGCTGCCGGCCAACCAGCGCCACCACCTTGACCGCCACACCCGCCAGGTATTGGCGGATATAGCTCAGATTGTACTCACCCGTTTCGGGATCCAGCAGGTGCGAGCCAGCCAGGTGCGCCTCGCCCCGGTGCAGCGCCACCAACCCGCCCAGGCTGCCCACGTTGGCAGACGCCAGGCGGCGGCCGCGCCTCGCCAGGAACTGCGCCAGCAAATCCAGGCTGACGTCATGCGAGCCGATGGCGAAAATCGTGCGCTCTAATTCGGCCGTCGAGCGATACAGGCGCACGCGCACCGGCGCGCCTGCCGGCAAACCTTGCGAGCCGCGCGGCAGGATGGCGATGCCATCCGCCCGCACCAGTGAAGTAATCACCCCCGAACCGCGCGCCAGCGGCGCGGCCAGCAGCTTATCGCCCACGCGCCCTACGGCTACACGCAGGTAGTCGTCATCGCCCGGCGGCGAGGTGGTCTTGCGCGTCAGCGTTGCGGTAACTTCCTCCGGCGCGCTGGGCTCACGCCCTAACCAGCGCGCCAGCAGCGGCTCTACGAAAATCTCCCCGGTCAGCGCGGCGGATACCGGATAGCCCGGCACGCCGATGATCGGAATTTGAGTGCTATCCCCTGGGTGCCCGGATTGGTCCACAGCCCTGGCTGCCGCGCCGCGCTCGATCATCCCCAGGATCACCGGGTGCCCCGGGCGCACTGCCACGCCATGCACCAGCAGTTGGCCCAACGCCTCGACTACGCCAGCCGAAAAATCCTCCGAACCGGCCGAGGAACCCGCATTCAACAGGATCAGGTCGTATTCCAATGCTGCCTGCGCCACGCGCTCCCGGATAGCGGCGAAATCATCCACCGTGATCGAAAAACGCACTGCCTCGCCGCCCCACTGCCTGACCTGCGCCGCCAGCACCAGCGAATTGAATTCAATAATCTCCCCCGAGCGGGCCGGCTGTCCCACCGGGATCAGTTCGCTGCCCGTTGGCAAGATCGCCACCCTGGGCCGTCGCGCCACCACCGCCTGGCTGTGCCCACAGGCCGCCATCGCCCCCAGGTCCACCGGGCGCAGCACGTGCCCGGCCGGCAGCACCAGTTGCGTGGCAACCATATCCTCGCCCATCGAGCGCACATGGCTCCACGGCGTAACTGCCGCCCGCAGGCGGATGCCGTAAGGCCGGCGGGGTTCAGGCGCGGGCTGCCCGTGTGCGTCTAATGGCTCCACATTCTCAATTGGGATGACCGCGTCCGCCCATTCAGGCAGGGGATCGCCCGTATCCACGTACTTCGCCGCGCCCTGGCCCGCGCCGCAGGCCAGCGTGACTGCATCATTGGGCATTGCCCCCGCCGTGTCCGCCGATCGCACCGCGAAGCCATCCATCGCCGAAGCATGGTAATGCGGCGAAGAAATCTTGGCCCACACCGCCTCTGCCAGCACCCTGCCAGCCGCCTGCTCGTCCAGCAGGATCGTCTCTGCCCCCAGCAAGCCCCAACGGCCAGCCGCTTGCAGCGCATCCTTCAGGCGCGCCTGGGCCTCGGGCAGCGGGATGTCACGCAGATAGATCGACATGGCTCATCACCAGGAACCCCGCCTGGTTCAAAGCCTGCACAGCCCGCTCCAGTGCGCTTTCTTTCACCAGGATGTAATCTGTGTCGTAGGTCGACAGGGCGAACAGGCTCACGCCGGCCTTAGCCAGCGGCACAGTTATCGAGGCCAGCACGCCCACCTGGGAAAAATCCAAGGGGCCCTGCACCTGCAAGACGCGCCAACCGCGCTCGGCCTTGACCTCGGGCGGCACGAAGCGCTCCGCGCACACTACGCTCAATTCGCTGGAGGTGCGCACCAGCGCCAGCAGTTCTCCATCCCGGGCCCAATCCGGGAACTGCGCATCGGCTGGCAAACGGCACACCGCCAGGCGCTCCGGCAGCAGCAGCAAGGGGATATCGCCCGGCAGGAGCGGGTCTGGGTACATAGGGGGTTGCAAACTCATATCAGCCAAACCTCAACCATCTCTCCGGCGCTCAGGCCGGTAGCATCCGCCGGGATGCGCACCAAACCATCGGCGCGCGCCAGCGTAAAGATTAAATTGCTCTTCCCGAAAACCGGCTCCGCTGTGTAGCCTGCGCCCTGCTGCACCAACCGCACCGGCGCCCAGTCCTCGCGCCCGGCCTGCGAAGCCAGGTTCAGGCTCAAGCGCGCCGGCACTCGCGGTCGCACGCTCCCCTGGCGCTGCCCCAGCAGCTTCTCCACCAGCGGGACGACGAACAGCCAGGCGATCACCAGCGCGCTCACCGGGTTGCCCGGCAGGCCGATCACCGCCTTATCCTGGCAGACCGCCAGGATGGTAGGTTTGCCCGGCCGCACGTTGACGCCGTGCACCAGCACCCCCGGCGCGCCAAGCTGGTCGATCACTTCAGCAGTCATATCGCGCGCGCTGGCCGAAGAGCCAGCCGTGATCACCACCAGGTCGCATTCCTGCAGCGCCTGCGCAGCGCGCTGGCGAAGTATCTCTGCCTGGTCAGGGGAGATGCCATAATGAACCGCCGTTCCCCCAGCGCGCTCCACTAAAGCCGACAGGCTGTAGGTATTTACGTCGCGCACCTGCCCCGGCCCGGGCTCTGCTTCCGGCGGGACCACCTCATCCCCGCTGGATAAAACCCCCACCCGCGGGCGGCGCGCCACGCCCACCTCGCTTATCCCCAGCGCCATCAAACCACCGATCTCTGCCGCTCGCAAGCGGCTGCCTGCCGCGATCACTTCCTGCCCTGGCTGCACATCCTCGCCGACTTTCAACACATTTTCCCCCACCGCCACTGCTCTCAGCACTTCGACTTCGTCTGGGCGCACGCTCTGGGTGTATTCGACCATCACCACGGCGTCAGCCCCTTGCGGAAGCATCCCGCCGGTGTGGATCAGGCCGCACTGGGCCGCCGCTACTCGGAAGGCCGGTGCAGCCCCCATCGGCGCTTCACCCACCAGTTGCAGATAAGCCGGCAGCGCCTCGCTGGCCCCATAGGTGTCGGCCGCTCGCACGGCGTATCCGTCCACCGTCGAACGGGCAAAAGCTGGCAGCGGCTGCGCCGCTCGTACAGCTTCGACGGTAACTCGCCCGGCTGCGGCAATTGTAGGGATTTTTTCGGATGCGGGCCTGGCTGGCAGATTATCCAGCAGCACTCGCAGGGCAGCCTCGGGCGGCAGCAGTTCCAGGAATTCAGGCATCGTTCCTCTGGCCTCAGTTGATCCAGAATGTCATCATCATGATATAGGCCAACAAGCCGAACAGCGCCAGCGCTCCGGTCACCAGGGCCGTCCACCTCGGCTTACCTCCAGCGGCGATGCCGCGCATCTGGTAAATCTGCAGCAAGCCCAGGGGCAGCAGCAGCAAGCTGGGCCAGGCCACAAACCCGGGGAGGCCCAGGCTGGCAGCCAGGGCCAGCAGCAAGAACGCGCTCAGAACCAGGATGTTGTGCAGCAGCATGCCGTTCTGCCAGCCCATCCGCACCATCAGCGTGCACTTATCGTGTTTCGCATCCACCCCGTAATCGGGCAGTTCGAAAGCCAGCAGCATCGCCAGGTGCAGGGCCGCCAGCGGGAAAGCGCACATGGCCAGCAGGCGATGCAGGTTGCCCGTTTGCAGCACGAAGCCGAAAGCCGGCACCAGGAAGGCCACCAACACGGTGGTAGTCAGCTCGCCATAGCCCGAAGCCTCCAGCCTGACTGGCGGCACAGAATAGAAGAACGCCCCCAGGAAAGCCAGTCCCATGATCAAATAGGCCAGCAGCCCCGGGCGCAGGTTAGCGATCACCATCACCGTCATCCAGGCCAGCAAAGCCAGGCTGATCAACGCCGCCGTCATGGCTACCTGCCGGGGTAGTTTGCCTGGGCCAAGCGCCCCGCTCCCACCCGTCAGGTAGGTCCGGTTGGGGTTCTCCTGGTCGGCTGGCGAGTTGTAGTATTCATTGAAATAATGCGTACTCAATTGCAACAGCGTCACCCACACCTGTCCCAGGAAATAGGTGTTCCAATCGATGTTGTTGCCCAGGTAGCGGGCGATCCCCACCCCCAGGGCGTACAACATCATTACCCCGACCAGGAATAACGGCCGCGATAGGCGCACGAATAAGCGCAAGGAATCAGTCGGTGATAGTGTAGTCATATGTACTCAGGTAGAAATGCCGGCCAACGCACTAACTCGCCGGCGTGCTTGTCTCCGAAAGGGCCCGGCGCACGTCGCGCTGGTGGATCTGGTTGTGGCGATACACCAGCTTGACGATCTCCTCCAGCGGCGCTTCGCCCAGGAAAGGGTTGCGCCCCACCTTTTGCAAATCTTCAGGCGTCATCCCCGCCACCAGTTCGATCGTTTCCTGGCGGCGCTGCATGAAATCAGCCAGTAGCGCTTGCGGCGCGTCTACTGCCATCCCGGCTACCTGGCGCTCGTTGAAAGCGTCGATGTCGAAATCCGGCGGCGCGCCGCTGCCGCCTTTCCAGATCTGCTCGATCAACGCCCGGTTGCCGATCTCTGCTGACACGAAGTGCGCCAACAATTGAGCAACCGTCCACTGCGAGCCGTCTGCATACAGGCGCACCTTCCACTGCTCAGGCTCCAGGGCGCTGAAAAATGCCTCCGTCTTCTGCCCTTCGCTGCGCAGGCGCTCCACTAACCTCTCAGGATTCTCCGGCATCCACCACCATCCTTCTTTCTATAAAACTAAGGCTCCAATGGGTATCCAGCCGCCACCCAGGCTTCCAACCCGCCAGACAGCGGGGTTACGCGCGCGAAACCTTGGTCCAGTAACAGGCGCGCCACACGGGCGCTCGATTCTTCCGATGGTCAGGTACAATACGTGATAATCCAATCGGTAGGCTTCAATTGGCTCAACCTGCCGGGGACTTCCTCCGCGCTGATCGAAAGCGCCCCTGGGATGTGCTCCTGGTCGAAGTAGGCGTCGCCGCGCGTATCAACGAATACTGCCGTGCCCAGTTCGTAAGCTGCTTTGGCATCCGGCAGGTTGACGCGACGGACCTCCGGGTAGGGGATGCGCGCCTGCATTGCCGTCGGTGTACTGGTGGCCTGAGGCAGGGCCGCGCTGATAAAAAACCAGGCTGAAACGATGATCAACAACACCCCGGCTGTCATCATCAACACAGGGAACCCCGTTTGGCGATTGGCTTTTGTTGGCATTACAACTCCACTCCATAACAGTAAAAGTGAACCCGGCCAGCAAGCATCCAGGCCATCTGCTGCCCGGGTCTGTACGGACCGATGATACCATAACCTCCCTTGTGCGCCGTTAATAAAGCAATTAACGTTGCGCATCAACCAGCCTTGTGCAGCAATCGCAAGGCATTCGCCACCACCAGCAGCGTGCTGCCTTCGTGCAGCACAACTGCCAGGCCAATCCCTGCCAGACCGCTCAACGCCAGGCCCGCCAGCACCGCCATCACTCCCAGGGCAATTACCAGGTTCTGGCGAATCACACCTTGCGTGGCGCGGCCCAGGGATACCGCGAAAGGCAGCTTACCCAGCTCTGCCCCCATCAAAGCCACATCTGCCGTTTCCAGCGCTACCTCTGTAGCCGCCCCGCCCATGGCAATGCCCACGGTAGCGCGCCCCAGGGCAGGCGCGTCGTTCACACCGTCTCCGACCATGCCGACCACCGCGTGGCTGCCCTGCAGTTCATCGATGGCAGCCAGCTTGTCTTCCGGCAATAGCCCGGCGCGGAACTCCACCAGGCCAGCCTGCCTGGCGATCAAGGCCGCCGCGCCAGCGTTATCTCCTGAAAGCATCACCATGCGGCGCACCCCCAGCTTGCGCAGCGCGTGCAGCGCTTCTGCCACGCCTGGGCGCAGCGTATCGGCTACGGCCACCAGCCCAAGGACCTGCTGCCCCACGGCCACCAGCATCACCGATTGTCCTTGCGCCTGCATCTCCGCCGCCAGTTGGCGCGCCGCCTGCCCCACCGGCAGGGCCAGTTCATCGAACCATTTCAGGCTGCCCACCCGCGCCGCCTGCCCGTCCACCTGGGCCTGCACCCCCAGCCCGGTCTCCGCCCGCACCTGGCTGGCTTCCGGCAACCGTAAACCCGCTTCTTCAGCCGCCCTGAGCACCGCCTGCGACAGCGGGTGCCCGGATTGGCGCTCGACCGCCGCCGCCAGGGCCAGCACTTGATCTTCCTCGCCTCCATCCAGCGCGACCACCTTGCTGACGCGCAGCTCACCGCTCGTCAGCGTGGCGGTTTTATCGAAAGCCAGCGCCTCCAGGCGGCCCAGGTTTTCCAGGTGCACGCCGCCCTTCACCAGCACCCCGTTGCGCGCCGCCTGGGCGATTCCAGCCAGCACCGCCGCTGGCGTGCCCAATGCCAGTGCGCAGGGTGATGTTGCCACCAGCAAGATCATGGCGCGCCGGAAAGCTTCACGCAGCGGCACGCCCAGGAATGGCGGCAGGATCACCAGCAGGATTGTGGCTGCCAGAACCACTGGCACGAAACGGCGCATAAAGCTTTCCACCTTCTGCTGCGTCGGGGCTTTGTGCGCCTGCGCCTGCTCGACTAACTGCATCACCCGAGCCAGGGTGCTGTCCTTTGCCAGGCGCGTCACCCGCACCCGCAGCGCCCCCGGTCCATTCACCGAACCGGCAAATACTGCCTCGCCAGGGGCTTTTTCCACCGGCAGCGACTCGCCCGTAATCGGTGATTGATCCACCGCCGAATGCCCGCCCAACACCTGCCCATCCACCGGCAGGCGCTCGCCAGGACGCACCAGCACTTCATCGCCCAGGGCAAGCTGTTCCACTCTCACCACTTGTTCCTGCCCATCTCGCACCACCAGGGCCTTCCTGGGGATCAGGGCTCCCAGGGCGCGCACCGCCTGGCGCGCCCGGTCCAGGGCGCGTTCTTCCAGAGCGTGGCCCAGGCTGAACAGGAACAATAACAGCGCCCCTTCGGCGAACTCTCCCAGGCTGGCAGCCCCCAACGCCGCAGCCAGCATCAACACATCGCTGTCGAAATGTCCCTGGCGCAGAGCCTGTAAGGCATGCCTGGCCGTATGCAGACCGCCCAACAGATACGCTGATAGATACAACCCCAGGCTGGCCGCGCCCGGGAAATTCAGCCAGGTCTCTCCCAACCAGGCTACCAGCGTCAGCGCCCCGGCTCCCAGGCTGAGCAGCAGTTCCTGGTTGTTCTGCCACCAGCTTTCCAGAGTGGTGGGCACAGGCGCGTATCCTAGTTGCTGGATGCGCCATTTGATCGTGCGCGCCTGGATGCGGCGCCGGTCGTAAGCCACGTTCACCGCCTGGGCGGTGAAATCCACTTGCACGTCCAGCACGCCTTCCAACCGCGACAGGCGGTGCTCCACTACCAAGGCGCAGTCCGAACAATCCAATCCCTGCAGCTCCAGGCACTGTCTGCGGATATCCTTTTCTTCCACAGATTGTAATTTGGCCGTTTTGTGCAGCAGCACTTCATCCATGTAATAAGTGCTCCAGGCCCCTTCGATATAAATCTACGATGTGCTCATCCTCCAGGGCGTAGAACACCTGTCGCCCTTCCTTGCGCGCCCGCACCAGGCGCATCTGGCGCAGCCCGCGCAGGTGGTGCGAGACCGACGATTCGCTTTGTCCCACCACTTCCGCCAGGGTCCCCACGTTGGTTTCTGCCTCTGCCAGCACGGAGATAATGCGGATGCGGCTCGGATCGCTCAAAGAGCGGAAAATCTCCGCCAGCCGGGCCGCCATCGTCTCGTCCAAAACCGCTACATGCTCAAGGTCGCTCGTTAGATTCATTATAAAATACTCCAATATATGAACATGTATTCATATATTCGGGAATTATAAACACGAACTACGCCATTGTCAATCTGTTCGAGCGCCGGGTTTTATCCCAGGCGCAACAAAGCTGCTGGTGATATGCCCCTCAACGTGCATATCGCCAGTTAGAGCAAATCAGGCTTTATTTCCTGAAGAAATTGGAAATAAAGAACCACACGTTCGCCGGTCGCTCTGCCAGGCGGCGCATGAAATACGGATACCATTCGGTGCCATAGGGCACGTACACACGCACCGGGTATCCCTCGCTGACCGCCTGCTCCTGCAAGTCCCGGCGGATGCCATGCAGCATCTGGAATTCTATCGCCCGCTTGGGCAGGCCAACTTTCTGGGCATAGGCCTTGGCGTGCGCCAACCGCGCCGGGTCATGCGAGGCAATCCCTGGGATCGGCGGGATTTTGCCATCTTCACTGAGCAGCATCTCCGCATGCGCCTTGGCCCCATCGATCAGCATCTCCGTCAGCCGGTCATAGTTTGCGTCCACATCTTTCTTCTGCGGGAAAGCGACTTCAGGTGGTTCTTTATAAGCGCCTTTGCACAGGCGCACCCGTCCGCCCTCTTCCATAATCTTGGCAACATCATCCTTGCTGCGGTACAGGTAAGATTGGATCACCACACCCACATTGGGGCACTCGCATTCCAGGCGCATGCGGCGGAATAAATCCAGCGTGACATCCACCCAGGGCGAGTCTTCCATATCGATGCGCACAAAATTGCCTTGTTCTTGGGCGTGCTTCAAAATTTTCTGCAAATTCTGCGCACAGATTTCCTCCCCCAGCCCTACTCCAAGTTGGGTCAGTTTGATCGAAACGTTGGCGCGCACACCCGATTGCTGGATGGCATCCAGCGCCTGGATGATATCCTCAGTAGAGCGGCGCGCCTCTTCTGCATTCGTAGTATGCTCGCCCAGGTGATCCAGGGTGGCATTGATTCCTTTCTCATTCAAAACCTTGATCGCCCGGATGGCGTCTTCCAGTTTATCGCCAGCCACAAATCGTGAGGCCGCACGCCAGGCAAACCCCCAGCCGGTGACGATCCGCCGCGCCCAGGCGGCTTTCGAAAGGTAGATGAAGAAAGAACGAAACATAGATTATTTTCCCTTTAGGTGAACGATGGTTTGGATGGGTTGCACTTCCAGGCGCAATCGCGCGCCTGATCTGATTTTAGCATTGTGTGCATCCAAACTCATCTCGCAAAAGTCACCCCTCCGGGTTGACAAACGGCACTATTTCAGCGCCTGCTCATAGGATAGGCGGATTTTTTGCATGCGTGTCAGGCTATCAGCCAACCCGCCTGGGCGGTTGCGCGCCAGCCACACCTGCTGGAATTCTGTTGCTAATGCCTCCGTCTGCTGCGCCAGGTTTTTGGGCTCGGCTTCGGGTGTCTGGCGCGCCTCCAGCGCCCATAGCGCCCGGTAGCAGGCATGTCGTAGGATATCTGCCACCCAGGCGAATTCGCGCCGCAACAGGTCAGCATCCGGGCGCAGCATGACCGCCTCAGGCAAAGGCTGCATAATCCCATCGATGCGCTCCAGTGTCGAGCGCATCCGCTCGACCAGTTCCTCCCTGGGGGCATTCGGCAGATGCACCGGGATTTCCTGCGGATTGGTTTGTAAAATATTGAACAACACACTGCTGTTATGCGGCAGGATGCCCGGCTGCTGGTACACATTGCCCAGGTCATACGCCAGGCGGCCCATCACCCCACTCTGGTCCTGGAAAACGTGCACATCCAAAGCCCTGGGCACATCCATCTCCAGGTTTGCCTGGTAATCCCAGGCCAGCCCGGCCCCATAGACAAAACCCAGGTAGCTTACCGGCAAGGGCTGCCAGTGTCCATTGTCGCCCCAATCCGTGTTCAAATAGCCCACCGCTCCGTGCTTCAACCCGTTGAGCGCCGCGTTGCGCAGGTTCTCCAGTGCGTTGTCCGTGCGCCCGGCGATTGTGTTCCAGGAGGAAGTCCCCGGGCAAACGTAGAAAAGCACGCCCGCCGCGGCGAATTTCTGCCCGTGCTGGTCGAAAGGATGTCCAGCATCGTAACCCCATTCCAGGGCGATCACATCCCGCGGCAGTTCGGGCGCCAGCTCAGGATGCTCCATAATGATATCGCCCCAGAACTGCATCGTGCGTCCGCGCGCTTTCACCTCCCGGTAGATGCGCATCAGGAACTCGAAATACACCCTTCCGGCCCCCAGTTCAGCCACCCGCTCCCGGCTGCGCCCCTGCCCCAGGTCGACCGTCTCATCGCAGCCCACATTCACCTGGCGGCTGGAGAAATGCGGCAGCAGTTCATCTAACATTCCCCGCACCAGGTCCAGGCTGCGCGGGTCGCCTGGGTTCAGGCTGAAAGGCTCATCGAAGTGCCCCCAGTGTGTATCACAGCCATCCGGGCACTCCGCCAGGTCCCGGTAAGGCTCCTGGACCAACCAGGGTCGCAGGTGCCCGAAAGTGTTCTGGTTTGGCACCAGTTCGATGAAATGCTGGCGGCAGTAAGCATCCAACTCCAGGATCTGCTCGCCCGTCATCGGTGAAGCCTGCGCCCACACCCGCGGGTGGTTGCGATACGCGAAGGTGTGCTCAGTGTAAAGCTGCAACTGGTTGATCTTCAAAGCGCCTAACTGGTCTACCAGCGCGTACAGCGTGTGCATGCTGGGCACCTTATTCCGGCTGATGTCCAACATCACCCCGCGCTGTGCGAAATCCGGCCAATCGCGGCACTGCAAAGCCGGCAGACTTGCCCCGCATTGCGCCAGCATCTGGCGCAGGGTTTGCACCGCGTAGAAAATCCCTGCCGGCTGGTTAGCCACGATATCGATGCGCTGCGGCGTGATCGCCAGCGAATAACCTTGCTCGTGCCGGATGCTCCCCGGCACGAGCATCAATGCCACGCGACATTCCCTTGTGAGTACGCTTCCGGCTGCTGTCTGCCAATTTATGTCTGCCTGTTGGCTGAACGCGGCTCGCAGCATTTGCGCCAGGGGCAGCAGCGCCTGCGGGTCAGCGCCCTGCAAAACGATCAGACCTTCCCCGCTGATCTCGAACTGCCCCTCGATGTACTCCAGATAACGAGGAGCAGGCACAAGTGTCAGTTTGTTCACTAATGCGTCTCCGTAACTTTGCGAATCGTGCGCGGCTGCTCAGCGTCCAGGCCGCGCACCAGAGTCAGATGATAAGCGAACAATTGGGCTGGAACAATCGCCACCAGCGGCGTCAGCCATTCTGGAATGCCCTGCGGCAGCGCCAGCGGCGACTGCGCCAATGCCAGCGCTTCGGGCTGGTCAGAGATCACCAAAAGCTCAGCCAGCAGTTCCTGGCGTACCCGTTTGAGCAGCTCGAGCAGGTCATCGTAAACTTTGCCCCCTGGTGTAACTGCCATCACCGGAAAACCGCGCTCCACCATGGCTATCGGTCCGTGTCGAAAATCCGCCGAAGAATAAGGCTCCGCCACCAGGTATGTCAGCTCCTTGAGCTTCAACGACCACTCGAACGCCGTAGCGTAGTTATACCCACGCCCTATCACCACGCAATGGCTCATGTAGCGATAACGCTCTGCGATCCGGGCGATGTGCTCATCCAAAGCCAGGGCCTGCTGCACCCAGCCCGGCACCAGTGCCAGCGCCTGGCGCTGGGCAGCGTCCCTTTGCAGCGTCACAGACAGCATGGCAATTGCCATCAGCTCGGCCGTGTACGTTTTGGTAGCCGCCACTGCCGCTTCGACGCCCGCCTGCACGTTGATCACGAAATCCGCCGCCTGCGCCAGGGGCGAGTCGGGCGCATTGACGATCGCCAGCGTTAGGCAGCCCTGGCGGTGCGCCTCCTCCAGCACGCTGACGATATCCGGCGACTGCCCTGACTGCGAAATACCAACTACCAGCGCCCCCCGCAGTTGCGGCGGGCGTTCATAGAATGTAAATAATGAAGGCGTAGCCAGCGCCACCGGTAGGCCATTCGCCGAGCCCCACAGGTAATTGGCATATCGACCGGCGTTATCTGAAGTGCCCCGGGCTGCCAGGAACACGTAAGCTGGCGCCGCCTTTCGCAGTTCCCTGGCGATCCTCTCCACATGCCCCATCTGCTCTTGCACCAATCGCTCCAAAACTTGCGCCTGTTCCAGAATTTCGCTGTGTAAAGACATAAAACTCCTCACAAATGATCAGACCTGCCAGGTTTTAGAAACGGGCCTTCTGTTTCGTGCCTATCCGGCCTTTCGGTTGAATTGAATTGCACCCCGTTCATTTTATACCATTTGCCAGCGATCAGCAATACAACTGCCGCGCCCGATCACTCGTCACCATTGGCACAGAACTTGCAACCAGATATAATATTATCCAGAAGTGTTTCTGAGGCACACGCCATGTTGCTGCAAACCCAATCTCCTTCCCTGCGCCCGCTGACCACCGCCCACCTGGCACAGACCATGACGCTCCTCGAGCTGACCGGCGACGAGCTGCGGCAGAAGATCGAAGCTGCGCTGGCCTCCAACCCGGCTCTCGAACTCGCTGATCCGCCGCGCTGCCCCCACTGCCGCCGCGTCCTGGCGAACTCTGGCCCCTGCCCGGTTTGCAGCCAGCCCACGGCAAGCATCCCCGACCTCCCGATCGTCTTCGTCTCTTCATCCCAGGATTTCCCCACCTCGGGCAGTTCGCGCCTTGCAGCAGATGATCTACCCGATGACGAATGGGCTGCCGCTGTGGAGGATCTGCCCGCCTACGTGCTGCGCCAGATCGCCGCCGAATTAGATCCCGAGGACCGCCCCCTGGCAGCCCACATCCTCACCAGCCTGGATGAAGATGGCCTGCTGGCCGTACCCCTTTTTGAAATCGCCCGCTACCACCACATATCTCTGGCGCGCCTGGAAAATGTTTTACACCAGATCCAGCGCGCCGACCCGCCCGGCGTTGGCTCGCCCGATCCACAAACGGCCCTGCTGGTGCAACTGGAAGTGCTCTCCGAAACTCGGCCCATCCCTCACCTGGCAGATCGCGCTATTCGGGAAGGGATGAGCCTGCTCAGCCGGCACGCCTACGCCGAACTGGGCCGCCTGCTGGATATCCCTACTAGCCAGGCAGCCCAAATTGCAACGTTCATTGGCGATAATCTTTACCCCTACCCTGCCCGCGCCCACTGGGGTGAAAACCAGCAAAACCCAAATACACCTCGCGCCTACCATAACGCCGACATCCTCATCTCACGCCTGGGCGAACATCCCAACGCTGCGCTGGTGGTAGAGATCATTGCGCCCTACGCTGGCGCATTGCGCGTCAACCCCCTCTTTCGAGAAGCGTTAACCCAGGCCCCAGCAGATAAAGCCGAAGAATGGCAGGCTGACCTGGAGGGGGCCTCCTTGCTGGTCAAATGCCTGCAGCAGCGCAACCATACCCTGGTGCGCCTGATGCAGCGCCTGGTAGGTTTGCAGCGCCAGTTCATCCTCGAAGGCGACGCCTACTTGAACCCGGTTACCCGCGCCCAACTGGCTGCCGAACTCGAAGTGCACGAATCAACCGTTTCTCGCGCGGTTGCCAATAAAGCGGTACAATTGCCCAGCAGGCGCATCATTCCACTTTCGAAACTTTTCGACCGCAGCCTGCACATTCGCACCGCGCTGCTGCAAATCATCGCCGAAGAGGTAAAACCACTCAGTGACGCACAAATTGCCAGGAAACTGGAAAAGCAGGGATTTCCGGTCGCCCGCCGCACCGTGGCGAAATACCGCGCCATGGAAGGCATTTTGCCCGCCCGTTTCCGCCAATCTCCCCCTTCCTTCCGGGCCGCTGCCTGAGCCCTGAAATGGCCTCCAGTTACGAGCTTCCTCCCACCAAGCCGGGCCGTCGCCGCCCAATTACCAGCAGCCTTTCCGAAGCGCTTTTGGAATATTTGCCCTTCCCGGCCATGATCGTGGACGCCCCGGCTGAGCGCATTATCCTGTCAAACCGCCGCGCCGCCGAATTGACCGCCTATACCCGCGCCGAGCTGGCCGATCTCAGCCTGCAAACCATCTTCCCAGCCTGGCAAATGCCTCTCCCCCTGCCGCCCAGCGAATCCGGCCCAGATGCTCACCCGCTCATCTTGCAAGAGATGGCCCGGCACAGGCAGCCTCGCCTGGGTGTCCAGTTGCTGGTCACCGCCCTGCCTTCTTCCGATGGGCAGGCTTTGCTCATCATCGAGCCGAATCAGCTCGCTGGTCAGGGCGGCCTGAGCAATCTTCGCCTCCCGAACCTATGGGATAGCCTGCAAAGCCTGATCGGCCTGGCTAATTCCGGCGATTACGAAGCCAACCTGCTCGCAGTTCTTCAGGCCGGATTCCAATTGTGCGGCGCCCAAACCCTGGCAGTTTACCAGACCCAACAGGACAGCCCGCGCCTGCTGCGCTGCGCCAGCCTGGGCGATGCTCAGCACCTGCCCGAAGAACTCCCCGCCCAAGAGTTGATCTCCTTGCGCAAAGCACACCATTGGGTCAAAGGCAAGCGCCCCGCCACCGATTTGCAGCGCGCCGCCCGCGCCGCTGGCCTGGCCTGGCTCAGTACAGCCCCTCTGGGACAGCCCAACGCCCTGGTTGGATTGATCATCATGGCCGACCAGGTTGCCTTGCCCGCTGAAACCGCCCAGGCTGTCACCAAACTGCTGGCAACCGCCGTCACTTCCATTTTGGATGCACAGGCCCTCGCCGAAAAACAACTCGTCGAGGGAGAAGCCCTCCAGACCCGCTTGAGCGCCCTGACCGCTGTGCAAGAGAACCTGGGCGAAGGCATACTGCAAATCGATCAGCGCTTGCGCATCGTCCAAACCAATCCCACCGTCGAAGCTATGCTCGGTTACGCTTCCCGTGAAGCCATCGGACAGCCCTTCGAAAACATCTTGATCGGCAGCGCCAATCTGGCGCCTGCCATTCAGGCGGCTCTGCAAGGCAGTCCCACCTATGGACACAGCCCTTCAGACGACAGCGGCTCGTCAGAAACGCCGGTCGATCTGCACCTCTATCGCCGCAATGGCGACGCTTTTTTGGCCCTGGTGCGCATCTTCCCGGTTCGCAATCAAGAGCGCATCGACCGGGTGCTGGTCTTCATCCAGGATCTGAGTGAACAGGAGCAAATCCGCTCTCGCGCCCAGGAACTCGAACAACGCGCCCTGCTAGGCGAAGTCACTGCCATCTTTGCCCACGAAGTGCGCAACCCCATTAACAACATCAGCACCGGTCTGCAATGGATGGCGCTCAACCTGCCCGAAACGGACTCGAACCAGGAGGCCATCGTCCGCATGTTGCAGGATTGCGATCGCCTGGCCGAGTTGATCAAATCGGTGCTGGCCTATTCGCGCCCCATGGATTACGAAATGACCAGCCTGGACATCGGCGCGCTGCTGCGCATGCTCCTGGAACGCCTGCAGCCGCGCATCAGCCGTCTGCAAATACAATGCGACCTGCACATCAAGCCCGATTGTCCGCCCATCCTGGGCAACCTGCGCGCCCTCGAACAGGTCTTCAGCAACCTGATCACCAACGCCTTGCAGGCTATGACGCCCCAGGGCGGCCATCTGGCGTTGAAAGTTCAACCGGCCGCCGTCGCCCCAGAGGGGGCCTATGTAGAAGTGGCAGTAGCCGATACCGGGCCGGGCATTCCAACAGAAATCCAGGAGCGCATCTTCCAGCCCTTCTACACCACGCAATCCGGCGGCACCGGCCTGGGGTTAGCGATCGCCAAGCGCATCGTCACAGCCCACAAAGGCAGCCTGCGCCTGGAAAGCTTCCCCGGCGGCACCGTATTCTACGTGCGCCTGCCGGTCGCCCCAGACACGGAAAATTGAGAGAACCATGAGCGCTACCATTCTGATCGTTGACGATGAAGAAAACGCCCGCCAGAACATCGGCGCTTTCCTGAACGCACGTGGCTACGAAATCATCGGCGCGGCCAGCCTGGCGGAGGCCCGCCAGGTGCTCGAGCAAGGCCGTGCTGACATCGTTCTGTTGGATGTCCAGCTTCCCGATGGCTACGGTCCCACCTTGCTGGAGGAAGACGCCTCTCCCAATCGCCCACCCATCATCCTGATCACTGCGTACGGGGATATCGAAATGGCCGTCGAGGCCATGAAGAACGGCGCCCACGACTTCCTGCAAAAGCCCATCCGCCTGGCCCAATTGGAAAAATCCATCCTGCGCGCCATGGAAATCGTCGCCATGCGCCGCGAGTTGGATCACCTGCACCGCTCTCGCCAGGAAGGCTCAGACTTTGTCATTGGCTCCACGCCCGGGATGCAGGCCCTGCTCGATCAGGCACAGCGCGCCGCCCAGACATCGGTCTCGGTTCTCATCACCGGCGAAACCGGCACCGGCAAAGAGGTGCTCGCCAGCGCCATCCACCGCATGGGCCCGCGCGCCGGCAAGCCCTTCATCGCCATCAACTGCGCTGCCATCCAGAGCACTGTGTTGGAATCGGAATTATTTGGCTACGAAGCCGGCGCCTTCACCGGGGCCGACAAGCGTAAGCTGGGCCTCATGGAAATCGCCGAAGGCGGCATCCTTTTTCTGGATGAAATCTCCTCCATGCCCCTCGATATGCAGGCCAAGCTGCTGCGCGCCCTGGAAGAACGCGCCTTTCGCCGCGTCGGCGGCACCAAGCTCATCCAGGTCGACGTACAAATCCTGGCAGCCTCCAACCGCGATTTGCACAGCCTGATGGCCGAGGGCAAATTCCGCGAAGATCTCTATTTCCGCCTGAAGGTAGTTGACCTGCACCTGCCGCCCCTGCGTGAGCGCAGGGGAGATATCCCCGAATTGGTCGGCTTGTTTGTCGCCAGGAACAACCAGCGCATGGGCATGAACGTCACCGATGTTACCCCGCGCGCCATGCAGGCCCTGATGGCGCATCACTGGCCTGGCAACATCCGCGAACTACGTAACACCATCGAGCGCGCCATGCTTTTCTGCGATGACGCTCGCATTGATCTGCCCCACCTGCCTGCCGAGCTGCTCTGAAGTACACCCGCTGGCGCGTCCAGGCTGGGGCTACGGGTTCCCCCACACCACGAAACTTTCCTGGGGTGTGCAATAACTGGACGCCTCACTTTGCAAGTAACACGCCCGGTAAAGCACCAACGAACCGTTTCTCGCCTGGATCGGCTCCAGGCGCAGAGAAGTTTTGCCATCCACCCCGGTAGGCGGCATCAACTTCTCTTCCCGCCTGTCGTCCGGCAGTTTCAATTCCAAAACCAGCACCACGTTGGCAACCGGGGCGTCGTTCTCCTGCACCAACGCTCGGATCACCTGCTGCTGGGATGAATCGATGGCATGCGCATCGTCCCAAACAGTAATCGTAACATAGCGCTGTATGATCGGCGCAGGCGTTAGCTTTGGCTGGTTATCCAGGTGTAGTATCGCGAAAATACTCCCCAGCGGCTCCGGATTCACCGGGCGCGGCTGGTCCGGCTGGTACGACAGGCACAGATTGGTAAAACACTGCCGGTAACCTTGCTTATCGGGAGCCAGGTGCGTGACCGGCAGCCCGGAGGTTTGCACGCCGCCGTGCTCGCGCAGGTACCCCCAGAAATATTGCGGAATCTCGAAACCCAGGGCGCCATCTGTCGCCAGGAAATACATCCCCTCGCTTTGCTGGTTGGGGCGCGGGGATTCGGCCACAATATTGACCTGCTTCACAAACGGGTACAACCGCACGCCCCCCGGCTGCCCCGGAGAACTGGTTTCCAGCACCACGTTCATCATCACCTGGCGCAGCTTGCCCTCCGGCGTCAGGTACGCCGGCCGGATGGCGAAACCGGTGAAGTCGATCCCCAGGCGCTCGACTTCCGCCTGGAAGGCCGGATGAATCGCCTGAGGCAATGATTCGATAACCGCATCCTGATACTTGGGCCTGCGGCACTCCTGGCTGCACATCATCAATCCGTAAGGCAGCAAACGCACTTCGCTATTGCTCCGTAGCCGGTAGAAACCCACCCGCTCGAAATACTGGAAGTAACGACCCGTAACAGGGTCGAAGAGCACCTCCGTTATCGGCCATCCAACCACATCTTTCCCCCCCATCGCATTGAATTTGTCGTAGAACGACTGAGGCACGGCGTGCCCGTTTAGATAATGATAGCCAGGGAGGTTCGATGGGAGTATTGCCGGCTCGCTGTAACCGATTTTTAATCCCAAAGACGCCAGGGAGAAACGGCTCTCCATCGGTGCGTTCGGATCCCACACCATTTTGGCGTTCTCGGTGAACTGCATCTTGGTCTCCCCTTCTTCTTGGATGTCAGAAATCACCTTGCCCAGGATTTTCTCACCGCCCCGGTAGTCATAGAAGTACTGAAACAGCCCTTCTCCACCATCCGGAACCGAAGTAGAGGCCAGTTCCGGTGTATCAGCACAGGCTATCCCCGCCAGAATCAACGCCAGGATTGCCAGGCCAACGACAAAGTGCTTCAAACGCTTACTCCCATTTGGAATCCCATGCTTTTTTTTCACCACGCACCCCTTGACAGGTGAATGCCCGCCCCTGCAGCGACGTGTCAAACTCCTTTTTTGATTTGTTTCTCTTGCTGCTATGGTAATTCCATAGCCACCCATACGAATAACAAACCAGTGCATACACGATCTTATCCAGGCACCTTCCACCAATCCATCCCAATCTATATCATTATATAGCGAATAATATTTTCTCACAAGGCTTTAAGCAAATATAAAGAAATAATTAAGAATTCCATACAGTCGCTCCGGTCCTAAAAATCATCCCAGCGAACCATACTCAAATACCATACTTTGTGATATTCTTAGCTCTGATCCAAAGAGAATTGGATCTTAACAACCGATTCGATCAACGTTCGAGGTGCCTATCTCCCGGATGGGAGGGCTCAAAGGCGAAGCCGGTGACCGGCCGCAAGGTCGGTAGTCCGGCGCTGTCCCGCAACTGTAATCCGCGCCCGCGGAAAGCCAGGTCGACCGCCTCGACGCATGTTTCCACAACCCTCGCGGTAAGGAGGTGGAGCTGCTATGAAAACTTAGCCTCTACACCCCACCCCTGTCCCGAGACAGGGGTTTTCGTTTTCTGCAAGCGCTTGTCTCGCGCGGCTTTCAACTCCAGACAAGCTCGCTTCGCGGCGCTTTTCGAAGACGCCGCCTCTCGAACCGAAAATAATCTCAATGAAAGCTGGAGTCACAATGTCTCAAAAAATCATCCATCCCATCCTGTCTCGCAAGGGTCTGGCACTGTTGTTGGCAGCCGTCCTGTTGCTCTCCGCCTGCGCCCAATCCGCGCCCGTTCCCCCCACGGCAACGCCGCCGCCCACGCCTTCCCCCATCGTGCTTGCCGATGGCTCTGGGCAAACCATTACATTGTCCTCACCGGCCCAGCGCATCGTCTCGCTGGCCCCTTCCAACACCGAGATGCTCTTCGCCATCGGCGCCGGCTCCCAGGTGATCGGGCGAGACGCCTTCTCTGATTACCCCGCCGAAGCCCAATCCCTGCCCGACATCGGCGGCAGCTTTGGCGAACTAAACACCGAAGTGCTCGTCTCCCTCAAGCCCGACCTGGTCCTGGCCGCTGATCTCACTGCCCCAGAGCAGGTACAGGCCATCAAGGATTTGGGACTAACCGTCTTCGTCCTGTCCAACCCCACCAGTTTCGACGGCTTGTTCGCCAACCTGCAAACCGTTGCTCGCCTGACCGGACGGGAAACCCAGGCTGAAGCCCTGGTGAAATCCCTGCAAGGTCGCCTCGAGGCTGTGCAGCAAAAAGTTGCCCCGCTCGCCTCCCGCCCGCTCGTCTTCTACGAATTGGACGCCACCGAACCCAACGCTCCCTGGACTTCTGGGCCAGGCACCTTCATCGACACCCTCATCACCCTGGCTGGCGGTGAAAACCTGGGAGCCAGCCTGGAAGGCGCCTGGGCGCAGATCAGCCTGGAGGTTTTGCTCACCCGCGATCCCCAAATCATCATCCTGGGCGATTACACCTGGGGCGGGGTCACCCCCGAAGCCCTGAAAGCCCGCCCGGGTTGGGAGGCGCTCTCCGCTGCCCAGAATGGCCGCGTCTACACCATCGATGACAATCTGGTCAGCCGTCCCGGGCCGCGCCTGGTAGACGGCCTGGAAGCCATGGCGAAACTGCTCCATCCGGATATCTTCCAATAAACGTTTGGTTGTGTGCCAGCCCTGGCGTCCATCATGTTGGCCAATACGCGCCCCTATCTCTGGAATACACTCCTGCTCCTGGCTGCCCTGATCCTCAGCGTGGCAGCCGGCCCGGTTTTGATTCCTCCGCTCACCCTGTTGCGTATCCTGGCCGAACGCCTGCCCGGGCTGGCCCTCACTCCCGATTGGCCTGAAACCTTTGCCATCATCATCTTCCAGATTCGCTTGCCCCACGCCCTCCTGATGGCCCTCAGCGGAGCGGCATTGGCGGGCAGCGGCGCCGCCTACCAGGGCCTGTTCCGCAACCCCCTGGCTGATCCATACCTGATCGGCGTCGCCTCCGGGGCCGGCCTGGGAGCCGTGCTGGCTATGGCCGTACACTGGCCCGGCAGCCTGCTCGGCCTGTATACCATCCCGGCGGCGGCCTTTGCCGGCGCCGGGCTCACCGTCCTGGTGGTTTACAGCCTGGCGCGCGTCGGTAAAAGCCTGCCCACCACCACTCTTATCCTGGCTGGCGTCGCGGTTAGTTCCTTCACCACCTCTCTCACTTCCTTCTTTATGTTCCACTCCACCAGCGAACTGCGCCGCGCCATCGGCTGGATGCTGGGTGGGGCAGTCCTCAGCGGTTGGGATCCCGTTCTGGCCAGCCTGCCCTACATTGGCATCAGCCTGGGCGCCCTGCTGCTCTCCGGCCACGCCCTCAACGTGCTCCAGTTTGGCGAAGAGCAGGCCCAACAGCTTGGCCTGCCAGCCGAGCGCGCCAAGGTCCTCATCATCGCCGCCGCCTCCCTGGCCGCCGCCGCTGCTGTGGCCTTCGCCGGCATCATCGGCTTCATTGGCCTGATCGTGCCGCACCTGGTGCGCATGTTGTGGGGGCCAGACTACCGCCGCCTGCTGCCCCTCTCCATCCTGGGCGGCGCCAGCGCCCTGCTCCTGGCCGACCTGCTCGCCCGCACCGTCATGGCCCCCCAGGTTCTGCCAGTTGGCATCGTCACTGCCCTGGCCGGCGCTCCTTTCTTCCTGTGGGTGCTGCGCCGCTCCAAGAACCAGGTTTACTGGTAGCCACGGTTCAAGATCTACAAAGGTAAAAACATGCTCGAAATTCACTCCCTCCACGTAGCTTACGCCGACCAGCCCGTACTCTCCGGCGTTTCGCTGAACGTGCAGCCTGGCGAAATTCTGGCTCTTGTTGGGCCCAATGGGGCCGGTAAGTCCACCCTGCTGCGCGCCGTCAGCGGCGTCATCCCCTGGAACAGCGGCAGCGTGCGCGTCTCCGGGCGAGAATTGAGCCACCTTTCCCCAGCCCAGCGCGCCCGCTGCCTGGCGGTCGTGCCACAGGCCCGCAGCCTGCCCGCTGCCTTCACCGTCTACCAGACCGTGCTCATCGGGCGCACGCCCCACCTGGGCTGGCTGGGCCAGGCCGGGCCTCTCGACCACGCCCACGTGCGCCTGGCCCTGGAACGCACCCGCCTGAGCGACCTGGCCCAACGCCGCGTCGGCGAGCTTTCCGGCGGCGAACAGCAGCGCGTCTTGCTGGCGCGCGCCCTGGCCCAGGATGCCCCCGTGCTGCTGCTGGATGAGCCTACCACCCACCTGGACTTGCAGCACCAGTCCTCCCTGCTCAACCTGGTGCGCCAGCTTGCCGCTGAGCAGAATCTGGCCGTGCTGATGGTGCTCCACGACCTCAATCTGGCCGGCTTGTACGCTGATCGGGTAACCTTGCTGGTGCGCGGCCATCTGTTGGCCAGCGGTTCGCCCAAAGAAGTTCTCACCGAACACAACCTGGCAGCCGTCTACAACATCCCCGTGCACGTTGTCGCCCACCCGGATTACGGCACGCCGCTGGTCTTACCCGATGGGCGCATCTCCACGACTGACGGGCGTATTTCCTCGCCCGCCGGGCATGCATCTTCGCCCGCCGACCATCCCACCACCCAGGAATCCCCTCATGAAAAATGATACATTGACCGACCTCATCGCCCGCATCACACCCCTGGATACCGGCGCCATGCAGTCCGCCCGCCTGCGCCAGGGTCGTCTCACCAAACCCGCAGGCAGCCTGGGCCTCCTGGAGGAACTCTCCATCCAGGTAGCCGGCATCACCGGCGATCCCCGCCCGCGCTTGCAGCACAAGCTGGCCCTGGTCATGGCTGGCGATCATGGGGTGGCCGCCGAAGGCGTTAGCGCCTACCCACAAGCTGTCACCCAGCAGATGGTTTACAACTTCCTAAACGGCGGCGCCGCCGTTAATGTGCTCGCCCGGCATGTTGGCGTGCGCCTGCAAATCGTCGACATGGGCGTGGCAGCCGACTTACAGCCTCACCCCAACCTGCTGGTGCGAAAAATCGCTTATGGCACCCAGAACATCGCCCTGGGCCCGGCCATGAGCCGCGCCCAGGCCATCCAATCTCTGCTCGCCGGAGCGGAAGTTTTCGAGGCCCAGCTCGCACAGGGCGCCGACATCCTCGCCACCGGCGATATGGGCATCGGCAATACCACCCCCTCCGCCGCCATCGCCGCCGCCTTCACCGGGCGACCCGTGCCCGAAATTACCGGGCGCGGCACGGGCATCGACAACGCTGGCTTTCAGCGCAAGATTACCGCCATCCAGCGCGCCCTGGAAGCCAACCAGCCCGACCCGGCCGATGGCCTGGATGTGCTCGCCAGGGTCGGCGGCTTCGAGATCGGCGGCCTGGCCGGGGCCATCCTGGCCGCTGCCGCCAACAGCCGCCCGGTGGTCATCGATGGCTACATCTCCACCGCCGCCGCCATGATCGCCGCCAGCCTGGCCCCCCAGGTGCGCCATTACCTCATCGCCGCCCACAGCTCCCTCGAGCGCGGCCATCACCTCATGCTGAACTGGCTGCAAGCCCGGCCGCTGCTCGACTTGCAGATGCGCCTGGGCGAAGGCACCGGCGCCGTCCTGGCCGTTTCCCTGGTCGAAGCCGCCTGTAAAATCCTCTCCGAAATGGCCACCTTCACTGAAGCCGGCGTCTCAGACAGGGAAAGCTGATGCCCGAGGCCAGCCAGCAGCCCTCCACACGCCGCGCCAATCCGCTGATCGCCTTCCTGGCCGCTGTGCAGTTCCTCACCCTCACCCCGCCCTTCGTGCGCCGGCTTTTCACCCCCGCCGAGATGGGCGCCTCCGTGGGCTTCTATCCCCTGGTGGGCGCCCTGCTGGGCGGCTTGCTTTTCCTGGTCGACCTGCTCCTGGCGCTCTTCCTGCCTACCCTGCCGCGCAGTGCCCTGCTGCTGGCCGTGTGGGTGATTCTCACCGGCGCCCTGCACCTGGACGGCTTCCTCGACTCCTGCGATGGCCTGCTCGGCGGCTACACCCCCGAAAGCCGCCTGGAGATCATGCGCGACGAGCGCGTCGGCGCTTACGCCCTGGCTGGCGGCGTGCTGCTCCTGCTGCTCAAATTCTCTGCCCTGGCCTCCCTGGCGGAGAACCTCCCGGCGCGCCTGCTCTTGTGCGCCTTGCTGCTGTCCCCCACCCTGGGCCGCTGGGCCATCAGCCTGGCCCTGGTCGCCAGCCCCTACGCCCGCCCGCAGGGCTTGGGCTATGACCTCAAGCGCCACGCCACCTGGCGGCAGGCCTTGTTGGCCAGCCTGTTCACCCTGCTGCTCACCCTGGCCCTGGCCTGGTATAGCGCCAATTGGATGCTGTGCCTCGCCCCCGTGTTCGCTGCCCTGGTCGCCTGGCTCGCCGCCCGCTTCGCCCTGCAGCGCCTGCCCGGCCTGACCGGCGATCTGTACGGCGCCATCAACGAACTGGTCGAGGCCGCTGTTTTGCTGGCCCTGGTCATAATTCTGTAATGGAGGCCCCATGCCAGACCTGACCCTCATCCTCGGCGGAGCGCGCAGCGGTAAATCCACCTACGCCGAAAAACTCGCCGCCCGCCTCGGCCCGCGCCTGGCCTACATCGCCACCGCCCAGCCTCTGGATGGCGAGATGGCCACCCGCATCGCCGCCCACCGCGCCAGGCGCCCTCCGGATTGGATCACCCTGGAAATCCCCTCCGGCGTCGCCCGTTCGCTGCAATCCCGGCCTCTGGAAGTGGACGGCATCCTGCTCGACTGCCTGACCCTGCTCGTCTCCAACCTGCTCATGCACGACCTCTCTGGGCAAGACGACCCCGAACAGCTTTCTCCCCAGGTTGAGGCCCAGGCCGCCGCCCTGGTTCAGGCTGAGATCGCCGGCCTGCTCGACTGTATCCAGGCCAGTTCATTCCCCTGGATCATCGTCTCCAACGAAGTCGGCATGGGCCTGGTGCCGCCTTATCCCCTCGGCCGCCTGTATCGCGACTTGCTCGGTTGGGCCAACCAGCGCCTGGCGGCCCGCGCCAGCCAGGTTTACCTGATGGTAGCCGGCCTGCCCTGGCTGCTGAATCCGCCTCAAAATCCTTGACAAAATTGCCAAACGGCATATAATGAGTGAGTGCTCACTTATTAAGTGAGCACTCACTTAGAAATACGATGGAGGTGCTCATGCCTGATGAAGAAACGTCCGTAGACGCCGCCTCTGCCAGATCCCAGCGGCAGATTGCCGCCCGTCAGCGGCAGGTTGCTGCCCGCCTGGAGCAAATCCTGGACGCCGCTTCTCGCCTCTTCGCCGAGAAAGGCTTCCACCGCACCACCACCAAAGAGATCGCCGAAGCCGCCGGTCTCTCTGAAGGCACCTTATACAATTATTTCGAGAGCAAGAACGACTTGCTGTTCGGTATTATGGCTCGCCTGGCGCGTAAGCAAAACCTGACCGCCCAGCTCAGCGCAGATGTTCCTGGCGATACCCGCCAGTTGTTCCTGGAGGTTTTCAAAAGCCAGGGTCTCGACCCGTCGCAGACCGCCATGCAGCAGGCCTTGCTCTCCGAAATCCTGGCCGATGCCGACTTACGCCAGCGCTATTACCAGGAGCTGGTTCTGCCCGCCCTGGAAATGCTCGAGCGGCAGTTGCAGGCGCGCATCCAGCTTGGTCACATCCAATCCGTGGATGCCCAGCTTGCCGCTCGCCTGGTCGTCAGCATCTGGACCGGTCTATTCGTCCTGCAGGTCTTGGATGACCCGTTGGTGCACTCGCGCTGGGAGGACCTGGCCAACACCACCGCTGCCATCCTCTTCGAGGGCATCCACCTTCCATAGTATAATCCCAGGTGGCCTCATCCTGCATGGACGGCATTCTGTGCCGTCGCTTTGTTTAACGGCCGCACCGCTCGAGAGTATTTGATCAGGGTAAAACCGTGTTTGTCAAAAACCTGCTCCGCCGCAAAATCCGCACGCTGCTCACCATCCTGGGCATTGGCATCGGCGTGGCCGCCATCATCGCCCTGGGCGCCATGGCCACCGGCCTGGAGAGCGGCTATACCGCCGTTCTGGCTGGCAGCAAAGCCGACCTGATCGTCAGCCAGCCCAACGCCTTCGATCCCAGCTACAGCGCCGTAGACGAGAAAGTTGGCGAGGATCTGGCTGCCATGCCTGAAGTCTCTGAGATCAGCGGCATGATCCAGGGCTTTACCAATGCCGAAAACGAACCTTTCATCTTCGTCTTCGGCTACCCGCTGGACAGCTTTGTGCTCGGCCGCTTCCAGGTGATCCAGGGCGTCGGCCTGGATTCGCATGAAGCCCAAAAGGCCCACGGTAAGCCCCTGCTGCTCGGCAAAGCTGCCGCCGAAGTCATGGAAAAAAGCGTCGGAGACTCGCTGCGCCTGACCGGCAGCGTTTTTCGCATCGTCGGCCTGTATGAGACCGGCGACGCCTTCCAGGACAGCGGCATCCTGCTCAGCCTGAAAGACGCCCAGGAGCTGCTCGGCAAGCCCCGCCAGGTCAGCCTGTTCTACATTCGCCTCAAAGATCCCGGCTTGCGCCAGCGCTTCATCACCCGTTTCGAAAGGCTCTACGATGATCTGGACCTCAGCGGCGCACAGGAGTTCGCCAACAAGCAGGTCATGGCCGACATGCTGCGCGGCTACGTCTGGGCCATCGGCGGCCTGGCCATCCTCATCGGCGGTGTGGGCATGATGAACGCCCAACTGATGGCCGTCATGGAGCGCACGCGTGAAATCGGCACCCTGCGCGCCATCGGCTGGAGCAACCGCCGCGTCCTGTGGATGATCTTAATGGAGTCCATTACCGTTAGCATTTTAGGCGGGCTCTTCGGCGTCGGCCTGGGTTACTGGCTGCTCAGCGGCCTCTCCAAAATCACCGTCTTCATGGGCCTTACCAAAGCCACCATCCAGCCCGAGTTGTTATTCCAGGCCTTCACTGTCGTCTTCATCCTGGGCCTGGTGGGCGGCCTGTACCCTGCCTGGCGCGCCGCTCGCATGCAGCCCGTCGAGGCCCTGCGTTACGAAGGCGGCAGCAGCGGGGTGCGCGCTCGCCGCCTGCCCCTCGGTGGCATGGCCGTCCAAAGCCTGTGGCAGCGCTCCGGGCGCACCATTCTCACCCTTCTCGTCATCGCCATTACCGTGGGAGCCATCATGTCCCTGGAGAGCGTCGTGCGCGGCTTCATCGCCTCCTTCTCCGACATCATGGGCGCCAGTTCCGAAATCATGATCCGCCAGGCCGACATCTCCGATACCGAGTTGTCCATCATCGACGAGCGCGTCGGCGAGAAAATCGCTGCTATGCCCCAGGTCAAAGGCGTCAGCGGCATCATTTTCACCGCCGTCATGCTGCCCAATTCCAGCAGCTTCTTCATCCTGTGGGGTTACGCCCCCAACGAATTCGGCATCCAGCGCCTCGAGGTTGTCGAGGGGGAGTCCCTCACCGGCAACCACCAGATATTGCTCGGCAAGTTCATGGCCGAGAGCCTGCATACCCGCGTCGGAGACACCCTCGATCTGAGCGGCACGCGCTTCCGCGTCGTTGGCATCTTCGAAAGCTCCGCCAGTTGGGAGGAAATCGGCGGCGTTGTCTCCCTGCGCGACGCCCAGGTCTTCACCGGCCGGCCGCGCCGTGTCGGCATGTACGCCGTCAAGCTGCACGAACCCACCCGCGCCCCCGACATCGCCGCCGCCATCAACGCCCAGTTCCCCGAAGTGCACGCCAGCCTGGCCGGCGAGTTCGTCCAGCAGATGCCCGACATGCGCAGCATGGATGGCCTGCTCGGCGGCATTTCCTTCGTCACCATCCTCATCGGCGGCGTGGGCGTGCTCAACACCATGCTCATGTCGGTCTTTGAGCGCACCCGCGAGATCGGCGTGCTGCGCGCCCTCGGCTGGCGCCGCCGCGCCGTGCTCGCCATGATCCTGCGCGAGTCGCTGCTGCTGGGCCTGCTCGGCGGCCTGGCCGGCATCGGCGTGGCCTTCGGCCTGGCTTACCTGCTCCAGCACGCTCCCACCATCGGCGGCTACCTGCAGCCCCAATGGGACCTGGACATTTTCCTGCGCGCCCTGGCCGTCGCCGTCACCCTCGGCCTGCTCGGCGGCCTGTACCCCGCCTTCCGCGCCACCCGCCTCCAGCCCGTCGAAGCCCTGCGCTATGAATAACGTCAAAGAAAGAAATCCATGTTATCCTGTTTCATCCGTGAGCCACGAACAAACCAAAGAAACAGATCCGTGTTATCCGGGTCATCCGTGAGCTATTTTTATAAAAAATCGGAGGAAGTCCAAATGTACTACCCCACCCACCCCCGCTCGATCCTGGCCCTGATCCTGCTCGCCGCCCTGCTCCTTTCTGGCTGCTCTGGATTACCCCAGTCACCCACCCCCACCGTCGCCCCTCCAGACACCGGCGATCTGGCCCCGATCGTCAGCGCCACCGGTGAAGTCACCCCCGCCGAGTCCAGCGTTCTCAGCGTGACTGCCCCCGGCCTGATCGCTGAAGTCCTGGTCAAAGAAGGCGATGCCGTCGAAGCCGGGCAGGTGCTGGTGCGCCTGAAGGGCCGCGAAGAGCTGCAGGCCGCCATCGCCGGCGCCAAATTCGAAACCACCGCCGCCCAGAAAGCCATCGACGATCTCGACGATGCCGCCGACGCCGCCCGCACCCAGGCCCTGCAGGCTATCTCCCTCTATTCCAAGCAGTTGCGCGACGCCCAGTACAACCTGGATAACTACACTGTGCCCCTCAGCCTGGAAGACCTCGACCCCTGGGAGGCCATCGACATCATGCGCGCCGCCCTGGACGAAGCCCGCGACGTCTTCGAGCCCTATAAGTTCAAATCCGAGGGCGACGCCACCCGCAAGAGGCTCAAAGAAGACCTGGACGACGCCCAGAGCGATTACAACTCCGCTGTGCGCCACCTGGAATTGCTCACCGCCCGCGATGTCGCCCAAAACAACCTCGACCAGGCCCGTAAAGATTACGAGACCTGGAAAGACGGCCCCGACCCGGCCGAAGTCAAAGTCGCCCAGGCCCGCCTGGAGAACGCCGACGCCGCCCTGGCGGCCGCCCAGGCCGCCCTGGATGACCTCGAGCTGCGCGCCCTCTTCACCGGCGTGGTCAGCGAGCTGTACGTCGACGCCGGCGAATGGGTCAACCCCGGCGTGCCCATCCTGCAGCTCGCCGACTTGCAGCACCTGCGCGTCGAAACCACCGACCTGAACGAGATCGACGCCGCCCGCGTCTCCGTTGGCGCCCCCGTCAAGATCACCTTCGACGCCCTGCCCGACATCGTCATCGCAGGCACCGTCAAGAGCCTGGCGGTCAAGCCCGCCCAGGGCTCCGGCGTCAACTACACCGCCATCATCGAAATGCCCGAATGGCCCGAAAACCTGCGCTGGGGCATGACTGCCTTCGTCGACATCACCGTCCCATAACCATGTAGGGGCGGGTCTGTGACCCGCCCGGTTCCCAACCGCCCGCCCGCCCCTTTCACCCGCCACCTGGCCCACCCCAAGGAGGCCAAACATGACCGAAACAACCTGGATCATCGAAACCCGCGCCCTCACTCGCATCTACGGGGACGGCGAACAAATCCACGCCCTGGATGATGTCAACCTGCGCATCGCCCCCGGCGAGCTGGTGGCCGTCATGGGCCCCAGCGGCAGCGGCAAGAGCACCCTGCTCAACGTCCTGGGCGCTCTGGACCGGCCCACCAGCGGCCAGGTCTTCATCAACGGCCAGGACCTGGCCCGCATCCGCAACAAAGACAAATTCCGCGCCAAAACCGTCGGCTTCGTCTTCCAGCTTCACAACCTGCTGCCCACCCTCAACGCCCGCGAGAACGTCGAAGTGCCCATGATGGGCTACCTCGGCCCGCTCGCCCGCCGCCGCCGCTCCGAAGAGCTGCTCGAGTTGGTCGGCCTCAAAGACCGCATGAAGCACCTGCCCAGCCAGCTTTCCGGCGGCCAGCGCCAGCGCGTCGCCATCGCCCGCGCCCTGGCCAACCAGCCCCCCATCGTCCTGGCCGACGAGCCCACCGGCAACCTCGACTCCGCCGCCGGTCAGGAGCTCATGGACCTGATCAAGGATATCAATCAGACCCTCGGCGCCACCTTCATCGTCGTCACCCACGACTCCGGCGTCGCCCGCCAGACCCGCCGCGTCATCGTCATGGCCGACGGCAAGATCGCCCGCGAAGACCTGATCGGCTCGCCCATCGAAGAAGACCTCAAGATCTGGCAGCACTCCGGCCTGGGCCGGCGCCTGCTCTCCGGCGAAAGCGAAGCCCTGGCCGGCCTGGGCATCTCCCCCGCCCAGGCCCAGGCCCTGCGCGCCCTGCTGGAAAACCAGGTTGCTGGCTAAAGCCTCTCAGCCCAATCTTGCCAAAAGATCGCGCACCCGCAGCAGGAAATCCCCCGGCGGCAGCACGCTCACCTCAGGGTGCCCTGGTCGATAATGGCGCGTGTTGAAGCTGACCAGCCAGGAACAGCCCGCCAGGTGCGCCGCTGCCAGGATTGGCAGATCAGCCGGGTCCGCCAGCCCGCGGTAAGCGATTAAATCCAACACACTGGGATCGGACACCACCTTCAAACAGCGCAACGCGATCATGCGAAAAGCCGGCAGCGCCTGCGGCAGCTTCGCCAGCAGGTTGCGCTCCACCTCGCCGCTCACCTGCTGCGAGGAATACGCCTCCAGCAGCGTGATCTCAGCCATGCGCAGCACCAACAGGCTGGCCCCCTGCTCGGAGGGCGCCGCGCTGCCGGCAAACAGCACATCCGCGTCCACGAAAACTTTCGGCTTAGGCCGGCTCGTCTGAAGCATCTGCCCTGGCCTGGGATTTCTCGCGCTGCTCGCGCAGCGCGCGCAAAAGCGTTTCGATGCTCAGCCCGGCTTCCAGGCGCGCCTTCTCGACCTCGCGCGCCAGCTCGGGCGCCATCGGCGCCATCCGCGCCAACACAAAAACGCCATCCAGGTCGATCACCCGAAAAGTATCCCCTTCACGGATGCCATATTTCTCGCGCAGCTCGGCCGGCAGAGTCAGCGTGCCACGCTGCCTCACTTGAATCGTCGCTTCCATCGCACGCTCCTTGCTGAAATACCGATTAATCCGTATTTCAGCATTAGATCACAACAGCTTGTCAAGGAGCAGGCAATATCCCCCACCCGAATTTCACTTCGCTTCCATCCTCAGCTACCCCCACCAGGGTGAAAGCCAGGTTCAAGATCGTTCCCCGTTTTTCTACAGGATAGCGGACCGCAACGTATATTCGTCCCTGCTCGTCGACAAAGCGCCCTGGGTCAGGGATATCACTGTCTCCCCACAGCGATTCGAGCATCACCCACACGCCCTTCTTGAAATCCCACAAGAAGGTTCGAAAGATCGTTGGGCCGGAGGAGCCAGACGTGGATATCAGGTGCAGCCTCAGGCTCCGCACCTCCTGTAAGCGCACCGGCTGGGCGGGCTGGAACAGGAACACCGGGTAGGCAACCCCATCGAATTGAATCATTCCACTGCCCTGTTCCATGCTGGCCGGGGTCGGAAACGGCGGCGTGGGGAACGGCTGGCCTGGGGCGCGGGTAGGCCGATGTGTGGCCGTGGCAGCCGGCGCGACCGGCGGGATCGGCGTCCATTCGAAACCAACTTCCCCTGCAATATGGACCGGCTTCCCGGCTTTCAGAAGGATCAACTCCCGATCGATGCGCGCTTCGAGCGGGTGATACGGCCAGAGCATCGTTATCCGCGCCTCTTGCAGCAGGGCAATGCCTTCCTCTTTGTGCCCGCGATCCAGGGCAAGGTGGGCCCGGACGTAGCTGGCCAATCCGGCCCGGTTCCAGGTATTGGCGTCTCCGAAATAGAGATCCCGCTCAGCCAGGTCAGAGCGCCCCTGCTCGTAATAGATCAGCGCCCGCAGATAATAGCGCGGTCCAAAAGAATTGGGTTTCCTGGTGATCAACTGGTTCAAGATCTCGAGCGCCTCGCCCTTGCGCCCGGCGTGATACAAAAGGATGGCTTGCAGCCATTGATAGTCGTCGGAATCTTCGATCGCCTGCGCCTTCTCGATGGCTTCGAGGGCTTTCCCGATTTCTCCCTGGCACAAATAACCGCAGGAGGCCACGTACTGCAAACCCACGCTGGGTGGCGCAGATGCGCCGCGCGCCTGGACGATCTGGTCGAGTTCGGCCATCCCCTCGTCGCAGCGCCGCACAGAGAACAGCGTCAACGGAATATCCCGTTCAGCCCGCGAGAAGAGCACCCCGCCCAGGGCCACTGCCGTGCGCAAGTTTTCAAGCGCCAGCTCCTGGGAGATCTGGTAGTTTGCCGTCAGGTCCTGGGCAGAGCCAAGCGTCTCGTAAATCCGGAAGCGCGTGAAATAATATTCGCCATTCTCGGGTTCCAAAGCAATCGCCTCGTCAATGCACTCCCGCGCCTGCTCGATCAAATCATAGAACCGCTCCAGGGATTGCTCTTGAACAGCCTGGTCTCTCAAGGATTTTGCCCGGGTATACAGGATCATCGCCCGGGCAGCCTCAGAGTCGGTAGTCGGCGAGGCAGTAGCTGAGGGAGTAGCAGTAAATCGGGTAGGCGTAGGGGTGAGCGTAGGCGTCAGGGAGGCAGTCGGGCTGCTGGTCAGTGTAGAGGTCGTTGTGAGCGAGGTGGTTGAAGTAACTATCTGCCCCCCTGCCAATGCCTGGGCAAAAGGCGCGCTGGGCGCCGGCCCGGTTGCCGTCCCTACCAACCCGCCGCGCAGCCCCGCCCCAACCGGCGAGAGCAATACCAGCAAAGCAGATCCAGCCAGAACGACCAGCAGGAGCAGGCCGGCAAACACCCACCACAGTCCGTCGGTTCGCTTCCGGGTCTTTCGGCGCACAGCTTTCCTGCCCGGCGCTCGCTTCACCTCGGCCGGCTGTGCTGCCGCCTGCGCTTCTGGAGGAGCGGGTGGGGCCTCCCTCGCCTCCACGCCCGGCCCTGGCGGCTTTTCCGGCACCGGGGGCAGGGCCACCCCCATGCTTTTCAGCTCCTGGGCAGCTTCCGCGTTGGCCGGGTTGAGCGCCAGGGCGCGCCGGAAACAGTAGACCTTGCGCTCGGGTTCAGCCAGGCACCTGCCCAGCCACAGCCACCCCAGCTCCGACCCGGGCTCGATGCGCACAGCATTCGAGAGCAGGATCGTCGCATTGCGCACGTCGCCCGCTTGCGCAGCAGCAATACCGGCTTCTAAAGCGCTCTTCACGTTGGTATTTTACTCGAATTCTATATTGCGCGACCCGTCCGCTGCCAGCCAATTGGCGTAGGATTTCTCACATCTGGGAGAATCTTCATAAATTATTCTTCACAAAACCTGACCACCGCCGCCAAAGCCCAGGGCAAATTGGCCAGCGACCTAGCCATCGCCGCCGGCTCAACCCCGACGAATTCCAGCGCCTAGTCCAAGCCGAATTTGCCGACCTGCTCAAAGCCTCCGACGCCATCACCCAGCCCGAAGCCGGCCAGGCCCTCACCCAACCTCGCTTCCTAGCCCTCGCCAGGGCTCCCTACCCTAAGTGGCTTACTCAATGAGTGGCATGTTCGCATTCCATACCCCACCCTCGCCGGTGCCATGCTCGATGATTCCTTCACCGGTTCTTTTCCCCCGCGCGGTTGGCGTGTTCCATTTTACCCGACCACCACAACCAGATTCGCGCCCTATTCAAGCCAAAGTCGTCTATCACTTTCCTCACAAACAGCCAGAATCAGGCTATACTATTTGCGTAGTAATCGGCTGGATTTGTCGACTTTCCTCAATCCCAGATTATGTGGTGCGACTTCCAGGAGGTGGGGCATGCCGCTTTCACCAGGACAAATTCTTGACAATCGCTACCGTGTTGTCAAGCTGCTCGGACAAGGGGGCTTTGGCGCAGTCTACCGTGTCTGGGACACTCGGATGGATCGCCCTATGGCGCTCAAGGAGAATCTAGAAATTTCTCCAGAAGCACAGAGGCAATTCAAGCGTGAGGCGCAAATCCTCTTTGACTTGACCCACCCAAACTTGCCCAAGGTTATCGATTGCTTCAGCGTTCCTGGTCAGGGGCAATACTTGGTAATGGAGTTTGTAGATGGGGAAGATTTGGGAGCCATGCTTCTACGTGTTGGCGGACCACTGCCCGAAACACAAGTACTACGATGGATAGAGCAGATTTGTGATGCATTGAGCTACCTGCACTCCCGAAATCCGTCAATTATTCACCGCGACATTAAGCCAGCCAACATCAAGATAACGCCGGATGGCAAAGCGATGCTAGTAGATTTTGGCATTGCCAAGGTGTACGACCCGCACTTGAGCACTACAGCGGGGGCACGAGCTGTGCCCCCTGGTTTTTCACCTATCGAACAGTATGGTAGCAGCGGGCGTACAGATTCTCGTACAGACGTGTATGCCTTAGGCGCAACGTTGTATGTTCTGTTGACCGGAAAGATGCCGGTGGAAGTACCGGATCGAAACCTGGGTATTCAATTGCCGCACCCTCGTTTGCTCAACGCAGCCATTACGCCAAAGGTTGAGGCAACCCTTTAACCATTGCCGGTGGAGCAACCGTGGGTTGAGAAGTGATCTAAGAACCTGTCTGAAAAGTCATGAGCGGGCCAATCTACGGAGCATGATTCTGGTCATCGAGATGTAGATAAAGGTTTCGCTCGAAGTTACCAAACCTTCATAATCTTTGCTCAAGCGGCGATAGATGC
>JBFMFR010000052.1:0-50826 GCA_040752025.1 Chloroflexota bacterium | reverse complement strand
TTGTGATATAGTTGGTTAGGCCGTTCATAATGTGCTCCTTTGTGCTTTTGGATACACAAAGATTCGCAGTGAACGGCCATTTTGTCAAGGCCCTATCGGCTCATTTTCTAACCCATAGATAGAGTAGGATGGATATTCAGCAATCCCCCCAACGCCAATCTGGTCGCCAGATAGCAGCCAATTGGTACTGTATGATCGATATGAGCAAGATCACAGCCGGGTGATCTTGGTAGATCGGATAAAGGGTTTCGCCGCCCAAATCGCCGCAGATATGGAGCCCATGGGCTGGATGCTGGCACCTTGAAACACCGGTTTTTTGAACAGATGCAGCGGTTCCTGAAAACCGGACCGCTACCCTGCTGGATGCTATAATTTTCTAGAGATTCTTGCCATGAAAACGATCCCACAAAATAGTACTTGCCGTCCGCAGGCACACCCCCTCCTCGCTGCATTATCGATCTCGCTGGCAATCATTGCAACGCTCTCCTGCCAGCTTCTCTCCCCCTCCATCCGCCTCGACCAGGGCACCCTCGAACGCCTGGTCATCTCGGACGGCCAGGGCGGCCAGGCCCAGCCCGGCGACCGCCTGGAGCTGCGCCTGGGCACCAACGAATGCTGCTATTACTTCGAGCCCGTGGACGTCCGCGCCCGCTGGTCCGTCGAGCCCGCCCAGGGCGCTAGCATCGAGCCGCGCACCGGCGTGCTCATCATCCAGCCCAACGTCGCCGACGGGACCACCTACACCGTCACAGCCGATGTCGAGAATGGGCGGCGCTTCGTCACCACCACCCTGCGCGTCTACACCCCCGCCGCCAACCCGCTGGTCGGCACCTGGCACGAAGCCTCCCAGATCGATTGCACCACCGGCGAGCTTTCACCCGCCCAGGATGGCCTGCGCGAGCTGGTCTTCAAAGCCAGCGGTGAATTCCTCGCCACCTTCACCCCCTTCGAGATCTACCACGACTACTGGGGCAGCTACACCTACGACCTCCAGCAAGGCACCCTGAGCCTGGAAGTCGCCTCGGGCAACTTCATCCCCACCGGCCTGGATTTACAGGGCTGCTTCGAGATCGCCTCGGAAGGCTCGCTCTGGCTGCGCGACATCTGGCTCGGCCGCCGCGACCCTGCTGCCGTGCCCGGCTGCGGCCACGTCTTCGCCCGCTGAGCCAGTTGCAGCGCAATCCCCTTTTCCCGTCGTCTTACCTTCTGATCCAATAATATGGTCTGCCATGATAATCGTAGAGCACTTCTTCGTACTCCCGGTTGATCGTCGTCTTCGGGTCAAAGCCCGGGCTGTCCATGATGATTTGCCGGGTCAGATCGATCTGTACCTGTGAATCCTCATATGTAATAGACTGGATCCAGAACGGCGCGATCAGCACCTTTTTCGCCTGCATGTTCCACGCATCTGTGTTCCACGCATCTGTATCCAATACCAGGTAACGCAGAATCCAGCCCTCATCCTCCAGGATAAAATCACCCACCTTCCCTAGCCGTTCATCTCTACCCTCAACCTGATAACCGATCACTTCCCTCGCTCGCCTGAGGTGAGAATCCGTTTCCTGGGTGATTGGTTCCGCCTCAGCTTGGGCCTTCCTGGCTTCGTCATGCACAGCCGGATAGACCGCTGGTGCCGTGGGAGGCACGCCGGTAAGATTCCAGTACATTGGCCAGTGGAAATACTCGTGTAAATACTGCTGCTGCTGCCTGGACACTGGCCGGTCTGTGTCGATGTCTGGGCTGTCTTCAACCTGTTCCCGCGTCAGATTCACCGGGAACCTGTGCCCGATCCAGTCTGGCCGTCCAAGCGCCAAAGGCGCCACCAGCACCTTTCTCCCAAAGATCCAGGGGCCTGTATCAACCACCAGATAGCGCACAGTCCATTCTTCATCGTCAAAGTAAAAATCGTGGACCTTACCGATCTCGCCATCCAGTGCCAGGATGTTATACCCGTACAACTCTTTCAAACTTCGCAACATGTCATTTCCTCCTAAGCATATACAACGAAAACGATCTTTCGATCTGGTGTGTTTAGAAAATTGATCTCAAACGCTCGACCATTCGCTCCAAAAAAGGGATAATCCGCAGCACTACCAGGATCAAAACCGTGGCTCCAACTGCTACAATCCATTGAGAGAGCGCCACACTGATGCCGATTACACTGGCAAAAAGCAGCGAAGCCGTAGTTGCCTCACCGTCAGTTCACCCAGCGATGCCAGCAAGGCAGCCGCTCCAGCCACCAGCATATGCGTCCGCAGGCCAGCCGGCTTATTAGCCGCCTCTCGATCCAGGCCGATCAAGGCGCCGAGCAGCATTGCTGCACTCAGATGAACCAGGATCGATACCTGTTCGGTGTAGCTAACCAATAACGGCATCCTCACATCCTATCGATGTTCGTCTATATTTTTCACGCATAGCGCAAGATCGCTGCTAATGGGGTCTCATCCGGCATACGGTCAGGCTTGAGGGCAAACACCGCTCCGCCATGATATAAAGTTTGCATGGCAGCCAGGTCCAACAAATCCTGGTCGCCTGCTTGGAACGCCTCGTGTTGCTCCAGGGAATTCTTCGAGGCGTCGAAGCTGCCCCAAATTTGTCGATCCAGCGTGACGAACAAAGTATCCACTCGCCCGTAATGAGCCGCAGGGACGATCGTTTCCACTCGGTTGTCAGCCAAACCACTCCCAGAGCCCCTCAATTCCCGGTAGCGCGCCAGCGCCTGGCGCTGGCCTGTACGGAAGATCGGTTCAACCAGTTCCCAGGCCTCTCGATGCAAATCTGCCGCGCTCGTTTCGTCAGGATTGCCCTGGATCGACCCTTCAACAATATAGGGATAATGATTGGCCTCCCGGTAAATGGGCAGCAGGTAATCTACGCCAGCCAGCACCAATGGCGCTTGTTCATCACCAAGCAGTTCCATCAGGCCTCGATCGACTTGTTGGAAATAGCGCAGGAGTTCCGACTTATCGTCATCACTGCCTGCACCATGCCCGTGAAAAACGGAAGGCCGCATCCCCGGGGCGCCCGGTGCAGCCGTACCCGTATGGTATTGTAACTGTCTCTCAGGGTCATCGAACCACAGCGCCTGGCGCAGGCTGGTGGGCACGCCCTCCAGGTTGATTTCATCCACGCTGAAAAGGCTGCCCTCCAATAAGCGCACCTGTTTTTGGCTGAGTGCCAGCACATAAAAATGCCCGTTTCTGCTGAGCAAAGGCAGCAGAGGTTTCAGGTGCAGGCGATTGGCAATGACGAGCAGTTTCTCGAAACGAATTGGCAGGCGAAAATACTTCATAAAATCTGGTGTGATGAATATCGCCAGTCCATCGCTTTGCTGCATCCAGAAACCGGTGGCCAGCTTCAGCATGTGCGCCGGCTTCAACAAAGCCTCGATATCCGGCCTCCGAAAACTACGCTCCGCCAGCCGCTCTTCGGCTTCGGAGAGCAAGTTCCGGAATCGGATCGGATCCTGCTGCATCTCCCGGCCGAGGCGGTGTGTAGGCATATAAATTGAGACCAGGGCCTGGCCTGTGGCTTTCGACAGCTCGTTAACAATTTCCCTTGTAATGATTTCCATTTACCGTCATTCCTCCCAATACTTACTCCACACCTTCTTTACCAGCAAATGAGGGCGCGCTTCCAGCGCGGAATCCCTTCGCTCGCTGGACATCTCTCCGCTTGTAGCGATAGATGATACGCCCGCGATTTAAATCATAGGGCGAAAGCTCCACTTTCACCCGGTCGCCCAGCAAGACGCGGATATTGTATCTGCGTATTTTTCCACTGATATAGCCAATCAACTCATGACCATTGTCCAACCGGACGTTGAACTTTCCCCCTGGGAAGGCATCTGTAATGACACCCTCAACAGCAAACTTATCATCTCGTTTCCTAATCGACCTCACCTCCATTCAAGTTAATATTTTGGCTATTTTCGTTGCCTCTGTTCAGGTCAGCGAAACAAAAGTAGCCCTGTAAATAGCATAACAAATCGGTCGGTTTTTATCAATAGATCGATGTATATCCACCGGATATAACTGAAGATACATTTTGAGGATAGGTGACCGGTGAATGGCCATAATGTGGAAATTTGACAATTCTTTGTAGTCGTGTTATTATTTAGATAATTACTATATTGTTAGTGGGTTTTTGTTTCCAAGCAAAACCCGTCAGGAGTAACAACCAATGTTTAGGAGAGAAATAGGGGGAATAATTACGATAGTAGCATTACTATCCGTTGTAATAGTATCCACTGCTTTTGCAGCCACCATCGACAGCACGCTAAGGACCGTCACAACCCCTCAACTTGATGTAGCCTGGGACCCTAGCAACCCAGAGGAGATCGTCGATCTACGTTGGAACGGATCGCCTGACCTGACTGCTACGGCAGCGATAAGCGGCTGCCCGGGTGACCTGGAGTATTTCGGTAACAGTTGGGTTTCCCAGGATGAAGGCACGCCGTCCTTTGTATTCGTGTCTTTGGTCGGCTGGGGCACAAGTGGCACGTGGGCCGCAAAAGGCGGTAGTCAGGTAAAGGTTAATTCCGCCTCGACTGGCTGCTATGGCTCGGCTGGTATCCCTGTTGAGAGCACCTACAAGTTCTTTGATCATGGTCCAGCAGCAAACCGTTTTCGCGTGGCTCGCAAGTTCGACTTTCGAGCTATGCCGTTAAATTACGATTTCCGCCCCTACATTCCGCGCCTGAGTCCAATGAATGAGTACACCCAGGTCTGGCATCCGGATGCGACTGGCAGCAGTTTTCTGGTCGAGGATTCAACCGTGTGTGATTTCGGCTGCCGGGTAGACGATTGGAATGGTGAATGGTTTGCAATTCACAACCCCTCCAATGGGAAAGGGCTGATCGTAAAGCGCGCCGCCTCGCCCTATGGCGCCGCGCTGTGGGTGGACCAAGATAGTGCTTCGTATACCAACGCCAGTTCAGTCTTGCTCCTGAAGCCAGTTGGCGGGTTCACAGGTAAAGTGAACGAGGTAGAAAATTTCTGCTTCTATGACAGCACACTCTGGACGCCTTCGCTTAGCCTGCCATCAGGTTGCTAATGGGCAAGAATGAAGACGAACGCATAGCCATGTGATCTATCATCAAGGCCATCTCTTCCCAGGGATGGCCTTGAAATTTACGCACATCTGCAAGGATATACCTCGATTTATACCCGGGTCATGTGCATCGATCTATAGACATGAGGCTGTTTTTAGATTATCGTGATACAGATAGTAAGTTTAGTAACTCCCACTGTAAACGACCCAGAAATTGGTCCGCGCTGTTCACGACTGCGATACTGTTCAGCGATAGCCCTCTCATCACCACAATGTTATCCATGGTTCCAGTAAAGGAGTTGTCGCGCGGCCAAAAGAGCCGACTTCACTGATCTCCCATTTTCGGCTCGAAAGAGGAATTATGAACATATCTGACTCTAAGAATAAAATATACAATCCTAAACACATTGAGCACAAGGGGCATAGCAAACATACCAACCACGCAGGCCATGAAAACCTGTTTCGCCGGCGTTTTTGGATCTGCCTGGTCCTATCGATACCAGTATTGCTCTATAGCTCTACGATCCAGGGTTGGTTAGGCTTCGTTGCGCCGGCCTTTTACGGCAGCCAGTGGATCACGCCATTTTTTGCTGTGTTAGTGTTCCTGATCGGTGGTATCCCGTTCATCCAAATGGCCATTCCAGAACTGCGTAATCGCCAACCGGGCATGATGACGCTGATTACACTGGCAATCCTGGTTTCATTTAGCTACAGCATGGCGACGATGTCTCTGCTCCAGGGGCAGGGCTTTTTCTGGGAGCTAGCCACGCTGATTGACGTCATGTTGTTAGGGCACTGGATCGAGATGCGCAGCGTGCGCCAGGCTTCTCGTTCCCTGGATGAGTTGGCCAAACTGATGCCAGACGAGGCCGAGCGTTTGTTGGAGAATGGCGAGACAGAGACGATTCCGGCAAACCGCCTGCGAGCAGGTGACCTGGTATTGGTGCGCCCTGGCGCGAGCATCCCGGCAGATGGTATAGTTGAGCAGGGCGATTCTCAAATCAACGAAGCCATGATTACGGGCGAATCAACACCCGTCGACATATCCCCAGGCGATAAAGTGATCGCTGGGACAATCAACAGTGATGGCAGTCTGCGAGTGCGCATCCAGGCCGTTGGTGAAGATACAACTTTATCTGGCATCATGCGACTGGTGAAAGAAGCCCAGGCGAGCAAATCCAATACTCAAGTGTTAGCCGATCGAGCTGCCGGCTGGCTGTTCTATGCGGCATTGGCAGTGGCGCTGGTCACTGCAGTTGGTTGGACGGTTGCACAAGGCTTCGATGTTGAGGTAATCAAACGCGTGGCTACCGTACTGGTGATCGCCTGCCCGCACGCTCTGGGCCTTGCGATTCCACTGGTAGTGGCCATTACGACATCCATCGCCGCCCAAAACGGGGCTTTGATCCGTGATCGCCTGGCGATGGAACAGGCTCGCCAACTGGATGTAGTGATTTTTGATAAGACCGGCACACTGACTCGGGGCGAATTCGGCATTGTAGGTCTGTCCACCGTCGACGGCTGGGATGAAAACCAGGCACTATCTTTAGCAGCCGCGGTTGAAGGCGACTCCGAACACATGATCGCCCAGGGCATTCGAAAGGCCGCCGAAGCACGCCATCTCTCCATACCTGAAGCGAGCGGGTTTGAAGCCTTGAAGGGGCGCGGCGTGCGCGCTCATGTAAATGGCAATGTTGTTTTTATGGGCAGCCCGCACTTGCTTGACACATTGGAGTTGACATTGCCAGAAACCCTGAGTGGTTTTTGTGCACAGGCCAGCCACAGAGGTCAGACATTGGTTTTTCTGGCTCAGGAGGAGCAGGTTTTGGCCGCCTTTGCTCTGGCAGACCAGGTACGCCCGCAGAGCAAAGCCACCGTGGACCGCCTGCATCATATGGGCGTTGAAGTCGCAATGCTAACCGGCGACAGCCAGGCAGTAGCTGCATCAGTCGCCGCCGAACTGAACATCGATCAGTACTTTGCCGAGGTTTTGCCACAGCACAAAGACCGGAAAGTTATGCAAATGCAGGCCCAGGGCAAATTGGTCGCTATGGTTGGGGATGGCGTGAATGACGCGCCTGCTCTGACGCGTGCCAATGTGGGCATTGCTATCGGCAGCGGAACCGATGTGGCTGTTGAGTCTGCAGGGATTATCCTGGTGAAGAATGATCCAGTTGACGTAGTCAAAGTGATCGAACTGAGCCAGGCCAGTTACAGGAAGATGACCCAAAACCTGTTTTGGGCGGCAGGCTATAACGTGATCGCCTTGCCATTAGCGGCTGGAGCATTGGCGCCATTTGGGCTTCTCATCTCGCCGGCAGTAGGTGCACTGCTGATGTCGCTCAGCACGGTGATCGTCGCGATCAACGCTCAACTACTAGGCCGCATAAAATTCAGCGTAGGATGATTAACACACCAGTAATCATACTTCGAGATTCGAATATATACGGAGGCATATGAAAAAGGTGCACATCTACACAACATTGACGCTACTGATCTTGCTGGCTTTGATCTTCACGAGTTGTGGCTGGATCGCTCATCCAGCGCTCTCCCCCCTAACGGGCGAGCCGCCACCGAAAGCTTCCCCTGACGCCGCCAACGGAGAACGCATTTACTTTACGAGCAACAGCGCACGCGGCTCAAATATCACTTATCGAGGCGGCCCAAATTTTGGCAGGATGATGATGGGCGCTTACCTGACATGCGCATCCTGCCATGGGCCAGAAGCCGGTGGCGGCAGGCACATGATGATGCACATGCAGATCATGGATGCTCCAGCCATAACCTATGCAGCCCTGAGCGACGAATCGCATCACGAAAAGGAAGGTGAGCATAACGACGAACATGGTGAATATACACTTGACACTTTTCGTATGGCCGTAATTGAAGGCCAACATCCTGATGGCGAATCGCTCAGTCTGGATATGCCTCGCTGGCAGATGAGTGAAGAAAACCTGTCTGACTTGTTTGCTTATCTCAAGTCGCTCTCTAACGAAAACATAGATGCAGGTGCTCCCAGCCAATAATTTCCAATTTTCTCGCGTCTTTTCTCCGCGTTCTGCGTATATAAATGTGTAAATGCCTCGCTAACCGCGAGGCCGCCACGGAGGAACGGCCATGCAAACTAAACAAGTTATCGTCTACACTCACCCCGAGATCTATTACTGGATCGCCGAATGTCCCAGCCTGCCCGGCGTCATCTCACAAGCCGGCACCCGCGGCGAAGCCCTGAAGAAAGTCCATCAGGCCATCGCCCAATGCCTCGAAACCCGCCAGGATGTCTCCCCGGCGGCGCGCTTCGAGACCGTCACCGTACAAATGCGCATCCTATGAAGGTTCACATCCTTCATAAAAATTCCGCGATTGGATTACCCTATTATCCCGCGCCTCGTCAGCGGGCCTCTTTCAAGCCGGATTCATCCGGCGCTGCTATCTAGGCCTGGCATGAATGCCCGGCCAGGTCTTTTACCGCTTCAGAATATAATACGTCGCCCGCTTATCCCCCACCTTGATCAGCAGCCCCTGGCTCACCAGGTCCGCCAGGTCACGCCGTAGCGTCTCCGCTGAGACATCCGGGCACAGGTCCTGGTACTGGCGGTTGGTGATGCGCTTGCGCTGCAGCAAGAAAGCAATCGCCTGCTGCTGGCGCGGGTTGAGTCCCATCTCCAGGTAGCCTTGCAGATCCGGCAGCGCTGCCAGCGCCTGAGTTTCCGGCGGCGCCCCTTGCAGCGTCACCCGGAACGAGCCCGCCGCTTCCTCGAAGCGCGGCGCCGGCAGGCCGTGCGTGCGCACCACATCCACCACCCGGTTCAGGCCGTAGCCCAGGCGCTCGACGAACCCCAGGTCGGAGAGCACCTGCATGATCACCGCGTTGCGCGAGAAGCGCGCTTCCAGCAGGTTATCCAGGTTCATTGGTCCCGGCAGCCCGCCGGGAGAGTGGATTTCGATCCGGTCAGAGAAAATATACAGGTGGATATTGTCCCCCTGCATGTTGTAGTCGCGATGCGCCACGGCGTTCACCAGCAGCTCGCGCAGCGCTTCTGGCGGGTATTCCAACATCTCCTCGTGAGTCAACCCCACCAGCCGCACCACGCTGCGCAGGTTCTCGCGGGCGAAAGCCTCTGCCAGGCGCAGTTGTTCGGGCAGCGTGCCGCGCATCTCCTGCTTGAAGTAGCGGTCAGCCAGAGTCACGCCGGTGAAGCGCGCTGCCAGGATCGTGGCGTTAGGCAGCCACTGCTGCGGGTGCCGGCCAAAGAGCAGCAAAGCCGCGTAAGTCGGCCGCAGGCAGGCGCTGGCCTCCTCTGCCCGCTGGACTTTACGCTCCTCGCAGCGCAGGCAGCCGCGCCGCAGCAGCGCCTGCTCCACATCTTCATCACCAGGCAAATCCAAAGCCTGTACATAAGCCGCCACTTTCTGCGGGTCCAGGTCATCCAGGCTGGCTCCAGGCGGGAGCTGCGCCTCGAACTGCACCACGCCGCGCTCCATCAATAACTGGCGCAGGCGCCGCGCCGACAGCGGGTTGCTCTGCATGCCCTCCCGGCCCAGGTAGCGCCCCTCCAGGCTGTAGACATGCGGCAGCCCGGCTGGGATCGTAACCCGCGCCACCTGGGAGCCCTCGACGCGCGCCACCTGCGGTATCGGCAGCACCAGCGGCGGGTCGCATAACAGCGCCGCCTGGAAGACGCAGTCCAGGGTTTGTTCCGGGTCAGGCAAACCCTGTATTTGCCCGGAGCGCGGCGCCACCCCCAGAAGCACCGTGCCGCCGTTCGTGTTCGCCATCGCTGCCATCACCGCCGCCAGGCGCGCCGCGCTCACGTCCGCCGGGAACCAATGCAGCCCCGGCCCCATGCCTTTGGCCAACAGACTTGGAATGTCAAGCAGTTGCAGATCGCCGCCCGCCATACTCACTTTCCTCAGCAAAAACCTGTCCCTGCTGCTGTCAAACAAGCCCAAGGGGATTTCGATCCCCCAGGCGGGCTTGCCTACAAACCTAAACGCCCGGTTGGATGGACTGCGCCTCTCCAGTCCGGGAGCTGTGTTCCTCCTGGCTGGTCGCTCGTCCCTCTTCGCTCTTCGCCGTGCTGCGCCGCGCCCGCAGTGAGCGCGGCTTGGGTGCTAACGCCACCAGGGCTATTTCCAGCACCTGGTCCACGTGCTCCACTGGCACGAGGTTCATTTCGCTGCGGGCGCGCTTGGGCACATCCACCAGGTCTTTCAGGTTGCGCTTGGGCAGGATCACCGTCTTCAGGCCTGCCCGGTGCGCCGCCAGCACTTTCTCGCGCACGCCGCCCACCGGCAGCACCCGCCCGCGCAGCGTGATTTCCCCGGTCATGCCCACCTCGCGTTTGACCTCTCGCCCGGTGAAGGCCGAGACCAACGCCGTGCAGATGGTAATGCCCGCGCTGGGGCCGTCCTTGGGGATCGCTCCCTCCGGGATGTGGATGTGGATGTCAATCTCCTCGAACACCACCGGGTCGATCTCGAACTGCCGCGCCCTGGATTTCAGGAAAGACAGCGCCGCCTGGGCCGATTCCTGCATCACGTTCCCGATCTGGCCCGTGATTTGCAGGTTGCCCTTGCCTTCGATCAACAGCACTTCCACCGGCATGATCTCGCCGCCGTTCTCCGTCCAGGCCACTGCCGTAGCCACGCCCACCTCATTTTGGCGCTCGGCCTCCAGGTCGAAGAACTGCGGCGGCCCCAGGAAGCGCTCCAGTGCGTCCGGCGCGACGTAAGATGGGAAGCGTTTGCCTTCAGCTTTCAGGCGCGCCACCTTGCGGCACACCCGCCCGATCTCGCGCTCCAGGTTGCGCACGCCCGCTTCGTAAGTGTACTCGCGGATCATGCGCTGCACCGTCTGATCCGCCAGGCGCAGCTCGCCAGTTTGCAAGCCGTTCTCGTCCAACTGCCTGGGCAGCAGGAAGCGCCGGGCGATTTCCAGTTTTTCCTCTTCGATATAACCGGGGAACTCGATCAATTCCATCCGGTCCAGCAGGGCTGGCGGGATCGTCCCGATCGAATTTGCTGTCGTAATGAACATCACTTTGGATAGATCGAACGGCAGTTCCAGGTAATGATCCGAAAAAGCGAAATTCTGCTCCGGGTCGAGCACTTCCAGCAGCGCCGAGGCCGGGTCGCCGCGGAAATCCTGTCCCAGCTTATCGATCTCGTCCAGCATGAACAACGGGTTGATCGAGCCTGCCCGGCGCATGGTCTGCAAGATACGCCCGGGCAGCGCCCCGATGTAGGTGCGCCGGTGGCCGCGGATTTCCGCCTCGTCGCGCACCCCACCCAGTGACAGGCGCACGAACTTGCGCCCTAATGCTTCGGCGATCGATCGCCCTAAAGAAGTCTTGCCCGTGCCAGGCGCGCCCACGAAGCACAGGATCGGCTGGCGCAGGCGCTTGGGGTTCAGGCTGCGCACCGCGATGTACTCCAGGATGCGCTCCTTGGCCTTGGGCAGGCCATAATGGTCGTTTTCCAGGATTTCGCCCGCATGGCGCACATCCAGGTTGTCTTCCGTCACCGTTGCCCACGGCAGCTCCAGGATCCATTCCACATAGGTGCGGATGATGCCCACCTCGGGCGACATCGGCGGCATCTGTCCCAGGCGTTCTACCTCTTTGAGCGCCCGCACCTGCACTTCCTCGGGCAGCCCCGCTGACTCGACCCGCGTTTGCAGCTCGTACAGCTCCCTGGCCCAGGGATCGCCTTCGCCCAGTTCGGACTGGATCACCTTCATTTGCTCTCGCAGGTAGAACTCGCGCTGCGTGCGGTCCACCTCGCTCTGGGCGCGTGAATGGATCTCGTCCTCCAGTTCGAGCACGTCAGCTTCCTTCGCCAACAACGTGACCACCATTTTGAGCCGTTCCAGCGGGTCAAGCGTGTTGAGCAAGTCCTGGCGCGTCGACAGCGGCGGCGCAATCGCCGTCACAATCATATCCGCCAGCCAGCCTGGGTCCTCGATGTTCATCGCATACAGATAAGCTTCCTCCGGCATGCTGCGGTCAAGCTGCACGCACTTCTGGAACATTTCCAAGGCGGTGCGCATGGTCGCGTCCGTCTGGCGGTCCACTTCCACCGTTTCGTAGATCGGGCGCGCCCGTACGAGCAAGAAGGGCTCTTCCTGCACGAACTCCACCACCTCCACGCGGCGGCGGCCTTGAACCAGCGCCGAACTCGAGTTATCCGGCATGCTCAACAGGCGCCCAACTGCCATCTCCACGCCGATTGGATAGAAATCGTGTATCCCCGGTTCTTCCTCGTCCGCATCTTGCTGCACCAGCGCGATTACGGTCTGGTCGTTCAGTTGCGCTTCCTCTACAGCCAGCATCGCCGCTTCCTGCGAAACGAAGATCGGCGAGATCATGCGTGGAAAGACCACCATGTCGCGCAGCGGCAGGACCGGACATTCGATCAGCCCATCTGCGTCGATCACCGCATCCGGAACGCCGTAAAGCTCCTCCGTTCTGCGATGCAGTGCATCCCCAAAATCCTCATCATCGTCCCGATAATACCAATCATGATTTTTCATCCATAACTCCCCGGTTTATCGCTAAACCGCAGTTTTACCTGCTTCAAGATCTAAACAGCCATTGTACCAGGTCTCGCGCACCCCGGCAGCCACAAACAGGCTGCCCGTCGCCAGCACCAGCGCTTCCTGCCCCGCCTGCTGTATTGCCTCTACCAGTGCATCTTCGACCGCCCCAACCACCCTGGCAGGCTTGCCGTATCGCTGTGCCAGTTCGACCAGCAGTTCCGGTTCCATCGCCCGCGGGTGATAGGAGCGAGTAGCGATCACCTGTTGTACGCGCGGCATCAGTTCGGCGAACATCCCTTCCACATCCTTGTCCTCCGAAGCGCCGAACACCAGCACCACCGCTCGCCCCGGGTAATAATCATCCAGCGCCAGGCGCAACTTCAGGGCCGAATCGCGGTTGTGCGCCGAGTCGATCACCACCGGCGGCTCGCGCCGCAGCACTTCGAAGCGTCCCGGCCAGCTTACCTGGGCAAAACCGGCGCGAATAGCAGCCTCGCCCAGCTCTAGCCCCTGCTGGTGCGCTGTCTGCAGCGCCGCGTAAGCTGTCGCCGCGTTTTCCACCTGGTGGTGGCCCAGCAGCGGGATCGTCAGGCTCACCGGCTCCCATCCCGCCGGCCCCCTGCCTTCCAGGTAAGCCTCCACCTGCGCCTGTTCTTCCGGTCGCCAGGCCAGCAGCATCTGCCCGTCCAGCGTATGGCTCACCAGCGTGAACAGCACATCTTGCCCCACCCGGATCAGTGGAGCCGCCTGTTCTGCCGCCGCCCTTTCGATGACCAGGCGCGCCTCCTCTTTCTGAGGCGCAACCACCACAGGCACGCCTGGCTTGATAATTCCCGCTTTTTCGCTGGCGATTTCTGCCAGCGTGTGCCCCAACACGTTCACATGATCATAGGATATTGAAGTGATCACCGCCACGCGCGGCATGACCACGTTGGTCGCGTCCAATCTTCCCCCCAGGCCCACCTCTGCCACCACTGCTGTCGCGCCCTGGCGGGCGAAATACAGGAAGGCCAGCGCCGTGGTGATCTCGAAAGTCGTCAGTCGTGTGCCCGCATCCAGGTAGGGTCTGATTTCTTCCACCAACGCCACCAATTCCTGGTGTGGGATGGCGCTCCCGTCCAACTGGATGCGTTCAGCGTAATCCATCAGGTGTGGCGAGGTATACAGCCCCACCCGGTACCCGGCGGCGCGCAAAGCGCTGGCGCACAACGCCGCCACCGAGCCTTTGCCCTTGGTGCCTGCCACGTGCAGGATCGGGTAAGCCTGGTCCGGATGTCCCAGATGCGCCATGAAATCCCGCATCCGGCCCAGTTCGAACTGGTCGGGTGAGAAGCGGAAACCGCGCGTCAGGCTAAAATCCACAAAGCTATACAAGTATTCCAGGGCAGCCTGGTAATCCGATTCTGTCTCCATAAGTCTAGGGATTGTAACCTCTTGCGGGGCTACAGGCAAGAGGCAGTCAGTGGTAAAATCGGCCTATGTTGAGGTTTATAGGAAAGATGATATTCCGTTTATTGTTGTTGGTTGCACTGCTTGTACCGCTTACATTGACCCTATCGCGCCTGTTTATCCTCTGGCGCACGCACAGCCAGCTCTACACACAGGCCCAGGTGCCGCCCGCTCGCGTCGCCATCGTTTTCGGCGCTGGCCTTTGGCGGGATGGCAGCCCCACGCCGGTGCTGCGCGACCGTGTCGAGACTGCTGCCGACCTGTACCTGTCCGGCAAAGTCGAGAAACTCCTCATGAGCGGTGATAACCGCTTCGTAAATTACAACGAACCCGCTGCCATGCGCGCCTACGCCTTGCAATTAGGCATTCCTGACGATGCCATCGTGCTCGACTACGCCGGCCGACGCACCTACGACACCTGTTACCGCGCCCTGCACATCTTCGGCGTCGAACAGGCCATCCTGGTCACGCAGGGTTTCCACCTGCCGCGCGCCCTGTACCTTTGCAACCAGCTAGGCCTGCCCGCCAGCGGCGTTCCCGCCACCCGCCGCGTCTACCGCAAAGCCTCGCTGCTCTACTGGAATCTCCGTGAAGTGCCTGCCACCCTGGTAGCCTTGTGGGAGGTGCACATCACCCGCCCTTTGCCCGTCATGGGCAAACCCGAACCCATCTTCCCTTTGGAGGCACAATGAACCGATCCGAAGCCCTCGCCATCGTGCACGAATACATCCAGAACGAGAACCTGGTGCGCCACATGCTGGCAGTAGAAGCCGCCATGCGCTTCTACGCCGAGAAGCTCGGCCAGGATGTCGAGACCTGGGGCGCGACTGGCCTGCTGCACGATTTCGATTGGGAAATCCACCCTACCCTCGAAGAGCACCCTCAGGCTGGCGCGCCCATCCTGCGCCAGCGCGACGTGCCCGAAGAGATTGTGCGCGCCGTCCTGAGCCACGCCGACCACACCGGCGTGCCTCGCCAGTCTCTGATGGAAAAAGCCCTGTACGCCTGCGATGAAATCACCGGCCTGGTCACTGCGGTAGCCCTGGTGCGCCCTTCCCGCTCCCTGCTCGACCTGGAGGCCTCTTCCGTTAAGAAGAAATGGAAAGATCGTTCTTTTGCCGCCGGGGCCAACCGCGAAGAGATCGCCAAAGCGGCAGAAGAATTCGACGTGCCCTTGTGGGAGCACGTCGATAACGTTATCCAGGCCATGCGTCGCATCGCCCCTGAGTTGGGCTTGCAGGGCAATCTACCCACCAGCTAACCCCCTCAAACTGCAGGCTTTATTCGGTCGCGGTCTCAATCCCCTTGCACTTATCGCCGCACATCTCGACCACCCTCAGCACCTGGTCGATCTGCGCCTCGGTGGTAAGCAGGGTGCGCCCGTCTTTGAGGCTCAGCGTTACCTTGAGATCCTGAGATTGCGTCACTTTGGCCACTTCACCGTTCAAGATCATCCCCGCCGCCTGACTCCAGGATACCTCACTGCCATCTGTTAGATCAGGATACAGCACCTCCGGGTTTTGCAACACCGCTGGCGCCGTGGGCTGTGCGCCCGGGCCAGGATACCCGGATGGTGCTTGTGTCGGCGTAGCCGTCGCAGAATTGCAAGCGCTCAAAGACGCCAGGATCAAAACCAACAATACAGCCTGTACAATTTTCATCAGTTGCCTCCTTCTATGCATCTGTCTTGAATTGCCGCTTGCGCCGGGCAATCCAGTTATTATGGATAGGCAGTGGTCTGCGACCGCCGCGGTCGCCGATCGCCGCGTCCGCAATTATACCCTTTACGTACCAAAACCTGGTGCATAAAAACTTTGTGCATTGACAGATTCAAGCACATGCGCTAGACTTAGACTATACGAAAAAGCTATCCGCAGTTCAGGAGGTTGGACATGTCACCTGCCAATGCCGAAGAGGCTCCCATCCCCGTCCACATCACCGCCCAAAATCTGCTCATCCCCACTATCAAAGCCTGGCGCTACTACCTGGACGACCAGGGCGCTTCCCCCCACACCATCAAAGCCTTTATCGCCGACATGCGCCTGCTGGCTTCCTATCTCCCTGCTGATCGTACCCTGGGCAGCATCACTACATTTGATATCAACAATTTCCTGGATTGGTTGCAAGCCGGGCGCGGCGTACCCTGTAGCCCGAAGACCCTCGCCCGTCGCATCACTTCCATCAAAGCTTTCTTTCGCTGGTTGCACCAGAACGGGGTTGTGTTGATCGACCCTGCCGAAAAAGTGCCGCAAAAGTCTGTCATCAGCCCGCTGCCCACCGTGCTCACCTCCCAGGAAACCCAGGCCGTGCTGGATGCCGCCGAACAGCACCGCCGCGCCGCCAGGCCCGACGCCCGTTCGTATGCCCTGCTGGCCTTGCTCCTGGCCACAGGCATCAAAAAAGGCGAATGCCTGGCGCTCAGCCCCAACCACGTTGACTTGCAAGCCGAAGCCGGGCCGCTGCTCTTTGTTCGCTACGCCAGCCCACAGAATCGCTACAAAGAGCGCAAAATCGCTTTGCCCGATTCCTGGATACAGGCCTATCAGGAATACAGCGCCCAGTATGAGCTAGGCGAGCGTCTCTTCCCCTGGTCGCCGCGCCGCCTGGAATATTTGCTCGAAGATCTGGGCGAAGAAGCCGGCCTGGAGAAGCACCTGTCCTTCGACATGTGCCGCTGGACTTGCGCCCTCAACGACTGGCAGTCCGGCATGGATCACAATAAAATCCGCCAGAAACTCGGCGTCTCCAAGATCCAGTGGCGCGAGATCAGCATGAAACTGGAACGTTTATCCAGTTCCTAAACTAGATTTACCCCCTTGTAAGCGCCCTCACTGCCTCAACCGCCGATCTGGCTCATCGTGCGGTTGAGCGGCACCTCGCCCTGCGCCAGTTGGTGCCCCCAGGGCTTATCCCAGATGCCTTCCAGGATCAGGTTCCGCAGGTCATCCAGGGATGCGCCCGCCCGCAGCGGTGCCAGCAGATCGACCTCTTTTTCGCGCAGCAGGCACAGCCGTAGCCGCCCATCTGCCGTCAGGCGCGCCCGCGTGCAGCTTGCGCAGAAGGGCTGCGAAACCGTAGAGATGAAGCCCACCGTTCCACGGCTCTTGGGCAGTCGGAACAGGCGCGCTTCCCCATCCAGCTTACCGCCGTTCACCATCTCCAACGGTCCAAGAGCCGCATCCAGGCGCGCCTGGATTTCGCTCGCCTGGATGCCCTGCACCTGCTGGAAATCCGTCGCCCCGGCAAAAGGCATCATCTCGATGAAGCGTACCTGCCAGGGGTAATCCAGCGTCAGTTGGGCCAGGGCGATCGCGTCCTCTTCGGTATAATCCCGCACCATCACCGAGTTGATCTTGATCGGCGTCAGCCCGGCGGCCTCTGCTGCCCGGATACCCTCCCATACGTTTTCCAGGTTTCCCCAACGCGTCAGTTGCTTGAAACGCTGTGGGTCGAGTGTATCTAGGCTGAAGTTGACCCGCTGCAAACCCGCCTTTGCCAGCGGCTCCGCCAGCCGGGCAAAGAGTATCCCATTTGTAGTCATCGATAACGAGCGCACACCCGGGGTGTGCGCAATTTCATCCACCAGGCCCACGATGTGCGCCCGCACCGTTGGCTCACCGCCTGTCAGGCGGAACTTGTCGAATCCCAGGCGGGTGAACAGGCGCACCAGTTGAATGATTTCATCATCCTGCATCAGTTCAGCCGTCGGCATAAAACTCATTTCCTCCGGCATGCAGTACACACAGCGCAAATTGCAGTGGTCGGTCAGGCTGATACGCAGGTAATGTATATTACGTCCAAAACGGTCTAAAGCCATCTCTTTTTACTCGCTTCGTGAAATCAATAATACCGTCATTATACAGTCGATAAAACCCTAAGGGGTAATTTAAGTTTTTACTTAAAGTTGCACTGGCTCACACTCGATGCTACTATATATTAGACTGCACTTCCCAATGACACCATCATACCCATGGAAAGCGAGGTGCTTTTGCAAGTTATCCGAATCCACGTTGCCCTATACGGTTCACTGGCGAAATATCGGGGAGGCCGGCACGTTGCTGTGGCAAACATTGAACTCCCTGAGGGCGCCTGTAAAGCAGATTTACTCAAACATTTAGAAATTCCTGAGGAAGAAAGAGGTTACCTGTTCATAAACGCCGTGCTGTGCGATGTACCCGGCCTTTCGACCGGCAATGGGCAGCTTCTCCACGATGGCGACCATGTAGGCATTTTCTCTGTTGATCGCATCTGGCCATATCAATATCGAGATGGGGTAGTCATTTCCGAAGAACTGAAAGCAGCCCTGCAAGTCCACGGCGCCATGCATCATTCGTACAGCCACCTGAAGCAAGACCCGGAATAAACGCCCGGGCCGATAAATACTCCAGTAGAAATCAGACACCACAAGGTAGTTAGTCTATCCAAGGAGAAAAACATATGCCAAAGAAAATCTTACGCATCAACATGACCGACCTGAAAGCCACCTACGAAGCCGTGCCCGAGAAATGGGCGCGCTGGGCCGGCCGCGGGCTCACCTCGGCCATCGTCTGCGACGAGGTGGATCCGATGTGCCATCCTCTCGGCCCCAACAACAAACTGGTCATCGCACCAGGTTGGGTCTCAGGCACACCTGCCGCCCCCAGCAGCGGACGCACGTCTTTTGGTGGTAAAAGCCCGCTGACCGGTGGTATCAAAGAATCGAATGCCGGTGGCCTCTCTAGCCAGAAAATTGCCAAGCTGGGGCTGCACGCCATCATCTTGGAAGGCCAGCCTGCCAAAGATAAGTGGTACACCCTGATCATCACCAAGGATGGCGTCAAGTTCGAAGATGCTGCCCCGTTGATGGGCAAGGGCATGTACGAAGTCGACGAGATCCTCTGGGAAAAGCATCCCGATACAGCCGTCATCGGGGTTGGACCCGCTGGCGAGATGAAGCTCTCCAACGCTGGCATCTCTGTCAACGATCCGGAGAACAAGCCAGGCCGTTACGCCGGGCGCGGCGGACTGGGTGCAGTTTTGGGCGCCCGCGGCGTCAAGGCCATGATCGTAGACGACAAAGGCGGGCCGGGCGTCGAGATCGCCAACCAGGATCTCTTCAAGCAGGGTCGCCGCAAGCTGACCGAGTCCATCCAGGAGCACGCTCTGACCAAGAAGGACGGTGGCCTGAACTCCTTCGGCACCGCCATCCTGGTCAACATTCTGAACGAGGCCGGCGGCCTGCCCACCCGCAACTTTAGCGCCGGCCAGTTCGAAGGCGCTGCCAAGATCTCAGGCGAGGCCATCGCAGAGGTGGTCGAAGCGCGCTGCAAAGACGGCAAGGGCGAAGGCACCACCGGCCACGGCTGCCACCCCGGCTGCATCATCAAGTGCTCCAACATCTACCCCGACGAGTCCGGCGCAGCCCTGGTTTCCTGCGTTGAATACGAAACCGCCTGGGCCCTGGGCGCCAACTGCGGCGTGGATGACCTGGACTGGATCGCCCGCATGACCCGCGAGTGCAATGATGTCGGCCTGGACACCATCGAAGCCGGCAACACCATCGCCATTGCTATGGAAGCTGGCGTGATCCAGTTCGGTGATGGTGAAGGTGCCATGAACCTCCTGGCCGAGGTCAAGAAGGGCACTCCCTTGGGCCGCATCATCGGCCAGGGCGTTGAAGCCACGGCCAAAGCCTTCGGCGTCCACCGTGTTCCTACCGTCAAGGGCCAGTCTATGCCCGCTTACGAGCCGCGCGCCGTCAAGGGCATTGGCGTCACCTACGCCACCACCCCCATGGGCGCCGACCACACCGCTGGCTACACCATCGCCCCCGAAATCGCCGGCGTCAGCGGCAAGCTCGACCCGCTTTCGAACGAAGGCAAAGCTGAGCTATCCCTGACCTTCCAGGCTGCCACCGCCTTCATCGACAGCACCGGCTACTGCCTGTTCATCGCCTTCCCCATCCTGGATATCGCCAAGGGCTGGGAAGGCATGGCCGAGTCGGTTGCCGGCGTCACCGGCATGAATGTCACCGGCGGCGATGTTGTCCCGATTGGCAAGGAAATCCTCAAGATGGAGCGCATGTTCAACGAGCGCGCCGGCTTTACCGCTGAAGACGATCGCCCGCCGGAGTTCATGCGCTACGAGAAGCTGCCGCCTCACAATGAGGTCTGGACCATCACCGATGACCAGCTCGATTCGGTATACGCCTGGGTTCATGAAGGCTGATCATCCCGCAGAGCGCTCCAGCCGCTTGACCGGACGCCTTGTTGATCACAAGTAAATCGTTCACCATCCCGGGTATAGCCTCTCCAGGTCGAGTTCTGGCCGGCTGCTATGCCCGGGATTGATTTAACCTTTCTCTCGAAGCATCTCTTTACACAGGGTTTGGTTTTATGGCCGTTTTTCAACACGTACTTTGGGGCTACGAGTTCACTTATCCTGACCACTGGTCGCACCACACCCAGGACGGCGTAGAAGCCTTCGCTATCACCTCGCAGGCCCTGGCTCCCGATTACGTTGGTCCAGACTCCGGACAAATCCTGGTGCGCGCCGAATGGAACTGCGCCCACCAACCCATACAACCGCTTTGGAACCGCCACATTGGTATGCTGGCAAGCTGGTTGGGAGCCAAGCAGGTAGGCTCTGCTCCCTGGCGCATGGGTGGGGCCAGCGGCATAGAAGCAGAAATCGTTCTTCCCAAGAAAGATAACCGCCGCTTATGGACCGGCATCCTGGAGCGCAATCTCATCGTGCTCCACTTTGTCGTTTTACATATGAAAGAAGAGCGCTCCAGCTTCGAGCCCCTGGCTACCCAGGTCATCTCCAGCCTGCGCTTCCCCCCGGAAGTGGCTGGCGTTCTGACAAACGAGGATGGTCTTCCGCTGCCGCCGGGTTACCAGCCCGTCCCCCCAAAAAGCGTGATCGATGATATCCCCGATCCACAAAGCTGGCGCGCTTATCGCGGAGCCAGCAGCATCGATGCCCTGCAGGCTTTCTACCTGCGCGAGTCACCCAATTACGGCTGGACGGTCGAGGAATACGCGCCTTTCCCCAGCCCCACCGACCTGGGCTTTTCTCGCCTGAAATTGGTCAAAGGAGATCGTCTCATCACCCTGGGCATCATGCCTTACGGCGAAAAAGAAACAAACACCCCCAACCCGGCCCATCTGGTGTTCAAAATGAGTTAGAGAGATCCCGGCTAACCCCCGCCCACTGCCGGGAAAACGCCGATGGTATCCTCCTCCATGAGCTCTGTGTCCATAGCGTTCTCCAGGAAGGGAGTATCGCGCCCGTTCACAAAAATGTGCACATGCGCGTACAGATTACCATGCTCGTCCAAAAGTTCGGGGCGCAGCGCCGGGTAACGCCGCAGCATTTCATCTAGTAGCTGTCTGACCGTTGTACCGGCAGGCAGTTCGAAATTCACACTTTTCCCCCCCACTACCTGGCGCAAGGTAGCATAAAAATTTACCAGCATACAGCCTCCAGCACAAAGATACACTCGACATCACCGCCAACTCATGCCGTGAGTTGGCCTGAGAGCGATTATAGCATACCCTTCTCTCCCAAGCCTTTTATACAATGGATACCCGGCATCACCTCTCAATAACGCGGTCGCTGTTGCCCAAATGGAATCCATGCAGTACAATTTAACTGATCAGGCCGGCTGCCTCGCTCGGGTAGTTCTCCGCCGCGAACGGCTCTTGTCGGTGCATTCTACCTTTGCAACCATCATGCTACGCCATTTCTGAGCATGTCTGATCTGGACTACCGGTTGTAAATGTAAACCAGAGGTAATCATGACAAAAAAGGGTTTTCAAATTTCGACCGGGGGCACAAATGATCCAGAGCCGAATCTTCACCTCGTTCAGAATCTGTTTCACCTGACTGCTACGTTGCAGTGCGGCGCACACACCCTGGATGCAGTTTTGCAAACACTCTACGCGCAGCTAGATGCCAACCAGCTTTTTGGCCTGGTGGCTTTGCTCAATGAAAACGCCAGCCAGCTCGAAATCCACATCAGCCTGGCCGGGCAGCCTCGATCTGGTTCAGAGGATCAGATCCCAGAAAAGATCATCTGGGTTCCCTTGGAGCAGGCTGGCTCGCTCAGGCAGGTGATCCAGGCACAGCCAGCCATTTTCCTGGGCGATGCCGCCTCTCTGATCGAACACTTGCTAACAGTCTCCTCTCAGGGCCCTGCCCGGGATGAACTGACCGGTTTGCTTCAAACCCTGCGAAGCATGCCCGCCATTTGCACCCGCTTGGGCAATGAGCAGATAAACCGGGGCGCGCTCTGCCTCAGCTCGCCTCAATTGGGAGCCGCGGACATCCCGATCATCGAAATCTTCTCCCGCCATGTATGCGTGGCCCTGGAAAATGTCCGCTTATTCACCGATGTGCAGCAAGTCCGCAATCAATATCAAGGCCTGGCCGAAGCCTGTATCGACGCCATCTTTCTGGAGACCCTGGATGGGCAAATCCTCGACTGCAATCCCGCCGCCTGTGAAATCTATGGCTACTCCAAAGAAGAATTTCGCGCCTTGCAAGTCGCCGACCTGGTCCCCGAAGATTTGGTTCCTCACCTGCCCGCGCTAATCGCCGAAGAACTGATGAAAGGCGGCATCCTCATCGAGGCGCTCAACAAGCGTAAAGACGGCAGTTTGTTTCCAGTAGAAGTCAGCACGCGCCTCATCCAGATTGGTTCGCAGCCGCGCATCGTCACCTACGTTCATGATATCAGCAGGCGCCGCCGGACTGAGGATACCTTGTTGGGTGTCAAGGAAGACTTGCGCCACCGCGCAGATGAGCTTTCCGTTTTGCATGCCATCTCATCGCAGATAGCCAGCCAACAGGATCTGCAGGCTCTGTTACAAACCATTGTCCAGCAAGCCGCACGTCTGTTGCGTTGCGCCGGCGGCGGTTTCTACCTTTGCGATCCCGAACGGCGGGAAGTGACTTGTGCAGTCAGCTACAATACCCCGCGGGATTACGTTGGAGTCGTACTCAAATATGGTGAGGGTGCAGCCGGTAAGGTAGCCCAAACCGGCGAGCCAGTCATCATCAACGACTACCGTACCTGGTCCGGGCGCGCCGCAGTTTACGATGAAGACCAGCCTTTCCGCGCCCTGATCAGTGCTCCGGTAATCTGGCAGGGGCAGGTCACTGGTGTCATCCATGTCTTAGATTTCAGCTCTGAGCGCAACTTTTCCTCCGAAGAATTGGAGTTGCTCACACTTTTCGCCGCCCAAGCCGCGGCGATTATCGAAAATGCCCGCCTCCTGGATAGCGAGCGACAGCGGCGGCGCGAAGCTGAAATGCTGCGTCAGGCCACTGCTGCCCTGACCTCCACCCTGAACCTGGACGAATTGTTGGATAACATCCTCACCCGCCTGGAGGAAGTTGTTAAATACGAAAGCGCCACCGTTTTCCTGTTGGAAGGAAAACACTTACTTGGCAAGGCCGCCCGCGGTCTTGCCAGGCCAGAAAATGTATTGGGACACCTCTTCCCCGCGGAAGACATCCTGTTCCAGGAAGTTCAGCGATCCAGGCAGCCTCTAATACTTAAAGATGCCCAGGTTGATCCGCGTTTTAATAGGTGGGGCGCTACAGAACACATTCGCGGTTGGATGGGCATCCCCATGATCGTGCAGAATCAGGTTATCGGCCACCTCACCTGCGATAGCAGTCAATACGCCGCCTACTCGGACCACGATGCTGCCCTGGCTTTGGGCTTTGCCAACCAGGCTGCCATCGCCATCCATACCGCTCGCCTGTTCAAAGCCGAAAATGACCAGCTCGTCCTGGCCCGCACCTTGCAGGAAGTCAGCGCTTTGCTCACTTCCCAGCTAAGTCTGGATGAGGTGTTACAAAATATCTTGGAGCTGCTCAAGCGCGTCGTACAGTACGACAGCGTTTCGATCCATTTATTGGATGAAGACAACCGCACATACCTGGCAGCCGGGGCTGGCTTTACAGATATCGAACGAACCAGACAGATCGTCAGCGAGGCAAGCGACTACATGCTGAAAAGCAAGTGGTCAGAGCACAAAGTCCGGGTGATCCCTGATACGTATGCCAGCGACCACTGGCAGATTATCCCGGGCACAGAGCATATTCGCTCCTGGGTTGGTGCGCCGCTGCTGGTCAAAGGTGCTTTCATTGGCAGCCTGAACCTGGATTGCAACACCCCCCATGCTTATGACAAAGCCACTGGTGAAACCGTGATGGCCTTTGCCAATCAGGCTGCCATCGCTATAGCCAATGCCCGCCTGTTTGAGGCAGAGCGCAAGCGCGTCGCTGAATTAGAGATCCTGCGCCAGGCCAGCATCAGCCTGACCGCCAGCCTGGAATTGCCCCAGGTGCTCGATAGTATCTTGCGCAAGATCATGGATTTACTTCCAGGAGCGCAAAATGGCCACATTTTCCTGTACGACGATGTTGAATCCAGGCTGACCTTCGGTGCGGCCTTATGGGGTGATGGCTCTTCTGGCCGCCCATGGTCCGAGCCCAGGCAGAACGGCTTGACTTACACCGTAGCTCGCCAGGGCGAAATGATCGTAGTTCCCGATATGCGCACTCATCCTATGTTTGCCAACGCCCCCTCCGAATGGCAAGGTGCTATCGTTGGCTTACCCCTAAGAATCGGACCGCGCGTGATCGGCGTCATGAACGTCTCCTTTTCACGCCCACACCGCATTCCCGATTCTGAATTGCGCGTTTTGCGTCTTCTCGGTGACCAGGCCTCCATTGCCATCGAGAATGCCAACCTATATAATCAGGCCGCCACCGAACGCCGCCACATGGGCCTGCTTTACGATATTAGCCGGGAGCTATCCAGCAGCCTCGATTCCGGCGAAATCCTGAGGCGAACAGCCACTCTCACCAACCAGGTCTTAGGTAGCCTGATCTGCGAGGCTTTTCTTTACGATCCCGAAAGTGAACGTCTGGAGTTGCGCGCCACTGCAGGAGACACCACCTTATCCCCCCTTCAGGCTGATGTCTTGCTGAAATTAAGCCTTGGCAAAGGTCTGGCCGGTTGGGTTGCCCAACACCGTCAGGCAGCCAACGTGGCCGAAGTCGTAGAAGACCATCGTTGGTTCTTCGCCGCCGGCATCGACGAAAACGTTCGCTCAGCTCTGAGCGCCCCGATTATAGCGGGCGAGAATTTGCTGGGCGTGCTCTCAGTGCTCCATGATATACCCAACGCCTTCTCCGAAGAACATGTATTTCTGTTAAAAGCCATCACCCAGGAAGTTGCCTTAGCCCTGAGCAACGCCCATCGCTACCAGCAGGTTCAACGCCGCCTGGCGGAACTCACCCTGATCCAAAGCCTGACGCAGACCTTCAACCAGCGTCTCGGCGTGCAAGCCTTGCTCGACGAGGTTGTCAACCAGTTACGCCTCAGGTTGGGCTATAACCAGATCTCTATCTACCTGATTGAAGCAGGGCACATGGTGCTCAAAGCTTGTCATGGTCTGCCTCCCCAACAGCAGACTTTGCCGCTTTCCCGGGGCATCATCGGGCGCGTCGCTCGCACAGCCCAGGCTGCTCTCGTCAACGATGTCGCCTCCGACCCGGATTACTGCGTCGACACGCCCGACACGGTCGCAGAATTAGCCGTGCCCATTTTTCAGGATACACTCGTAGTTGGCATAATCTGCATCGAAAGCGACCGCTCGGATCTGTTGACCCCTCAGGATCGCGACCTGCTGGAAGTATTGGCCGGGCAGATTTCCGTGGCGTTGGAAAACGCATCCCTGTATGAACAGGTGCGGAATCATGCTCAGGAGTTGGAACTGACCGTAGCCCAACGCACTGCCGAATTGACCGAACTGTATAAGCTCAGCCAGGAGATCGGCTATTCACTTTCTTATGAAGATTTGCTAGAACTGCTTCTCGACCATCTCCGCATGGCAATTCACTGTGAGGTAGTTCTCGGCTATCTGAGGCTGGAAAATTTCCACCAGCTATCCATTGACATCAGCCGCCCTCTGGCTGCCAACGTCCTTCCAGACCTGCGCGCCTTATGCGTCAGGGTGCTGGATCAGGCGTCGCACACCTCCTTACCCCGCCAGGAGAACCTGGCTTATATGCCCGATTTCGAACCCAACCAACCAGGAATCCACCAGCTCCAATCCCTGATTCAGGCGCCGGTCCTGCTCGATCAACAAATTGTCGGAGTTTTAGCCATCGCCAGTGAAGGGACAAACGCATTCAGCACAGCCCAGGAACATTTACTCACCACCTTCGCCAACCAGGCTTCTGCTGCCATGCAGCGCCTGTCTGCCCTGCTGACTGCCCAGCAAAGACAGCTAGAAAGCCTGGTAGAACACCTGCCAGTTGGTGTGCTCCTGCTGGATCCCGACTTTCGCATCCTGGTTTCCAATCCTGTCGGGCAGGCCATTCTATCCCAGATGAATGCCGAAATCGACCACAGCGATAACCGCCTGAAACAATTGGGTCCCCATACCCTGCAAGAATTCGTCGCCCGGCAGGATGAGCCGCTGCCGGTAGAGATCGTTCTGGAAGGCCAACCCAACTGCATCATTGCCACTCAAATTCGCCCCGCCGGCATCTCCCCTGCTGGCGAGCCGCACTCGTGGATCCTGATGCTGAACGACATCACCCAGGAACGCGAGAACCTGGCCCGCATCCAGATCCAGGAGCGCCTGGCAACCGTGGGGCAATTGGCTGCCGGGATCGCTCACGACTTCAACAACATCATGGCTGCCATTCTGGTGTACACAGACTTGCTGCGCTACGACCAGACCATCTCTGCTAACAGCCAGGAAAAATTAGCCATCATCCAGCAGCAAGTGCAGCGCGCATCCAGCCTGATCCGCCAGATTCTGGACTTCAGCCGCAAGTCCGTCATGGAACAAAGCCATCTCGATCTGCTGCCCCTGGTAAAGGAATTGGATAAGATGCTGGTGCGTATCTTGCCAGAGACCATCCGCCTGGAACTCTCTTACGAGCCCGGCAATTATTGGGTGGAAGGCGACCCGACTCGCTTGCAGCAGGTCTTCATGAACCTGGCCGTAAATGCCCGTGATGCCATGCCCGAAGGCGGCGTCTTGCATTTCGAGCTGAGCTGCCTGAAACTAGAATCCGGCCAGACGCCCCCATCGCCCGAGATGATCCCCGGCGACTGGGTTCGCATCATCGTTCACGACAGCGGTGTTGGCATCACACCCGAAGTCAAGGATCACCTCTTCGAGCCCTTCTTCACTACCAAACCCATTGGCCAAGGAACTGGCTTGGGCCTGGCCCAGGTTTATGGTATTGTCAAACAACACGCTGGCCATATCGACGTATTTTCTCAGTCTGGCCAGGGCACCACCTTCATAATATACTTGCCCGCTTTGCCCACCGCCACAGAAGAACACAAAGAACCCGATCCGGAAAGGCCGCTCCGTGGTCAAGGGCAAATGGTGCTGGTCGCCGAGGATGACGAAGCCACACGCGTCGCCTTGCAAGCATTGTTAGAGGTTTACAACTATACTACCCTGATCGCCAGCAATGGTGCCGAAGCCCTGAAGCTCTTTGAGAGTCACCAGTCATCCATTGTCATGGTAATTAGCGACCTGGTCATGCCTCAAATGGGAGGGCTGGCTTTATTCCAGGTCCTGCAAAAGCGCCAGCCCGGCATCAAGATGCTCATGATCACCGGTCACCCAGTAGATGAAGACAACCAGGCCTTACTGGAAAAAGGCCAGGTTCACTGGTTGCAAAAACCCTTCACCATTCAAGGCTTCAATCGTGCTATCGAGACGCTGCTAAGCAGCAGCTAAAGGCCAGGGCCGAAGGCCTCCATCAAGGCCCCGCTGCTTCAGCGCACCAGTGAAATCAACATCGAGAGTATTACGATCAGCCCAATCAACACGAACACGAGTTGTTGGGCGCGCAAAGCGCGTACCTCGCGTTGCGAGGGCGTTTTTTTCTTAGCCATACGGTCAACACTCCTGAATAATACCTGTCCTCGGATCACTCCAGGCCAGCTTTGATCGACTGCGCCAGGGCTGGTGTAATCCCCGGCACTGCCGTCAGTTCTTCAATGCTTGCATCCTGGATATCCTCGATAGAGCCGAAATGGTTGAGCAGCAGCTTGCGCCGCGCCGGCCCAATCCCTGGCACAATCTCCAGCCGCGAGGCCAACCCCTGCTTGGTGCGCAGCCTGCGGTGCGAAGTGATCGCAAAGCGATGCGCCTCGTCGCGCACACGCTGCACCAGGTATAAACCTTGCGACTGGCGCGGCAGCAGGATCGATTGCGCTCGCCCCGGCACGAACAACTCCTCGTTCTGTTTTGCCAGGCCCGCTACCGGCACCTCGCCCAGCAGTCCAAAGCGTTCCAAAACCGCCACCGCCCTGCTGAGCTGTCCCTTACCGCCATCCACGATCAACAAATCCGGCAGCAGCGCGAACGCCGGGTCCAGCTTCTTACCAGGCGTCTGATCGGCCTCCTGGGCCGCCTGCCAGCGGTTCATCCGCCGGGTGAGCACTTCCTCCATACTGGCAAAGTCATCCGGGCCCCTGACAGAGCGGATATTGAAATGCCGGTACAGGCTTTTCTTGGGCACACCTTGCTCGAAAACCACCATGCTGCCCACCGCTGCCGTGCCTTGCGTGTTGGAAATATCATAGCACTCGATCCGGCCGAGTGGTTTGGCCAATCCCAGAGCTTCGCGCAGCTCGGCCAGGGCTTGCTCCTGGCGGTGCTGGTCAGCCTGCCATTGAGCCTGCAGCGCCCGCAGCGTCTCCGCTGCGTTCTCCGCTGCCATCTCGATCAACTCATGCTGCTTTCCCTGGCGCGGCACCAGGATCTCCACGCACTCGTCCCCGCGCTTCTGGCTCAGCCATTGGCGGATGATCTGCGCCTCCTCCACCTCCTGCGGCAGCAGCACCTGCGCCGGCACGCTCGAGGCCTGGTTGTAGAACTGCTTGAGGAACTCAGTCATCACCGCCGCGTCACTGTCTTCCGCTGCCCCCTCCAGCAAGAAATAATCCCGCCCGATCAACTTGCCGCCCCGGATGAAGAAGACCTGCACGCAGGCATCCCCATCCGCCCGCGCCAGGGCCAGCACGTCTGAGTCGATGTAATCGCTCGAAATCACCTTCTGGCGCTCCACCACGCTGTCGATCGCCCGGATCTGGTCGCGCCGTGCCGCCGCCCGCTCGAACTGCAGTTCTTCCGCCGCCTGTTCCATCTCCGTTCGCAGCCGCGCCACGATCGGCTCCGTGCGTCCCTGCAAGAACTGGCACAAATCCTCGATCATCTGACGGTACTGCACCTGGTTGGCGGCCCCGATACACGGCGCGCTGCACAGCTTGATATCGTAATACAGGCAGGCGCGCTCATCCTGCCCGGTGATCTCCCGGTCGCAGGTTAGATAGGGGAAAATCCGCCGCAGCACGTCCAGCGTCTGGTGCACCGCCCACACGCTGGTGTAAGGCCCGAAATAACGCGAGCCGTCCTGCACCATCTGGCGCGTCACCGTCACCTTGGGGAAAGCATCGCCCCAATGTACCTTGACATAAGGGTAACGCTTATCATCCTTCAGGCGCACGTTGAACTGCGGGCGGTGCTTCTTGATCAGGTTCATCTCCAGGATCAAGGCCTCCAGTTCGGAGCCCACCACGATCCATTCGATATTCGCGATCCGCCCCACCAGTTGGTTGGTCTTGAGATCGTGTTGCGCGCTGGCGTGGAAATACGAACGCACCCGGTTGCGCAAATTGATCGCTTTGCCCACGTAAATCACCTTCCCGCTGCTATCCTTCATGATGTAGCACCCGGGCTTGGTTGGCAGTGTATCCAGTTGGGCCTTGAGATGATCTGAAACCTTACGTACCATAACAATATCCAGGGATAGAATTATATCCCCTTTTGCTGCCAACCTGCGTCATGAATCATGCCTCGGTGCCTCCGCCGCAGGCGCTCCACGCTGCCTGCAACTATTCCACCCGGCCTGCGTATATCATTACAGATCGAAACAACACAAGGAGAATGTAACATGTCGACTGAAGTCAAACGTCTCTATCGTTCCCGTAGTGAGCGCATGATCAGCGGCCTGTGCGGCGGCCTGGGCCAGTACCTGGGCATGGACCCCACCGTTGTCCGCCTGATCGTAGTCGGGATCACCTTCTTCTACCCCATCACCCCCCTGATCTACCTGGTGCTCATGCTCATTATCCCTGAAGAGCCGCAGGCGTAGCCTGCCCGGGCTGCCCTGCTGTCTTGCCCCTCCTGACCCTGCCTCCCGCAGCGCGCCGGGTTCATCCCCCGCCTGCGGGAGGCCTCGTTAATCAAACCTGCCTCCAGTCCGGCGTTCTACACTGCCAGAGGCCACCACACTTCCAGGTCTTCCAGCGCCCAATCCAGGTAAGCCTCGCCCTGCAGGAAGCGCGCTGCGTACAATTCCGCCAGCTTTGCATAGCGTTCTCCGCCGCGCTCCGCCAGCTCGTACAGCAGCCCCACCTGTGCGCAGTCAGCCAGGCGCCTCAAGGCCTGCTTGGCGCGCCACTGCGCCTGTTCTGGTCCTTGTGCGCTCAGCTCACCCAGCGTCTCCTGGATTTGCGCGCTGGCCAGTTTCGCTGGCTGCGTCTTCACCCGCTCCAGTTGCGGCAGGAATTCATCCAGGAACGGCTCGTGCGCCCCCTTCTTCTGCATCGCTTCCAGCATATCCAAGGCCTGGATGTTGCTCGTCCCCTCCCAAATCGCCATGACCAGTGCCTCGCGGTGCAGGCGTGAGACCGCGAAGTCTTCCAAAAAGCCCACCCCGCCGAAAAGCTCCATTGCCAGCAGCGTGGCGCTGGCCGCGTGCTCCGCCGTGCGGTTCTTGGCCAGGTGGGATAAGAAGCGCGCGTAGTGATACGCGCTGCTGTAGGGCGGGCGCTCGTTCCAGGCCTGGTCGAAGGCCTGGATGGCGCGGAAAGCCAGTGCCGCCCCGCCCGCCGTGCGCACCGCCAGGTCCGTCAGGTCGTAGCGCACTAGCGGGTGCTCGCGCAGCGGTTTGCCGAAGGCTGCCCGCGCCCGGCAGCGTAGCAGGGTTTCCAGGTGCGCTTTGCGCGCCAGCCCCATCGCCCCCACCGCGTTGGCCAATCGTGAGACCGTCAGCGTTTCCAGCGTGTAATAGATGCCCAGTTCCGCCTCGCCCACCAGGTAAGCCAGGCTGCCATCCATCTCCACCTCGCCGCTGGGCACTGCCCGCGTGGCGCTCTTGCGCTTGAAGCGCCGCACCGTGTAATTGAGCTGCCCCTGTTCGTCCAGGCGCGGCACCAGGAACAGTGCCAGCCCCTTCGGCCCAGCGGCCGCCCCCTGCGGGCGCGCCGTGGCCACCGCCAGGTCAGCGATCCCGGCGTTGCTGGCGAAATACTTATCCTCCCCGTACAGCCGCCACCGACCGTCTTCTTGCACCGCCCGGGTCCGGTTGGCACCCAGGTCGCTGCCACTCTGCGTCTCGGTCATCCAGGTTGCCCCCCAGGCCTGGCCCGAGAGCAGCTTCTCCAGCCAATCCTTGTGCTCCGGGGCATACTTATAGATCGCGTAGGCTGTCTGGTTAGTGACAATCAGCGTGCAATATAGACCGGGGTCGGCCAGCAAATATCCCAGTGCGAAGTGCTGCAGCCACGAACCGCCCTGGTAAGGCGGGCGGTTGATCGCCGCCAGCTCCTGCAGCAAAGCCGCGTGAGCCGGGTCCAGGCGCGCCCGGTCGACCCGCTGCCCGTCCAGGTTGTGCATCACCAGTTCCGGCGCCGCGCTGCGGTCGACCCAATCGGCAATTTCGTAGGCTCGCCCGCCTGCCAGTTCGCCGAACTGCTCCAGTTCACTTTCGTGCTGGGAGAAATCTTCCCAATAGCCCTGTAGAATCAGCTTGAGATCTGGCTCTAGCAGCCAGTGATTCGTACCGTATGCGTAAGACTGGAAATTCATGCCTGCCTCCTGGCTTTAGTTTAGCACACAAAGCCCAGGGAGCGCATGAAGTCCCCCATCTTTGCGCCAATCCCGCTTACAATACTACCACGAGCAAAACCAGCAGCAAGACCAGGGGCAGTGCCAGGGTCAGGCAGCACGGCCTGCGCCAGCGCCGCACCGGTCCGCGCCAAACGCGCCGCCGTGCCGCCCGGCGTACTACGGGGCGAGGAGCGATCATCATCGGTAATCCGCGTACCATTTTGCACCTCCGTGCAGCAGAACTTTGATCGAACATCCTCATTCTCGCGCCCCCAGGTGAACGCCGCTTTACCAGATTGTAAGCAGGTTGTAAAATCCCATCATGGTCCTCGCCTGTCTGTAATATCCGCCAAACAGATGAAAAAATGCCCAAGGAGCGCACATGAAACTGACCGAAATCTTCCCCGTCGCCATCTCCGTCGCCGTGATCATTCTGATCGCCGTGCTGGAAAAACAAAGCAAGCTGGTCGCCGCTGTCACCGCCACCATGCCCGTCACCATCCCCCTCTCCCTGTGGATCGTCTACTCCTCCACCCAGGGCGAAAAACTGGCCGTCGAGCAGTTCACCCGCGGCCTGGCGACCGGCATCTGGCCCACCGTGGCCTTCACCCTCGCCGTCTGGCTGGCCTCTCGCGCCGGCTGGAAGCTGCTCCCCATCATCGCCGCTGGTTATACCACCTGGGGCGCGACCTTGCTGCTGCTGGTCGGAGTGCAGCGCATCCTGGGGATGAAATGAAGCCTGCCTGAAGCTTTTACAGTTATAATCCAGCCATGCAGGACTCTTCCTTCCAGGAACTTTTCCCCATCCTGGCCTGCTGCCTGGGATCTGGCGCGCTGCTCTTTTTGCTGATCGGCGCGATTATGGAAAGGCGTTACCACCGCTCCAACCCGCAATCACCCAAAGAGGAAGAAGAATCTCAACTGAGCTTCAGCGAGCGTTACCTGGGCGATCCGCGCGGCGAGAAAGGCGTGTTCCTGCTCTGGCTGGCGCTGGCCCTGGCTATCGTCGACCTGCTCTGGAATCTGCCGCAGTTCCTCTCCTGGTCGATCCTGCCCATTGCCATCCTGGCTGCTGCCTACCACTGGTTCGTCTGTCGTGACGGCCCCCTGCACGCCCAGGATTGGCTGGGATTAGGGCTGGCATTCGTGTTCTTCCTGGTTTCCGTGGCCCTGCCGGTCTTGCTGGACCCCACCCTTGGCCTGCTGCCTTCCATAAATTTTTCGAACAGCTTTCTCACCCCGCGGGCTGAATGGCCCTTCCTGGTCATCTGCCTGTGCTATGCCCTGCTCACCGCCTGCCGCTCGCGTCCTTCGCCTTTATTGCGCCTCGTGCTGGTCGGCCTGGTGGCTGGTGTGCTTCTGCACATCCTGCTCAAGGTTCCACTTTCCGTCTGGGTCCTGGCCGCCTCCTTGCCGGGTGCCATCCCGGCGCCCTTCGGCTCGCTCCCCCTGGCGCTTCTGGGAGCATCGGCCTGCCTGGTGCTGTTAGGCCTCGGCCCATTGGCAGTTGCCTGGGTGCGTCCAGCCGGGAAGCGCGACCGGGCGCTGGTAGGGGCCGGCAGCGGCGCTGTCGCCGGCAGCTTGTTCTTCGCCTGGCAGGGCTCGATCCTGGTCAACATCATCTCCGCTTCACCCTTCTTTCGGTTAGGGCTTTCGCCAGCCGAGAACAGCCAGGCGCAGTGGATATATGCCCTGTCCAGCATCGCCAGCGCCTCGCTGCCAGCCATCATCCTGGGCCTGTGGGCTTGCGTACTGATAGGCGCCCTGGTTAGCGCTCTGACCGGCCTGCTCACCCCGGTCGAAGCCGGCCCTCCCCAGCCCACCTCCTGGCCGCTTGAAATACTGTTGGTCAGCGCCCCCGGCCTGCTGCTGGTTGCCATGCTGAATATCGCCGTACTGGCCTTATTCGATCCAGCCATCCAAAATATATTGGATGCCTTTGGCGTAGAACCGCCCTTAGGCATCCAACAGAACCTGCTTTTAGGCATGATTCAGCCCGGCCTGTTGCTCCTGGCCTTGCAGTTGCTTGTTTTAGGCTGGTTGCGCAACTCTGCGCTTGGCGGGCGGGCGGCGCGTTTTGCTGGCATGCAAGCCATGCTGTTTGGGCTGATTGCCATTCTGATGGTCATCCTCCTCCAACCTTCTTCGGCCACCTATCTTACCTGGGTCCAATTTCTTCAAGGTATCCTGGGCCTGGAGATGCTGGCCAGCGGCTGGCGGCTGACCATCTATCAAGGCCAGCCGGCCGCAGACCTGCCGCCCATGCGCTTTGATGGCGCAGGAGCCGGGCTTTTTAGCGCCTTGCTAGTCGCCTCGATCGGGCTGCAAACCCTGGCTTTCGCCCAGGGCCTGGCTTTACTCGTTATTCCCCCTCTGGAGAAGATCGCCGCGCTTCAACCCGCGGATATTCCCCAGTTGAGCGCCTCGATCCAGGAATTGTTTTTACTCTTATTCACATCTACCAACCTCGTCTTCGGGATGTGCCTGGCTTGCATGGTCCTGCTTAGCTCTATCCTGGGGCGCTGGCGCCAGCGCGGCTGGTTCCTAGAAACCTGGCAGGATCTTTGCCTCGGGTTGGCGCGCCTCGGCCAGCAGCCAGGAGTTACCGGGCTTCGCCTCCTGGCTGTGCTGAGCGGCCTGCTCCTGGGCATCCTTGCCGCCAGCCACATTCCGCCTCCCTGGTTGTTTACGCTGGGCACCCTGCTGGCATTGCTCGTAACCCCCCGCCGGGCGCCATTGCGCCAGCCCTTGCTGGTATTGGCGCCAGCATTCCTTCTGGCGGCTGCCGGGTTTACCTGCGCCTGGTGGGAGACCACCCCAATGGCGCCCTCGTTCTTGCAGGCGTTGCCCCTCTGGTCACGTTCGATTCTTTACCTCCTGGCTGGCCCGGCGGCAGGCATCGCTTTCCGGGTCCTCGCCCAGGCTACTCGCCGGCGCAGCCAACTGGCCTGGCGCCTGGTCACACTGCTAGGTGTAGCCTTGCTGGCCGGCGCCCTGACCTTCACCAACTACCCCCTGGCATCCCTGCGGGGAGGTCTCAGTTATTACGACGGCGCTGCCTGGCAGCGCTTCGATCCATCCAACATCCCCCTCGGCCGGCAGGTAAACTTTCACTTCTTCCAGGATAGCCGCTCGCGCCTGTGGGCGGTTCACGCCCCTGGTCTGGCGCTGCTGCAAACTGGGGCCAGTTGGCAGGCTTACGCCATGCCTTATGAAACACAGTCCCTACGCGCCCTGAAGATGGTTTCCTCCCCCTGCATGCTGGAAGACTCCTCCGGCCAGCTCTGGCTGGCTCGCCTGGATCAGTTAGGCCGCCTCGTTGTCTCCAACACAGGCGTAGATTTCCTGGATTTCGCCGGATCCCAGGCCAAAAGCGGGGAGCGCAGCAGCTTGATCGCAAGCAGCTCGCCCTTGATCTTCACGGACTGTGTGTCGGACCCGGCCGGCGATATCTGGTTAGCCACGAACGGTGCGGGCGTTTTCCGCCTGCCCTCCAACCAGCCCGAGGGTCAACCTTCCTGGGAAACTTTCTCCACGGAAAACAGTTCTTTGCCCTCCGATGGTATCCACGCCCTGCTCATCGACCAGCAAGGCCGTCTGTTGCTCGGTACCCGGGCCGGGCTTTCCTTTTTCGATGAGCAAGATTTCACTCCCATAGAAGGGAATGGATTGCAGGCCGCTGTCCTGGCCCTCTTCGAAGGTACGGACGGCGAGCTGTGGGTTGGCACAGAAGATGGCGGCAGCTATTGGGACGGCGCCCAATGGCGTAGCTTTGCCTCCCTGCCCGGCTGGCCCGGCGCAGCGCAGGTCAAAGCCATCCTGGAAGATCGATACGGGAACATCTGGGTGGGTAGTGCTTCCGGCGTGCTGCGTTACGACCGCACACAATGGCAGATTGTCATCCCAGGCCTGGAAACCACCCTCCTGAGAATCGACCCCGCCGGGCAGATCTGGGCCGGCGGAGCGCAAGGTTTAGTGCGCTACGCGCCCTCCAGCGGCATTCTGCAGCGCTTCACCGCCCAGGCCGGCGACCTGGCGGCCTCCACCGTGCAGGACCTGGCCTTCGACTCTCAAGGCCTCATCTGGGTCTCGACTTTCGATGTTTCCCCCGCCGGGATCACGCCACACCGGGCCGCCACAGCGGTATTTCTCTTCTTCGCTCTGCTCTTCTTGCGCACTTGGTGGGGCCTGCGCTCCCACCCAGTTAAACCGTAACGCCTGCGTGCTTCAGGATCAGCGCTGCCTGCAGCGAAACCCAGCGGTCGGTCTCTTCACTTCCCCCCAGGCCTGGCCAGGTCCGCCCCCGGTACGGGCTGGCCCCTCGCCAGCGGCCGTTCACCGTTCGCTGCGCTTGCAGCCAGTCCAACGCCGGCCCTGCCCCGGGATGGTCCAGCGCGTTCAACTCGGCCAGGGCGCGCAGCACCAGCAAGATGTCCGCCTGGTAGAACAGTGGGAAGTTCAAACGCCCCCACATCGGGTGAGTCTTGGCCCGCTCCGGCACCGGGTAATCCACCAGTTGCAAATGGTAATCCTCCAACAAAAACGCCAGCGCGCTGCGGATCGCCGCCTCAACCTGCTCGTTGCTTCGTTCTTCGGGCAGCGCTGCCAGCGCCCACAGCGCCCGCGCTGCCCCCCAGGCGCACGGGTATTCATAGTTGTGGATGCAGCGCCATTCTGCTTGCAGGGCATCGTGTACCAGGGTTTCCACCACCAGCCCTCGGCGTGGATCGTCCGCCAGCCCGCAGTACAGCGTGTAGCGCAGCAAATTGGCCCAGAAGCAGGTCAGCCCGTGAGCGCCGCTCTCCAGGTGTTTCTGCAATTCCTCCCAGGTATCCCCCAGCATGAACAGCGCCCCCTTGCGCAGGCGTGCATCCTGAGGATCAACGGCCAATTCAGAAAGCAGCAGCATGCTCCAATGTGTGCTGGTGTACTTGGGCGTATAATAACTGTGCTCCCTCGCCCAGGCTCCCGTCTTGGTTTGCTGCGCCAGGATCTCAGGGACCGGACCTACCGCCGTCATCGCCGCTCGCACAGCCTGCACATCGAGCATGCTTTCTGGCTGGTCCATCAGGTGGCGATGAGTCAAATATCGAATCGAAGGCGTCTGCGCCTGTAACAGCCAGTTGATGAAAGCTTCCGCACACATCCACCACCTCCTGAAAAGACAGCACCCCCGCTTTGAACACTATCGAACTCATCAGTTTTCATGTACAATTGCTTGCGTTCAAACTATAACACAGAAATCCCGATCTTAGCTTGATAACGCCGAAAAGATTGGCAGAAATTCCACAAGGATCGCCCATGCACACTCCCCATCCCATCCGGGTCATGGTGGCCGATGGCAAGCCGCTCATCCGCGCTGGCTTGCAGGCCTTCCTGACCCTGTTCGATGAGCTTCAACTGGTCGGCGAGGCCCAGGATGGCCCTGAAGCCATCGAACTCTGTGAGCTGATCGAGCCCGACCTGGCCATCGTTGATCTGCACATGCCGCGCCAGGATGGCCAGGCCGTCACCCGCGCCATCCGCCAGCGCTGGCCAGATATCAAAGTCATTTTGCTGGACGATGGTTCCCGCAAAGACTTGGCCCAAATCGCCCAGGAGGTCGGCGCTTCAGGCTACCTGACCAAAACCATCTCCGCCAACGATCTGCACCAGGCCATCCTGCGCCTCTTTCCCCAGGGCGCCGGCGCGCCCCACACCGGCACCCAGCCGGCCGGCGAAGAAGGCGTAGAGCTTGCTTCCGGGCGTCCCGACCTGGCCCAGGAGCTGGCCGCCGCTGGCAAGATCCAGGCCGACCTGCTCCCCGCCCAACCGCCTCGCCTGCGCGGCTGGGACATCGCCGCTCATTTGGAGCCGGCCCGCGAGACCTCCGGCGATTTCTTCGACTTCATTCCCCTGGCCAACAACAACTGGGGCATCGTCATCGCCGACGTCACCGATAAAGGCATGGGCGCCGCCCTCTTCATGGCCCTGTGCAGCACCCTCATGCGCACCTACTTCACCCAATACCCTACCCTGCCCGCCCTGGCAGTCAGCACCGTCAACGACCGCCTGCTCTCCGACTCGCGCGGCGACATGTTCGTCACCGCCTTCTACGGCGTGCTGGAGACCGACACCGGCCGCCTGCGCTACGTCAACGCCGGTCACAACCCGCCCCTGCTCGTATCCTGCAAGAAAGGCCAGCCCGTCGAGCCCCTGCGCCCCACCGGCATGGCCCTGGGCGTCAGCGCCGAGGCTCATTGGGGCCAGAAATTGGTGCGCTTCTCCCCCGGCGACCTGCTCATCCTCTACACCGACGGCATCACCGAGGCCCAGGACCCGCGCGGGCGCTTCTTCGGCGACGAGCGCCTGCGCCAGCTTTCCCGCACCCTGCACGGCCGCCCGGCCGCCCACATCCAGGAGACCCTGCTCTCCGAAGTCCAGCGCTTCAGCAACGACTCGCTCCAAGACGACGTCGCCCTGATGGTCATCGCCCGCAAATAGCCTGCCCATCGCTCTCTCCCCAAAACCATGACCCCTGCCCGTGACCTCCGGCACTGGCAGTCGTGACCACTCCGGGTGTATCCTGAAAGCAAGTTCCAAAAACCTTTCAGGAGACACCCAATGACCACTACCACCTCGCAAGAACTCCGCGCCGCGCCCGCTGCCGGCCCGCTCGCCCTCGGCGTTGTCCAGCACTCGATCTTCTGGATCGCCCTGCCATTCGGCATCCTTGACTTCGTCTTGCCCATCTACGGCCGCCGCATCGGCGCCGATGCCATCCAGATCGGCCTGTTCTTCAGCGTTTTCTCCCTGATGACCGTGCTGCTGCGACCGCTGGCCGGCGTAGCCCTGGACCGTTACGGCCGCCGCCCCTTCTTCCTGGCCGGGTTGGCCGGTTACGCCCTCACCATGTTCACCTTCGCCAGCGCCAGCCAGGTGTGGGGCATCCTGCTCGCCCGCGCCCTGCAAGGCCTCGCCTCCGCCTGCATGTGGCTGGCCGCCCAGGCCATCACCGCCGACGTAGCCGGGGCCGAGAGCCGCGGCAGCGCCTTCGGCCGCGTGACCCAGGCCAGCAGCCAGGGAGGCATCCTGGGCACCTTCATCGGCTTCTCGGTCCTCTTCTCGCTCGAGTTGGAAACCAGTTGGCCCATCCTCTTCATCGGATACGCTGCCGTCGCCCTGTTTGCGCTCTTCAAAGCCTGGCGCGACTTGAAAGAGACCAACCCGTCGGTGCACCTCGCCAATTCCACCCCCATCCCCCACTCGCGCCCCTGGCTGCTGCTCATGCTCGTTACCGTCGTCACCGCTGCCTCGTGGTCGATGGTCTCGCCCGTCCTGATGATCTTCTTGCAGGACCGGCTCGCGGCAGACGTGACCGACCTGGCCACCGCCTTCCTGCCCGCTGCCCTCGTCTGGGCCTGGCTGCCCTCTCACCTGGGCCGCCTGGCAGATCGCTTCGGGCGCAAGCCGCTGATGGTGCTCGGCCTGGCTGCCGCCTCGCTCACCTCCTTCCTGATCCCTGGCCTCACCAGCCTGGCGGCCCTGGCCATCCTGTGGGCCCTCCAGGCCCTGTGCTACGCCGCTGGCGACCCGGCCGAACAGGCCCTCGTAGCCGACCTGACCGGCGGCGACCAGCGCGGCCGCGCTTACGGCCTGTACGCCACGGCCGGCGGCCTGGGCGCTGTCCTTGGCCCCCTCCTCGGCGGCTGGCTCTACCAGAACGTCGGCACCAACGCACCCTTCATCGCCAACGGCGCCGTCTTGGCCCTGTGCGGTCTGATCCTGGCCATCTTGCTGCAAATACCCGCCCGGCGTTCGTAAACCTCCCCATGGGTCCGTAGGGGCGGGTCTGTCCCTTCTGGCTGAGCACCCCTCTCTACCAGAACTACGCCCTCCCCATACCGATAGTCGAACAAGCCGACCCGCCCTTGATAGAAAACCCCTCCCGTGGTATCGTCAGCCTATGCACTTCAAGCAGTTGAACTATTCCTACCTGGCGCAGTACCTGGTGCTGGCCTTCGTCGCCCTCATCTCGGTCGGCGATCTATATCAACAGGGCGGTCCCTGGTGGCTGGCCCTGGCCCTGTGCGCCATCCAGGGAGCCCTGTATCATTTCTGGCCGCAGCGCCACTATACCCGCTACCTTGCCGCTCAACTGCTCGTTGTGCTGATTCTGAACTTCCTTCACCCCATAGCCGTTCTGCTGGGTTTCTCCTTCAGCGTTACCGCCGTGATCCTGTTTCCCGATCGTACCGGCGCCCTGTGGGTCGCCGCCCTGATCCTGTCAACTTTAGGGATTTACATACTCCGTCTCGGCTGGCAAGAAGGCCTGGTCGAAGCCGTGGCTCTGAGCATCGGCTTCTTCTCCTTCGCAACCATCTACCATGCCCGCACGCGTGCCGAGGCCGAGCGCAGCAAAGCCCAGGCCCTGCTCGAAGAACTGCAAGCCGCCCACACCCAGTTGCAGGCCTACGCCGACCAGGTCGAAAACCTGGCCGTTGCCGAAGAGCGCAACCGCCTGGCCCGCGAGCTCCACGACACCCTCGGCCATCGTCTCACCGTGGCCGCCGTGCAGCTCGAGGGCGCCCAGCGCCTCATTCCCAACGACCCGCAGCGCGCCGCCACCCTGGCCAGCACCGTGCGCGGCCAGGTCAGCGAAGCCCTGGCCGAGCTGCGCCGCGCCGTCGCCACCCTGCGCGCCCCTCTCGAAGCCGACCTGCCCCTGCCCCTGGCCCTCACCCGCCTGGCGCACAGCTTCACCGAGTCCACCGGCCTGACCATTGAACTGGAAATCCAACCCGACCTCCCCGGCCTCTCCGGCCCGCAGCGCCTGGCGCTCTACCGCGCCGCCCAGGAAGGCCTCACCAACGTTCAACGCCACGCCCACGCCCGCCAGGCGCGCCTGCGCCTGGACCAGGCTAATGGACAGATCACCCTGTCCGTTACAGACGATGGCGTGGGCCTGCCCGGCGATTTCGACCTGGCCGCCGGCTTTGGCCTGCGTGGCCTGCAAGAACGCGCCGCTCAACTGGACGGCAGCCTGCGCCTCGAACCCGGCCCCTCCGGCGGCGCCCGTCTGCTCTTCCAAATCCCCATCCCCTCCATCGAGGCGCCCCATGAGTGATCCTATCCGCGTCCTGCTCGTCGACGATCAAAAACTGATGCGCGAGGGCCTGCGCATCCTGCTCGAACTCGAGCCCGACCTGGACGTTGTCGGTGAAGCCGGCGACGGCGAAACCGCCCTGCACGCCTACGAGACCATCGCCCCCGACGTTGTCTTGATGGACATCCGCATGCCTGGCATCGACGGCGTCGAAGCCACCTGGCGCTTGCGCCAGCGCTGGCCCCAGGCCCGCGTCATCATCCTCACCACCTTTGACGACGATGAATATGTCTTCGAGGGTCTGCGCGCCGGCGCTTTGGGCTACCTGCTCAAAGATGTTTCCGGGAGCGATTTAGCCCAGGCCATCCGCACCGTGGCCTCCGGCGGCGCCCTGATCCAGCCCTCCGTAGCCCGCAAAGTGCTCAGCGAGTTCGCCCGGGTTATCCCCCCCGCCCGCCCGGTTGGCGAGGGCCTGCCCGAGCCCCTCACCGCCCGCGAGTTGGAAATCCTGCGCCTGCTGGCCCAGGGACTGAGCAACCGCCAGATCGCCAATCGCCTCAGCCTGGCAGAAGGCACCGTCAAGAACAACGTCACCAGCATCCTGCAAAAACTGGGCGTCGACGACCGCACCCAGGCCGCCCTGCGCGCCCGCCAGCTTGGCCTGCTGGTCTAAACCCTCACGCCTAAAACAGGGCTCACCACCCTTGCGCATACAGGTAGGGCACCCATCATCTACCGAAAAATCGGTTGTCAAATTTCGAAAAAGCTTTCTTGACAACTGCTTCCACTTTTGCTATACTCATTAATATGTATGAGTATGTATCAGTGTGTATCGGTACACAAACCCGATCAAGACAGGAGTGTAGCGAAAATGGCGAAAACAGTGGTAATCAATGCCTCTGAGTTGCACCGCGCCGCAGGCAAGGTACTCAAGCGCGTGGCCCTCCAGGCTGAACATCTGGTGGTCGAGCGCGATGGTTATCCGGTAGCAGTGTTGCTTTCTTACCCGGAGTATGAAGAACTGATGCACTTGCGCGCCTTGGCCAAGCATCGGGATCTGGTGCGCGCTTTGGGCCAGGAAGCTGAACGACAGGGTCTGAGCGAAGAGCAGTTGCTGGCAGAGCTCGAAGAAGACAAGCGCAAAGCATACAATGCAGCCTATGGATCAAATCCGGCCTGAACTGCGCGTGATGGTGGATGCAAATATCCTGATTGCAGGCAGCATCTGGCCGCGTTGGCCTTATGAAGTGCTGCAACACGCTCTTCGTGGCGATTTTCGCCTGGTGTTGAGCGAATTCGTAATCCAACAGGCGCGCCTGCACTTCCAGAAACGCTTCTCAGCGTACAGCGCACAGTTTGATGCGTTTTTACAGATATGTCCACATGAACTGGCCCCTGGTCCAAACCAAGATCAGGTGGCTCAGCATAGCGACCTGGTGCGCGACCCATCGGATGTACCAGTAGCCCTGGCCGCCATCAACGCCGGGGTCGATTACCTGGTGAGTGAAGACAAGGATTTGACGGCTCAGGATGAAACAACTGTGCAGTTGCGCCGGTTGCTGAAAGTGATGATTTCTGGTACATTCTTGCGCGAAGTGATGGGCTGGAGCAGCCAGGATTTGGAGAAAATCAGGCATCGAACCTGGCGAGATTTATCGCCGGATGAAATGTAGAAACAACGCCCTTCGGATTATCCACCGAGGGGCGTTGTTTATGTTGGAGAGCACCCTTTCCAGTGCTGCTTTCTTACCCGGAAAATGAAGAGTAGTAAGGTACAATTAAGACATGACCCACCCCTTCATCCAAATCGACAACATCCACAAATCCTATCTCATGGGCAAGGAAGCCGTTCCGGCCCTGCGCGGCGTTTCCCTGGAGATCGAACAGGGCGACTTCGTCTGCCTGATGGGCCCCAGCGGCTCCGGCAAAACCACCCTGCTCAATATCATCGGCGGGCTGGATGAACCCGGACGCGGCCATGTGGTCATCGATGGCGAAAACCTGGTCTCCATGACAGAAAACCAGTTGGCCCGCCTGCGCCTGCAAAAGATGGGGTTTGTCTTCCAGAATTACAACCTTTTGGCCAATTTCACCGCCCAGGAAAACGTCGAAGCGCCCATGGTGTTGGCTAAAACCAGCCGCAAGGAACGCCGCCAGCGCGCCGTCAGCCTGCTCGAAAAAGTGAGCCTGGCCGACCGCGCCCACCATTACCCCGGCGAGCTCTCTGGCGGACAGCAGCAGCGCGTCGCCATCGCCCGCGCCCTGGCCAACAACCCGCCCATCCTGATCGGCGATGAGGTCACCGGCGACCTGGACAGTGAATCGGGCCTGGCCATCATGCGCCTGATGGCCAGCCTCAATCAAGAGGGCATGACCATCATCTTCGTCACCCACGACCCGCGCATGGCCGAATTTTCCCGCCGCTTGATCCATATGCGCGATGGCAAGATCTGGGACGGCGAGGGCCCTCCACCCGAGCTGGAGTCGCCCGCCTCGGGAACACCAGGCAGCGTATGATCTTCAAATACGTCCTGAAGAACTTCCGCCGGCGCAAGGTGCGCACCATCCTGATGCTGCTCTCCTTGATCGTCAGCACTGGCCTGATCATCGCCATGAGCGCCACGGTCGAAACCATCCGCCGCTCTAACGTAGATCTGGTCGCCTCCGCCACCGGGCGCTACGACCTGGCTGTGAGCCGCCCCGACACCAGCCCCGAGCAGTTCATCCTCGTCGACGAAACCGCCCAGCGCATCCTGGCGGCCGATGAACGCATCACCGCCGTCTACCCGCGCTTTTCCAGCGAAGTCGAGCTGACCGCCGGGGCTTCCTCCGGCGACGCCCGCATGATCGCCCTCGATCCCGCCGAAAATATCGGCCAGATCGAAGTTATATCGGGCACTTACCAGTTGGGCGACATGCAGGCCGCCGTCCTGGAATCCACCGTCTTGAGCCTGGGGGACCTGCAAGTTGGCGACCCCATCGACGTCTCCTACAGCTTTCCCAAAACCCGTGAAAAAGGTGAAGCCGCCGCGGTTGGCAGCAGCCAGCGCCGCGCCGTCGGGCGCTTCACCGTCGCCGCCATTGTCCGCCAGAACGGCGTCGCCGGCGCCGGCGTTGACAATGGCATCCTCGTCCATATCCAAGACGCCCAGCAGTTCCTCGGCCTGCCCGGGCGGGCAGAAGAATTGATCGCCCTGGTCGAACCGGCCTTGTACGAAGCCGGCAACGCCGAAGACGCCGCCCTGAGCGTGCGTGAGGTCGCTGTGAACGTCCAGGCTGCCCTGGGCGACCAGTATGTCTACCGCCTGGACAAAGCCCAGGCCCTGGACCAATCCGCCCAGGCCTTTCTGGCGGTCCAGGCCCTCATCACCACCTACGGCTTGATGTCCCTCGGCGTGGTTGGCCTGCTGGTTTACACCCTGGTGATGACCAACGTGCAGGAGCAGCGCCGCGAAATGGCCATCCTGCGCATCCTCGGCAGCCAGCGCCAGTTGTTGTTCGGCATCGTCATCTTCGAAGTCTTTGTCATCGGCGCCATCGGGGTCAGCCTGGGCATCGTTCTCGGGCAAATCGTCACCGCCTATCTCGTCCTGCCCTTCATCGAGTACCAGATGAGCCAGGAAGGCCTGGTCACCACCATCCATCCGGTCGTCAGCCTGACCGCCATCCTGCCCACCATCCTTTCGGCCTGTCTGATGCTGCTCGTCAGCGCCATCCGCCCCGCCCAGGACGCCGCCAAAACCAAAGTCATCCATGCCATCAACCCCGGTGTGGCCAACAACATCCAGCTCGAAGACCTGGAGCAGTTGCGCGAGCGCAGCCCCAACCTCCGCCTCTTCATCATCGGCCTGGGCATGATGCTGGTCGTTGTCATGCTGGTCGGCCTGGACCTGGCCTCCAGCTTCGGCATTCCCGCCGTCCAGGCCACCATCATCCTGGGCGCGCTGATCTTCATGGTCGTTGGCCTGGTCTTCGTTTTCTTCATTTTCACCCGCCCCCTGGAAAAGCTCATCCTCCTGGCTGCCGGCCTGCTGGCCCCCCGCCTGGTCTATTTTGCCAGGCGCAACGTCGGCCGCGGCGCCGAGCGCAACACCCTGATCTCCCTCTTGATCCTCTTCAGCGGCGTCTTGCCCAGCTTCCTGGCCACCCAAAGCGCCGTCAGCAACGCCAATATCGAGACCGACGTGCGCCTGCGCTCGGGCGCGCCGCTCGAGATCCTCAGTTCTTCCCGCTGGCAGCAGCCCGAGTTCGCCGCCCTGTCGCGCTTGCGCCCCAGCTTCGCCAGCCGGGAGCTGCGCCGCGTGCCCGGCATCGACCAGGCCGTTGGGCTTTCCTACGATTACCGCGCCCGGGTTTCCGATGTAGTCGGCATGCGCGACGGGCAGGTGACCCTGTTAGGCGTCACCGCTGACCTCAACCAGGTTCTGTACACCGACATGCTCATCTTCGTCGCCGGTGGGCCCGACGCCTTGACCCGCATCGCCGCCGATCCCACCGCCGTGATCATCGGCCAGGGCATGGCCGAAGGCCTGGCCATCCCCCTCGGCGGCCGCATTAAAGTCGAGGGCCAAGGCCTGGATCACGAAGAAGAGCTGACCGTCGTTGGCATCGCCCGCCGCGTCCCCGGCTTTGATGGCATTGGACGCATCCGCACCCAGGCCCTATCCGGCGGCACGGCCTTGATCTCTTTGGAAGCTTTCCGCCGCATCACCAGCGACCCCAAACAGGCCCTGCCGCCTCCCGACGACCCGATTTTGGATCGCATCCTGGCCGGTCTAACCCCGGACGCCGACCCGGAAACCGTTCAAAGCGCCATCTACGAAACCTTCGGCCGCGACTATCCCATCTGGACCCGCCTGACCGAGGTGCGCCTGAAGTTTGCCCGCGCCGACCGCATGCAAGAGCAGGTTTTCCTGCTGGTGCTCACCCTGATCAGCTTTGTCACCGCCGTCTTCGGCGTCTTTGCCGTCATCTACGTCAGCATTTACGCCCGCCGCCTGGAGATCGGCATGCTCAAAGCCGTCGGGGCCCGCAACTGGGAATTGAACGGCATGCTCAGCCTGGAAGCCATCGCCATGACCCTCAGCGCCGCCCTGGCCGGCATCCTGGCCGGCGCCAGCATGGCCTACCTCTTCTCCCTGGCCGATAACGCCATCGCCCAGCGCCCGCAAAGGTTTGCCCTCGATACCACCGTCATGCCCTTCATTGTCATCATGGTCATCCTGGCTGCCATCTTGGGCGCCGTATTATCGGCTCGCCGCATCATCAAACGCAAAGCCGTCGAAATCTTGCGCATGAGCTAAGCAGGACATTTGCTTCGCAGGGCCCCTGCGTCATTCATTCCACACAGGATAAAACCTATGAGAAAGCCCCGCCTTTTACCGCTCCTCGTCTTGATCTTCATCGCCGCTTGCTCCCCCCGCCCGCCCGAAATCCAGCCCGGCGTCACCCTCACCCCCGCCGCCGCCGCTGCCCCCACGCCCACCCCGGAGCAGGCCGGCCTCACCATCCTGGCCGATGGCCTGATCCAGGCCGCCCAACCCGAGCTGCCCCTCGCCTTCCAGGTCGGCGGCCACCTGCTCTCCATCGACGTGCAGGCTGGCGACCAGGTGCGCAAAGGCGATATCCTCGCCCGCCTGGAAGAGGCCGAAGGCCTCGATTCCTACCAGTCCGCCGTCGCCTCTGCCGAGCTGGCCGTCCTGCGCGCCCAGCAGGCCCTGGCCAACCTGGATGCCAACGCCGGCGCCGCCCGCGCCACCGCCCTGAGCGAGATCGCCAGCTACGCCAAAGCCCTGCGCGACGCCCAATACCAGCTCGAAAACTACAACATGCCCCTCTATTTGCAGGGCCTCGACGCCACCGAAGCCTTCAAACAGATGAAGGCCGGGCTCGACGCCGCCCTGGCCGCCTTCGACCCCTACCGCTACTACCCCGCCGACAACCCCACCCGCCGCAGCCTGCTGCAAGCCCTCAATGACGCCCAGGCGCAGTACGACGCCGCCGTCCGGCGCTTGAACCTGGAGTACGACGTGCAGGTCGCCCAGGCCAGGCTGGACAAAGCCCTGGCCGATTACGCCAGATACGCCGCCGGTCCCGCCCCGGACGAATTGGCCCTGGCCCAGGCCGAGCTGGCCAACGCCCAGGCCCAGCTCGCCTCCGCCCAAAACGACCTCGAAAAGGCCACCGCCGGCATCCACTTGATCGCCCCCTCTGACGGCACGGTGCTCAGGATCGCCGTCGCCCCCGGCGCCCGCGTCGCCGCCGGCTCGCCCATCCTGGTCCTGCTCGACGCCGCCCAGTTGCAGTTCCACACCACCAACCTGAGCGAGCGCGACCTGGCCGTCATCACCCCCGGCCAAACCGCCCTCGTCACCCTCAAAGCCTATCCCGACCAGCCCCTGCCCGCCACCGTCCTGCGCATTGGCTGGGAAGCCGGCGCCTCCATCGGCGACGCCGCCACCTTCCCCATCCTCCTGCTCCTCGCCCCCACCCCCCTCGACCTCCGCCCCGGCATGACCGGCCGCGTCGAGATTCGCTCGGAGGAATAGCCGCGCCCACAGAGTCTTTTTTTCGCAGGTATGCCCGGCGCTTTTTCTCCATTAATTCAGTTAGTGAAAAGGCGCTTGCCTGAGTTTATTAAAGACGGCAGTTTGATGTATCCCGATGAACATGGTAATTTGATCGTCGGGTAAGGGTTGAAATGCGTATGCCACTCATGTTTGTTGATAAAATAACCCTGCGCTCTAAGGCAAGCCTGGCATTTGTAATCGTTTTGCTGATCCTGATTGTTATCGTATACCAGCAGCGAAAACCTGCCGGTGTGTAAACGCCTCTCTCGTTCTTGGATTTAGAAAAGGAAAAACCGACCATGACTCACCTACGTTACATACGCATTGGTTTGATTATTGCTCTGCTGCTGGCCGGATGCAGCCCGGAAGCAGCCCCCACGGCGACGCCGACCACAAAGATCGAGTCGTCTCCAGTTCCGCCCAGCCTGACCCCGGGCAGCGTTCTCCCTACAGAGACCGCTACGCCTACCGAAACCGCACAGCCGCCCTCCCCAACTGCCAAACCTACCTCGACGCCTCTGCCTGCTTTGCCCCCTCTGCCGCCCGAGGCGCAGCGAATCGAATTCCAGGCTGATGACGGCGTCAAGCTGGTCGGTTACTACTATCCGGCGGCTGTCAACCCGGCCCCGGTGGTTGTGTTGATGCACTGGGCGGGCGGCGATCAAACCGATTGGCTCTATGTGGGTATGGCCGCATGGCTGCAAAATCGCGGCGCGCAAATCCCTGCCCCGCCAGTCCAAAAATATTTCGATACCCCCTATCCTTTCCCGCCCATGCAGGAGGGCCTTTCCTTTGCCGTCTTCACCTTCGATTTTCGCGGCTATGGGGAAAGCAGCGGCAGCAGCCAACGGGATAAACACATCTTGGATGCCCGCGCTGCTTATCGTACTGCGGCGGCTCTGCCTGGTGTGGATTCATCTCGTGTAGCCGGCATCGGCGCCAGCATCGGCGCCGATGGCGCTGTGGATGGCTGCAACGAAGCCTGCATCGGCGCCTTATCGCTGGGGCCGGGCAACTGGCTGGATCTGGCTTACTCTGAAGCCGTCGAAGCCATGGAGGAACTGAACAAACCAGCCTGGTGTCTGGCCGCTGAGGATGATGAGACCGGCGCTCAAACCTGCCGGGCGGCTGCCGGAGAGCATTATTTCATGCAGATTTATGCCAGCGGTGAACACGCCATGCAATTATTCCGGGCAGAGAACAACTTACAACCACCCATCGAAACCTTCATTCTTGACTATCTGAAACTGGTTTTTAGCTTACCATAGAAAACGCTGCTTCCCGTTAGCTGCATAAACCTTAGCTTATTCACCATCGCCGCCGCCGAACGCTACCTCACCGACCCCGACCCGGCCTACCTGGTCGTCATCGCCGCCCCGGCGCGCATTTGCCCCATCGCTCCAACCGGCTGCAGTTCCACACCACCAACCTGAGCGAGGGCGACCTGGCCGTCATCACCCCCGGCCAAACCGCCCTCGTCACCCTCAAAGCCTATCCCGACCAGCCCCTGCCCGCTGCCGTCCTGCGCATCGGCTGGGAGGCCGGCGCCTCCATCGGCGACGCCGCCACCTTCCCCATCCTCCTGCTCCTCGCCCCCACCCCCCTCGACCTCCGCCCCGGCAGCATGACCGGCCGCGTTGAGATCCGCTCGGATGACAAGTCTACTAATTTGGAGTAGAATAAAATCATCAATCACGAGTTTGTAGCCAACGAAGGCGCGTAGCTCGTAAAAGTCTTGATTGTCTCGCCACCCGCTAACATAAGCGATAGGCGCTTTTCTCTTATGTAAGAATACAGATGTGTTTCAACAGCCATGGTGTTTACAGTCATGTTTCGTGATTTCAAACGGCACTATCACAAAGTCAGGGATGTCGTTGATAAGTTAGCCGACAAAGACCCTTTCAAACTGCAAGTCAAATTCGATGGAACTAACTTGCAGGCAGAATACAAATCTCCCGACAACGAAGATACTGTTCGCTTTGTTGTCTTGATGCGCCGTTTTTTGAATCCATTAGATTCACTATATTACAGAAAAGTTTGGATGTTTTTGCAGGAAAAATTTGCAGACGAAATTTCTGTCGAAACCGTAAAACACATCGAATCGGTTATTGAGAATCTAAATACGGGGCGGCTAAGTATCAACATTAACGGCGAAAACATGACGGCCGAGAAAATCTATCAGATTCTCTCAGATGGTAATTATTTCAACCAAAATGAAAATGCACAGAAATATTTGAGGAGTTTAGCAAACTTACCCATAGTTGGGCCATTATTTTGGCATCAATTTCACGAATACACTCTCGAAGGTTATACTCTTGTTTATATTCTATTTGATATCATCTCTCAGGTAGAAAAAAGTGCAAGGTACCAAACTTTGCATAGTTCAGCCACACCACAGACAGCCCAGTGCATATACTGTCTAACAAAAATAGCCGTTTTTTCTTCCGAAGAACATATATTCCCCGAATCTCTGGGCAATGATGAATTGATATTGCCAAAGGGATATGTATGCGACAAATGCAATAACGGAATCTTGGCGCGACTAGATAATGCCCTTATCAAATTCGAGCCAGTTGGAATGTTGCAAGTACAATTTGTGCCATATACAAAAGAAGGTAAACTCCCCAAAGCCAATTTCCAAAACATTACTATGGAGCGAACAAGCCCCACAAATATCCACATAAAAGCAAAAGATAAAACAGGGCAAATAAAGAACAAAAAGCACTTGGGAGATGACTGGTATTCTTTCTCAATCCAGATGAAAGGGAAAAAGTTCAACCCCATAATGATAAGTAGATCGCTTTACAAGATCGCATTGGGGATAGTTGCCCTTTCTCAAGGACATGAGCAGGCTTGTAATCAAAAGTATGATTTGGCACGCGACTTCATTCTAAAAGGGAAGGGATTTCCAAACAATCTGATAATTCAAACTAAATGCAATCCACATCCGCAAGTGCGCGTCGCATACAATGACTTACCTGAAGGAACTCCTTTCGTAATAGACATTTATGGGCTAGTATTTCTGCTAAATCTTGAAACAGGCCCGGTCCTGGAATTGAATGATGTAATTAATCACTGTCCATTCGCTGAAAAATCTGGCTAAAAAGCGAATTACCTGATAAGCTCAGGGGATGACCCCTGAGATGAACATTACCACTGAACGGATCGACGATTTCCCGCTTCTGCTGGAAGTGATGC